>NZ_JBNCNZ010000001.1:604224-694077 GCF_049847245.1 Micromonospora sp. DT68
GGTGTGGCCGTGCGGGGGGTTTGCGGCTCTCCGTGGGGGGGGGGGCCCCCCCGCCCCCCCCCCCCCCCGGTGGGGGGGGGGGCCCCCGCGGCGCTGTCGTGGACGGCGAGCAGGGCTTACGCGTCGAGCGACGCCTTGGCGGCGTCGATGGCGTCGAGCAACTCCTCGCTGTACTCGAAGCCGTCCTCGACGGCAGCCATGTCGACCCCGCATTCGCGCTGCCGCGCCTGCAGCAGCGTCTCCTCGACCGGACTCACCGGGAACGCCAGCGGGTCGAGCTCGGGGGCCCCGGCCAGGTCGTCAACCAGGAGCCACTTGCTGTGTTCGTCGTAGACGACCACACCGGCGGCGATTCCCCTGGTCCACTGGTCGAACAGCGTGGCCAGGCTGGTGGCGGCACAGACCGACTCCCAGGAGTCTTCTGAGACCGGGTAGCGCCAGATCTCGCCCTCGTGCTCGCCCGCGAGGACGAACGTGTAGAGGAGGAAATCGAAGTGGAACAGCGGCAGTTGCTGCCGCCACGGGAACGGCGTGCCGATCGACAGCCCCAGGTAGTCCAGCGCTTCCCCGCCCTCCGGCCAGGGCATGCGCCATCCGACGTTGGGCAGCACCTGCCGGTCGGGCCAGCGCTGTGAGTGCAACCAGGTGAGCTGCTCCGCCACGTGATCCACGTCGAAGATCCGGTGGACCTGATCCGGCGGTCGCCCAGCCGGCTGCTCGGGCTGCTCGGGCCAGTCGAGGCCGGCAGCCGTCGCCGCGACGCGGTACCCGTGCACCGCGTCGCGCAGCACGCGCATGTCATCGAGCATCAGGAAGCTCCTCGGCTACGGGGCCTTGGGGGTCATGCAGAGGCTAGCTCCGCCCCCGCTGACCTTGAAGGCGAAGCTCGGGCCGCCGGCGTCGACCCACGGCTTCACTGGCAACACGACGAACCTCGTTTCGTTTGTCACCTTGCACTTGCCGTAGAACGAGTTGATGTCTCTGGCCTGCGGCAGCGACTCCGTCGTCGGCACCAGCTCGAGGTCGGCGACCTGACCGGTCAGATTGACTGCCTGGTCTGTAGCCCAGAACGGGAATTCGTCGCAGGTCTGACCGGGCACCCGCACGTCGCACGCGTTCGGCTTGAACTGCGCGTCGTTGAACCAGCCGTGGTCGTAGCCCTTGGCGCGCGCTGCCTGACCGTTCACGCTGCGCGCCGGGTAGAACCACACCGCCCGCGTCGGCGGCTGCGGGAACCCGCCGTCACCCATCGCGGCCACGATGTGCTTTCCGGTGTGGATGAGGTCCTCTCCCCGGTAGTTCTTGCCGCCGGGGACGTAGACGATGACGTTGTCGTCACATCCGGCTTTGCCCTGGGTGCCACGCTGGGCCGTACACGCCGCGTCGATGATCCGCTTGAGTCGCGAGTCCTCACTGGAGTCCCACGCGAAGGGGAGATCGCGTTGGTCGGCCACCAGCTTCGTGGTCTTGATGACTTCGGCGTAGACCTTCAGGCTGTTGTACCACTCGCCCTCGTCCAGGCCCCAGTTGTCGAACGTGTCGAAGTCGACGTCGTGCTCGATCGGGTACTCGATGAGACCGTTGACGCCGATCGTGCTGGGGAACAGGATGGCGAGCAGGACGCCCAGCACGACACCGATGCCGATGCCTGCGGCACCGACGACGATCCACGAGGTGCCGGCGGCGGCGGCCGGAGCAAGCGCCACAACCTCCACCGTCTCCGCGATGGGCGCCAGGAGGGTCGCGCAGGCTCCGCTGGCACACCAGGCGATCGGTGCCGTCGCGCCCGGCACCAGCAGGCGGGCCTGCGGGGTGGCGTCCACCGAGGCGATCACCGGGCCGCGGCCGGTCGGGGCCACCGCGAAGAGCATGCTGGTGATGCTGTCCGCGCAGTCGAGCAGCTTCTCGCCCGACGGGGGCAGGAAGGCGTCGAGGCAGCTGCTGTCCGATGCCCGGTAGCAGCCGAGGAAGACCTCCGTGCTGCCGGCGGGTACCGGCACCGCGGCGCGTGAGCTGGCCGCGATGTAGAAGTCGCCACCGGCGCCAGCGCACTGCGACGCCTCGCTGGCGGTCGTTTGTGTGGTCGCCGCCGATACCTCGTCCACATGGACCATCGTGGTGAAGTCACCGGCGAGTTCCCGGGCCACCGTGCCGTCGGCACGCAGCGCCTCGACCCGGAACGCGTACGACGTGTACTCCTCAAGTGGCTCGATCGGGAGCTTGATGACGCTGTCGGCAGTGCACGGGTTGGCCACGTTGCCGTTGCCGTCCACGCAGAGCTGCTCCACGGAGAACTGGTCGTAGATCTGGCCGTCCAGATAGGCGCGGTAGCTCGTCTCGTTGGCGGGCTGCGGGTGCCAGCTGGCGAGGGCGCCCCCCTCGTCGGGGTCCAGGGTCAGACCGGCGTCGACGTCCGGCGGCGGCGGCAACGCGTCCGTCGTGAAGGACGCCGTGGCGGGCGTGGCGGACCTGTTACCGGCCAGGTCGATGGCGACCACGGAGACGGTGTGGTTGCTGGAAGGCTCCAACCCGGTGATCGAGTACGAGCGCGTGCCGACTGTGGTCCGCTGCGCGGTGCCGCCGTCGACGGTGACCTCGTATCCGGCGAGGCCGTAGTTGTCGGTTGCCGCGTTCCAGGTCACCTTGGCGCTGGTCGCCGTGATCGTGCCGACCGTCAGGCCGGGGACGTTGCTCGGCGGGATCAGGTCCACCACTGTGATGTCGCGCAGGATCTTCGCGTACCGATGGGGCTCACGTTCCGCGCGGGAACAGACCTGGACCGGTCCCAGGTGCGGCGGGCGCATGCTGGTGGTCCACGAGGCTGACCAGTTCGTGACACCGGGCGGCGGCGGACCGAAGGTGAAGCTGGACGAGATCGTCTTCTCGATCGAGACGTCCACCATCGTTGCCTGCTTGTGCAGGTAGCCGTTGATGGCGATCTTGCCGTTCGCGTCTACCGAGACCTCCGATCCGGCGATCGGTCCCTCCAGCCGGATGGAGGCGTGGTTGATGTCCTCCGGTACGGACGGGTCGCTGCACGCCGGAAGTTGCTCCTCGGTCACCGCCGCCGGAGTTGCCTGGGCGGAGGGCGGACTGATCAGGGAGACCGGTAGGACGAGCGCGACGGCCAACGCCGTCGCGCGGAGGGACCTGCTGAAATACCGATGACGTGTGTGGTCGGCCATGCCGCTCCATCCCCCGTAATGGATCAATACGGGCACATTCTTTCATCTTGATCTATATTCGGGTCACCCAATATTGCCCGTGCTTCCGAGGTGCGTGGTTGCGGTACGGCGGCAGTGTTACCGTTCGCAAAATCTCCTCTTTCGGGAACAAAGGGAAGCATCGATCCTCGACGCGTTCCCTGTCACGTACATGAGCGGTTGTACCGCGTGTGACCGTGACCTCTGTGGAGTGCCCGACCTGGCGAGCCGCCTGGGCCGAGCTCGAGAACGAGCGGCGCCGGCACGCGTACCGCACCGCGATCGCCACCTGGCGACGACGCGGCGACCACCTGACCCGCCTGCGGATCGAGGCCGCCGGGTTCCTCGGGTGCACGCAGCCACGTACCGGCCTGCCGGTGCACCTCGAGGACGACGAACTCGTCTTCCGGATCCTCCCCGTCGCCGACCTGGTCGAGGCCGAGGCGAGGCATGTCCCCGGCCTACCCGCGCCGGGGGCGCTCACCTGCGCCGAAACGGTGAGCGACACAGTGCCGGCGGGCCTGCGCGTCGTCGACACCGGCATGGCGGTGGTGACCAGCCACCGCATTGCCTTCGCCGGCCGCGAACACCGACGCGAATGGCGATACGCGGAGCTGACCGACGCCGCGCACCACCCCGACGTCCCGGTCACGCTGCTGCCGGACCGCGACACTCTGAGTGGGCTGCGCGTCCCGGCCAACGCCGTGGTCAATTTCCGCTTCTATCTCGCCCTCGCCGTCGCTGCCGCCGCCGGTAACCGCGCTGACGTCGTCGCCCAGGTCGACGCCCTGCTGGCCACCCACCGCCGCGAACGGCCGACGCCGCCACCGTCGGCCGAGCCGGACGAAGCGCCACTGATCGCGGTACGCCCCGACCGCCGGGCCCTCGCCGCCGCAGCCGTCGCGACTGTGGTCGTCGCGACGCTCGGCCCCGCCGTCGGGCCACCGCAGGCAAGGCCGGCACCGCGAACGGCGTCCGCTGTCGTCGCTGTGGTCCCGCCGCGTGCGGTCGGGCCGGTGACGTTCCAGGCGGATACGACCAGCCTGCCAACTCGCGCAGCGCCCACGCCGGTTACCGGTGCTGCACCGGTCGGGCCGTCGAACCCCACGCAGCCCGCCCGGCCAGTGGTCCCGTCGCGCGCCCCGGCTCCGCCGGCTGCCCCGCCCACCGCTGCTGCCCCGCCCGCTGCTCGGCACACCGCTCCGGTCGCGTCCACCGCACCGGTTCCGCCTACCGCTCCGGCCCCTTCCGCGAGTGTGCCGCCGACACCGGACCTACCCACACCATCGCCGTCGCCCACCGTGACGGAGGTAGCCACCACGCCGCCACCGGGTGACCTCACGCTGCTGACGGCCTGCCTGGATCCGCTGCTGCCGCTGGTCGACCGGCTGCTCTGCCCGCCGGTCGAGTAGTAACCCGCTGCTGCCGCCGGGTCAGCCCGCGGCACCGAAGTCGGGGACGGTGAGGGCGCCGTCCGGGCCGAGCGGGAAACCCGGATTCCAGGCGATCTCCCACACGTGACCGTCCGGGTCGGCGAAGCAGCCGGCGTAACCGCCGTAGAACGTCTCCCGCGCCGGCTGGGTCACCTCGGCGCCCGCCTCGATTGCGGTGGCGATCAGCTCGTCGACCTCCGCCCGGGAGCGCACATTCTGGGCCAGCGTCATGGCACCGGTGCCCGGATCGGTGATGCCGGCGTCAGCGGCGAGCTTGTCGCGGCTCCACAGGACGAGAGCCAGGCCGCCGGCCTGGAAGAAGACCGTCTCCTCGACCTCCTGGCCACGCCAGCCGAGCTGCTCGTAGAACGCTTTCGCACGCGCCACGTCCGTGACCCCGAGAGTGACCAGACTGATTCGCTGTTCCATCGGTAGATCCAATCACTCAGGAGGGGCGGGCGGCTTGGATGCTGGCTCCGTGGTCGGGGCTGAGGTCACGCTAGCGGTGAGGTGTGCCGCGGGGTTTCGTTCGTTCGTCACCCGCTCGGGTTGAAGTCATTGACGACACGCACTTGGGGAGCATGTCCCAACCCTCTCAACCCATAGCATCGACGCTATGGGTTGGGGTGGCGTGGAGCTGGAACCAGAAGTCCGAGACTGGCTGGAGGAACTACCAACCGCCGACTTCGCCCGAGCGGCGTTCTACATCGATCTACTGGCCAACCGAGGCGTGCTGCTCGGTGAGCCGCACAGCAGGCAACTCGACGGCAATTGCGAGAGCTGCGGTTCTACCTGGAGCGCGACGCGGTACGGGTGACGTACTGGATAGCCTCCGATCGGAGGATCATCCTGCTCACGGTGTTCCGCAAGACGCGGATGCGGGAGGACCGGGAGGTCGAGCGGGCTCGCCGCGCATTTGAACGGTGCGTGGCGGAGCGGCACATCGTGAACGAGGGGGCAGAGCGATGAGTGATCGCCTGGACTGGAATGACCTGCGCGAGCGCCGAATGGCGGAGCCAGGAGCGGCCGAGACCTACGACGCCACCCGGATAGCGTTCGAGCTTGGTCAGGAGGTACGTCACCTGCGCGAAGGGCATGGTTGGAGTCAGACCGAACTCGCGCGAGCTGCCGGCATGACCCAGTCTGCGGTGGCCCGCTTCGAGGCTGGCGGCACCGTACCGACTTTGCCGGTCCTGGAACGCCTCGCGCGAGCCCTGGACCGGAGGCTGGACGTCAGGTTCGCGCCGAACGCGGACGCCGCCTGACCGCGCCGGCTCGGGTCCGCTCTGACCGGCAGAGACAAGCCCGGGAGGTTCCCGGAACGCGAATGGCACTGCGCGCCACATCGCGCAAAACGGAGTGGAACCATTACCGAGGGCGATGGTTCCACTCCGTTTGTCAATGTGCCTCGTACATCGTTGGCGTTGACCCTGAGTCGGGGCGTCCTACCACCGCGTTTGTCCTCTCGTGCGCGCGGAACCTCCGCGTCACACGAGTCACACGATGGAGATCGACCGGATCTGGGTGTTGCCCTTGGTGTCGACGTACACCTTGTGCTCGCCGACGGTGTAGGTGCCGGCGGCGTTGTTGTTGATGGTGAACGTGCCCGTCACAGCAGACTCGCTGCCGTCGATACGGGTCTGCTTCACCGTGATGGTCAACTCGTTCGTGTTGCCCTTCAACTTCTTCACCACAGCCGACGGCTTCGCGTCGGTGACCGCGTTGGCCACTGTCACGTAGACCGCGTCGGGTGACGAGAACTCCGCGTTCTTCTGCCCGTCGCCGAACTGGAAGAAGCCCCGCTGCTCGATGGCCCCGCGACCCGGGAACGGATCCGGGTTCGACGCCAGGTACGTCGGGTTGACCTTGTACAGGTCCGCCTTGGAGTCCGCGAGCTTGGCCTGAACCCCGGTGTACGGCGCGTCGGTGATCGCGAGGTTGACCGACAGGTAGATGGCGTTGGGGTTGTTGGCCGAGATACGCGACGAGAAGAACTTGTCCGCACTCTGCCCGGCAGGAACGGCCAGCGGCACAACCTGGCCGCCGACGAGAATGTTGAACTGGAAGCCGCCGTAGCCGCCCGCGACGAACTTCGCCCACGCCGCGTCCGACATGTGGCCGGGACGCTCAACCTTGAACTCCAGACGCATCGGCGCCACGTACGTGCTGCTCTGGAACTCCGGGTCGGTCAGGGGCAGGTAGACCCCTCCCGGCTCGTGGCCCAGCGCGAACGCCGCAGCTGTCGGGGCCGAGTTGCCGCGTCCGTTCCACATCGGGATGTTGAACGAGGTGGCGCCGAGCAGCGCCTGGTTGCCCAACTGGTTCGCGCCGACAGCGCCCGACGCGTCCTTGTAGGTGCCGATGGTGACGTCGAGCAGGTCGAGGTCCGCCCGGTCGGCGTTCAGCCCCGGCATGTCCGCCCACATGAACTTGGCGCCGGCCGGCCCGGTGTAGCGGGCCATCTCCAGCATTCCGTCGGCCATCATCTTGGTCATCTGGACCGCCGAGTCGACCTTCATCCGCTCGTTGGCGGTGTGCCACCAGCGCTCGTTGCCGGGGATGACGGCGCCGAAGGCGGTCATCTTGTTGCGGAAGTTGCTGGCCAGGGTGCCACCGGTGGTGCCCTGCGGGTAGACCACGTCGCGCAGGGAGTGCGGGTCCGCGAACTCCTGCGGGTTGTGGTCGATGGTGGCCTGGTAGCTCTTGTACTGCAGAGCCGTCAGCGGGTTGTCGTGGGTGACGTACAACCCGGCGCCGATGGGCGAGCCGAGGTTGCCGATGGTGAATCCCTTGCCCTGGAAGGCTTCCGTGATCGCCGCGGTCGCCTGGGCGGAGTCAGCCGCGTTGACGTGCATGCTGCGCACGTACATCGGCATGCTGAGGTTGCCCGTGGCCTCCGTGTAGAAGCTCGTCGGGATCTCCGAGTTGATGTTGGCCATCAGGGCGAGGGTCAGGTTCGGCGTGCCGCTGTTCGGGTTGCGCAGCAGGTTCGCCGGGACGCCCATGTACTTGCCGATGTAGGCCTCGCCCTCGACCCCACCGCGGAAGAACAGGTCGGCGATGCCGTCGGCGGCCTTCTTCAACTGCAGGTCGGCAGTCGTGCTCCCCAACTCGCCGAGGCCCTTGGAGAGGAGGAACATCCCCCACACGACGGCGTTCTTGCCGTACTGCGGGGTGGGCATCTCCATCGCCACGTCAGTGTTGATCTCCAGCGTGAGCGAGTCGCCGGTGATCGTGGTCTGCACCTTGGGCGTGGTGCGGGGGACGTCCGGGAGCCAACCCTTCGTGGTCGCGGCAGCGGTGACCGCCGACACGAACCGGTCGCGCTCGGCGGAGCTGGCGCCCGCCACGTCGAGGGTGAAGATGGCCCGCGAGGCGATCTGCGTGGTGCTGCCGTAGGCGATGTCCTTGAGCGTCGGGTCGCCTTCGCGCAGTGTGACGCCGGCCGTGGCAGCCGTCAGCCGGAAGGGCTTGGCGCTGTCCGCCGCCAGGCTCATCGACACGGCCGGGGTCACCGAGCCGGAGTTGCCGACGATGACCGGGAACCGCGAGTCGGAGGTGTACGCCGCGATCGGCATCTCCTCACGGTTGAGGTTCTTGTAGGCCCAGTTGTCGTAGAAGCTCGGGTTCGAGTTGTACGGGATGGACTGGAAGGCGGCGGTGTTCGCCGCCGTGGGCGTACCGGGACCGCCGTCTTCGTAGATTCCCATGACGATGCGGATGCGTCGGTCGAGCGGCAGCCCTGCCTCGAGCAGCGCCTTGGCGGCGAGCAGCGTCGCCAGCGTCGGGCCGCTGTCGTCCTGGATGCCCGCGCCGTAGACCCAGCCGTCCTTGATGTAGGGCGAGTGGTAAGCGCCGGGGGTGCCGAGGTTGCCGTCGGCGTCCCGCCAGCGCGCCAGCTGGACCGCCGAAACGGAAGACGTCGGCGAGTCCAGGTGGCTCAACGCCATGATCATTTCCGGGGCGTCCGGGTCACCGATCTCGGCGTAGACGTACTTGTCGGCTTGGCGCTGCACGACCACCGGGAAACCCAAATCGGTGGCCAGCTTGACCACCCAGGCGAGCTTGGCGACCTTGCGGTCGTACTCGTACTGGTTGGTTGCGGTGTTGCTGACCGGGAAGGGGTACGCCGTAGCAGCCGTGCCACCACGGGAGATGGAGTCGTAGCTCGAACCGTCCAGCATCGCTCCGACCAGAGTGAGCGGGCTGTAGGTGCCGTCTCCCGCCCGGGCGTTGCTGACGCGTCCCGCCAACGCCTCGACCTCGGCGTGGATGGCGTCGCGCTCGGCGTCGGTTAGGGACAGGTCGTAGGTGACGCTCGGCTGGAAGCGCTCCTCGCCGGTGCTTGTCGCGGACGCGTTGGCCGGAGGGGCAATGGTCGCCACGAGGGTAGTGGCGACCAAGACGGAGAAGATCGATTTCCGTCTGTCTTTCATAGAAACTCCAGTACAGAGGGGATGACGCAGTGGTGACAGCACACACCAGCCGTGCCCCCAGCGGCCGTAACCTGGGATTTCTTGAGGATCATCTGAGATTCGGCTGGACGCTCTGCCCCAGTTCAGGTGCAGTACTTAGGCGGCGATCGTCCGAGCGGTGGCGTACACGTCGGCGGGGAGGGCATGGCAGAGCCGCCACAGGATGCGCATCGGTCGGTCGCCGGTGTGCGACTCGTACGTCATGGTTCCGGCGTACAGGTACGGCGGCGCGCCCAGGTCGCCCTCGGCGATCCGGGTTTCCCGCACGAAGAGGTGCACTGTCGAGCCGTCCGAGGTGTAGCGCTGTCCCGTCGCAGAGGCCGACGAGGTGGTGCTCTGCGACTCCCACTGGAACAGCGTGTCGGTGATGGCCCGGTCGGCGTACATGGTGGTGGGGGAGTAGTGAGCCTCCGACTTGACGAGGGTGACGAAGAACAGATCGGCCTGCGCGTCGGGCAGCCACTTCACCCCCTCGCGCAGTGAGCCCGGGTTGGTCATCCCGAAGGCAGCACAGGCCTCGTTGCGGCTGTAGCGGGCGTGCACCCGCAGCGGCACCTGACCCGGGACGGCGCTCGATGTGACCCTGTGGATGCGGTCCCGCAGCACGTCGGCGACCTGCCGCAGCTCGGCGCAGCGGGCCGGCTCCTTCCACAGCCGCGCCAGCCGCTCGTCCCGTGTCGCCAGAGGCGCAGTCGCTCCCCAGAGGCTGAAGTGCAGCATGTCCAGTAGGCGGCTGTTTCCCGCGTACACCTGCTGACCTGGCGCGGGCGGTCCGGCCGCGACGCAGGTCAGCAGCTCAAGCCGGTCGGGGTCGTCGGTGTGCAGCATGCGGCCGATAGCCCGGCCCAGGTCCCGGTCGTCCGGACCGGGCGCGGACGTCTCGATGCCGGCGAGTCGGCGTAGTCCGGTCCAGCCGCCAAGCCTGGCGGACCGGTACACGTCTTCGATCTCCAGGCCGGTCTCCCGCAGGAACGTCGCCAGGTTGACATCGCCGAGCTGACGCAGCTCAGCGACCAGGCCGGCCTTCGAGGTGGGCAGCGCATTCTTCAGGTTGGCGAGTACCAGATCCTTGGCGACCCGGTCCAACTCGATGTGGCAGCCGCTGGGCAGGCTCGGGAAATCGTCCTGGACCGCCTGTCTGATGGCCCGCCGGCTCACCCGGGTCAGGGCTCGCCACCGCAGGTCGAAGCGGAAGTTGGCGTGCTGCCCGCCGATGAAGTCGAGCACGGTCAGGCACGGCTTGTCGTCGTCCAGGCGCAGGCCACGGCCGAGCTGTTGCAGGAAGATCGTGGCGCTCTCGGTGGGCCGCAGCATCAGGATCGTGTCGACCATCGGCAGGTCGACACCCTCGTTGAACAGGTCCACTGTGAAGAGCACCCGCAGCCTGCCGGCCTTGAAGTCCCGCAGCAGCCCGGCACGGTCGGTGCCCGCCCGTGAGGTCACTGCCGCCGCCTCCACACCGTGCTTCCTGAACCAGGCGGCCATGAACTCGGCGTGCCCGATGCTCACGCAGAAGCCAAGCGCTCGCATCCGCCCGACGTCGACTTTGTCGCGGACCGCGCGCAGTACCAACAACGCCCGAGCATCGTTGCCGGTGTAGATGGTGTCCAACTGCGTCGGGTCGTAGCCCTGCCCGCGCTTCCAGGTCACCTGCGACAGGTCCACGTCGTCGTGCAGGCCGAAATACTGGAACGGCGCCAGCAACTGCCGCTCCAACGCGTCCCACAGATGCAGCTCAACGGCCGCGCGGCCGTCGAACCACCGGCGCACGTCGCCGCCGTCCGCCCGGTCGGGGGTCGCGGTCAGTCCCAGGAGTACGCGGGGACGCAGCCGCTCCAACAGCCGCGCGTACGTCGGCGCCTCCGCGTGGTGGAACTCGTCCACGATCACCATGTCGTACGCCTCGGGGTCGACCTCGCGGCGGTGCAGCGACTGGATGGAGGCGAAGACGTGCTTCCAGCCGTTCGGCTTCTCGCCCGCGACAAGCGTCTCGCCGAAACTGCCGTCCCCCATCACCTGCCGGAACGTCGACAGGCTCTGCCGCAGGATTTGCTCCTGATGAGCGACGAAGAGCAGCGAATCTGCTCGGCCCGCCTTGTGTAGCCGGCGGTAATCGAGGGCAGCGACGACGGTCTTGCCGGTGCCGGTCGCCATCACCACCAGGTTGCGCCAGCGCCCGTGCACCAGCCGCTCGGCGTCCAGGTCAGCAAGGATCTCCGCCTGGTACGGGTACGGGCGCACGTCCAGGTTTGAAATTTCGGTGGGTGCGTCGTCGCGGCGCTCCCCGCTCAACGCGTGCCGCAGCCGCTCGGCATCCCTGGCCGCGTCGTACGCCTCGAACGCCGGATCGTTCCAGTAGTCCTCGAACGTCGCCGTGAAAGTGTCGATGACGTGCGGCTGCTCCATGTTCGAGATGCGGACGTTCCACTCCACGCCGTCCACGAGCGCGGTCTTCGACAGGTTCGACGAGCCGACGTACGCGGTGCTGGTGCCGTTGGAGCGGCGGAACAGCCATGCCTTGGCGTGCAGGCGGGTGGTCCTCGTTTCGTACGAAACCTTGACCTCAGCGCCCAGCTCGGCGAGCCGATCCAGCGCTCGTTGATCGGTGGCACCGAGGTAGGTCGTGGTGATGACGCGGACTCGGCCGCCACGGGCGATCAGCTCGCGGAGGGCTGGCTCGACGATGCGCAGGCCGTACCACTTGATGAACGCGCAGAGCAGGTCGACGCTCTCGGCCGACGCCATCTCGTGGTTGACCTCGTGGCCGATGCGGGGCTGGTGACGGCCGTTGACCAGCAGCGCGCCGGTGGAGAGTGGAGTGGTGGGGCGCTGCGGGAAGGCTGGTAGCGCGGGAGGGGTTGGCGGGGCCGCGATGGCGTGGAGCAGGTGCTTGGCGTCGGTTACCTGATCCTGGTCCGTTGCTGCCTTTGGGCTCAGGGTGGCGATGGCATCGGCGATGCGATTCGCCATCTCGACCTGGTGGTGGAGCTTGTCGTCACCGCTCGGGATGGCTTGCAGGGCGCGGGCAGCCAGGGCGGCGATGTGGCGGGCGAGGGTGTGGTGGGCGTCGGCGGGGTCGAGTTTGTGGCGCTGGATCTGGTCGGGGTCGACGTGTTGGAGCCGGTCGGCCAGCTCACGGGTGATCAGGTGCTCGTAGACGCCCCGCTCAAGATCCGTCACGCAGGCACGGTAACTCTTTCCGAAGCGGCGCTGCCCTCCGCCACGCTGTCGGAAATTAACCCGGGGCTTCGCAAACTATGCGTTGGTCAGCAAGGGCAGCAGCCCCGCTGACTGCAATCGGTTGTACGCCATCCGGATGTGGGCTGGCGTGAACAGCCTCGCCTTGCGGCCGCTCCAGGCCTGCACCCGCTCGATCAGTTCATCGAGATCGTTGGTCTTTGGATCCAGTTCGGCGGCGTAGTGCACAGTTGCCAGAAGTTCGAGGCTGTACGGTGCTTCGAAGCCCTCAATGAGGCTAGCCAGCCGCTCCAGCGACTGCAGCGCTGGTGAGACGAGAGGCTCGAACCGCGATGACAGCGCCTCTGTCGTCCCGGCGGTCAGTCGGATTGGCTGAAGGTCCTCGACCCTATCGCTGCGATCACCGAAGCCGATGAGGTAGTGGCCTTCGAGCCTGTCGAGCACATGGTTCAGATTGTCCGCGTACGGCCCGTATCGTCCTCGGGTGAACTTGAGTCGGAGCGGTTGCCCCAAGATTTGAAGGAAGTAGGCAATCTTCTGGATCTCAAGCACGGTCACCCCGTCCCGAGGTTCGAGCGCCCGTGCACGCTCCAGGTAGCGGTCGATAGCGCACAGCAAGGTGGCGCGACCTGGAGTGAGCGGAGGTTTGGTGGTTGCCACCGGCATGTCCGCGGGATCTGGGGCGCCTTCCGGTGGAAACAGCAGCACCCGAACGTCTGGGAGGGCCGCGAAGGACCGTTCTATCAACGGCCGGACTTCGTCCCAGTCAAGACCGCCGTTGCCGCAACCGAGCGCCGGTATGGCCACCGAGGAGATTCCACGCTCACGGATGACTCGGACGAGGTCATTGAGGCCTGCCTGGATGTCCGACACCCTTGAGTTGGTACGCCAGTGCCCCTTCGTTGGAAAGTTGATCACATAGCGGCGTGGCCCTAAGAGAGCCGAGTCGAATAGGAATATTCGACCCAGTTGGACCTCTTTGGCGGCGCATGCTGCGCGGTAGGCGGCGTAGTTCGCCGGGTAGGCGCGCTTGAACTGCAGGGCTATCCCCTTGCCCATCACACCCACGGTGTTGACGGTGTTGACCAGAGCTTCGACGTCGGCGGTCAGCAGGTTGCCGTGAGCGATGACGATCATGTGCGCGCCTCCCCTCGCAGGAATCCGTAGTACCAGTCGGGCCTGACATCAACGTACGCGTCGATGATGCCAGCATCCCGTAAGACCCGCCTCAGCTGCTGCTGCCGAGCCGGTGTCCTTACGACGTAGCCCGCCAGCAGGTCGAGAGGGAACTCACGGTGGACCAGCAACTCCGCCATGCGGCGTCGGACTCGGTCGGGGTCTTCCGGCAGGTTCTTCCAGATGCGCTCCCTCATCAACGCCCAGTCAACGAGCTCGGCCATCTCCTCTACATTGCTGGAGAACCTGGTCAAGCTTGCAGCACAGTTGCCGTCGCTGGCGACCCACCTCAGCCCGGCCTCGTGCACGCGGTCGAGGGAACTGACCATGTAGACGAGCGGATCGTCCCCGTCTGGGTAGCAACCAACCTTTCCGTCCTGATGCTCGCGGGCAATCCGGTACATCATCGGTGAGCGAGGGGCGAAGTAAAAAGGTACGTAGTTGGCGACCGATCCGCCCGGCGGGCATGTCACTACGCGCTGGCGTCTACTGGCCTTGATGTCCGGAGCCCCTACGTTTGTTGCCAAGCGGTCGCCCACCGCATTCCCGGCGATAAGTCGGCCCGTGGAGAGGATGGCTGGCAGGTTGCCCACATGCGTGAAGTGCATGATCCGGGCGTGCGTTGGCCCAGTGGCCGGTCCGGGCATCGATCAATCCAGGTCGCTCGGGTCGATTCGTGCCTTCACGTCGCCATGTTCCGCGAGTAGGTAGAGCAAATTCGAGCCGTCGATCAGCTCGAGCGGTTTACCGGACGCGAACTCGTACGAAGCGGGGCCGTATCCGCTCGTTGTAACCAAGATCCCCTTGGATGCGCCCTCGTTTTGAAGCGTGCCGTAGAGGTCGCGGACGGCGGAAACATCGACGGTGTTGCGGTAACGCTTTGCCTGAATGACGACCTTGCCGCCGAAAATTGGGCGAGGGTCGAAGGCGACACAGTCCACACCCCCGTCTCGGGATGCGCGCGTCTGCTTAGTGTCGAGCCCCATCTTCGCGAAGAGGTTCTGAATTAGACTCTCGAACTCGCCGGGCGTCAGCCTTAGGAGATTTGGGCGCTGGTCGAGGTCAGCAAGCACGTCTACCTCATCAACGAAGCGCTTGTCGACCATGTCAAACTCCAGCACCGGCCGAACTGGCGAGAGCGCATCGGGACGCTTGGACACTGAGGCATTGAGGTGTTGCAGGCAGGCGGCTGGTTCGACTTTTCGAAGGTTTAGTGCGGTAAACATCTCGCGAGTTGTGCGAAGTGTAACTAGGCACGGGCGGATAGCAACACCAGTGCGCGGGTCGGTCGTTTCAACGATGCCGTTGAAGACGATCGCGCTGATGAGCCCGGCGCGGTCGGATTCGAAAAGCTCGTGGATAGTCCGCAACGTAGTCTGCGCCACGATGCTCGCGTAACGTTCCTTTATCTCCTTTGCTGGGCGCGCAGCGGTGCTGATCTCATCGCGCGCCTTAATGTAGCGGTACTCCCGCACACCTGGGATAACCTCCAACGTCGGAAGGTGGTATTCCACCACGAGTTGGTGAGACTCCGGCACATACGCGATGCGGTAGTGCTGGGGAAAGTCGTCGGGGTAGACGGAGTTGCCCAGCACCAACCCGAAGTATTCGACTACCGCTGCGGGATCCGCGGCAGCTAACGCGGCGGCGAAGCGGTCGACCTCGGCGTTGTGCGCTGCGGCTTCGGCCTCGACCTTCGCGCGGCCCTGCTGATAGCGCTGGTGAGCGGCGGCCAGCCGACGCTGTCGGTCGGACTCTGCCGCCACGTGTTGCGCCTTCGCCTGCTCGAAGGCGTACCGGGCATGGGCTTGCTGTTGTTCAAACTTGGCCTGGCCCCCGAACAGCTTCCCGATGAGCGACGGGGCGGACGGTTCGAAACGTCGCCAATCCGGCGGAGGCAAAGGTTTGGCGAGGGCCCCGGGTTTGAAGGGCGGGTGCTTCACGTTCTTACGAAGGCGCCGAAGGTCAATGTAGTCGTCCACGTCGAGAGTGGCCACGAGCAGTGCGTCAAGCTCATCCACGTGCGCTTGCAAGTCCGAGTTGTTCGCCGCCACCTCGGCAATGCGGGCCTCCGTGTAGAGCCGCTTGCGTTCCCGCGCATCGGCGGCGGATGCACGCTCGGCGGCCTTTCTGGCGCGCTCAGCCTCTCGGTGAATGTGCTGATGGTGTCGGTAAGCGGCGGTCTGGGCTTGCCTTTGGACGCGGGCTTGGCGTGCCTGCGCCCGCTGCATCTCCTTGAGGATCCCCACGTCATTCCTAATCTCGCGGCGACTGCGGCCCGCACACCCTAACCAGCGATCTCGTAAGGCGGTGAGCGATTCGGGGGCGCGTCGGTGAAGCCGGCGGATCGGTACGTCCTATTGTGCGCATTAACTAGCGTTCTCGGTGTCGGATTTCGGACACGCTCGTCATTCGGCGAGGTTGGCGTATGGCGTCCAAAGAGTCTCATGATCTCCGTTTCGGATCGTGCGGAGACGCTTGCTGAATTCGTCAGCGACTTTTGGTGAAGTTGCCAAGAGGGGTGTGGCTGCTGCGATCATCTTCAGTTCGCGTGCGTGTCGCAAGAGCACCCACCAATGATCTTGAACGACGTTGGAACCGTAGGCGGCGGCCAAAGAAGAATGTTTGCCGGTGCCTCCAAATCGCGCCTCGCCGACTGCGACCGCTGCTAGATCAACCTGCCACGGGCCGACGCATGTGGCGTCGAAGTCACACATCACGGTCCGCCCCGACGACTCCCGGAGGAGGTTACCGACGTGGGCGTCGCCGTGGATGAGCGTCCGCGTTCCGTGCTCGTTCAAGGCCGCGACTTCTGGCTCCAGACGGTCACACCAGTCGACTAGGAAGTTCCGGTCGGGGTTGCTGAGTCCGTCCGCGTCGGCCAGCCGTAGCCTGGCGTCGCCAATCGGATCCCAAGTGGGTAGCGGAAACGGGGGCACACCCAGAGCATGAAATTCGCGCAGCACCGCGCCGAGGTCTTCGACCGTCAGAGCAGACGGACACGGCGGGACGTATTGCCACACCGAAGCGACCAGGTCCCCGAACTCGATTGGCTGCTTAACGCCCCGCGCTAGGCGGATCGTCGGCGCATCGATCTCAGCGAACCACCGACCGAGCTGGACAACCTTCGTCACCCTGCCCCGGAGTTGATGGGTCCGCGCAGTCCGGATGACGATTCCTGCCCTGGGCAGCGCGAAGACGGCGTTGTTGGTCAACTGCAGCAACTGGGCGCCCTCAGGGGACAGGTCTAGCGCGGCGGCGATGTCCTGCATTGCCGCCGTCATAGCCTCCTTAGAGAACCGCCCGCTCATGCTGCTGTCGCAGCCCGAGCGGTTAGCACACGATCGAACTCGGCCACCTCGGGCAGCGCCCGATGCCGCGCGAGGTCGCGACGCAGATTGACGACCCGATCGATCACCCGCTTGGAGCTCATCGCCTGCGACTTCTTCACCACCCTGGCGCCGACCGCGAGCGCTTGCTCGGGCTCGTCGGCGAGGAACAACGCGCTGCACAGGCCAACCTCGTTCAGCACTGTGCTTCGCACGTTCGCCGGACCGAATGCGGCGATCGCATCCTCAACCCACCTCACCGCTTCGGATGCCTGTCCGCTATCTCGCCGCGCCCTGTCTCGGTAGACACGGCCGTACTGAGCGAACAGTTCGCCCTGGTCGTAGAAGCCCATCCAATCCGGCTCACGCTCGTTCTGGATGCGCTCGAACGCGTCGCTGGCCTTGCCGAGAGTGGTTACTGCGTTCTGGTGATCCCCGAGCGCGGCAATCGAGGCGGCTTCCGCGCCAAAGAGCAGGGCCTCGACTGCCGGGGTTGCGTGCGGCCCGAGCTGCGCATGAGCGAGTTGCAGCGTTGCGAGCGCGTCCCGGTTGTGCCGGAGGTGTTGAAGCTGCTTGGCCTGTGAGTACCGGATCATCGCAGCCAGCGGCACGTCCCCTGCCGTCAGCGCGGCCCGCTCGCCCGCCACGAAGTGCCGCTGCGCGTCAGCATGCCGGCCTGCATCGAGAGCGGTCCACCCCGCCAGATGCCGAGCTGCCGCCACCGCCGCGACGAGGCGCGGGGTGAGCCCGGCCGGGTGCGACCAGTCGAGCATCCGGTATACCGACTCAGCGAATCGGGCGACTTCCCGGTACAACAGGCCGCCGCCGCATTCGTAGTCGACGGAACGGTAAAGCTCCAGGACCGCGTTCAGTCGAGCGACATCGGCAGCGCCGACGCGTCGGGGTTGAACGATCTCGGTGCTTCCGAGCAGCCCAGCGCCTGCGGCCACCGCGGCGATGCCGGCCAGCAGCGTCCGCCTACCTTCGTCGGGTCCGCCACTGCGAGGCGCGACTGAGGTGCTGGCGGCTTGACCGTTCTCGCTCGCTCGGTGAGTTCGACCAGGGAGCGCGAACCACAGGTGTGCCTCGGGGATGTGGAGCACCTGCGCCCAGTGCGACAGCCGGTCCAGGTGCACCAGCGGAGGCCCGTTCTCTACCCGACTCAACTGTGCCTGCGTGATCCCCAGCCAGCCAGCCACCACGGTCTGCGGCAAGGCGACCCGCCCGTGGTACGGATGGCAGCGGTAGGCCCGGATCACCCGCCCCAGATGCCGCTCTGCCAGCGCCCGCCGGACCGGCTCGTGGTTCCAGAAACTCGCCGGCACCACCGGTGGCGCGCTCAACCGGTCGCGTTCGGCGGCCTGGCACGGCGTACACCGTCCGCTGTCGTTGTCCCGGGCCAGTCGTCCGCCGCACCGGGGGCAGTCCGCAGGGGTCACCGGCGGCTCCATCCGTCTCGCCTCATCAAGCCTGTCCATTGAACACGGTGTGTAGAGGTTCGGTATACGCGCGACGCATATCCGAGGCTCGCCGGATCGCGCAGACAGAGGGGCGTCTGCTCAGGGCTGACGTATTGAGCGCAGCGCCTCGATGACCACGGTCCACCGAACCGGCCCGTGTGCCAGGTCGAGCACCTTCCCGTCAGCGACGTGCACGCCGGCAGCGCGCAGCACCGCCAGGTGACCGGCGTACGCCGGATGCGCGGCCAACTCCGCCTTGACATGCGGGACGGCAAGGATCGGTAGACCCGCCCCCAGCGATTCGTTGAGGATGCCGAGCGCCAACGTGTCGTTGATGCCCAGCGCCCACTTCGCCATCGTGTTGAACGTGACCGGTGCGGCCAGCACCGCGTCGGCCGGCGGGTGTGGCTCGGGGTCGCCGGGCATCCGCCACTCCACGCGTACGAGATAGCCGGTCTTGTCTTGCAGGGCCTCCCGATCGAGCCATGGCCCGGCGGTGGGGCTGACGATCAGGCATACCCGCCATCCGTCGGTGATCAGCAGATCGACCAACTCGTGGATGTGTTCCGCCGGGCCCGCGGCGCAGACGACCAGGTACAGCACCGGGCGTTCCGTCATGCCCGCAGTCTGCCCGACCGGGACGGTAGGTAGTGGACCGCATGCGAACTGCGCATGCCCTCGACGATCACTGTGACATGCCCCCGTACCTGGTCAACCACGAGGGTCGACGCATGGCCCGGGGCGGGTGCTGGCTCCGGGGCTGCGCCGACCCGAACGGCGCAGCTCCGCTCCCGCCCGCCCCGGCGCCGCATCATCCGTCAACGTCTCGGAGCCGGCATGCCCACCCTGATCGACGACTTTCCGGTCCTCACGCCCGTCACCGACGAGGATCTGTGCATCGCGCTGCGGGCGGTCACCGTCCACGTCCCCGAGAGCTGGCCGCAGGGCGAGTTGTGCCGCAGCGAACGCGTCCCGTTTCCGTGTCGGCTCGCCCGTTGGGGGTGGGCGACCATGGAAGCCGCCGGCTTCAGCGAGGCGCAGCGTCAGCTCGGCCAGGGGCCGGCGGCATGACGCCAGGAGAGGCGGTCGGCCAGTGGCTGCGGCTCGTCGTGGCGGACGCGGAGCTGTCGCCGTACCTCATCGGGGTTGACCTGGGCCGACTCGCCGCGCACCTCACCGCGGGCCTGGAGAACGCGCTGGCCGGAGGAGCAATGCCGAGCGACGGCTGGCGGGGTCTGGGGTTGTCGGAGGCGCAGCATCGGAGAGTCGTCGACTACCTGGCGGGGGTGCTGTGGGCGGCCGATCTGCCGGATGGCCAGATCGCCCGGGTGCGGCGGGCGTTCGAGGTGCTCGCGTGAACTTCACCGACGCGTGGACGTCGGTTGTTGACCGGGCCGCCGGTGACTTCTGGCGGACCATGGAGGATCGGAGTCCCGGGCTGGTTCCCGAACGGGTGGCGCCGCTTCTCTTCCACACGCTGGGTCAGCTCATGCTCGGTAGCGACGACCGGGCAGGCCGGGCGGCGCTGCTGGTGGTGCTCGGCCGCGCGTACCGTCGCTACGACCTGCTCCCACACGCCCTCACCATCGGGGACGCGCTGCTCGCGACGGTGGCCCGGCATGCCCATCCACTATGGACAGCCCCACTCGCCTTCGCCGGGGAGCGCGCCGTGGACCGCGCCACGCACGCCGTGCGTCGCGCCGCCGCCCGCGTCGGCGACGGTCCGGCCTGGTGGCCAGCCCAGGTGATCGGCCACGAACGGCCATCACCCGGCATCGCCATCCTGACGGTACGTCCCTGGCGACGCCTGCCCCACCAGCCTGGCCAGGCCGTTCCGGTCTGCACACCACGCCTGCCCGGGCGTTGGCGCTGGCTCTGCCCGGCCAACGCCCCACGCGTCGACGGCACCGTCGAGCTGCACGTCCGCGCCGTACCCGCCGGCACCGTCTCCCACCACCTGACCCATGAGGTACGCCCCGGCGAGCTGATCTGGCTCGGCCCACCCGCCAACACCGGGCTGGGCCTGCATGGCGGTGATCTGCTGCTCGTCGCCGGCGGCACCGGCCTGGCGCCGCTGCGCGCCCTGGTCGAACAGGTCGCCGCCGCACCCGACGGTCGGCGGGTGACGCTGGTCGTCGGGGCGCGCACCTTCACCGACCTGTACGACGCGATCACCCTCGACAAGCTGCAACGCGCCCACGACTGGCTGACCGTCGTACCGGCGTTCTCGCACGATCCCAGCGCCGAGCCGGCCGAACAGGGCGACGCCCTCACCATCGCGCTCGACTTCCACCGTGCCGACCAGGAGGTCTACGTCTGCGGGCCGCCCGCGATGCTGGCGGGCGCCCGACCACGACTGCGCGCCCTCGGCATCCCGGCCGCCCGCGTCCACCTGCCCGTATCGCAGTGATGGGCGTCTACCGCAGTCGGCATACCCTGACCGGTCGGCTCACCTCCGACCGGATCGCCGCTCTCGACCTGCCCCGCACCCGGCTCGGTCGCCGCGGCTACGAACCCGAGCACGTCCACGCGCTGCTGCACCGCCTCGCCCACGAGCTGGACGAACAGGGTCGCCAACTCGACCTCGTTGAGGCCGAGAACCACCGCATCAAAGACGCATTGCACGCCTGGCAGACCCACCAGGCCAGGATCCGGCAGGAGCAGGGTCGGCACGGAGAGCTTCCCCGAACTGGTTGATGCCGGTGAGTTGTCAGAATGACTCACACGCATCACGCTCGTCAGCACAAGGCCGGCCGGGTGATGCCGGTGCCCGGGGGAGGCTTTCCAACGCGGCGAGGACGACGGCGGTGATGACGCGGCAGCATGCCTGGCCGAGCCATAGCGGTCGTGCATTGATGCCGATGCGCATCCCGCCGAGTCGCGGAGCTGCCGAATGCAACTTCCGTCGTTGCGCTGTGCGGCGATACGTAAAGCACCCAGTGGTGTCCAAATAGCGCATTGTCAGAATGCTGCACCGATTACACCTGGCGATCAATCACGCGTGTTCCATACGCTGATCCGGCGGCGTACCGCATTAATTCTCCGCGTTGCGCAGCTCCGCTGACCTGGCGGGAGCTGTCGCCCGTCCGTCCCTGCGCGCCACCATCGCGAGGTGTCGAATGGTCATTCCACGCCCTGTTCGTGCGGCGCTTGCCGCCGTACTCGCCTGGCATCTGACTGTTTCCCCGACGCCCGGCCCCGCGGGCGTCACCGTGGACAGCGGCCAGGAAATGGCCGCTTATCTGGCCGCCCATCCGGGTGGAAAGGCGATCAACGACAACGAGATCAGCTACGACGGTGGAGCTTTCGTCGTCTCCCTGCGGCGGCCGATCGGGACGCTCGCCGCCGCCGACTGCCCCTCGGGCTGGTTCTGCTTCTACGAGTGGCCCAACTACGGCTATCCCCGGGGCCGGCTCGCCGACTGCGGCCGGCAGAGCCTCGCCACCTGGCAGTGGCAGTTCCGGGTCGAGTCGGCGCACTACAACCTGGGCAGCGGGACGGTGTCGTTCTACTACTACGACAGCCGGCTCTTCGACATCGGCGCGGGCAACCGGGTCCGCAGCGACGCGTCCCCCTACCGGAACTGGCCCAACTATGTGGAGCGTCGCTGCGGTTGACCCGCCTGCCGATCGTTCAGGCGCAGCCGGGCCCGGTGGTCCGGTCGGTCCGCGCCTTGTTCAGGAAGAGCACGTATTCGAGGATCTGATTGTCGGCCACCGTAGTCGTCTCGTGGCTGAGCAACTCGCCGTTTCGCGGGTCGAACTGCACCGTCTCGCGGCGGCCCTGAGCATCGTCGGCGCTGAAGGCCAGCCCGGTCCGGCCGTTCCAGTCGGGGTACGCGCCCCGGTCCTGGATGCCCGGCGTCGCCGCCAGCTCGAACAACAGCGCCGAGATCTGACCCGGGCTCAGCAGGTGGTAGCGGAAGATCCGGCTGACCACCTTGAGCAGGCCAGCGGCGTTGCGTAGCTCCGGCGGAAGCTCGCCCACCAGCGCGGTGAGCTGTCTACGCAGCTCCGGTGGGTCTACCGACGGCACAGGCGGGATCTCGGACAGGTCGCCCCGGCGGTAGGTGACCGGCGCGGGTGCGCGGGACCGGCGACCGTCGATGGTCGGCGTGACGATCCGGCGGCCGGACAGCGCGGAGTCCCACCACAGTTGTTCGTCCCGGTAGCTGTCGTGGTTGATCCCGGGCGCGAGGTCCGCCGGGGCCCAGCCCCGCAGACAGCAGACGGTGTACGACCCGTCGGCGGCTGTCGGCGCTATGCCCCCAACGAACCCCGCGAGGTCCGCGAGACGCCCGGCCCTGCCGGCGTATGCCGAGGTGCTGCCTGGCGACGGCAGATTGCCGGGCGGAGACTCGCTGGTCGGCGTGACCCGGGCCTCACCACGGCCCCGGACCGTGGTGGCGCTGACCACCAGCGGTGCCAGGGACACCCCGCTGCCGAGCAGGATAGCCAGGACGGTCCGTAGCTTCGGTGGCAGCCGGCGGACGACTGCTGCCGGGGTCGCCGTTACGTCCTGGTCGAAGGGTCGGCGGGGGCGCGGAATTCCGTTCGTCTGGGCCGAGACGGCGTGTCGTGGGGCCGGCCGGTTCGCGTGTCGCTCGCCGTTCCGGGTCGTGGGACGTCCCGGAACGCCGGCGCGGGTGACGCCGGCCGCGTTCCCGGTTGCGGTGCCTGGCCGGTTGCCGGTTGGCGCGTTCCCGGTCCCAGCAGCCGGTCGGTTGCCTGCGGAGGCGTTCCCAGTCGCCGCCGTACCGCCCAGAAAGCCTAGCGGGCTTTCCTCGTCGCCTCGACGGGCAACGGGTGGGGCTGCCCCCAGTTGGGGTGTGCCGTGCCACCCTCCAGAGGGCTGCCGCTGCGGCATCTCCACCGCCCACCAGGGCCGCATCGGCGCCTCCGGGTCGGGTTGACGCCGCGTCTGGTCGGGGTGCGTCCAGTCCAGTCGCGCGCCGCGGTTCTGCTGGCTCGGCTGTGGTCCCACCGCGTCGAACCGGGCCGACCGGTCGTTGCCCGGGAACGTGGGCTGAGGGTCCACTCCGGCGAACGGCACGAGGGGCAGACTGGCTGAGGTAGGCGGAACGATGTCGCTCTGGAACTCCTGCTGGTACGCCTGGGCCGCGTAGGCTGCCAGCCGGAAGTACCAGACTCGCCCGGCGGGGCCGGCATCCTCGTAGGTGCAGCAGATCAATGCCTGGCTCACCAGGGAGAGCAGGTACTGGCCCCGCCAGGTCATCCCCCAGTTGCCATCCTTGGCGACCGCCAGCCCGACCGCATAGCTGGCTTTGATCACCTTGACCGACAGGGCGGGCAATCGGCCCGAGGCTCGCAGGGTCGGGGTGATCAGCAGTGTGCGCAGTGCGTCGGCCGGAATGGCGCCGAGGTGATCCGCCAACTCGGGGAGCACGGCATCCAGGAGCAGAGTGGTCAGGTCCCGGGTGAGCGGCGCGTCGACGGCGAACCGATCCAAGTCCACCAGGCAGAATTTCTTGACGTCCACCAAGCCCGGTCGGGAGAGCGGGTAGAGCGCGTTGCGCCCCTGCAGGTCGCCGTGCGACGCCCCGCAGAGTTGGTCGAGCCGGCCGTCGTGCCATATCGAGCCGGCCTCGGCGAACCGGAGCGGGTTCGGCAGCACCGCGCCGGTTGCGGCGTCGTGCAGCCAGTCGGCACCGGTGTCGCCGAGGCCGAGGGACGTTGCGAACGCGTTCACCTCGTCCTGAGCCCTGGCGTCGGTCAGTTCGCGTCGCACGAACTCGCCAACGGTCGTCCGGCTGATCCGCCGTCCCTTGCGGTACCACCCGTTCCACACCCCGTCGAGCAGCGTTCGGTAGGCGTCCTTGCGCTGGTCGTCGCGTACCTCGCAGAGCGGGAGGACCTGCTCCGCGCCGCGCGCGATATCCTGGAACATCAGATACCGACCGTCACCGACGGGGTGTCGCGGGTAAGGCTGGCGGACCAGATGGCGCTCGGCGAAGCCGGCGTCGACGTCGACCGCCTCCATGTGCCTGGCTGTCTCCTCGGCGGCCTGCCCGGTCGGCAGCACCTTGACGTACAGATGCTCGGCGTCCCGACCGTCACGCCGCGCCACGATGACCGGGATCAGTTCGGCGCCGCTGTGCCCACGGCGTCGGCTGGGTTGGCACGGAGGGCGGACGGTGGCGCCGAGCCCGGCCGCCCACTCCCGCAGCGCGGCTGAAACCGGCGCATCCTCTATGTACGAATTGAAGTCGTCAACGAGACCATCGCCCATGTCCGTCGTTGGACCTTCCACGTAGTGGTGAAAGTGGACGCGGACGCGCGGGGGTGGCACGTCCGAGTGAGGGATGCGCGGGTAGGCGCAGTGGTCAAAGTACCCCAAGTTTCGGACGAACGCGGTATTAATTCGCAGCCACTCCTGCATCTACCCAAAAGTAATAACCGATTACTTTCTGCTTTCTCCGGAATGCAATCCGTGACATCCAGAAAGGTGGATATAGGATCGTCACGGAAAGGGAGGGTTATGTGACAGAGCGCACGGATTCCCTGCTCCAGCGCCAGCGCCGGCCCGAGATGATGGCGCTGCTGCACGCCATGTCGGTCTGCCACCGCCGGGCGCAGCGGCTCGACAACCTCCGGATGGCGCTGTCCATCGCCATCGGTGTCGCCGGGGCGGCGATCGCCCTCACCCGCGCGTCGGCCATCGGCGTCACCGCGGCCGGTGCCCTCTGGGCTGTGGTCAACGCGATAGGGCTCGCCTCGTGGTCCGCCGGGCACATCCGCCGCGCCGCCACCCTTCAGGAGATGTTCGACGTACGGCTCTTCGGGCTGCCCTGGAACGCGGTCGCGGCCGGCGAGCCTCTCGCCCCCGAAGAGGTCAGCCGACTCGACCGTGCCTACCGGGGCGACGAGCGGTACCTCCACGACTACTACGAGGTGCCGCCGCTGCCCCGCCCGTACGACGTGCTCGCCTGTCAGCAGCAGAACCTCGGGTGGGGCGCCAGAGTCCGCCGGCGCTACGCGTACACCGTGCTCGCGGGGGTGGCGCTCTGGGCGGCGCTCGGAGTCGTCGTCGCCGTCACCGCCGACCTGACCGTGTCCGACCTGCTCACGCAGTGGTTCGTCCCGTCACTCGGCACTCTCCTGCTGGGCGTCGAGATCTACCGCGGCCAACGCGACGTCGCCGCCGAACGGGACCGCGCTCTCGGGATCCTGCAGACCCAGGTCACCGCCGCCGTCCGGCACGGCGACCCCACCGCCGACTCGGCGCTGCTCACTCTCGCCCGGCAGACCCAGGATCTGATCTTCCGGAGCAGGCAGGGCCAGGCCCGCGTGCCCGACTGGTTCTTCCGGCGATTCCACGCGGCCGACCGCGTCGACTTCCAAGCCGCGATGGCGACCCTCGCGGAGTTGCTGAGCAGCCATCCACCGGCCGCCCGCACCGACTGACGTCAGCCATCGCCAAGACCGCGGGCCCGGGCCGGGAGGGTCGCCTCAATCGACAGTCGCGCCTGGCCGGGTACGCGTACGGATCGGCTGCCACGCGTAGTCCTGCCATCAGGTCGGCCAGAACGTCGAGCCGGTCGGCGAGCGCGAAATGGTGCAGCACGGTGGCGTCGAATACGAGCAAAGGCTCGTAGACCGGGGCTGTGGCGGTCACGGTGCCAAATCTGTTTCGCCGCGTGTCGGTAGGTCGCCCAGGCTGATCTGGCCATGCAGGAGTTCGACGGCACGGGCATCCGTTATGAAGTCTCGGCGCCAGGCTTCCATGACGGCGGCTATCAACCTGACTGGTGGCGCGTTCCCCTTCGATACCGCGATATGACGTCAGCGGGCGGTGGGTGGAAGCGCCTCGGCCGTAGCGTCCGGACAGACGGCGCGATTCCGAGGGGGCAACCATGCAGGCAGTCGAGGGTGGGGTGTTACCGGGGGAGGAAGCCCCGGTCATCGTGAACATCGACCGGTGGCGGGCGGGGCTGCCATCGGACGCGTGGCCCGACAGCCTTCCGGCGAACGGCGAGATCTGGCGGCGCGACGTCTTCGCGGTGACCGACGCGTACCGGGCCGGTTCCGCGACCGCGCGGCAACTGTTGACCGCCGTGCTGGTCTGGGGTTACGGCCCCATCGGGTACGGCCCGTGGCGCACCGCCAAGTCGCTCGCGGCCGACCCGGATGGCAAGCGCCTGGCGTACGCGCTGGAGGCGATGTCCGAGCCAGCGCCGGACGAGGATGCGTTGCGCACGGCGTACCGCCGATTGTCCGACCCCGACCATGCGCGCCTGCCGTGGTTGGGGCCGGGTTTGTTCACGAAGGTCCTCTACTTCGTCGGTTACCGGCGCGGCGTGGGCGGTGTGCAGCCGTTGATCCTCGACCGTGTCGTGGCCAGCCACCTTCCGGTGGAGGTCGGCGTCAGTCGCCGCAACGGGTGGTCATCCGAGGAGTGGCTGGCCTATCTGCGGTGGGCAGGCGCGCAGGCCCAGGCAAGGGGGATCGAGCCGGAGGCGGTGACGACGGCGGTTGCGAACGACTGGTGAGGCGGTGGGGACGCTCAGATCGGTCAACGGCGCACCTGATAGCGCAGGTGAAGCACCCGGTTGCCCTGAATCACCACGTCAGGGTCCTCCAGCAGGTGCTGCGCGTCGACCGACCCGAAGTAGCGCTTGCCGGACCCGAACACGACGGGTACGACGTCCATGCGTACCTCGTCGATCAGGCCCGCGGCAAGAACCTGGCCACCGACGTCGCCAGCGGCGACCTCGACTATGCGGTCACCCGCAAGCTCCTGCGCTTTGGCCACGGCTGCCTCGACGCCGTCGACGAAGTGAAACGGCGCCGTGGGGTCCCAGCCCTCGGGCTCCGGCCGGTGCGTCACGACGACCACGTGGTCGATCCCGCCCGGCGGCTTTCCGTCCCAGCCGTCCGTCATGTCGAAGACGTGGCGGCCGACGACTGTCACCCCGATCTGGTCCCAGTACGGGCGGGTGTAGTCGTAGGACGTCTGCGACACCTTCAGCGCGCCGCTGGGGTCCAACGGGACGTCACCGCTGGACAACCAGTCGAACAGCGGTCCAGGCTGGTCATTCTCGTCCGCGACGAAGCCGTCCGTCGACACCGAGCTGTACATGACCACCTTGCCCACGGGGCTCTCCTCTGCTTTGGGTTGCCCCCAAATTAGCGTGCCGTGAGCTGCCGCTCTTGTAAGAAATCAATCCGCCGGCAGTGGCCAACTGTCCAGCACGTGGCCGGGATGTTCGCGCAGGAACCGCCGCCGGACTTCGACGTACCGGGTCGGGGTGAGCCCGGTGAACGCCCGGAACTCGTGGCCGAAGTGGGCCTGGTCGAAGTAGCCTGCGCCACCGGCGAGGTCGGCCCAGTCGATCGGTTCGGCGGGGTTGATCGCGAACACGGTGGCGGTGAAGCGGTAGGCGCGGGCCAGGCGCTTCGGCGTGACGCCGATGAGTTCCTTGAACCGCTGTGTCAGATGAGTGCTGCTGACACCGGTTGCCACGCTCAGGTCGCCGATCGCCACCGCCCCGCTGGTCGCCGCGATGACCCTGCTCGTGTGGCGGACCAGCCCCAGGCCGGCGGTCTCGCACAGCCGTCGCATCAGCTCCTCCTCGAGCAGCGTCAGCATCTCGTGCGGTCCGTCCGCCGTGGCCAGCCGGTCTCGCAACTCAGCAACGGCGGGCCGGCCCCAGACCTGCTCTACCGTCACCGGCCGGTCACACAGCTCGGCCGCGGGCATCGGCAGGAACGGCGCCAGCCCCCACGGTTTGAAGTGCACGCCGACGGACCGCGTCGGGCGTGGGTAGCCGAACTCGAACGCGCGGGTGGGCGTGGTGACCACGCAGCCGTCGGCGTACTCGGCCGTCTCGATGTCGGTGCCGGCGCGGATGCGGAACGGCGCCCCGAGGTTGACGATGAGCAACGCCGCCGGACTTGCCGGCAGCGTCAGTCGGGCGTACGGCGGCGCACCCTCCAGGTAGTAGAGGTCGTCGATCAGCCCGTCCAGCGGCGGTCGCGACACTCTGGACACGTACTCCACGCCCACAGCATCGCCGACGCCCCGCCGATATCGCGCGCCGGCGCGCTGCCGTCAGCATCGAGCCGGCGCCGATCCCGGACGCCTCGCCATCCGCTCGCAGCCGCCGGGGGAATTACGTGAACGCTGACAGCGGCTACGCCGCGGCGCGGAGACGGTCGTCGAGCGCGTCGAGGTCGGGGACGAACCAGACGTGCCCGCCCTGGTTCGACTCGTGCACCAGGGCACGCAGCGCCGAACTCTCCGCGAGCTGTGCGGAGATGTCGCCGACGACGACCAGGCGTAGCCGGTAGTTGACGAACTTCTGCATCACGTCACCGGCGAAGCGGGTGCCCAGCGAGAAGAAGCGCTCGTCGAGTCGGTTGGCGGGCACGGCCACCACCTGGGCGCCGACGAAGGCCGCTCCGATCAGGTCCAGCGCGTCCTGCTCGGTGGCGACCGGCGGGCCGGCCGGGTCGCAGACGAGCACCTGCACCCCGGCGCGCTCCTGGATCTGGTCAGGCATCGTGGACCTCCCGGTCGATCAGGCCGTTGTCGGCGTTGAGGACGGCGTCGAGCAGGTGCAGCAGCTCGGCGGTGGCGGCGGGGTCACCCAGAATGATGATCTTCAAGCGGCGTCGCGCCTCGTCGTGCACGGTCTGCACCCGCAGTGGATTGGCCTGGTCATGGCCGGTGTTGGCGCTGGCGAGCACGAGCGTGCCGAGTCGGTCGGCGGAAGCCCGGTCGACGCCGTCGATCTGCACGATGCTCGACACCTCGGCCGGCCCGGGGGCCACAGCGGGCGACGTCTGCCCGGTGAGCGCATCGAGGTCGGTGGCGGCGATCCGGTACTGCTTGCCGATCCGCACCGCCCTCAGCCGACCGGACCGGATGTAACCGCGCACTGTCCGCACGTGCAGCCCGAGTCGGTCGGCGACCTGCTCCACCGAGTACATGTCTTCCTTCATCGCTCCCTAACCTACCTTAACCGATGATGTTAGGGAGTGATGGGGAGTGGTGGCAACGGCGAATCGTTTACGGCATCAGCTCCAAAGGGCCTGGGGGACACCAGCGCCCCCAGCGGCGGCGTCACCCTGAGTAAATAAGTGGGCGACCGGTGTCGGACGGTTCCAGTACCGTCTGGAAACCATGGACGCGCACCTCGGCGACGCCATCATCGGGCGGGATCATCCCGCGGCCCTGCTGCGCGCCGAGCTGGACCGGGCCGCCACCAGCCACGGCGGCCTCGCCCTCGTCACCGGCGAGCCGGGCATCGGCAAGACCACCCTTGTCACGGCGGCTGCCCGGGAGGCTCGGCAGCGCGGCGCGCTGGTGCTCGGCGCAGCCTGCTGGGATTCCGGCAGCGCTCCCGGCTACTGGCCGTGGGTGCAGGTGCTGCGCGGCCTGCGGCGCTCCGCCGACGACTGGGCGGCGGCGCGGCAGTCCGCCGAGCCGGCCCTCGCGGCTCTGCTCGGCGAGACCGGCGCCGAAGCCGACCAGGCCGGCCGCACCGCCAGCTGGGCCGGTATCGACACGGGCGGGGAGATGGCGGACCGTGAGGCGTTCGCCCTGTACGACGCGGTGACCGCCGCGCTGGTCGCAGTCTCCCAGCACCGACCGGTAGTGGTCGTCCTCGATGATCTGCACTGGGCCGACCCGGCATCGCTGCGGTTGCTGGAGTTCGCCGCCCAGCACACCTGGTTCGAACGGCTGCTGCTGATCGGCACCTACCGCGACGCCGAGGTCGAATCGGGCGACCATCCGTTGCGCCCACTGCTGATGCCGCTGGTCGCCAAGGCCACCACGATCACCCTCAGCGGCCTGGCCCGCGACGAGGTGGCTGCTCTGATCACGCGTACCGCCGGGCGGGAGCCCGACGCCGACCTGGTCGATCGGGTGCACGGCCGTACCGGCGGGAATCCGTTTTTTGTCGAGGAGACCGCCCGGCTGTGGCGCGCGGACGGTGGGGCGGGGACGATCCCACCTGGCGTACGGGAGGCGGTGCGGCGTCGGCTGGCCCAGTTGCCGGGGGCGGTGGTCGAGGCGCTCACCGTCGCCGCCGTGCTGGGCCGCGAGTTCCACCGGCAGGTTCTGGCAGCCAGCTCGGCGACCCCGACAGCGCAGGTCGACAGGCTGCTCGATCGTGCGGTGACCGCCCGGCTGGTGGTCGCCCGGGGCGGCGGCCGGTTCGCCTTCGCTCACGACCTGGTGCGGGAGACGCTCTATGACGGGCTCACCGACGAGGATCGGCAGACCCGGCACGGCGCGGTCGTGCGAGCGGTCGATGATCTGCGGGAGCTCACCGACCGGCTGATCCCGGCCGACCTCGCCCGGCACGCCTACCTCGCCGGCCCCGCACTTGAACGGGCCCGGGTGGCCACGCTGCTGGTCGCCGCCGGGCGGGACGCGTTCGGCCGGCTGGCCGCCGACGAGGGTGCGGTGCACTTCCGCCGGGCGCTGGAGGTCGTCGACGACCGGGCGCAACGGGTGCGGATGCTCATCGAGTTCGGTGAGGCCCAATATCACCACGCCGGTCGTGACGAGGCCGCAACACTGCTCACCGAGGCCGGGGCGCTGGCCCGCACCCTCGACGACCCGGTGTTGCTGGCTCGCGTCGCCCTCATCGTCAACCGCGCCCGCCAGGTGGAGACCATCCACTCGGTCGAGAGGGCGGAGCTGGTGCGGGAGGCGTACCGACGGCTGATCGGCGAGCCGGACGCCACCGCGCCGGTGGGCGCGCTGGTCGCCGACCTGATCACCGCGACCGAGACGATCGCTCGTCGAGGGCAGGACGACGAGGCGCTCACCTTCAGCCTGTGGGCCCGCCATGACACCACCTGGGGTCTGGGCACTGCCGCGGCCCGGGCGGCGCTCACCGCCGAAATTCGGGACGTGGCCCGCCGCTCGGGCGACCGGGAGACGGAGCTGTGGGCCACCTCGCTGCGTTGGGTGGCACTGCTGGAGTTGGGCAACCGCGGCTTCGTCGAGGAGTTCACCGCCTTCGTCAACGCGGACCGGCACGGCGACCTCACCCGACACCAGATTTCGGCGGTCGTCGACAGCGGGATCATCGCGGCCTTCCGGGGTGACTTCGCGGAGGCCGACGAGCGGTTCGTCTTTCTCACCAACCTCTCCGATCCGGGCCATGCCCAGTTCGGGTTCATGGGCCATCACCTGCGCTGGTCCCGGCTGGTGCTCCAGGGTCGGTTCGCCGAGGCCGAGACCCTGCTCGATGAGCTGGCGCCGATCGACTACCCCTATCAGGAGTTGCTGCGGGCGATCACTGCCGCTGAGCGTGGCGACGGTGCGACGACGATCCGGCTGACCGTCGGCATCGAGGCCGCCAACATCCGGTACCCGCGTCCCGTGTCGCCGCTCTGGCTACGACTGCGTGCGCAGGCCGCCGCCGCGTCCCGCGACCCGCTGCGCTGCGACGACGCGCGGGCCGCGCTGACCCCCCATCGTGGAGAGTGGATGGTCGGGCTGTTCGGCTGCGACATCAGCGGTCCCGTCGACCACTGGCTCGCGGTGGTCGACGCCGCGCAGGAGCGCTGGGACGACGCCATCGCCGGGTTCACAGCGGCTCGCGACTCCGCCGACCGGCTGGGCTCCCGAACCTGGTCGCTCATCGCCTGCGCCGGGCTGGTGAACGCCCTGTTCGCCCGCGGCCACGCGAGCGACGCCGCGACAGTGGCCGAGCTACGCGCCACCACCACCCGCGACGCCACCGCCCTCGGCATGCTCCAGGTCCTGCACCGACTCGGCACCCCGGCGACAGCCACCACCACCGCCCATCCCACCAGCCCAAACCAGACCGCCATGCCGGGCCAGGTCGTCATGCCAGATCAGGCCGCCGTGCCGGGCCAGACGGCCGTGCCAGATCAGACCGCCGTCCCAGGTCAGGCCGCCGCGCCGGGTCAGGCCGCGTCGATCGTGGCGGCAGTTCAGGGGTACGAGTTTCGGCGCGACGGGCCCGTCTGGCAGCTCGCCTACGCGGGCGTCGTCGCCCAGTTGCCCGACGCCAAGGGCCTGCACGACCTGCACCTGCTGCTGAGCCGGCCAGGCGGTGACGTGCCGGCCGTGGAACTGCTCGACCCGGCCGCCGGGCCGGAGCTGGTCGCGGCCCGGCGGATGGGCGGTGACCCGGTCCTCGACGACGAGGCGAAGGCCCGCTACCGGCGGCACCTGGAGCGCCTCGACGAGGAGATCGACCGGGCCGCCGCGCGCGGAGACGACCGGAAGGTGGCCGCGCTGGATGCCGAGCGCGGCGCGCTGCTCGACGAGCTGCGCGCCGCGGCGGGGTTGGCCGGCCGGAGTCGCCGGCTGGGTGACGAGGCGGAACGGGCCCGCAAGACGGTGACCGCCCGGATCAGGGACACGATGCGCAAACTCGACGAGCGGCACCCAGCGCTGGCCGGTCACCTGCGCGAAGCCGTCTCGACCGGCAGCACCTGCCGCTACCTGCCGTCCGAGACGGTGCCCTGGCGGCTCTGAACACCTCGGGGACGTACCCCGATGGCTTTTCGAAGAGACGGGCGTGCCGCGCCGGACGTCGGTCCGGCTGCTGCTCGCCACGCACCCCAACGACGTCACCGGGGTGGGCAGCCGTGTCGGCTACGAGAGCCCGTCGCAGTTCAGCCGCGAATATCGTCGCCAGTTCGGTGCGCCTCCGAGCCAGGACGCCACCCGTCTGCGGGCCGTCCCCCGAGTCGAGGTGCCCGCAGTCGTCTGACGCGACGGGCGCCGCCACGGTCGTGGCGGCGCCCGTTGGACGGAGCAGGATCAGCGGCGGTTGTAGCGGTACATGGTCAGCGTGCCGAAGACGACCAGGAAGCCGGCGCTCCACGCCAGCAACCACATCGTGCTGGACGGGTCCGACGAGCCGGCCATGGCGGCGCGTACGGCGGCCACCAGTTGCGTGACCGGGTTGACGTTCACGAACGCCTGGAGCCAGCCGGGCATTGTGCTCGGCTCGACGAAGACATTGCTGAGGAACGTCAGCGGGAACAGCACCATCATGCTGACCCCCATCACCGACTTCTCGCTGCGCAGAACCAGGCCGAAGAACGTCCACACCCAGGAGAACGCGAACGAGAAGACCACAAGCAACCCGATCCCGAGGGCCACCCCGGCGACCCCGCCGTCGGGCCGGAAGCCGAGCGCCAACCCGACGCCGAGGATGACCAGGGCGGCAAGGACGTAGCGCAACACGTCGCCGAAGATCATGCCGACCAGGGCGGCCGGCCGCCACACGGGCAGGGTCCGGAAGCGGTCGAAGACACCCTTCTCGATGTCGGTGTTGAGGCCGACGCCGGTGTACATGGTGATCATCACGACGCTTGTCACCATGATGCCGGGAAGGAAGAACTGCAGGTAGTCGCGCGGGCTGTCGGCGAGTGCGCCACCGAACAGGTACGTGAACATCAGCACCATGATGATCGGGAACGCGGTCACGTCGAAGAGCTGCTCCGGCACGTGCTTGATCTTCAGCATGGCTCGCCAGCCGAAGGTGAGCGACGCCCCCAGCGCGCTTGGTCGGGGCGGTCGGGCTCCGGGCGCGAGGACCGTTGCCAGCGCCTCGGCGGACGGTACGTAGACCGACGGAGCCCGTTCGGTGGTGGTCGTTGTGGTGTCGCTCATCGGGCTGCCTCCAGCTGGTCGTCCCGCTCGTCGGCAGGCACGGCGGGATGGTCGGTCAGGGCCAGGAAGACCTCGTCAAGGCTTGGCTGACCGAGGGAGAAGTTGTCGACGACGATGCCGGCGCGGGCCAGGTCGCCGAGCGCGCGGGCGGCCTGGGCGCTGGCCTCGAGGTCGGTGCCGGCCTCCCCGACCCGGGCGAGCAGCGCGACCGGGTCGGCTTCGAGCTGCACCGGTACGCCCAGTGCCGCCTGGAGCACCCGCTCCGCCTCGGGACGCTGCCCGGGGTCCCGTAGCCGCAGGTGGATCGTGCCGGAGCCCACCGACGACTTCAGCTCGCCCGGGGTGCCCTCCGCGATCACCCGGCCGTGGTCGACGACGGCGATCCGCCCGGCGAGCTGGTCCGCCTCGTCGAGGTACTGCGTGGTCAGCAGCACTGTCGTGCCGTGCGCCACCACGGCCCGGACGATCTCCCACACCTGGTTGCGGCTGCGCGGGTCGAGACCGGTCGTCGGTTCGTCGAGGAAGAGCAGGTCGGGCGTGTTGAGGATGCTGGCGGCGATGTCGATACGCCGCCGCATCCCACCGGAGTACTTCTTGACCTGGCGGCCGCTGGCCTCGGTGAGGCCGAACGCGGCGAGCAGAGCTGCGGCGCGGTCGCGGGCGGCCGGTTTGCGCAGGCCGAGGAGCCGGGCGAGGAGCACCAGGTTCTCCGTGCCGGTCAGGTCCTCGTCGACTGAGGCGTACTGGCCGGTGAGGCTGACCCGGCTGCGGACCGCGTCCGCCTCGGTGACCACGTCGTGCCCGAAGACCCGCGCCGATCCGCCGTCGGGCCGCAGCAGCGTCGCGAGCACCCGGACCGCAGTGGTCTTGCCCGCCCCGTTCGGCCCGAGCAGGCCGTAGACGGTGCCGGCGGGCACCTGAAGGTCGATGCCGGCAAGCGCCTTGGTGTCCCCGAACGAGCGGGTGAGCCCTTCGGCTTCGATGGCCAGGCCGGTGGTGCGTCTACTCATGATGGAAACCTTTCGTCGAACGTGTTCAGGAGACGTAGGGCCGTGCGGCCCGGCCGTTGCGAAGCGCCAGGCCCCACCAGCGGAGCTGGTCGAGCAGGGCGCGGATGTCACGGCGTAGCTCGTCGGTGCAGAGTGGCGTCGGCTCACCGGCGAGCAGGTCGAGCCCGACGACGTCGCGCACCGTCATGGCGTGCAGGGCGGTGAAGACGGTGCGCAGTTGGTCGACGGCGTGCAGACCGGTGGACCGGCAGCCGTACGACACGAAGCCGACCGGTTTGGCCTGCCACTCGTCGTACGCGTAGTCGATCGCTTGTTTCAGAGGTGCCGGAAAGCTGTGGTTGTACTCGGGGGTGACCACGACGAACGCCTCCGCCCGACCCACCTCGCTGACGAACGCCCGGATGGACGCCGTCGGCTCAGCGGGATAGCTGGCCGGGAAGTCGTAGTCGTTGAGGTCAACGACAGTCACGGTGAGGTCGTCGTGCCGCGCGGCCTCGTCGAGAAACCAGCTGGCGACCCGGTCGCCCGCCCGTCCCTCCCGGGTGCTGCCGATGATGACAGCGAGTTCCAACGGTGTCATCGTCACCTCCTCCCATCAACCTCAAGGCGCGAGGCAAGGCCGATCGCCCGCTAGATCTGATCTAGCGGGTGGCGTTTCGGCGCGGGATGTCGGATGCGTCGGCTTGACTGGGGCCGACGAACAGGGGAGCACGATGACGCAGGTACGCATCCAGCCGTGGCAGGAGGACGACCTCGACCTGCTGCGGCAGCTCAACTCACCGGACACCCGCAGGCACACCGGCGGCCCGGAGACCGACGAGCAGGTGCTCGCCCGACACGAACGCTACGTGCACTTCGCCGAGGGCGGGCAGGGCTGCATGTTCACGCTGGTCCTGCCGGACGGGGCACGGGTGGGCAGTGTCGGCTACTGGGGCCGCGAGTGGCGCGACCAGCCGGTGTACGAGTTGGGCTGGGCGGTGCTGCCCGCGTACCGGGGGCAGGGGTTGGCGACCGTCGCGGTGCGCGCGGCTGTCGACGTGGTCCGCGCCCGGCGGGACCGGCGCTACGCCCACGCCTACCCCTCGGTCGACAATCCCGCCTCGAACGCGGTCTGCCGCAAGGCCGGTTTCACGCTGCTCGGCGAGACGGGCTTCGAATACCCGCCGGGGCGGATGATGCGCGCCAACGACTGGCGGCTCGACCTGACCGCCCCGCCCACATGAGCGTGATGCCTCAGAGTCATTCTGATGACTCTGAGGCATCACGCTCGCGGCAGCATGTCCCGCCCGGCGGCGGCCGGGATCAGCGGGGGACGTAGTCGAACGTGTCCGGGTGCGAGCCCTGCCGACCGGCCTCACCCTTGTCCAGCTCGGTGATCCGCTCCATCGCGGCGTCGTCGAGCTGGAAGTCGAAGATCTGGAAGTTCTCCTCGATCCGCTTCGGGGTTGTCGACTTCGGGAAGACGATGTCGCCGCGCTGCACGTGCCAGCGGAGCACCACCTGCGCCGGGGTCCGGCCGAGCTGCTCGGCGATGTCGACGACCGTCGGATCGCCCAGCACCTTGCCCTGCGCGATGGGCGACCACGCCTCGGTGATGATGTTGTGCTCGCGGTCGTACGCGCGGACCTCCTCGTTGCCGAAGTACGGGTGCGCCTCGATCTGGTTGACCGCCGGCACCACGCTCGTCTCGGCGGCCAGCCGCTCCAGGTGCGGCACCTGGAAGTTCGACACGCCGACCGAGCGGGCCCGGCCGTCGCGCTGGAACTCCTCAAGCACCTTCCAGGTGGAGACGAAGTCGCCGTCGTACAGGGTCGGCAGCGGCCAGTGGATGAGGAACAGGTCGATGTAGTCCATCTTCAGGGCGGAGAGCGTCGAGTCGAACGCCTTGCGGGCGTCGTCCGGGCGGTGGAAGCCGTTGTTCAGCTTGCTGGTCACGAAGACCTCGCGACGGTCCAGCCCCGACGTGCGCACCGCCTGGCCCACCTCGGCCTCGTTGCCGTACATCTCGGCGGTGTCGATGTGCCGGTAGCCCACCTCCAGCGCCTTGCTCACCGCCGCGACGGTGTCCTTCGGTTTGATCTGGAACACCCCGAAGCCGAGCTGCGGAATGGTGTTGCCGTCGTTCAGGCTGATGTCGGGGATCGTCGTGGCCACTGCGGCTCCTTCGCGTCTGTGTGTCGTGTCATCCATACCCGGGCCGGCCACCGATTCACCGCCCGAGGGCGAGCGCGGCGAGCGCAGGCGGGGCCGGTTCACCCGGTCGTGTCGAACAACACCGGCCACGGCCGCGCCGCCGGCACCGACGGGTCAGCCCTGGTCGGTGCCGGTTCGGCGTCGGCAAGCACCTCGGCGGCGAGCTGCGCGAACATCGGCGCCGCCGGATGCGCGGACCGGTCCGGCCACGCCGCCGAGGTGCGCTTGGCAAGCGGCGCGTCGGCGATCGGCCGCCAGGCGATCCGAGGCTCCCGCCGAGCCACGGTGGCCGGCTCCAGGGCCGCCCCGCCGCCGGCCAGCACCAGCCCGAAGAGGAACTCCGGGTTGCGCGCCGGCCGGACCCGCGCCGGCCGCCAGCCGTACCGTCGGCACACCCCCAGCAGGTGGTCGTGCCAGCCGGGCGCGGTGGCCCGGGGCGCGGCCACCAGGTCCAGGCCGGCCAGCGACGCGAGCGTCACGTCCCGCCCGCGGGCCAGCGGCGAGGTCCGCGGCAGCAACACCCCCAGCGGTACGTCGACGGCGGCGCCGAAACGCAGCCCGTCCGCGTCGACCGGGTGGTGCACAAGCCCCACGTCGAGGTTGCGTTCGGTGAGCATCCGGGTCTGCTCGGCGGTGGTCAGCTCGTGCAGCTCCACGTCCAGGCCGGGTGCCCGGGTGGTGAGCCCGTCGAGCAGCGCGCGCAGGGTCACGGCGGGGGTCTCCGGCGGCACGCCGGCCCGGAGCACGCCCAGCTCACCCGCGCGGACCTGCCCCATCAGGCTGCGCAGCCGGCCCTCACCCGCGAGCAGTTCCTCCGCCTCGCCGAGCAGCAGCTCACCGGCGGTGGTGAGGCGCACCTGACGGCGGGACCTGTCGAACAGCTCGACGGTCAGCTCCCGCTCCAGCCGCTGGATCGACTGGCTCAGCGGCGGCTGGGCCATCCCGAGCAGCTCGGCCGCCCGCCCGAAGTGCAGCTCGTTGGCGACCACCACGAAGTGCCGCAGGTGTCGGAGCAGGTCCACGGCCGGACCCTACGCCAGCGTCGACGGCCCGCCGGTACCGTGCGGGCGTGGACGTGGGGGAACGCATCGAGGCCATCTTCGCCGGCGCCGGGGTGACCGCCAGCCTGCACGCCGTCGACCTGGACGCCGTGAACCTGGATCTGACGGTCGGCCAGCATGGTGGCGGGCGGGAGGTCGGGGTGCGGGCCGACGAGCAGGTGGTGATCGCCTCGATCTTCAAGATCCTGCTGGTGCTGGAGTTCGCCCGGCAGGTCGAGGCCGGTCAGCTCGACCCGACCGAGCGGATCCTGGTCACCGCCGACGACCGGCTCGGCGGGTGGGGCGTGGCCGGCTGCACCGACGACGTCGAGGTGTCGCTGCGCGACCTCGCGTACTTCGCCATGTCGGTGAGCGACAACACGGCCGCCGACCTGCTGCTGCGTCGGGTCGGCCCGGACCTGCTGCCGATGCTCGCCGCCGAGTTGGGGCTTACCCGTACCCGCGTTCTGGGCGGTCCCCGGGAACTCGTCGAGGTGATGCTCGCCGACGTGGGCGCCCGGACCGAGGCGGAGTTCGCCCGGATCTTCCCCACCTTGCCGGACGACCGGGTCCGGGCCATGCGGGTCTTCGACCCGGAGCGAACCACCTCCAGCACAGCTCGGGAGATCACCCGGCTGCTCACGCTGATCTGGCGGGACGAGGCCGGGCCGGCTGTAGCCTGCGCGATGGTCCGCACCTGGATGGCCCGGCAGATCTTCTGGACCCGGCTCGCTGCCGGTTTCCCGCCCGGCGTCCGGGTGTCCGGCAAGACCGGCACCCTGCCCGGTCTGCACCTGGAGGCCGGGGTCGCCGAATACCCGGATGGCGGCCGGTACGCCATCGCCATCTTCGCCCGCGCCGACCAGCTGACGCCCCGCCGGATCGACGTGGACATGGCGATGGGGGAGGCCGCCCGGACCGCCGTCGAGGCGCTGCGCGGCGGCTGATTTTTTTCACCTGTCCGCGCGTCGGCACGTGGCCGGTGAGCGGGCCCGATATGCGACCGCGTATCGGAGCCGGCGGTGTTGGATCTTGGACCTGGGCCGGTGGGCGCTGATTGGCTCGTGTCGACCCATCGCCCGACCACGGGGAGTAGATCCGCATGCCCAATCTCGACCGCCGCCGCTTCCTCCGCGACACCGCAGCCACCACCGCCCTGGTCTCCGCAGGCGGCCTCGTCGCCACCTCGGCCGCACCCGCCCAGGCCGCGCCGCCGGCCGCCGCCCCCGCGCCGACGACCCGCCGCAGTGGTGCGGTCAGCTTCCGCTGGTGGGGGACGGCCGGCTGGCGCGTCGACATCGGGAACCGGACCGTCCTGGTCGACCCGTACCTCAGCCGGATCGACACCGGCCTGTTCACCGGCCCGTTCAACCAGGCGGCCAAGCTGACCGTGCGCACCGACGTGATCGACAGGCGCGTCGACCGGGCCACGACGGTGCTCGTCACCCACACCCACTGGGACCACTTCATGGACGTGCCGTACATCGCCGGCCGTACCGGCGCGCGGGTCTTCGGCACGCTCACCGCGTACCACCTGGGGTTGGCCTACGGGGTGCCGTCGACACAGCTGAGCGCCGTGAAGGGCGGCGAGGTGCTGGACTTCGGCGACCACACCATCGAGGTGGTCGGGTCGCTGCACAGTCGCAACGCCTCGTACTCGGTGGCGTTTCCGGGGGTGCGGGTGAGCCCGCCGCCGCTGCCGGCGACCATCGCCGATCTTCCGGAGGGCGACACGCTCGGCTACCTGCTGCGCGTCGACGGTGGACCGTCGGTCTACTTCACCGGGGCCAGCGACGTCGCCGAGCGGAACCTCACCGGCCTCGCGCCGGACGTCGCCATGGTGGCCATGCAGAACGCCACCACCACCGGCGACTACCTGCCCCGGCTGCTCGCCGGCCTCGACTACCCGAAGGTCGTCGTGCCGGTGCACTGGGACAACTTCGAGACCGCGTTGCGGAACCCGCCGGTCGTCGCCCCCGCCGACCGCACCCGGTTGAACGAGATGATCACGGCGATCCGCCGGATCTCGCCGCGCAGCCGGGTGCTGGTGCCCGAGTACGAGACCGCGTACCACTTCTGACCGGCCTCGGTGGGGGCCCGCGGCCCCCACCGGGTCAGCCGGCGGCCATCTCGGCCAGGGCACGCACCGACTTCCAGTTCCGGGTGGTGGCCACCACGGCGAGCTTCTTCTCCAGGTACGCGTTGGTGAACTTCGACCGCCCGTAGCCGCCGTCGGGGAAGTGCAGGAAGACCTCCCGGCCGGTCACCGTGAACGCGGCGTTCTCGCCGCCGGGCACGGTCAGCGCGTCCACGGCGGACGTGGTCGGCGCGGACCGCAGGAAGGCCACCAGCAGCCTCGTCGGGTCGTCCTCCCGCTCGGCGTACGGGTTGCCGCCGGCCACCGCCGCCAGCTCCCGACCGCTGCGCACCAGCACCGGAACGGTCAACCCCAGCTCGTCGGCGAGCGCCCGCTCGATCCCGGCGGCCAGCTTCTCGGCGTCGCGCACACTGCTGCCGAAGGCCACGTTGCCGCTCTGCAGGTACGTCTTGACGTCGTCATGCCCGAGGTCGGTGACGATCCGGCGCAGGTCGGCCATCGCGAGGCGGACGCCGCCGACGTTGACCCCGCGCAGCAGGGCGACGTACCGGGTCATCGGCTCCTCCTCGCTGCGGTTGATCCGCTCAGCGTAGATCGGTCGGCCTCGACGCACCGGAACCGACCAGGCCCGTTTCGTAGGCGACGATGACCAGTTGCGCGCGGTCCCGGACGCTCAGCTTGGTCAGCAGCCGCCCGACGTGGGTCTTCACGGTGGCCTGGCTGAGACTGAGGTGCGTGGCCAACTCCGTGTTGGACAGGCCCCGGCCGATCAGCGTGAGCACTTCGCGTTCCCGGTCGGTCACCCCGCTCAGTCTGCGGGGCAGTGGCCGGGCCGGCTCCGCCCGCCGGGCGAACTCGTCGATCAGCCGGCGGGTCACCGTCGGCGCGAGCAGCCCCTCTCCGGCGGCGACCACCCGGATCCCGGTCAGCAGATCCGCCGGTGGGGTGTCCTTGAGCAGGAACCCGCTCGCTCCTGCGCGCAACGCGCCGTAGACGTACTCGTCCAGGTCGAACGTGGTCAGGATGATGACTCGGCTGCCGGCGATCGCCGGGTCGGCGCAGATCCGCCGGGTCGCCTCGATGCCGTCCATCTCCGGCATCCGGACGTCCATCAGCACCACATCCGGCCGGTGCCGCGCTGTCAACGCGACGGCCTCCACGCCGGTGCCCGCCTCGCCGACAGCGGTGCAGTCCGGGGCGAGATCGACGAGCAGCCGGAAGCTGCCGCGCAGCAGCGCCTGGTCGTCGGCGATCAGCACCCGGATCACGTGGCCACCCGGTAGGGCAGGCTGGCCGTCACCGCGAAACCGCCGTCCGCGCCCGGTCCGGCACGGAACTCCCCGCCGTGCAACGCCACCCGTTCCTGCATGCCGATCAACCCGTGCCCCTCCCTGCCGGTCAGCACCGGACGTCGACCGTCGTCGGTCACCTCCACCCGTACCTCGCCGGGCGTGACGGTCACGGTAGCCCGGCAGGCGGCCGGTGCCGCGTGCTTCACCACGTTGGTCACCGCCTCCTGCACGATCCGGTACACCGCCAGGCCCACCGACTCCGGGACGATGCCGTCGGGTGCCTCCCGCCGTACGTCGAGCCGTACGTCGACGCCGCCGATCGCCGCCTGCTCGGCCAGCGCGGGCAGCTCGTCCAGCCCGGGTGCCGGGGCGTACGAGGTGCCGTCGCGCAGGACGCCGAGCACCCGGCGGACGTCGGCCAGGGCGTTGCGGCCGGTCTCCTCGATCACCCGCAGGGCGGCGCCCGCCTCGCGGGGGTCCGCCTCGGCGACGTGGTTGGCGACTGCCGCCTTCACCACGATGAGGCTCAGCGTGTGGGCGACCACGTCGTGCAGCTCGCGTGCCACCCGCAGGCGCTCCTCGGCGGTGGCCTGCCGGACCAGGTGGTCACTCTGCCGGGCGGCGAGGGCTCGCCGCTCCCGGACCAGCCAGCCGATCACCCAGGCGGGCGCGATCATGACGACGGCGTAGACGACCGCACCGGTCCGCGACCACAGATCGCCCGCCGTGAGCACCAGGGCGACGCTCACCAACGCGAGACAACCGGCTGCGCAGAGCATCGAGCGGCGGGTGGCCGTCGACACCGCGACCGTGTAGAAGGACAGGCCGATGGCGAGCGCCGGCGCGGCGGCGGCGAAGTTCGGGATCACCCCGGTGACCAGGGCGACGGTGGCGACGGAGCTGATCACGGCGGCCACCGTCAACGGCCACCGGCGGCGTACGGCAAGCGGCAGCCCGAGGGCCATCCCGACGAGCACTGACACCCAGAGCGGCTCGTGTACGCCACCGTGCAGCGGTGACTCCAGGGCCGCGTACGGGCAGAGCAGCCCGCCGACCGCCACCGCCAGCAGGGTGTCCGCGATGTACAGGTCCGTCGGCCGCAGCCGCCGGGTCAGCAGGGTGGGGGTCACCGGTCCGACGGTATCGGCCGGCTCGCCGCTCGGCGTCCGTCCACGGGTGGTCATCCCGGGGGACGACCTGGCGGCGGTTTCGGGCCGTCGTCTCCACCCGGGGCACTGGCGGAAACTGTCCGCGCCGGTACGACGCGCGCCACCCGTCGGGGACTGCATTGTGGTGGCCATGACCACACACACGGTGACCCTGACGGGGCTGCGCGCGGTGTACGGCACCGGAAACCGGCGGGTGACCGCGCTGGACGGCGTGACGACGAGCTTCGTGACCGGGACGTTCACGGCGGTGATGGGCCCCTCCGGTTCGGGGAAGTCCACTCTGTTGCACTGCGCGGCGGGGTTGGACAGCCCGACCGAGGGGATCGTCGCGATCGACGGCGTCCGCCTCGACCAGCTCCGCGAGGACGAGGTGACCCGGCTGCGGCGCGACCGGATCGGGTTTGTGTTTCAGGCGTTCAACCTGGTGTCCACGCTGACCGCCGCGCAGAACGTCGAGTTGCCGTCGCGGCTGGCCGGCCGTCGCCCACCGGCCCGGGACGTCACCGCCGCTCTGGACGCGGTCGGGTTGGCCGACCGGGCCGGGCACCGGCCGAGTGAGTTGTCCGGCGGTGAGCAGCAGCGCGTCGCCGTGGCCCGAGCGTTGATCACCCGCCCGGCCGTGGTGTTCGCCGACGAACCGACCGGGGCACTGGACAGTGCGGCGTCCCGGCAGGTGCTCCGGCTGCTGCGTGCGCTCGTCGACGACCACGGGCAGACAGTGGTGATGGTGACCCACGATCCCGCCGCCGCCGCGTACGCCGATCGGGTGCTGCTGCTCGCCGACGGCCGGGTCGTCGACGAGTTGGACGGCGCGATTTCCGCTGCGGTCGTCGCGGCGCGGATCGCCGAGCGGGAGGCGGACCCGGCGGGCTCGTCGCGGCACGCCGTCGAGACGGCGGGGGAGCGGTCATGCTGAGTGTCCGACGGTCGGCCAGCGCGTTCGTGGCCGTCGCCATCGGCGTCGCGCTGGTCGCGACCGCCACCCTCCTGCTCGCCTCCGGACGTCCGCAGGTGCCGGACCGCCTGGCGCGGGCGGCGGTCGTGGTGCAGAGCCCCGAAGCGGGTGCGTCGACCGACCAGTTCGTGCCGACCCGCCCGTGGTCCGCCGACACGGCGGCGGGACTCGCCGGGAGGCTGGCCGCGCTGCCCGGCGTGGTGGCGGCGGTACCGGACCGGACCTTCTACGCCCAACCGCTCGTCGACGGTCGGCCCTCCGCTGTCGACACCCGGCGGGAGGACGCTCAGCAGGGGCACGGCTGGGCCAGCGCCAAGCTGGGTGGATCGCGCCTCACCGCCGGTGAGCCGCCGCGCGGGCCCGGCGAGGTGGTCGTCGACAGCGCGCTCGGCCTGCGTATCGGTGCGCCGGTGACGCTGCTTACGGCGACGGGTGCGCAGGCGTACACCGTCACGGGTCTGGTCGACGGGCCCGGCGTGCACGTCGCCGACGAGGTCGCCGCGGCGCTCGCGCCCGGCGTCCGGGCGATCGGGCTGGTCCTCGCGGCGGGGGCCGATCCGCAGCGGGTCGCCGCGACGGCTCGCGGTGTCGTCGGCGGCGACGGTCGGGTGCTGATTGGCGACGCGCGCGGCGCGTTGGAGCCGCGCAACGACGCCCGGACCCGGTGGATCGGCATGCAGGTGCTCAGCGCCACGGCGGCCCTGGCCGGCTTCGTCACGGTGTTCGTGGTGTCCTCCACCTTCGCGTTCACCGTCGCGCAGCGCCGCCGGGAGCTGGGCCTGCTGCGCGCCGTCGGCGCCACCGCCCGGCAGGTCCGCCGCATGGTGTGCGCCGAGGCGCTCGTCGTCGGCGTCAGCGCCGGGCTGGTCGGCCTGCTGGTCGGCGCGGTACTCGCCCCGGTGGTGGGTCGCCTGCTCGTCGATGCCGGGTTCGAGCCGTCGACCTTCCGGGTCGGATACGCCGTCTGGCCGGTCGCGGTCTCGCTCGCGGCCGGGCCGGTGATCGCGTTGCTGGCGGTCTGGTCGGCCTCGCGCCGGGCGGCGCGGGTCCGCCCGTTGGAGGCGCTGCGCGAGGCCGCTGTGGAGCAGCGACCGATCGGGCGTGCCCGGGTCGCCACCGGCGCGCTTCTCGTCGTGGCGGGCATCGCGCTCAGCGTCGGGACGGCGACAGCGGACGAGCCCCGGGTGGCGGCGTCGTACGCCCTGTACGCGGTGATGGCCCTGGTGGCCGGTGCCACAGTGCTCTCTCCGGCGATGGTCGGGCCGGTGGTGCGGCTGCTGCGGTCTCCGGTGCGGCGGCGCGGTGGGGCGATCGGGATGCTGGTCCGGGGCGGGGCGTCGACCGCCACCCGGCGGACCGCCTCGATCGCCGCGCCGGTGCTGCTCACTGTCGCCTTCGCGGTGCTGGTGTCCGGGATGGTGCGCACCACCACCGCCGCGTACGCGGCGGGCCGGGCGGACAACGTGAACGGCGGTTGGATCGTCGTGCCGGACCGGACGCCCGGTCTGTCGGATGCGGCAGTCGCCGCGACCGGCGGCACCGCCCTGCTGCCGACCACCGTCTACCGCACCGATCCGGCAACGCAGACGGTGAACCGGCCACTGACCGCGCTCGGTGTCGACCCGACGGGCTTCGCCGCCGCGAACCGGGCGCTCACCGTCGTCGCCGGTTCCCTGGAGGAGCTGCGCGGAGACGACACAGTGGTGGTCACCGCCTCGGCGAATCTTCTGCCGTCCGCGCCGTACGAGCTGACCTTCGCCGACGGAACTGCGGTGTCGTTGCGGGTCGTCGCGGTCGTCACCGACAATTCGCTGCCGGGCCACCTGCTGGTGCCCCGGGCCGTGGTGCGGGCGCACGACCCGTCGGCGTTGACCTCGACGGTGTACGTCCGGGACCGGATCGATCCGCCGGTCGGCGCGCGGATCGTCGACGTCGCCACCTGGGCGGCCGAGGCGGACGCCGCCGAGGACCGGCTGGTCTGGCTGTTCACGCTGCTGCTGATCGGTGTGTCGGCCGGTTACGGGGCCATCGCGGTGGCCAACACGTTGCTGCTGGCCGCCGCCGGTCGGGTAGCGGACCTGCGGCTGATCCGGTTGGCCGGGGCGACCCGGCGGCAGGTCGTCTGGCTGGTCACCGCCGAGTCCGCCCTGGTGGTGCTGATCGGCGCGCTGCTCGGTGGCGCTGTCGCGTTCGTCGGGCTGCTCAGCATCCGCGCCGGCCTGGCCGAGCAGGTCGGCGCGTCCGTCGACCTGGTGGTGCCCTGGTCGGTGATCGCAGCGGTGGTGGGGCTGTGCCTGCTGCTCGCCGTGCTGGCGAGCGTGCTGCCGACCTGGCGGTCACTGCGGCACCGTCCGGCGCGGACCCCGGTCGGCGTCGTCGGATGAGCGCCCGCTCACTCCGCCACCGGCAGCGTGACCTCGTTGCGGCGCAGGAACCACGGCTTCCACGGCGGGTCGAAGCGCGCGTACCGGATGGCGCCGGTGGGTTGCAGCCCGGCCGAGGTGACCGACCGGCCGAGCATGGTGGCCCGCTGCCCGAACGCCTGCTCCGTCCACCGGCCGGAGAAACGCATCGCCGCCACGAGCTGCGGCGGGATCTCCCGGATCCGCACGCGGGCGTCCACCGGCTCGGGCAGGGTGGCGGCGGTGCAGGCGGCCGGCATGACGAACTGGATCAGGTACGCGCCGGGCCACTCGCCCTCTACCTGCACCACCGGCACGGTCATGGCGATCTTCTGCGAGCCGTCGGCCGTCGACGGCGCCGGCGTGGCTACGTCGATCGGCTGCCGGGCACGGTTGGCGCCCCCGATGTAGGCCGACAGCGGCCGGAACGCCTCGATCGGCGCCCGGGTGAACGACGCCTGGACCCGCATCTCCGCCACCAGGTGGGCCGGGTAGCGGCGCAACTCGAAGCCGGGGTGTCGAGACACCACCCGGTACGGCTGCTGTTCGGTCATCGGCGCGCTCCCAGGATCTCCTGGGATTGACGCTACCGGTCGTGCGGCTCCCGCTCGGGCGAAGTCCGCTGCTCCGTCCCGGGGGCGACGGCCCTGCCGCTCAGCCGCCAGTACTGGCGCTTCTCCTCGTCGCGCAGCACCACCCCGAGCCTGCCCAACTCCCGGCGCAGCTCCCGGACGTCGTCGCTGCGGTCCTTGCCGATCGCCGTCTCGCGGGCGCGCAGCAGTGCGTCCGCCCCGGCGGGCAGGCCGGGCAGGTCGGGCACCCACAGCCGGTACGCCGACCGGTGCGGGTCGTCGTCGGCCCAGCCCCAGCCGTGCTCCCGGAACGCCGCCGCCAGCCGGTCGGCCGGCAGGTCAGTGGACTCGCGGGCCAGCTCGGCGCCTTCGGAGTCGAGCAGCACCAGGTGCCCGCCGTCGACGAAGACCACCCGGGTGTCGACGCGGGCGATCGTGCGGTTCTGGTCGGAGCGGCGCAGCCGGACCTGCGCCGCGTCCACGGTGACGATCAGCCGCTCGGCGGTGCCGACCCCCGCGACGACAAGGCCGGCCAGGACGCCCACCGCGATCGTGCCGGCGGTGGCCTGCGGCTCGGGCAGCCGGTCCAACCACTCGATCAGGTCGCCGAACGGCATCCAGGGCAGCCGCGTGAGCCAGCCCGTGGCCGCCGAGAGGAGCCATCCGGCGCCCGCGCCGAGCAGCGGGAAGCCACCCCACATGACGGCCAGCTCCAGCGGGCCGCCGGTGACCACCGTGTGTGGTCGGGCGCCGGAGACGTCCATGGTCAGGACACCTCCCGGCGGAGTGTCCGGATAAGGCCGACGGCCAGCGGGAGGACCAGCCAGGCCAGCAGGGACACCGCCAACCGCGCCCACTGCCCGCCCGTGACATGGCTGGTGAACAGCGGCTCCATGGTCCGGCTGGTGTCCAGCCAGTCGGCCGGGCGGTTCAGGGGCCGGACCACTTCGCCGAGCACCGTCCAGATGGTCGGCAGCAGCAGGTAGCCGACGATGGCCAGCGGCGGGTTGAGCAGCAGCAGGCCGAAGGCGGCGCCCATGAGCACGCTGGCCACCTGGACGATCCCCGCGTGCACTATCAGCGACCCGTCGGCGTCCCAGGTGCCCGCGCCGCCGGTGGCCGACGCCACGAGCGTCCCGACGGCGGCGACGGCCAGGCTGATCAGCAGCGAGGCGAGCGCGGCGAGCACCACCGCGACGAGCTTCGCGGCCACCACCCGCTGCCGCCGGGGAACCAGCGCGTACGTGGTGAGGGCTGTGCGTTGGGACCACTCGCTGGTGATCGACAGGATGCCCAGGACCGGCAGGAGCAGGCTGACCGGCAGCAGCGACGGAACGAAGAAGGTGACGAAGGTCTGGTCGGCGTCCTCGGCGTAGATCAGCAGGAGCGTGACGATCGCGACGACGACCAGACCGATGGTGACAAGCAGCCAGCGCCCGGCCCGGGTGTCGACGAGCTTGCGCAGTTCGACGGTGGTGAGCCGCAGCAGCGACGGCCGGCGTACCGGGGCATGGTGCGATGGTGCGACCGCTCTGGCGGAGGGCGCGGTGGTGGTGGTCATCGGACGGCCTCCTTGGTGGTTTCGCCGGCGGTCAGCGTGAGGAAGAGTTGTTCGAGGCCACCGCCGCTGGCGGGGCGCAGCTCGGCGAGCGCGACGCCGGCGTCGGCCGCGGCCTGGCCGACCGCCTCGGCGTCGGCCTGCACCAGCAGGCCGTCGGCACTCTCGGCGGCGGTCAGGTCGGCGGCGTCCAGGGCCCGGCGCAGTGCCGCGTCGTCGCGGGCCCGCACCACAGTCCCGCCGCCGGCCAGCAGCTCGTCCTTGCTGCCCTGGGCCACGATCCGGCCGCCCCCGATAACCACCAGCCGGTCCGCGACCGCCTCCACCTCGCGCAGCAGGTGGGAGGAGAGCAGCACGGTGCCGCCCCGGTCGGCGAAGTCGCGCAGCAGGCCGCGCATCCAGAAGATCCCCTCCGGGTCCAGGCCGTTGGCCGGCTCGTCGAGGATCAACACCCGGGGGTCACCGAGCAGCGCGTGCGCCAGGCCGAGCCGCTGCCGCATGCCCAACGAGTACGCCTTCACCCGCCGCTTGGCGGCCACCGTGTTCAACCCGACCAGGTCGAGCTTCGCGGCGACCTCACGCCGGTCCAACCCCATCGTGTACGCGGACAGCGTCAACGCCTCGCGGCCGGTGCGCCCGGCGTGCTGGGCGGAGGCGTCCAGCAGCACCCCGACCTCCCGGCCGGGGTTGGGCAGGTCCCGGTAGAGGTGCCCGGAGACTGTGGCGCGGCCGGCGGTCGGCGCGGTGAGGCCACAGATCATCCGCATGGTGGTGGACTTGCCGGCCCCGTTGGGCCCGAGGAAGCCGGTGACGGTGCCCGGTTCGCACTGGAACGACACGTCGTCCACGGCCGGGTGTGGCCCGTACCGTTTGGTGAGGTTCTCCACGGTGATCATGCGGTTGAGCCTGCCCGCGCCACCCGGCCATCCGCTGCGGCCGGCGGTCGGTGCCGCGCCGACTTTGGTCGACCGGCGGGTCTCGACTTTGGTAGCTGGTTGCCGGCGGCTGTTGCTGCCTAGCATTGGCGCGTGACCAGCATCGCCGTCCCGGAACACCCCTGGCTGCTGCCGGGGGAGCTGGTGGTGCCGGCGGAGCCCGAGCGTGTGCGTCCGCGCCGTACGACCCGTGACTGGGTGGTGGACAGCCTGGCGTTCCTGCTCAGCCTGCTCTGGGTGCTGTACGTCACGGCGGACGCGCTGTCGCCCGACCCGCAGACGGCGGTAGCGCTGCCGTACGACTGGATGGTGGGCGCGGACGCGCTGATCGGGCTGGCCTGCTGTGGGCTGCTCTGGCTGCGTCGGCGGTGGCCGCTCGGGTTGGCGGTGGCGACGCTGCCGCTGAACCTGTTCTCGATGGCCGCCTCCATCCCGCTGTTGATCTTCTATTTCACCCTCGTGGTGCACCGGCGGACCGCCGTCGCGGTGGCGGTGACCGGGATGGGTCTGCTCACCAACCTGGTCTTCAGCTGGACCCGTCCGGATCCGAACATGCCCTACTGGGCCACTGTGACCTGGGGCGTGGTGATCACTTTCGCCGTGCTGGCCTGGGGGATGTTCGTCCGCGCCCGGCGGCAGTTGATCGTGTCGCTGCGGGACCGGGCCGAACGGGCGGAGGCCGAGCAGCAGCTGCGCGTCGCCCAGGCCCGCCACCTCGAACGCACCCGGATCGCCCGCGAGATGCACGACGTCCTGGCGCACCGGATCTCCCTGCTCAGCCTGCACGCGGGCGCGCTGGAGTTCCGCCCCGACGCGCCACCGGACGAGGTGGCCCGGGCGGCCGGGGTGATCCGGGACAGCGCACACGCCGCCCTCCAGGACCTGCGGGAGGTCATCGGCGTGCTCCGGGCCGAAGGTGAGGGCGGCAGCGATGCGCCGGAGCCGCCCCAGCCCACCCTCGCCGACCTGCCCGCCCTGATCGCCGAGTCGCGGGCTGCCGGGGTGCGGGTGAACGTCAACGACAGCGTCGTCGACGCGGGGAAGGTGCCGGCGGCGCTGGGCCGGGCCGCGTACCGGATCGTGCAGGAGGGGCTGACGAACGCCCGCAAGCACGCTGCCGGAGCGGCCGTCACCGTGGACGTGTCCGGCGGGCCGGGCACCGGGCTGACAGTGGCGATCGGTAACCGGTGGCCGGTGGGTTCGGCCACCGGGAACGAGTTGCCCGGCGCCGGCACCGGGCTTGTCGGCATCAGCGAGCGGGTCACCCTGGCCGGCGGCCGACTCGCGTACGGGCGGGACGAGGCGGGCGACTTCCGGCTGGCCGCCTGGCTGCCGTGGCCGGCGTGACAGCGCCCTCCGGCGGGACCGACAGCGGGCCGGCGACGCCGCGCGTGCGGGTCCTGATCGTGGACGACGACCCGCTGGTCCGGGCCGGGCTCTCGATGATCCTCGGCGGCCTACCTGACCTGACAGTGGTGGGCGAGGCGGCCGACGGCAGCGAGGTCCCGGCCGCTGTCGCCGCGTACGCCCCGGACGTGGTGCTGATGGACATCCGGATGCCACGGGTGGACGGGCTGAGCGCCACCGAGGCGCTGCGCGCCCAGCCGCACCCGCCGGAGGTGCTGGTGCTCACCACCTTCGACGCCGACGAGCAGGTGCTGCGGGCGCTCCGCGCCGGGGCTGCCGGTTTCCTGCTCAAGGACACCCCGCCAGCGGAGATCGTGCACGCCGTACGCCGGGTGGCCGCCGGTGAGGCGACGCTCTCCCCGACGGTGACCCGGACGCTGATCGACCACGTGACCGCCGCCTCCGTCTCCGGCCCGGTCGGCCCGGACCCGCGCCGGGAGCGGGCGCTGCGGCTGCTCGCCGATCTCAGTGAGCGGGAGCGGCAGGTGGCGGTCGCGCTGGGGCAGGGGCGTACCAACGCGGAGATCGCGGGGGAGCTGTTCATGAGCGTGGCCACTGTGAAGGCGTACGTCTCGCGGCTGTTGACCCGGCTCGACCTCAACAACCGGGTCCAGGTGGCCCTGCTCGTGCACGACGCCGGCCTGGTCTGAAGCTCCGTTCCGCCGACCCGCTCACAACGGTTTTCGCGTGCTCTCGTGCGAGGCACCGCTTACGGCGTACCAGGTTTGAACTTTCGTCCGATGCCGGCCGTACCAATTGCTGAGGATGTCGGTGCGGTGGGTCCGCCGTACCGCTGCCGAACTGCGGGAGGCCTGCCGTGCGAGTTGGTGAGCAGTCGACGGATCCCATCGACCAGGTACTGGGTGAGGTGCCGATGCCGGCGCCGCTGACACCCGAGGACGTCCGGCTCGCGGTCCGGGCGGTGGTCGTGCACACCGCCGAGGAGTGGCCGACCGGGCCGCTGTGCCGCAACGACGGCGCCTCCTACCCCTGCCGCCTGCACCGCTGGGGACGGCGGGTGCTGGAGGCGCACGGGCTCAACGAGCGGCAGATCGAGGCGCTCATCCGGCACGGCAACCCGTTCGTGCACGTGCCCTTTCCGTTCACCGCCACCGGGCCGTCGCCCGCGCGTCCCGCCGGCTCCCGGCCCGCGGCGGCCGGATACCCGGCCCCGCCACCCGGTCGTGCCGGTCTGCCGACGCGGCACCAGGCCGCGCGGGTCGTTCCTCCCGGGGTACGACCGACAGCCGCTGGCCGGCCGGTGACTCCCCCCGTCACCGCGCCGCGCTGGCCCCGGGCGAGCTGAGCGGCTCACCCCCCGCCCTGCCCGGGGCGTACACGACGCCGGCCCGGCGCGGAGGGTCCCCACCGCGTGCCGGGCCGGCGTCGCTTCGGCCGTCAACTCAGTTGTTGATCCCGCAGTCGGGGGCGGACCAGCTCGTGGTGTTCGAGCTGCGGTCGCTGTTGTTCTCCCGACGCGAGTCGACGTGGATGTGGTCGTCGTGGTCGGGGTAGCCCGGTCCGTAGATCCCGCTGAAGCCGTGGTTGCGGGCGTTGCGGGCGATCTGGCACAGCGACGACGTCCGCGAGGTGACGTCGGCGGCGTGGCCGTACAGGTGCTGGCTGTCCGACGCGCCGCCGACGCGGTCGTTGCAGGCACGGCTGCGGAACCCGCTGGACACGTAGAGCGGCTTGTCGCCGAGGCTCTTGCGCAGCGCCTCCAGCTTCCACATCGTGCGCAGCGCGTTCTGCTTGGTCTGGCTCGCCGAGAGCGGGCCGCCGCTCCAGCCGCTGCTGCCGCACCCGTTGTCCATCTCGCTGAAGCTGAAGTGCGCGGGCGTGCAGTCGTTGTCCTGGAGTTGGTACAGCTTGGCGTAGGTCTGCGGTCCGGCGATGCCGTCGGCGCGCAGCCCGTACGCCTGCTGGAACCGCTTGACAGCGGCGGCGGTCTTCGGGCCGTACCGGCCGTCGTTCTCCACGATGTTCCGGTTGCCAGCCCAGCCCGCGACCCGGATCTGCAACTGGCGGACGTCATCGCCCGATCGGCCCTGGTAGAGGTTGCGGTTCCAGGTGTAGCAGGCGTCCGCGTGGGCCGCTGGCGCGGCGACCACCGTGGCGATCGCTGCCCCGGGCAACGCCAGGGCGAAGGCGACGGCGGCTCGCTTCAAGGTGTTTACGCGCACAGAAGTCCTCCCGATAGGAGAGCGAATGGGGTGGCACCAGGACATCGACCGAGACATCCCGTGATTTCCACCCTCGCACCGATCAGTGCGGTTGGCGGCTATTAACGAGAATTGTCCTCACGATCTGTCGTTCCTGGGCGTCGCCTGTGAATTAGGCCCATTTGCGAATCACCCAATGACGTCGAGGACCCCCCCGCGCAGGACAACCGCACCGAACGTCGCAACCGACCACACCAAGGGCGATGTTCCTCGACGGGCGGTGCCCGGTAACGTCAGCCCGGGCGGCGGACTGGCGGAGGTACGCGTGGCACGAGCTGGTGTCTTCTGTGTCGAAGGTCAGTGGCACCGCGACCTCAACGACAGAGGCTCCGTGCTGCCGACCCTCGAACTCCTCGAACGGCTAGGCAAGATCCGCTTCATCCACAAGGGCGCGGCCACCCGCGACGAGCTGTTCTACTTCCTCGACCGCTGGCTGCTCAGGCAGTACGCCGACCACCGGGTCGGGTTCTTCGCCATGCACGGCGAGCCGAGCCGACTCTGCCTCACCGACTGGCAGTCGGTGGAGTTGAACGAGGTGGCTGAGCTGATGGCCGGCCGCTGCGAGGGGCGCCGACTCTATTTCGGCAGCTGCTCCGTCCTGCGCGCCTCAGACGCCGTGCTGCGCGAGTTCCTCGAAGTCACCGGAGCGGCCCTGATCTGCGGTTTCACCCGAGAAGTCGACTGGGTTGAATCGGCGGCCTTCGAAACCGTCCTCCTGGACGTCCTGGCCAACGGTCAGCGGCACAATGCCGCCGAACTGCGGATGGGCTCGGCGCACTGGGCGCCGCTCGCGTCGTACCTCGGCTTTCGGGTGATCTATGCCAACGGCCGTGCCTGGCGGCCCGCCGGCCGAACGCGCGTGCCCGCCCAGACAGCGCACCATCAGCTGCGGCCAAACTGACAGCCGGCTCGTCACTGCCGGTCCGCATCCTCCCGTTCTTTGCGGGACCACACCATCCGGTCGACGACGTGGAAGACCTGACTGTTGGACCAGGCCACCTCCAGTTCCCTGCTGTCGGCGCTCACTCCCACGCTGACGTCCATCTGCTGGCCGTTGACCAGGAACAGTGTGAAGTGGTTGTCGGCGAAACGCCTGACGTAGCGTCCTGACTTGTCGTCGAAAACAGAGATCCCTCCCGTGGAGTTCCTGGGATGGACGATCGTCCGAGACGAGATGCTGACGACATCCCGGTAATGGAAGGTGTATGTCGACTCGGTGCGAAGATAGCGGGTGGCCAGGGCGAGGTCACACGCGAAGACTGAGATGCGGTGCGTGGTCAGGTACAGCACCAACACGTGGTAGTGGTCGGACCGCAGTTTGCCGTCCCGGCCGACCTTGCTCTTGCCCACCTTCGTCCGCTGTCGTACCAGACGAGTCGCCGTGGAACCGTCTACCCATGACACCCACTCGACCGTCTCTTCCTCCAACTGAGACACACCGACGGCAGCCTGTGGTTCCACGAGCAGATCCCCGGAGGCAGCGACAAGCGCGGGGTTGAGGCGTAGACGCCGCGCGCCTCTGGCCACTATCCACCGGACGTCTTCCGCGAGCCACCGGTCCATCTGCGCGTCGTTCGGCGCGCCGGATGATGCCGCCACGGCCTCCGCGTATCGCACTTGAGCAGCGCGGTCTTCCCGCGCGTCGCGCCACACGCTGATGCCGATCAAGGTCACGAAGATGCCCGCGAATGGTGCCGCGACAAGCAGGGCGAGTCCGACGTACCACTCGGTCCGCACGAACAGGCCCGCGCACGGCAGGAAGATCAGCGCTGTCCCGGCCGCCATGGTCACCGAGGCGCGGAAGCCGCGGTCGGCCGGTGGAGTAGCTGGCAGGGCGACGAAGTACTTTGGCACGCCGATTCTCCGGTCCGGCGTGGCTGGAGGTGTTTCCTCGTCTGCGGGAACCGTGGGTAGGTGTATCCCGACGGACGCGCAGTGGGCGCTCAAACGACGCCACATAAAGCCGGGGACGGCCGCGACGTGGTTCTTGACGAGTACGAGGTCGGTCCGATCAAGTCGGACGGGGTCGCCGCCGTCGGCGAGCCTGGCCAGGTCGGGAGGGACCGCAATGCCCACCGACAGGTAGAAGTCATCTCGAATCAGCGCAGCCAGCACGCTCGCAAGTGGTGTGCGGGAAGCTAGGAGGTGGCGTGCGACATCTGTTATCTGCTGAGGCGTCCGATACGAGGGCGGACATCCGGCGAGCATCGCGACCGCCAGGAGGACGTGCGCCTCGGCTCGAAAGACTTCGGACTCCGATGAGGTCGAGTTCAGGAAATCCTCGAAGCAGCGCACGGCTCGTCTGTAGTTCCGTTCCGACAAGAACCGCTGTCCCGCTGCCAGCCAATCATGATCATTGGCATAGTTGTAGATGTTGTCTGCATTCTGGATGTTGCCGAACTGAGGCCCCGTGTGGTTGGCCATGGCGGTGTCCGGTTCACCGTCCGCCGCCGTCATGAAGCAGGGCGATGAGTTTGGAGACTGCTTCTACGAGCGGAGTGGCAGCGGCGGCGGCACCGAGCATCGAGCGGATACGTTCGAGTCGCTTCGTTGCCACGTCGTGCTGGCCGGCCGCCAACGCTGTCCTGGCCGTCGCGATCTCCAATGCGGCGGCCTCAGCGTGCACCGATTCCAGTGCCCCGGCCGTCCGAGCATCCTCCAGCTGGACCTGCACGTTGTCGAAGGCTTCCAGGACCTGACTGTCACGTCCACCGAAGGTGGCCGAAACCGGACCGCTATTAATGATCGTGTCACCGTTCTGGATGGTGCCGAACTGATTCCCCTTGACCTCCATGTGCCCTCCTGCATCCGGACGGTTGCTGAGTGCAATTAACATAAAGGATTGTGAACGTATGTCGACTGACGTCTTCCTGACCATCTGTCCTGGCGATTTCACTTGACACCGGGCTGTGTGCCACGTTCGCGGCACCTGGTAGGAACGGGAGTCATGGCACGCAACATCGCGACGAACACCCGGGCCGACCGGGACACCCTGCTGGACTTCCTCCGCCCACGGCACCGCGTCGTGCTGATGACCACGCGGGCCGACGGTCGCCCGCAGTCCTCCCCGGTCTCCGCCGGCGTCGACGACGAGGGCCGGCTTGTCATCTCCACCTACCCCGAGCGGGCCAAGGTGGCCAACATCCGCCGCGACAGCCGGGTGTCGGCCTGCGTGCTCTCCGACGACTGGAACGGGCCCTGGGTGCAGCTCGACGGCACCGCCGAGGTACTGGACCTGCCCGAGGCGCTGGAGCCGCTCGTCGAGTACTTCCGCAGCATCTCCGGCGAGCACCCGGACTGGAACGACTACCGGGCGGCGATGGTGCGCCAGGGCAAGTCGCTGATCCGGGTCACCATCGACGCCTGGGGCCCGATAGCCACCGGAGGCTTCCCGGCCCGCCTAGCCAACTAACCAGCCGCCCCGCGCCCCCGCCCCCGCCCCGCCGGCCCCCGCCCCGCCCCGGCCCGCCCATCCCGGTGATCATGAGGTTGACGGGTCCCACGGTGATCCACTGGCCCGTCAACCTCATGATCAACGGAGTGAGTGGGGGGTGGGTGGGGTGGGTGGGGGGAGGTCAGTTGGTTAGGGCGGCGTAGACCAGTTGGCGTAGCTGGGAGCGCAGGGGGTAGGTGCTCGACGGCAGCAACTGGGTGAACAGGAGCGCGGTTACCTCCTCGGCCGGGTCCACCCAGAACGCGGTGCTGGCCACCCCACCCCAGTAGTACTCGCCGACACTGCTCGGCACCCTGCTGGGGATCGGGTCGTCGACCACAGCGAAACCGAGACCGAACCCGATCCCGTCGAGTGTGGTCTCGGCGAAGCCGCCGGTGGACAGGGTGCCCAGATCCTGGCCGCCGGGCAGGTGGTTGCGGGTCATGAAACGCACAGTGCGCGGCCCGAGCAGGCGTACGCCGTCAAGCTCCCCGCCGCGCAGCAGCATCTGGGTGAACCGGTGGTAGTCGTCAGCGCTGGAGATCAGACCTCCGCCACCGGAGTGCAGGACAGGCTTGTGGCGCGCGAGTGAACCGATCCGGTCCTGCCGGACCGCCTGACCGGTGGTCGGGTCCGGCGTGTACAGCGCGGCCAACCGGTCGGCCCGGTCGCCGTCGACCCACCAATGGGTGTCGGTCATGCCCAGCGGGCCGAAGATCCGGTCGGCGAAGAACGCGTCGAGGCTCTGCCCGGAGACCACCTCGACCAGCCGGCCGAGCACGTCGGTGGCTACCGAGTAGCCCCAGGCGGTGCCGGGCTGGAAGAGCAGCGGCAGCTCACCGAACGCCGCGCAGGCACTGGCCAGGTCGACGCCCGCCGGTGGATACAGGTCGTAGCCGGCCGCCCGGTAGAGCCCGTCGACCACGGAGGTCTGCATGAAGCCGTACGTCAGGCCGGCGGTGTGGGTGAGCAGGTGCCACACCCGGATCGGTTCGACCGCCGGCACCGTGTACGGCTTGAGCACCGAACCCTTCGAGTAGACCCGCAGGTCGGCGAACTCCGGCAGCCAGCGGCTGATCTCGTCGGTCAGCTCGAAGCGGCCCTCCTCCCACAGCATCATTGCCGCGACCGAGGTGACCGGCTTGGTCATCGAGTAGATCCGCCAGAGTGTGTCGGCCTCGACCGGGGCACCCGACTCCCGGTCCCGCAGCCCGTACGTCGAGGAGTGCGCAACCTCGCCCCGCCTGGTGACGACCACCTGCCAGCCGGCGAGCCGCCCGTCGTCGACGTACCTGCCGAAGTGCTCGTCGATCCGCGCGAGCCGCGCCGGGTCGAAGCCGATCTGATCCGGGTCCATGCTCCGAGCCACACTCACGTCGCCGAACCTACTTCGCGCGGCGGCCGTCGCAAAGGGTGGAGGCCGCCACCTGCCGTCGGTGGGTGGCACTAGCCTGACCGGATGCCGGAGTTGACCGAGGACGTGACCTTCCGCAACGAGGACTGGTACGGCGAGGAGTTCACCGACCGGCACTTCGTCGGCTGCGAGTTCTTCCAGGTGGACCTCACCGAGGCGGTCACGCGGGGAGCTGTCTTCACCGGGTGCACGTTCGGCAACGTGCTGTTCAACGCGTCCCGGCACGTGGATTCGGCATTCACCCGCTGTGTCTTCAAGCGGTGCAACTTCTTCGAGGCGGAGTTCACCGGCTGCAAGCTGGTCGGCAGCACCTTCGTGGAGTGCGACCTCCGTCCGCTGCGGGTCGACGGCGGCGACTGGTCGTTCGTCGCGCTGCCCGGCGCCGACCTGCGTGCCGTCTGGCTGAGTGACGTGCGGATGCGCGAGGTCGACCTGAGCGGTGCCAACCTCACCGGCGCCACTGTGACAGGCGTCGACCTCTCCGGCGCGCAACTGCAGAAGTGCCGCCTCGGGGGCGCCGACCTGCGGCGCAGCGACCTGACCGCACTGGACCCGACGAGCGTGGAGCGGGCCGGCGCGATCGTGGACCCCGAGCAGGCGCTGGTCATCGCTCAGGCGCTCGGCTTCCGGATCGGCTGACCCGGGCGCGTACCGGTGAGGGCGGCCTTCGTGGTCCGCCTGCGGGCCTCCACCCAGGCTGGGCAGGACTTGTCCGATACCGTCCGGTTCCGGACTGGACACGCCCACCCGTCCGGATCTAGCGTGTCGACCACGCCGGTGCAAACGTGTGAGACGGCCCACAGTGGACGGTGTGGTCCGCTGCGGCCGATGGCGGTCGGGCGGCGGAGTGGAGGGGTCGGTGGCGGACGAGGACCGCACGCGGGCGCAGTCCCAGAGCGGGAACGAGCCGACCCACCGGCCGGCGTCGCACCGGGCGCACGCCGTTGCCGCCGCGCAGACCCGCAGCGCACTGCGCAGGATCGCCCGCGCCCGGCGGAGGCGGCGGTGGGCCCTGGAGGGCATCGCCGCGCTCGTCTGCCTGGTCGTCCTGGGTACGTACTTCGGCACGCGTGCCGCACCTGAGCCCGGCGGTGACGCGGGCGGGGGGCCGGGTGGCGTGCCGGCCGGAGCCGCCCGGCCGACAGGCCTTCCCGGTGCCGAAGGACGTACCAACGAGGCTGGTCCGGCAACGCCGGGCCTGCGCCCCCGGGAACGCCCGCCCTCGCCCGACCCCACTCCCAGCGCTCCCGCCCCGCCGTCCGCCCCTCCGCCCAGAGCGCCGGCGGCACCGGTGCTGTCGGTGAGCGCCGTGGAGGCCCCCGCCGAGATCGACCTCAGCGCGGCGGGCGCCCGGGACTGGATGCACTGGGGGCTACGCGGCGGCAACTCGACAGTCCGCAAACGCGCCGGCACGGGGGAGATCGCCGACACCGGCGGCAGGGGCAACCGCGTCGCATGGGACGGCAACCAGGAGGTCGTCCGCTGGTCCGACGGCACACCGGAGCGATCCGTCGGCGGCAGCTCGAACGGCGTCTACACCTGCGGTGTCGGCAACGGTTTCAGCCTCACTGTCGCGGGCAGTGGCGAGGCGCGCACCGTCCACCTGTACGCCGGGACGTGGATGGCGCGCGGCCGGCTCGACGCTCGACTGTCCACCGGTGGGCCGGTCAGCACTGTGCGGCTGGAGGACCCGTACACCAGTCGGAGCGCCCAGTTCACCATCCGGTTCGACCTGCCCAGGGGTGCCCGGCTGGTGGTGACCTGGACGGTGGAGAAGGTCTTCACCGAGCACTGCGGCAACGTCGGCCTCCAGGCCGTCGCGCTGCGCTGATCGGGCCCGCTGCGCTGATCGACCGCTCGGGTCCACGAGCTGGGACAGTTTGTCCGTCGCGCTCGGTCGATGACATCGTAACTTTCTGCTATCCCGTCCGCCCATCCATTGTGGAGGCAGCGCAGATGAGCAGCAGTACCGCCCACCGCGTCCATCCCGCCGTTTCCCCCGGCGCCGATGAGGTGCCCGGGGAGGTGCTCCGCGACATCCCCCTGCCGCCGTACGTCACGGGCGAGGATGCCCAGTTCGCGGTGCGGGCGGTGGTGGTGCACGCGCCCCGACGGTGGTCCGGCGGCGTGGTCTGCCGCAACGACGCCAGCCCGCACCCGTGCCGATTGCACCGCTGGGGCACCAGGGTGCTGGCGCTGCGCGGGCTGCGGGCCGCCGAGATCGCCGCGCTCATCGAGCGCGGCGACCCCGCGGCGGTGCCCCCCACACCGGACCGCCCTGCCTGAACGTCGGCTGGGGCGCCCTCCCCCGGCACCCCCGCCGACGTTCAGCAGGTGATCGGTTTGACCCAGGAGCACTCCACGCCCTCCGGGGTCCGCGGCGTGTCCGGCACTGAAGGCGGCGCCACCCGTGCGGTGCTGGTGCCGCCTTCGCGGTGACCGGCCAGTGCCACGGCGATCTGGTCCTCAAGCGTCTTGACCGACGCCGTCAGGTAGTTGTTGAGCAGGATGGAGAACGCCAGCAGGTGACCGTCGGCGCTGGTGACATAGCCGGACAGGCCGGACACGCCGGTCAGGCTGCCGGTCTTGGCGTGCACGTTGCCCGCCGCCGGGGTGCCGGCCATCCGGCTGCGCAGCGTGCCGCCGACGAACCGGTCAGGCTGCCCGGCGATGGGCAGTGCCGCGTACCAGGTGGGGAACCAGGGCTCGGCCCGGACGGCGGCCAGCAGGTCGACGAACTCCGTCGCCGGCACCAGGTTGCGGCGTGACAGACCGGAGCCGTCCCGCTGGCGCAGCGTGCCGGTGTCCATTCCGGTGTCGGCGACGTACTCGCTGATGGCCGTGAGACCGGCGGACCAGGTGCCCGAACCGGACAGCACCCGGCCGATCTCCTTGGTCAGGACCTCGGCGTGCCCGTTGTTGGAGAGCTTGAGGAACGGCGTCATCAGCTCGCCCAGGCTCATCGAGTCGTGGCGGGCCACCAGGTGGGCCGTTTCCGGGGTTGGCTGGCCCAGTACGGTCCGGCCGAGCACGCGTACGCCGTGCCGGTGCAGGGCGGCCCGGAAGACCTCGGCGGCATAACCGGTCGGCTCCCAGACGGTCACCCAGTCGCTGGCGGGCTCGTCGCCGACCGCGATCTGACCGGTCACCACTATCGTGTTGCCGCCGTGTTCGCGTTCGATCGAGATGGAGGTCTCGCCCTCGCTGACCGTCTCGGCGCGGTTGTCGATCCGTACGTATCCGGTGGGTGGGGTGGTGCTCACGACCGGCCTGGCACCGGCCCGGGCACCCGGCGCGGCGTGCACGATCACGGTGCCCGCGTCGTAGTCGGTGTCCGGTGCGACGGTGAGGGCGGAGACCTGGCCCGCGTAGTAGTAGGGCTCGTCGTCCCACGTCCAGTCGGGGCCCAGACGGGTGTTGTCGTAGCGGGTGTCGTCGGCGATCAGGTTGCCGCTGACCACCCGCACGCCGTCTGCGGCGACCTGCGCGGCGAGCGCGTCGTAGTCCGCCGCGAGCATTGTCGGGTCGCCGCCGCCGCGCAGGTGGAGGTTGCCGGAGAGCAGCCCGCCGCGACGCTTACCGGTGGTCTGCACGTCGGTGGTGAACCGGTGCCCGGGGCCGAGCAACTCCATCGCGGCCGTCGAGGTCAGCAGCTTGGTGTTGGAGGCTGGAATCAGACGGCGGTCGCCGTTGCGGTCGTACAGGGTCTGCCCGCTGCTGGTGTCGACGACGACCACCGACGCCTGGGCTCCGGCCAGCCGGTTGTCGGCGAGGATCGCGTCGATTGTGGCGCGCAGCCGGGTCGTGGCCGGGGTGGGCGACTCGGCTGTGGCGCCGGGCGCGCCGGCGGTGGCCGCGGTGGCGACCAGCGCGAGCAACGCTAGGGCTCGCGGAAAGAGACGGCGATGCATGCGCCGATGCTGCCACGCAGATATTCGCCAGGAAAGGGGCTGGGCCGAAAGTTATTGCCGTTCGGGTTCCGGCGGTCGCCCCACGGACTTGGCGTGACCGCCCCAGTAGTGCCGCTGGGCGCCCATTGCCAGCGGGGCCACCAGTGCGGCGAGCGCACCGCCGAGCAGCGGGAAGACGATGAAGACCCAGAGTTGGCGCAGGGCCACGCCGCCCTCGAAGACGGCCGGGCCGAAGGCGCGAGCCGGGTTGACGGCAGCGCCGGTGAGCGTCACGCCGACCAGTTGCGTCGCGGCCAGGGCCAGCCCGATCGCCACCCCGGCGGTGCCCGGGTTCTCGCTGCGGCTGGTCACGACCAGGACGACAAGCACGAAGAGGAAGGTCAGCACGATCTCCAGGACGGCCGCGCCGCCTCTGTTGATGTGCGCGCCGTACCCGTTCGAGCCCAGCGCTCCGGTCTGGTCCGCCACGTCACCCCAGCGGGTCAGCCCCCAGAGGATGAAGGCGGCCACGGTTGCCCCGGCGAACTGCGCTATCCAGTAGGCCACCGCGCCGAGCACCGAGATCTTTCCGGAGAGCAGCACTCCGAGCGTCACTGCCGGGTTGACGTGGCTGCCGGACAGCGGACCGATCATGTAGACCAGGGCCAGCATGGCGAACCCGAAGGCCAGCGCGACCACCACCACGCCGCCCTGGACCCGGGCGGCCACGGCGGCTCCCACGCCGAAGAAGACCAGCAGCAGCGTGCCGAGGAACTCGGCGGCCGCACGACGGGCATCGTCCATCCACCCAGCCTAGGGATAATTAAGGCAATTTTGGGGCAAAACCGGCTCTGTGACCGGCGCGACGGGCGGTTTCGGGCACAGCGAAGGTCATTACGGCGTTGCACCGCGTGTGGGAAGCCATTCCGTCGACGTCGTGGTGATCGGGGCCGGTCAGGCAGGCCTGAGCGCCGGGTACCACCTGCGCCGCACCGGCTTCGCCCCGGGAAGCGGCTTCGTTCTCCTCGACGGCGACGACGGGCCGGGCGGCGCCTGGCAGCACCGGTGGCCCACCCTGCGCCTGGAACGGGTGCACGGCTTCCACGACCTGCCCGGGATGCCATTCCCATCCGCCGACCCGCAGCGCCCGGCCGCCGAGGTGGTAAGCGCCTACTTCGCCCGGTACGAGCAGACGTTCGGCCTGCCGGTCCGGCGACCGGTACGCGTCCGCGCGGTGCGCTCCCGCCCGGACGGCCGGCTCGACGTCCACGGCGACCACGGCACGTGGACGGCGCGAGCGCTGATCAACGCCACCGGCACCTGGACCCGCCCGTTCTGGCCGCACTACCCGGGCCGGTCCTCGTTCCAGGGGCGGCAACTGCACACTGCCGACTACCGGGGGCCTGCGGAGTTCGCCGGCCGCCGTGTCGTGGTGGTCGGCGGCGGCACCTCGGCGGTGCAACTGCTCGCCGAGATCTCCCCGGTCGCGGCCAGCACCACCTGGGTGACCCGCCGCCCACCGCAGTTCACAAGCGGTGAGTTCGGCCCCGAGCTGGGTCGGGCCGCGGTGGCCCGGGTGGAGACCGCGGTACGGGCGGGACGGCCGCCGGGCAGCGTGGTGGGCGTGACCGGTCTGCCGCTCACGCCCGAGATCCGCCGGCTCCAGGATGGCGGCGTCCTCGACCGGCTACCCATGTTCGACCGGATCACGCCCGACGGCGTGACCTGGGCCGACGGGCGGTTCGTCGGGGCCGACATCATCCTGTGGTGCACGGGCTTCCGCGCCGCGCTGGACCATCTCGCCCCGCTCGGGCTGCGCGCTCCGGGCGGTGGAATCGTCATGGACGGCACCCGTGTCGTCACCGACGACCGGATCCACCTGATCGGTTACGGCCCGTCGGCGAGCACGATCGGTGCCAACCGGGCCGGCCGCGCGGCGGTCAACGAGATTCGCGCGTTGCTCGCCCCCGCCCCCGCTCTCGACTGACGCGGCTCTATTTGACGGATCGCCCGACAGCGGGCACCGTGGGCAGGGAAGGGGCCCTCAGCTGCCCCGATCTCGACGCGACGGCGATGCCCGTTCGCCTCTCCTGCCGCCTCCCACGTGTGTCTCGTGCGGGAGGCCGACTGCCCGGTCTGCGCGAAAAGCGACCGCGAGCCCAAAATCCACGAGGAGTTCCACACATGCTCACCATGACCGACAACGCCGTGCTCGTCATCCGTGACCTCGCCAACCAGCAGGACGTGGCCCAGGACGGTGGGGTGCGGATCGCCGCCGATGCCGACGCAGGGTCGCTCACCGTGGAACTGGTGCCCGAGCCGGAGCAGGGCGACCAGGTGGTCGACAACCAGGGCGCCCGGATCTTCCTCGACGCGGACGCCGTCGAGTTGCTCGGCGACGCCTCGGTGGACGCCACGGTCGACGACGAGGGCATCATCCAGTTCGGTTTCACCGAGCGGCAGTAGCTCCTACCTGGGCGATCGTCCCCGCTGCGGCGGAACCCACCCGGGCGCCGTCTCGCCGTCCGGGCGGGTCAGCGCGGCGAGCACGTGCGCCAGGTGGTGCGACGTGCTCCACGCCGTCCAGTTGGCTGCCGACCCGGCGCCGGCACCTCGACGAGCCCGGCGCAGCAGCTCGTGGTCGCCCCACGAGAACGAGGCGCCGGTGCTCGGCCAGTGCGGTGCCGACACGAGCGTGCGGCACAGGTCGGCGAACCGGTCGTCGCCCCGCCCACCCCGCCGCGACCAGCGGTAGACCCACCAGCCGCCGTCGGCGGTGTACCGCACTGTGGGCAGCCGGTCGCCGGGGTCACCATTGCCAGGTGTGGCCGGACCGACGCCGTAGTCGCCGTAGTCGACAGCGGTGTCGGTCAGCCGCCGCCAGAGCTGCCAGTCCCAGCGGTCCAACCGGACGGGCTCGTCGCTGGGCAGCCGGGACAGCGTGGGCGGCATCCCGCCGGCCGCCACCGTCACCGAGCGCCAGGCGTGGCGGCGGGCCCAGCCCAACAGCCGCCGTACCCGTGGCTCGGCCACCCGCACGTCTGCCGCGCAGCACACGTCGCCCGCGTCCACGAGCAGGTCGCACTGCTCCGGTGCCAGCCCGGTGAACCGCCAGATCCGTTCGACAGCTGTGGTGCTCGCGTCCGGCCCCGCCCGGTCCCGGGCGGCGCGCAGCCGGATCAGCGCCCGCCGGGCGTACTCCCGAGCCGCCGCGCCGTGCGCGACCAGCCGCCTGTCGCTCTCCGCGAGCCCGATCACGGGCATCAGCGGTACGCCCCAACGGACCAGTTCCGTATCGGGCAGGTCGGTGACGTCGACGGCCGGCAGCAGACCGCCCGGCAGTCGACGTATGACGTCCATCGTGGAGCGATCGGCGGCGCTGATCTCCAGTATCGGCGCGAGCAGAGGAGCGGCCGCGGGATCGACGTGGTTCAACGCTTCCAGTTCGCCGCGTCGGTGGCTGGCGAGGATGGGGCGGTAGACCGGTTGCGCCGCCCGGCCCCCGTGGGCGGGCACCATAATTCAATCTAGCCAGGCATTCGCATGCCTTCCCAGCCCTCGACGGGAAAACCCGCTGCGGGGCTGTCGGTTCGCCGACTACGCTCGTCCGGTGATCGCGCCGGCCCACCGCTACCGTTCCCAGGACGAGGACAGCGCCCGCTGGATCGGGTTCCCGTTCCGCGACGGCGACATCGTGATCAGCACCCGGTCCAAGAGCGGCACCACCTGGATGCAGATGATCTGCGCGCTGCTGGTGTTTGGCACCCCGGAACTGCCGGCGCCGCTGACCGAGCTGTCCCCCTGGCTGGACTGGCTGGTCGAGCCTCGCGACGCTGTGTACGGCCGGTTGGCCGCCCAGCCGCACCGGCGGTTCATCAAGACGCACACACCGCTGGACGGGGTGCCACTCGACCCCCGGGTGCACTACGTGGTGGTGGCCCGGCACCCGCTGGACATGGCGGTTTCCCTCTATCACCAGGCCGGCAACCTGGACCGGGCCCGCCTCGCCGAGCTGACCGGTCAGCCTGCCCCGGTCGGGCCACCTCGGCGGCGTCTCCCGGTCGAGCAGTGGCTGCCGAGCTGGGTCGACCGTGAGGTGGACCCGCGCGCCGAGTTGGATTCGCTGCCCGGGGTGCTGTTGCACCTGAGCGACGCCTGGGCCCGCCGGCACGAGCCGAACGTCGAGCTGGTGCACTACGACGACCTCCAGGCCGACCTGGCTGGGCAGATGCGCAGGCTGGCCGACCGGTGGGGTTTCGCGGTGCCCGCCGGGCGCTGGCCCGAGCTTGTGGAGGCGGCCACCTTCGGTCGGATGCGGGAGCGCGCCGACCTCCTCGTCCCGGACACGCGCGGCGTACTGCGGGACCGTGGCGCGTTCTTCCGTCAGGGCCGGTCCGGTCAGGGCCGGGACCTGCTGGACGCGGTCGGCCTGGACCGCTACCGCGCCCGCACGGCCGCCCTCGCTTCGCCCGAACTGCTCAGCTGGCTGCACCGCGACGCCTGACCGGCGGAGTCGCGCGGACCGGCAGTGCAGACGAGCGCACGGCGCCGTTCGACACATGGTCGGAACGTCGCCGTGCTCTGGCCGTCTCCCACCATCGCAGCCGTTTCGGCGGTACGCCAGCGGGGACCTGGCTCGGCCGGCGGCTAGCGCCGGTCAGGGTGGTCGATCCCCGTTCTGCACGGATGCAAACCCACCGACCGTGGGGAATTCCACCATTTGCCAGTCCCGGCGTGACGAGCCGTCGAACGGGGTATGAGCGGACCATGGAGCATTTCACGATCGCGACAGTCGCCGAGAAGAGCCCGGACTTCCGGCGGGTGCTGTGGACCGGGGACCACACCCAGCTGGTGATCATGACGATCCCTCCGGGTGGAGAGATCGGCGAGGAGGTGCACGAGGGCATCGACCAGATCCTGACCTTCGTCAGCGGCACCGGCGAGGCCCGGGTCGCTGGCGCGAAGCGGGAGGTCGTCGCGGGCGACCTGGTCGTCGTCCCGTCCGGCACCAAGCACAACTTCGTCAACACCGGCCCGAACCCGCTCGTGCTCTACACGGTCTACGGCCCGCCGGAGCACGCCGACAAGGCAGTGCACCACACCAAGGAGGAGGCCGACGAGGCCGAGGCCGCCGGCAAGGACGAGCCGCCGGCCTGATCGGTCCTCGACCGGGTACCCCCGGCGGGTGGAGCAGCCGCCGATCTCCGATTACGCGTTCCTCTCGGATTCCCGCTCCGGCGCGCTGGTCGGCAGGGACGGTTCCGTGGACTGGTGGTGTCCGAGCCGGTTCGACGGAGCGTCCGTGTTCGGCCGGCTGCTCGACCCGAACGCCGGGCACTTCCGGGTGGCCCCGGTCGGCGCGGGTGGCCCCGGCCACCGGGTGGAGCGCGCGTACCGGCCGGACACGCTTGTGCTGCGGACGGTGCACCACACGCCGCAGGGCAGCGTGGCGGTCACCGACGCGCTGGCCGCCGAGACCGGCGCGCGTGCCCACCAGTTGGGGATGAACTCGCCAGCCGTGCTGGTCCGGGTCGTCGAAGGGCTGTCCGGGCGCGTACGGATGGCGTTGGACTTCGCGCCCCGACCCGAGTACGGCCTGCTCACGCCGTACCTGCACGAGCAGCCGGACGGCGGGGTGCTGGCCGGCGCCGGCCCGGTGGTGCTCGTGTTGCGCGCCGGTGACCTGCCGCTGCGACCTGACCGGGACCGGGTGACCCACGAGTTCGAGATCTCCGCCGGCCAGGTGCTCGGAATGGACGTGGCGTTCGGCGAGACGTACGGGGCTCCGCCGGTCCGACTCGACCCGCTGACCGCGCTCGACGAGACGACGCGGGCGTGGGAGGCGTACCGGGAGACGCACTCCTACTCCGGCCGGTACCCCGAACTGGTCCGGCACAGTGCGACGGTGCTTACCGGCCTCACCTACGCCCGCAGCGGCGCGGTCGCCGCGGCGTTGACGACGTCGTTGCCGGAGCGGATCGGCGGCGACCGCAACTACGACTACCGCTTCTCCTGGTTGCGGGACTTCTCGTTGACGATGCGCGCGCTGTGGGTGGCGGCCTGCCCGGACGAGACGTCGCGCCTGTTCGCCTGGGCGGCTCGCTCGATCGGCCGCATCGGCGACGAGCCGGTGCCTGTGCTCTTCGGGCTGGAGGGTGAGCGTGACCTGTCCGAGCATCAGTGCAACCACCTGCGGGGATACCGCGACAGCTGGCCGGTCCGGATCGGCAACGACGCGTGGCAACAGCGGCAGCTCGATGTGCCCGGTGAGGTCACCTCGGCGGTGTGGCGACTGCGTGACTATCTCGGCGCGCCCTTCGAGGAGGAGTTGCGCGAGATGGTGCTCGGGTTGACCGAACAGGTCGCCGCGACGTGGCGGCTGCCGGACCGGGGCATGTGGGAGACCCGCAGCGAGGAGCGCCACTACCTGTCGTCAAAGGTGCTCTGCTGGCTGGCGATGGACCACGCGGTGCGGCTCGCCGACCGGCTGGGTGACCGGGCCGACCCGGCCCGTTGGGCGGCAGTCCGCGACGAGATCAGCGAGGCGGTGCTGCGCGAGGGGTGGAACGACAGGGTCGGCGCGTTCACCGGCGCCTTCGGCTCGTCGGAGTTGGACGCCTCGGCGCTGATCCTGCCGGTGGCGCATTTCCTGCCGGCCACCGATCCGCGGATGCGGGCCACCGTCGAGATGATCGCCCGGGAGTTGGGCTCCGACGACGGCCTGGTCCGGCGGTGGACGACCGACCCGGGCGGTTTCCTGCTGTGCTCGTTCTGGCTGGTGGAGTGTCTGGTGATCGCGGGTGAGCGGAAGCGGGCCACCGAGCTGTTCGAGCGGGTGGTCGGGTTCGCCAACGACGTTGGCCTGTTCAGCGAGCAGATCGACATGGACACCGGGACGCAGCTCGGCAACACGCCGCAGGCGCTGTCGCACGTCGGTCTGATCAACGCGGCCTGGCGGCTGACCGAGCCGGACAGCTACTGATCGGGCTCCGCCTGCGGGGCGCGAATCCTGCAACAGACCTGCAAGCGCAATCCATTGACGGTGATGGTTGGGCAGTCCTAGCCTCAAGGGGGCGGGAAAGCCCTTTCCCACGCGGCTTTGATCCCGCTTCACCCGTCCCGGAGCCGGGCCTCCGACGGGGAGCACACCGATCCCGCCAGGGCGGCACGTTCTGCCCGCACGTCCCCGTACGGACGGTCGAGGGACCACCACCACATGCGTCAAGGAGGACAACTGTGCAGAAGAGACGACTCCCCGGCCGGCGACCACTGCTGCTGGCGGTGGGTGCCGGCGTGACCGCCGCAGCCCTCGTCGCGGGCATGACCTCGGCCTTCGCGGCCACGGTCTTCACCGACAATTTCAACGACGGCGATGCCTCCGGCTGGTCCAAGTCCGGCGGCACCTGGACTGTCGACAGCGCGGGCGTGTTCAACCAGAGCAACGCCGGCAGCGAGTTGGCCCGGCAGTTCGCCGGCGACACCAGCTGGACCAACTACTCGGTGCAGGCCCGGGTCCGCCCGGCGAGCTTCGGCTCGTCCAGCGCCCTCGTCGGGCTGGCCGCCCGATCCACGAGCAGCACCAAGATGTACCGGCTGGCGCTGCTCGGCTCCGGCCGCGCCGAGTTGCAGGCAGTCAACGGAAGCAGCATCACAGCGATCGGCTCCGCGTCGCTGGGCATCGCCACCGGCACCTGGTACACGCTGCGCATCGAGGCCAGCGGCAGCACCATCCGTGGTTTCGTCAACGGCACCCAGGTCGCCTCCGGCAGCAACAGCCTGTCCGGTGCGGGTCGGATCGGCCTGGTCACCGCGTACGCCAGCGGCGGCTTCGACGACGTTGCTGTCGACTCGTCCGGCGGAGGCACCCCGACCACCCCGCCGGCCACCACCGCACCGCCGACCAGCGCACCGCCCACCACGCCGGGCCCGACCACAGCACCGCCCGCAGGCTGGCCGACGCCCACCGGCAGCCAGAAGGTGGACGCGACGATCCCGGTCTCCGGCACCTTCGACGGTGGACTCAAGCGTTACTACGGCATCGGCGACGGCGGGCAGAGCGAGAGCCAGGACCCGATGTTCGAACTGGCAGCCGGTGCCACCCTGCGCAACGTGATCATCGGTGCGCCGGCCGGTGACGGCGTGCACTGCGAGGGCAACTGCACCCTGATCAACGTCTGGTGGGAGGACGTCGGCGAGGACGCCGCCACCTTCCGCGGCGGCACCACCTACACCGTCGACGGCGGCGGCGCCCGGTCCGCCAGCGACAAGGTCTTCCAGCACAACGGCTCGGGCACCGTCTACATCAAGAACTTCCGGGTGGAGAACGCCGGGAAGCTCTACCGGGCCTGCGGCAACTGCTCGACGTCGTACCAGCGGCACGTCGTGATCGACAACGTGGTCGTTCGGGACACCGACGCGATCGCCGGCATCAACACCAACTGGGGCGACACCGCCCGCTTCAGCCGGATCACGATCGTCGGCGACTCCGACCGGGAGACCTCGATCTGCGTCAAGTACAAGGGCGTACCGAAGGGCAGCGAGCCGACCAAGATCGGTGAGGGCGCCGACGGCGTCAACTGCTTCTACTCACCGTCCGACATCACCTACCAGTAGGCAGCACTGTGGCACCGGCGCGGCCGCACGGCCCGCCGGTGCCACAAGCTCAGGTCAGCACGGGTACGCCGGAGACGTCCACCGTCTCCGGATACTTCAGACCCGCACCTGTGTTGAGCACCACCACCCGCTCGCCGGCCCGGATCCAGCCACCGGCGCGCAGGTGCCGTGCCGCAGTCAGGCAGGCAGCCCCCTCCGGGCAGAGCAGCAGTCCCTCGCGGGCCGCGAAGTCGCGCAGGTCGGCCAGGATCTCCGCATCGTCGACAGCCACCGCGGTGCCGGCGGACTCCCGCAACGCGGCCAGGATCAACTCGTCGCCCAAGGGTGCCGGCACCGTGATGCCGAACGCCACTGTGTGCGCGTCCTCCCACGGTCGCGCCCGGTCCTCGCCGGCGGCGAACGCCCGCACGATCGGCGCGCAACCCGTCGACTGCACCGCCACCAGCCGGGGCAGCTTGTCGCCGACCCAGCCCAGCTCCCGGATCTCGTGCAGCGCCTTGTGGATGCCGATCAGGCCGACGCCGCCGCCAGTCGGATAGATGATCACGTCCGGGATCTGCCAGCCGAGCTGCTCGACGATCTCGTACCCCATCGTCTTCTTGCCCTCCAGCCGGTAGGGCTCGCGCAGCGTGCCGGCGTCGAAGATCGCCCCGTCCGACTCGGCGATCAGCTCGGCCACCCGCCGGCCGGCGTCGCTGATCAACCCGTCGACCAGTCGCAGATCGGCGCCGGCGGCCACGCACTCGCGCCGGCAGATGGTCGGTGCCGCCAGCGGCATCACGATCGTGGCGCCCATCCCGGCCCGCGCCGCGTACGTCGCCCAGGCGGAACCGGCGTTGCCGTTGGTGGGCATCGCGATCCGCTCGATGCCCAGCTCACGCGCCCGGCTGATGCCCACCGCCGCGCCGCGCGCCTTGAACGAGCCGGTCGGGATCAGGCCCTCGTCCTTGACCATCAGGTCAGTGATACCGATCTCGGCACCGTACGCCGGGGCACGCAGCAGCGGCGTCCAGCCCTCGCCGAGCGTGGTGACGTGCCGAGGGTCGGCGACCGGCAGCAGTTCCCGGTAGCGCCACAGGTCGGCCGGGCGCAGCCCGAAACGCTCCGGGGCTACCGCCTTCGCCACCGCCGGCAGGTCGTAGCGGGCCAGCAGCGGAGAGCCGCATTCGCAGAGGTTCTGCACCGTGTCGGCGGCGTACTCCAGGCCGCAGCGCGGGCAGTCCAGGTGGGTCAGGTACACGTCGCTCCTCGCCATCAGGCCGCGTCGATGCTCTGCCAGCGTCGGCTGCGCCGGCCCGGCTCGTAGACCGAATCCAACCGCTTGGCGATCACACCGGGCAGGCCCTGCTCACGCCCGGTACGTAGCGCCTCGTCGCCAGCGCCGGGGAACCACGGCGGAGTCTGCCAGTGCGTGCCGGTCAAGGCCAGCCCATCGAGCAGTTCCCGGCGTTGCGCGTACGGCACGTCGACGCTGCTCACGCCCTCCAGCCACAGCAGGTCCACGAGCAGGTACGCCGCGCCGGCCGGAACCCGGCTGCCGCTGGTCGGGCTGGCCGGGCGTACCCGACCGGTGCCGTCGATGCGGACCAGCACACCGTCGAACACCGCCTCGGTGGGCGCCAGCGCCTCGGCCATCGCGCGCAGCCACGGATATCCGCCGGTGATCTCCTCGTCGGTCTCGGAGAGCAGCCGCAGCCGCCCGCCGGAGACGTACGCCATCGCCCGGACGCCGTCCCACCGCAGCTCGTAGCCCCAGTCGGCCCGGTCCCGGGGGAGCCTGGTGGCCGGCGTGGCGTGCATGGGGCGGACCAGCTCCGGCATGCTCGTCCAGCCGGATGGCGCGGGGTCGGTGCGCCGGACCATCCAGTCCTTGCCGCCGGTGGCGAAGAGCACGTAGCGGCCGGAGGTCCGTTCGCCTGCGAGCGTCACGATCACCTCGTCGTCGCGCCACTTCTCGTGGCGGTAGGTGCCCCGGTCGTGGATGACCATCCGCCCGCCGCCGTACTCGCCGGCGGGGATATCGCCGGAGAAGTCGAGGTACTCCATCGGGTGGTCCTCGGTGTGCACGGCCAGGTGGTTGCGGCCGGGGTCGCGGGGCAGGCCGCGGGGCACCGCCCAGGACGCCAGCACCCCCTCGTGCTCCAGGCGCAGATCCCAGTGCAGGCTGCGGGCGTGGTGCTGCTGGATGACGAAGCGGCCCTCGCCCTCGCCGGGCCCGCCCGGTGTGGGGCTGCGCGTCGGCACGGGCTCGGGCGTACGGGTCGCGTCCCGCCGTCGCCGGTACTCGTCCAGCCGGTCCGTCACACAGGCATTCTCCGACAAAGCGGATCGTCGCGCTGCCTGCCGGAGTGTCCGGTTCGCTCTGCGGCCGGGGGCGCGGCGGGGTAGAACGGTCCTCATGGACCTCACCGACCAGCCCACAGCCCTGCTCCCCGGTGACGTGCGGATGCCCCTGCTCGGCTTCGGCACGTGGCAGGCCACCGGCACGGAGGGTTACGAAGCCGTGCTGGCAGCGCTCGACACCGGCTACCGGCACCTCGACACGGCCACCATGTACGGCAACGAGCGGGAGGTCGGCCGGGCGGTGCAGGAGAGCGGGCTGCGTCGCGAGGACGTCTTCATCACCACCAAGCTCCTGCCGGACCGGGTGGGCCGGGAGAGGGAGACGCTGGAGGCCAGCCTGGAGGCGCTCGGCGTCGACCAGGTGGACCTCTGGTTGATCCACTGGCCTCCGTCGGCCGCCGAGAGCATCCCGATGTGGCGGGAGGTGCTGGCCGCCCGGGACGAGAACCTGACCCGGGCGGTAGGGGTGAGCAACTACAGCACCGCGCAGATCGACGAGTTGATCCAGTCGACGGAGGAGAACCCGGCTGTCAACCAGATCCGCTGGGGTCCGGTGTTGTACGACCGGCAACGGCACGCCGAGCTGCGGGACCGGGGTGTGGTGCTGGAGGGCTACAGCCCGTTCAAGACCACCGATCTCAGCGACCCGGTGCTGACCCGGATCGCTGGCGCGCACAACGTCTCGCCAGCTCAGGTGGTGCTGCGGTGGCACATCGACCACGAGATCGTGGTGATCCCGAAGTCGGTGACGCCGGAGCGGATCAGTGCCAACTTCGATGTCTTCCACTTCTCGCTGACCGCTGAGGAGATGCGCGACATCGACGCGCTGGCGGGCACCTGATAGGGCGGTTTCCTTCAGCCCGTGTCCGACTGCTGAAAGCTATCGACATAGACGCTCATCGCGGTATAACGTGCCGGTCATCACGATCGTCGATCCGATCGAGAGCCCGACGCCGTCCGCCGAAGGAGCGCCATGGCCACGTCCCGATCCACCCGTCTGCGCCGCCGCAAAGTGCTCGCCATCCCGGCACTGGTGGCCGCCGCGCTTACCGTCGTCGTCCGGCCCACGCCGGCGAGCGCCGCACCTAAGGCCGAGTGCCTGGCCGACCTGCTCGGGGAGTCCTGATGGCGACGATTCCCTGGCTCGTCGACGTGCTGCGCGCCGCCGGGGTCCAGGTCGTCGTCGAGGGAGACTGGCTCAACCGGATGCGGCCGGGCTCCTTCGACCCCATCGGGGTGCTCTGGCACCACACCGCCGCGACCTCCAGCGCCAGCAACCCGCATCCGGCGCTCGGCATCTGCATCAACGGCCGGTCGGATCTGCCCGGCCCCCTCTGCCAGGCGCTCGTGGACTACAACGGCGTCTTCCACGTCATCTCGGCCGGCCGGTGCAACCACGCCGGTGTCAGCGGCGGCAGCGGGCCGATCCCGGCGGGCGACGGCAACACGCTCATGATCGGCTGGGAGATCGACTACAACGGCGTCAACCAGGAGATGACCGCAGCGCAGTACAACGCGTCCATCGCCGCTACCGCCGCCGTGCTCAAGCGACTGGGCCGGGACAGCAGCTACGCCCGGGGGCACAGGGAAACCAGCACCACCGGCAAGATCGACCCGTCCTTCATCGACCTCAACGTGATGCGGGCCGACGTGGCGGCGAAGATGGCCGGCGGCGGTACGGCATGGTCATCCACAGTGGACAACACCACCGCCGGCCGGTTCACAGCGAGCGCCAACTGGGGCGTCTCGACGTACTCCGGGCAGCGGTACGGCGCCGACTACCGGTACGCGGACCCGGTCGCAGCAAGCGATGTCGCGTGGTACCGGTTCAACGTGCCGGCCACCGCCAGTTACCGGGTCGAAGCGTGGTGGCCGGCGAACGCCGGCTACAACAGCGCGACCCCGTACATCGTCGCCACCAGCAGCGGCAACCGGACGATCACCGTCGACCAGCGGGCCACCGGCGGCCAGTGGCGCAGCCTGGGCACGTTCACGTTGCCGGCCGGCGATGCCAACCGGGTCGGCGTGAGCCGGTGGAGCGGCGCGACCGGCCTCGTCATCGCCGACGCCGTCCGACTCACGCGGGTCTGATCCCGACGGCCCGCGCCCAGCGTGGCTGGGCGCGGGCCGGCTTTCCGGAAGGCGTTCGGGCTGGATCCTGGCATCCCCTGCGCGAACCGCCCGAGACGGCCCGACGCCACCCTCCAAGTAGCGCATCGTAGGAATAGCGGCCTGCAGCGGCCAACAAGACTCGGCTATTCGACGGTAAACGTTTTGCTGGTGGGATTCGATATTGCTTAGGGTGATCTCTGGCACCGCGTGTGCCGGCGGCTACCTCCTGGTTGATTCCTTTGATCCTGCCGTACGCGGCTAACGCGTCAATCAACCTTCCGGCCGCCTCCAGTCGCCCTCGTCGGCACGCTGCTGCAATTCCTCGATCCGGCCGGAATTCACCAACAGGTGGGCCAGCGGGCCAGCTGTGACCGAGCCGTTTTGCGTCGACGTTCCGCTGAATTCCCCACCCCCGCTGGCGCATTTCGGCGATTCAATATTGGGCGCTCTGGGTGACATTTTCTGTGCATCTCTGTCAAGCATTTCAAGCCCGCCGGGTGCTTGATCCGTGCCGTGGGCAGGAAAACTTCGGTGCGTGAGCAGCAAGGGCCAGTTATCCAACTTTGCCCGAATCTGTCCTCACTGTTTGTGAAGGTACTTGTGCGTAGAGCGGTCTCGTCCCTACAGTCCCCATCAATATCTGAATCACGGGGGAGGATTTGTGGCACGTCGAAAGACGGCCACCGTTCGCGCATGCCTCGCGGCTGGCGTAGCCGTGCTCACGGCAGCCGCATTGGCGGGCATTTCGGGCGAACCGGCGGAGTATCTTGCCGCCGGTCCGGATGGCGTAACGGGTGGCACAGAGATCAGGTCCGACGAGGCGGTGTCCCTACAAGCCGCTCGCAAGACCGGCAAACCGGTGCAGGTCAAGAGCCTCACCTCCGAAACCACCGAGGTCTATGCCCTGCCCGACGGGCAGTTCAGGGCGGAGCTGTCGCTCGGCCCGACAAGGGTCCGCCGAGGCGACGGTTGGGTCCCGCTCGACCTGAACCTTCGGCGAGACGCGGACGGCACCATCCGACCCGCCGCACACCCCTACGACCTCACGATCTCTGGCTCCCAGCCGTCCGGCACCCACGAGCTGGCAGCCGTCGGCAAGGGCGACGACCGGGTGGCGGTCAACTGGGCCGGCGCGCTTCCCGAGCCGCAGCTCAGTGCCGACCGGGCAACCTATGTGGACGCTCTCGCTGGCGTCGACCTTGTCGTCCGGGCCAGCCGCAGCGGCCTGGAGACCCTGTTCGTCGTGAAGAGCCCCGCCGCCCTGAGTCGGGTGGCGACGCTGTCGCTGCCGGTGACCGGGCGCAACGTCGCGGACGTCCAACGTGGCGTCGGTGGCGACACGGCCATCAGGGACAAGACCGGGCGGACCATCGCGACGAGCCCGGCGCTGATGATGTGGGACGCGCGTGTCGACGCCCAGGGCGAGCCCGTCAGCAAGGTGCCGGTCGCCTCGACAGTCGCGAAGGCCGCCGGAGCCGCAGCGGACCACGGATTCGCGCTTACCCTCACACCGGATCAGAAGTGGCTCCGCGCCCCGGAGCGGAAGTACCCCATCACGATCGATCCGCAGATCAACCCGCTCTCCACCACGTACGACACGTACGTGCAGGCGAACGAGAGCATCGACCGTGGCAGCGCTGACGACCTGCGTCTCGGCAAGCTCGGCCCCACCGGGCCGATCACCCGGTCGTTCGCCCGCTGGGACACCACGGCCCTGGTCGGCAAGCAGATCAACACGGCCACCATCTCGCTGTGGAACTGGTGGTCGGTGCAGTGCGAAGGACGGTCCTGGGAGCTCTGGACGACAGGTGCCATCGCCGACGGCATCGTGTGGAGCAACCAACCGACCTGGACCCACCAGGAGAAGGTGACCACGGCGTCGGCCGGCTTCGACAGCAGCTGTGACGACAACTATGTCGGCGTCTCCGCCACCACCTTCTTCCAACGCGCGGCCGACGTTGGCGACACCCGCGCCGACATGGGCATACGGGCGACCGACGAGACCGACTCGACGTCCTTCAAGCAGTTCCGGTCCCGCACCTACTCGGTCACCACCACAGTGCCCAAGGCCACGGTCACCTACAACTCGTACCCGACGGTGACCGCCCGTTCGACGGTGCCGGCCTCCACCTGCGCGACCGGCCCCGGCCGTCCCATCGTCAACTCGGTGACCCCGCAGCTCAAGGCCACCGTCGCCGACGCCGACGCGACCGCCATGACAGTCACCTTCGAGTGGTGGGCGATGAACGCCGACGCGGCGATCGGCTCCGACGTCTACACCGGCGTCGCCAACGGCGCCACCGTCGCGACCACGATCCCCGCCGGTGTCTTCGCCGATGGCGGCATCTACCGCTGGCGGGTCAAGGCGTCCGACGGGGTGAGCGGCAGCGACACATGGTCCTCGTACTGCGAGATGCAGGTCTACACGACGGTGCCGCCGGTGACCGGCTGCACCGCTGGCACGGACAGTGACTTCAACGGCGACGGCGTCGCGGATGTGGCGATCGCCGATCCGGAGGCAGCGGTGAACGGTCTGGCACGCGCCGGCCAACTGCACGTCAGCTACGGCGGCGGCACGACGGTGCACACCCTGTCCGAGGGAGTCGCCAAGGTGCCCGGCGCACCTGAGGCGGGCGACCGCTTCGGCACGGCGATCTCTCCGTACGACGCCAACAACGACGGCTGCACCGACCTCGCGGTGGGCGTTCCCTTCCAGGACGTCAACGGCCTCCAGGACGCCGGCGTGGTGCTCGTGCTGCTCGGCTCACCCGCCGGTCTGGCGCAGGGGCCCGCCACGCTGGTCTACCACCAGGACGTCACAAATGTGCCGGACACCGCCGAGGCCCACGACTGGTTCGGCTACGCGGTAGCCGGCAGCCGGACCGCCAGAGGGGTGCCCTACCTCGTCATCGGCGCGCCGGGTGAAGGACTCTCCACCACCGCGCCGGTCACCGGCATCGTCCACTACATCCGTGGCACCGTGAACGTGGCGCTGAGCCAGGGCGCAGGCATCCCCGGCGCTGCCGAGATCGACGACCGCACCGGGTACGCGGTGGCCGCCTCCAAGCACCACTGGGCTGTCAGCTCTCCGGGCGAGGCGATCGGCACTGCCGAGTTCGCCGGTGCGGTGAACGTCTACAGCCACACGCTCACCAACGGGCTACCCACGCTCGCCGCCGAACTCAACCAGAACGCGACGTCGGTCTCGGACACCTCCGAGGCGAACGACAACTTCGGCAAGTCGATCGCCATCGCGCCGTACCGCCCAGCCGGAACGGCCGCTGACGCGGCGAGCTCCCTGCTCGTGGTCGGAGTGCCCGGTGAGGGCATCGAGCCCGCGCAGTCGGACGCCGGAATGGTGCAGCGTTTCCACATCACCGCCGGCAACACCTACACCGAGGTGGGTCCGGCGATCACCCACAACCCGCAGAACCCTCTCGTGTCCGGCGGTGACTACCTGGGCGAGAAGGTGGTTGTGACAAACACGAACCCGTCGGTCGAGAGCACCAACTCGACCATGTTCATGGCGCTGGGCCTGCCCGGTAAGGACGGTTCGTCGGGTGACACCTCGGTGACCGACTTCGGCCAGGTGTGGGTTCTTCCCGCACTTGTCACCTCGATCGGCACGCCGGTGGTGCTCCAACGCAACGGGTCGAGCCTGCCGGGCAGTGTCCGGGCGAGCGAGATCGTCGGCACCTCGTTCGGCGCCACGTCGCAGCGGCTGCTGGTCGGCACCCCGTACGGCACTGACGCCGTCTACGGCTTCACCTGGGCCAGCCTGGCCGGCGGCTCGACGACGCCAAGCCAGACCTGGCAGCCAGGCGTGAACGGGATCCCCGCAAGCGTGAGCACGTTCGGGGCGGCGGTCAACTGATGATGAGCATGAATTCGCGCAGTACAACGGGGGAGGACCTGGCGGTGGCCGGTCGTACGAGAAAGCGGGGTCGGCTCTTCACGCTCGGCCTCATGGCGGGCCTCGCCGGCCTGCTCGCGAGCACCGCCTACGTGGCCGTGCCCGAACCATCCCTGCCGTCCGCGCCGGTGGCCGCCCTGGAAACCGACCCGGTCCGGGACACCGAAGCCGAGGCGCTGATCGCGGCGGCGGACCTCAACCAGCCAGTCGAGGTCCTCGCGCAGCGCGGCGAATATCGGGACGTCTTCGCCCAGCCGGACGGGACGCTGATCGCCAACGAGTACAACCAGGCGGTACGGGTCCTGCAGGGCGACACCTGGGTGCCGGCGAACGCGGCCCTCGTAGCCCAGTCGGACGGGACGATCACGCCGACCGCCGCACTGCTCAACATGCGTCTGTCCGGAGGTGGCACCACGCCCCTCATGGTGATCGAGCGTGACTTCCGGGTCATGACGCTCACCTGGCCCAACGCGCTGCCCACCCCGACCATCAGTGGCGACCAGGCCACCTACCCGGAGGTGTTTCCGGACGTCGACCTGGTGGCCAACGTGACCGTCGAGGGCTTCTCCCACGTCCTGGTGCTGAAGACCCCCGAGGCGGCGAACCTGCCCGAGCTGCGGGACCTCAGGCTCGGGGTGACAGGTCAGGGCCTCGACATCGAAGAGACCGCCGAGGGGGGCGTCGTCGCTCTCGACCCGGCGACCGGCAACCCGGTGATGGAGGCCGACGCCCCGACCATGTGGGACAGCGGCAACCAGGAGGGTGGCGGCGAAGCCCAGCGGGCCTCCGCCGCGACCACCGAGCCCGCGGATCCGAACGACGCTTCGGCGCGAGGCCCGGGGGAGACCTCCCGGGTGGAGCAGGTGGGCCTGGACTACAGCTCCGGCACGCTGAGCCTCACCCCGGACGCCGCGATGCTCGCCGACCCGGCCACCACCTTCCCGGTGTACGTCGACCCGGTGTGGCAGAGCAGCACCAACAGCGCCTGGGCGATGGTCGACAGCGGCTACCCGTCCGAGGAGTACTGGAAGTTCGACACCAAGCGGCACGAGCGCATCGGTCTGTGCCCGAGCTCCTGCAACAACTCCAAAATCAAGCGCCTCTTCTACCAGTTGGCCACGCCGTACGCCGGCAAGACCATCCTGGAGGCCAAGTTCCGCGTGACCCTCCAGCACGTCTACAACGACACTGCCCGCGCGGCTGCCCTCTACCTGATGCCCTCCGGGATCAAGTCCAGCACTAACTGGAGCAACCAGCCCGGCGGGTCGAGCTGGTCGGGGGCCACGCACCTCGACACCAACTCGCCGACAAAGGTGCAGTCGAGCTGCACCTCGACGAACCAGAACACCGAGTGGGAAGCCAAACCGGCGGTCCAGCAGGCGGTCAGCAAGGGCTGGAGCAACATCACCCTCGGCCTGCGCTCGGTAAGCGAGACCGCATCCAGCCACACCAAGCGGTTCTGCGACAACGGCGTTCTCTCGGTCCGCTACAACCGCGCCCCGGTGATCGCCAACCAGTCGGAACTCACGATGTCACCCGGTGGTGGCTGCGTGTACGGCACGGGCGCGCCCTACACCGACGTACCGCCGCGGCTCAACGCCATCCTGCGGGACCCCGACCACTCGTCGGCGCACACCGAGCAGGTGAAGGCCGAGTTCAAGGTCACCTGGACGCCGGCCGGCGGGAGCCTGCAGACCCGCAGCTACGTCACGCCGCTGAAGGCGAGCGGCTCCCTCTTCAACTACTACGTGCCAAGCGACATCGCGCAGAACGTACCGATCTCCTGGGAGGTCCGGGCGAGTGACGGAGTGAGCTGGGGGCCGTGGAGCTCCGAAGGCTCACGCAACGTCTGCCAGTTCTACTACGACAAGACCAGCCCGAGCGCGCCGGACGTGGACTCGCCGGAATACCTGCCCGGGGACGCCGCCGACACCACAGCGGACTGCCTCGACGACGACCAGTGGCGCGGTTCCATCGGTGTCCAGGGCAGCTTCACCTTCGACTCGGCGGCCACCGACGTGGTCGAGTACGTGTACAACTTCAACGGCGGCGCCTCCGTGTCGGTCAAGCCGACCACAAACGGTGGTCCCGTGACGATCAGATGGACGCCCGACAAGGAGGGGCCGCGCCAACTCTTCGTCAAGGCGATCGACATGGCGAAGCGGTCCAGCACCATCGCCACCTGCACCTTCCGGGTGGGTAAGCGCCCGCCGGTCGCGCAGTGGCCGCTGTCGGACATCGCCACAGCGAAGGCGGCGGACGACCAGATGGGCTCGCACGACGCGAAGATCGGCAGCGGCGTCACGTTCGGCGTACCGGGGTCACTCGGCACCTGGGACACTGCCGCGACCTTCGACGGCACGTCGAACGCGTACCTCGTCACCAACAACTCGGTGGTGGGCACCGAGCAGAGCTTCGCCATCACCGGCTGGTACCGGGTGGACGATCCCAATCGACGCCAGGTCGCGCTGAGCCAGGATGCCACCGGTGAGCCCGGTTTCACCCTGGGCGTCGATCAGGGTTCCTGGTTCTTCCGGATGCCCACCAACGACGTGATCAACCTGGGTGAGTGGAAGGTGACAGCCGGTCCGGCGACCAACGCCTGGACCTTCATCACGGCGATCTTCGATGGTCCGAACAAGAAGATCTCCCTCCAGGTCGGTTCCGGCACTCCAGTCGTCAAGGACCGGCGTTCGCTGGTCCAGGCCCGTGGTGCTCTCCAGTTCGGCCGCCAGACCTTCAAGGGCGGCGGGTACTCCGACTTCTGGAAGGGCGCGATGGCGGACGTCTCCGTGTTCGACCGTCCGGTCGTCGCTGAGGACGTGGCCGGCCTGGAGAAGCACAAGCTGGACCGCAAGGGGTACTGGCAGTTGAGCACCCAGTCCAACAAGTCCAGCCCGAATTACGACGCCGGCGGCGAGGCGTTGCGCCTCGGGCAGGAGAGCAGCCTCGTCCGGGGCAACCCGATCACCGGGATGATGGGTGCCGGCTACCTCCAGTTCCAGGGCCAGGCCGGTCAGTACGCCGAGACGGCCACGCCGCTCATCGACCCGGCGGGCAGTTTCACCATCTCCGCCCGGGTCCGGTTCACGAGCGGCTCGAAGAACCATCCGATGACGGCGATCTCCATCAAGGGTGCCAACAACAACAGCGTCGTTGTCCTGCGGGGCAACACCGACGGCCTGTGGGAGATGGCCGCCACCACGGACACCGGCACCGCGCCGGTGTACGAGGCGACCCAGCACGACCGGGAACCTTCCAGGGTCGGCAAGGGTGACCACGTCACGCTTGTCTACAACGGATACAGCCGGGAGTTGCTGTTCTACCTCAACGGCCAGGTCCTCGGATTCCAGCTGGAGAAGCCGTTGCCCGCCGTGAGCAACGTCCAGTTCGGCCGGGCCTTCGCCAATGGCAGCGAGCGGGAGAACCTTTCCGGCGCGATAGACGACATCCGGATCTACAACGGCATGGCGGACAAGGTCAAGATCGACCGGACCAGCCTCGTCGTCGAGCAGCCCAACCTCTGACACCACCGGCGTTGGGGTCGTCCCTTCGGGGGCGGCCCCGACACCCCGTGCCTTCTTTCAACCAACCCTGGGGAGGGTGGATGTTCTCCCGATTTCTGGGCACGTCCGGCGTGTTGCAGCGCCGGGCGGTGCGACCAGTGTCCTGGGCAATGACTGTCGTGATGACCGCGAGCATCATCCAGGTCGCCAATGCCCCCGCATCGACTGCCGCCGAACGCCAACGCCCGACGGCGACCGACGTCGGCAAGACAGTGCCGAATCGTGCGCCGCTGGGCGTCAAGCCGCGCACGGCAAACCCGGGGGCTGCCCCCGCCACGACGACTCCCGTCACTGTCACCTGGCCGTCGGCCGGAGCCAGTGAGATCGCTGTCCCTGCCCCGACAGGGACATCGGCGCAGGCCGGCGCGCGTACCGGCGCTTCCGCAACCGACCCGGGGCCGGCCGTGACCGGCAAGGCCGGCGGACTCGCGGTGTCGCTGTCGGCTGTTGCCCCGCCCGCGCCAAAGGCCGGCGCCAAGGCGGCCACGCCTCCGGTTCCCGCGCCCACGAAGGTACGTGTCGAGGTTCTCGACCGCGCCGCGTCCGAACGGGCCCGCGTCGACGGCCCGTTGATCAGGTTGAACCGCACCGACGGTCAGCAGGGCGCCGGCGACGTCCGGTTGGGGGTCAGCTACGACGGCCTTGCCGGTGCGTTCGGCGGTGACTTCGGTGCCCGCCTGAAGCTGGTGAAGCTGCCGGAGTGTGCGCTCACCACCCCGGAGAAGGCCGGTTGCGCGATCGAGCCGGTGCCGACCGTCAACGACAGTGCATCCCGCACGGTCTTCGCCACGGTCAGCGCCGCGGCGGCGGGTACGACAGTCGCGCTGGCCGCAACCGAATCCTCCTCGCAGGGCGATTTCGGTGCGACGAAGCTCGCGCCGTCGTCGAAGTGGTCGGTGGCACCGTCCACCGGCGGCTTCTCCTGGAGCTACCCGATGCGTACGCCCCCGGTTCCGGGTGGCGGTGCTCCGGGCATCACGCTCGCCTACTCGTCGCAGTCGGTCGACGGCCGTACCGCAGCCACAAACAACCAGGGCTCCTGGGTGGGTGAGGGCTTCAACTACGAGCCGGGGCACATCGAACGCCGCTACAAGTCCTGTGCCGAGGACGGGCACGACCAGTACGCCGACCAGTGCTGGGCGTACGACAACGCCACGATCCTGCTCAACGGCAAGTCCACCGAGCTGGTCAAGAGCGGCAGCACCTGGAAGTTCGCCACCGACGACGGTTCGAAGGTGGAGCGGCTCACCGGCGCGGAGAACGGCGACAACGACGGTGAGCACTGGAAGGTCACCACTACCGACGGCACGCAGTACTTCTTCGGCCTCAACAGGCTTCCGGGCTGGACCAGTGGCAAGGAGGTGACGGGGTCGACCTGGACGCTTCCGGTCTACGGCGACGACGCCAACGAGCCGTGCAACAGCACGTCCGGTGGATTCACCGCCTCGTACTGTGACCAGGCGTGGCGCTGGAGCCTCGACTACGTCAAGGACCGCTACGGCAACGTCAGCTCGTACTTCTACACGCCGGAGACGAACTACTACGCCCGCGGCAAGCGCACCGATGCCAACGGCGTGGCGTACCACCGCGGCGGCTACCTCAAGCGGATCGACTACGGCCAGCGGGACAACGCCGTCTACACCACCAACGCCCCGGCGCGGGTGCGGTTCGACGTCAAGGAGCGCTGCCTGCCCAACGGCTCCGTCGACTGTGACCCGGAGGATCTGAACGCGACCACAGCGCCGCACTGGCCGGACGTTCCCTTCGACCGCAACTGCAACAAGGACACCAAGTGCAAGGGCGACCAGATCACGCCGACCTTCTGGACCCGGGCCCGTCTGACGGGGATCACCACCGAGATCCGCGAGGGTAGCGGCTGGACGGCTGTCGACAACTGGAAGCTCGACCACCAGCTCCTGGACAACGGGGACGCCTCCCGCACCCTCTGGCTTCACAAGATCACCCACACCGGCATGTACGGCGACGACATCTCCATGCCGGCGGTCGAGCTGGGCAACCTCCAGCTGCCCAACCGGGTCGACCGGGACGACGACAACATCGGTCCGCTGGTGCGTCCCCGGCTCGCCACCGTGTGGACGGACACCGGCGCCCAGATCGACGTCAACTACGCGGCACCGGACTGCTCCAAGAGCGCGCTTCCGACCGAGGGCAACAGCACCAAGCGCTGCTACCCGGTGAAGTGGAACCCGTACGGCAGCGGTGACCCGATCACCGACTGGTTCTTCAAGTACGTGGTTGCCGCCGTCGTCGAAACCGACCGCACCGGTGGCGCACCGGACATGGTCACCAGGTACGACTACCAGGACGGCGCCGCCTGGCGGAAGTCCGACCCCGACGGGATCTCCGACCCCAAGGACCTCACCTGGAGCGAGTGGCGCGGCTACGGCAAGGTCGTCGTCACCGTCGGCAACGGTCAGACCCAGACCACCAAGACCGAGTACCGCTATTTGCGCGGCATGCACGGCGACAAGATTCCGAGCAGCAGCGACACCCGGGACGTGCGGGTGAAGGACTCCGCCGGTGTCGAGCACGTCGACTACGACCAGTTCTCCGGCCACCAGTTGGAGAGCACCGTCTACGACGGCGCGTCGGTGGTCAGCCGGAGCATCGCCACCCCGTGGCGGCACAACACCGCCACCGAGTCGCACGATTGGGGTGACAAGAAGGCCTGGTTCACGAACACCTCGGTGACCAGGAACTTCGTGGCGCTCGCCGCCGGTGGCTGGCGGGAGACGAAGAACATCTCGAGCTTCGAGACGGACTTCGGCCGCGTCACCAAGACCGAGAACCTCGGCGACGTCAACGTCACAGGCGACGAGGCGTGCAACACCACCACCTACGCCGACAACCCCAACCTGCACCTGTACAGCCTGGTGGCGCGCACCGAGTCGTTGTCGGTGTCGTGCTCGACCTCGCCGGTGGACCGCAAGACCCAGGTCATCTCCGACACCCGCACCCTCTACGACGGCAAGGCGTTCGGGGTGACGCCCACGCTTGGCAACCCGACCAAGTCGGAGCGGATGGCAAGCCACAACGGCACCACCGCCACCTACATCACCACCGCGTCGGGAACCTTCGACGCGTACGGTCGGCCGCTCAGCGCCACCGACGCGATGGGCAAGACGACCACCACCACGTACACCGATACGAACGGTCTGACCACCAAGGTGGTCGAGAAGAACCCGCTCGAGCACGAGACAGTCACCGAGTACGCCCCGGCCTGGGGCAGCCCGGTCAAGCAGACCGACCCGAACAAGCTGGTCAGCAAACTGCAGTACGACGCGTTGGGCCGGCTGGCCAGCGTGTGGATGCCCGACCGCACCGGCGAGAGCCCGAGCATCAAGTACAGCTACCTGATCCGCACCGACAAGCCGGTGGCGGTCAAGACGGAGAAGCGGCAGAACGACGGCTCGTACAGCGTCGAGTACAAGCTGCACGACGGTCTGCTGCGGCCACGTCAGGTGCAGACCGAGGGGCCGAACGGCACCCGGATGATCGCGGACACCTTCTACACAGCGACCGGCAACCTCGACAAGACGTACGCGACCTACAACGCCGCCGGTGCTCCGACGGACGCCATCTTCCCCGCCCGCAACGGTGAGGTCGACGGCCAGACGCTCTACGTCTACGACGGGGCCGACCGGGTCAAGGCGGAGATCTTCGCGGTAGCGGGCAACGAGAAGTGGCGCACCAGCACCACGTACGGCGGTGACCGCGTATCGGTCGACCCGCCGGAGGGCGGCACCCCCACCACGGCGATCTCCAACGCGCTCGGGCAGACGACCCAGCTGTTGCAGTACAAGGGCACCGGGCCGTCGGGTGCCTCGGACAAGACCCTCTACACCTACAACCGCTCCGGCCAGCTCGCGACGGTCACCGACCCCGCCGGCAACGTCTGGAAGCACGAGTACGACCAGCTCGGCCGCAAGGTCAAGTCGGTCGACCCGGATGCCGGAACGTCGACGATGACGTACGACAACCTGGACCGGCTCACCAGCACCACGAACGGTGTGCAGCAGACGATCAGCACCACGTACGACGCGATCGGCCGGACCACCGCCAGCTACAAGGGGTCGGCCGAGACCGGCGTACTGCTCAGCAGTTGGACGTACGACCTGGAGATGCTCGGGCAGCTCTCCATGACGAGCAGGTGGATCGACGGGGCGGAGTACGCCACCTACTACACCGGCTACGACGAGCTCTACCGGCCGCACGCCACCTACTACCAGGTGCCCGAGCACGCCGGCGCGGAACTCGCCGGGATGTACAGCTTCGCGGCGGAGTACAACGAGGACGGCACCGTCCGGGCGATGGGCATGTCCGACGGTGGGGGCTTGCCGTTCGAGAGCATCGCCTACACGTACGACAGCATGGAGCGGTTGACCGCGACCGAGGGTGACGTGCCGTACCTGACGGACGTCGACTACTCGGCGACCAGTGAGGTCATCCAGACCGAGGCGAAGCTCGGCGCCAACAAGGTCTGGTCGACCTACGGGTACGAGCAGGGCTCCAAGCGGCTCACCCACCAGCGGTTGGACCGCAGCGGCGCCCCGGTCATCGACATCGACGCGCAGTACAGCTACGACGCTTCCGGCAACATCACCCGGATCGCCGACACGCCCTCGGGCACCCGGGACGTGCAGTGCTTCTCCTACGACTACCTGCGCCGCATGGAGCGGGCCTGGACGTCGGCGAGCACCGCCACCGACCCGTGTGCCGGAGGCCCGTCGACCACGGGTGTGGGTGGGGTGGCTCCGTACCACCACTCCTACACCTACGACGTGGTCGGCAACCGCAAGACCGAGTCGCAGTTCGCCGCAAACGGCACCTCGCTCAAGGAGCGCGTCTACACCTACCCGGCCGCAGGTCAGCCGCAGCCGCACACCCTGCGCTCGATGACCGAGACGACGTCGGCGGGTTCGAAGCTCCACGAGTACGGCTACGACGCGGCGGGCAACACCACGAAGCGGACGAAGGTCGGCGAGGACCAGACCCTGAAGTGGGACGCCGAGGGCAACCTCGAGTCCGTCACCGACGCCACGGGCAAGAAGACCAGTTACCTGTACGACGTCGACGGCTCCCGGATGCTCCGCAAGGAGCCGACCGCGACGACGCTCTACCTGCCGGGCATGGAGGTCCGGCTCGACCACACCACCAGGGCGACCGACGGCACCCGCTACTACTCCCTGCCGGGCGGCGGCACGATCGTTCGGAAGATCAACGGCCTGCACTACGTCGCCTCCGACCACCACGGCACGGGTCAGGCGACCGTCGACGAGAACGGTGCGATCGTGCACCGGCGGACCACGCCGTTCGGTGAGTCCCGTGGCACGCCACCAACACCAGGGCAGTGGCCGACGGAGAAGGGTTTCGTCAACGGCAACCAGGACTCGACAACGGGTCTGGTGAACATCGGTGCCCGCGAGTACGACACCGCCACCGGTCGGTTCATCTCCGTCGACCCGATCATCGACAGCACTGACCCGCAGCAGATGCACGGGTACGCGTACGCCAACAACAACCCGATCTCGTTTTCCGACCCCGACGGCCTCAAGGCGTGCTCCGACGACGCCTGCGGTCCCGGTGCCGACTACGAGGACATGTACGGCAACTACCACAAGGTCAAGGGACACAACGACGGCTGTGGTGGCTGCTCGGGCGCGTACGACCCGGACGAACCGACCAAGAACGCATGGAACAACCCACGTGCTAGCGACGAGGACCGCCGTGCAGCCGCGGCTGCCGCTGCCGAGAAGGAGCGCCAAGCGCGCATCGCGCGGGCGAAGCAGAAGCTTCTCAACGCGGCCAAGGCCCTAGCCAAAATCATGATGGACGAGTTGGGCATCACTGATGCTCTGGACTGCATCACCAAGGGCGACATGGGTGGTTGCCTGGCGACTGCGGCCAACATCGCGGGTGCGGCGATTGGCGGCGCGCTCGGCAAGCTGGCGGCGAGATACGGCGCTCCGTGGAAGTGGAAAAAGTTCGCCAACCTCACCAGCCGCGTTAAGGGCCTCCTGGGAGACCTCATCGGGGGCGTCAAGGACCTGATGAAGGCCTCGGAGAAGTGCGACTTGCACAGCTTCGCGGCAGGGACCCTCGTGCTGTTGGCTGACGGCTCGAAGCGGCCGATCGAGAAGCTCAAGCCGGGGGACCGCGTCCTTGCCACCAACCCCGAGTCTGGCGAAACCGCGCCGCAAGAGATCGTGGCTACCCACATCAACCTTGACGTGGACCTGACCGATCTTGTCCTTGCCACGGAGAATGGCCCCTCCCTCGTCGAGACAACCGCGCACCACCCGTTCTGGAGTGAGGATCGCCTCGGGTGGGTCGACGCGTCGGAGTTGCGCGTAGGCGAGCGGCTGCTGACCTCGGACCAATCTGCAGCGACAGTGTCGGACGTGCATTCGTACGCCGGCCAACAAGCGATGTTCGACTTGACGGTCGACAACGTCCACACCTATTACATTGCGGTCGGCTTTGACGATCCATCCGTGCTGGTCCACAACTGCAACATCACGCTGTATCACTACACCAGCAAGGAGAAATTCAACGCGATTCGCTCGGGCGGAAAGGAGTTGACGTTCAAGGCGGATGACGCTAAGAACGGCGTGGGTTCGTACTTTACGCCGCAGAGCCCGAGGGCTGTTGCGGCTCGAGGGCCGAACGGGTTCAAGAAGCTGGGACTGACAAGGGCCAAGTCGGAGTACGTGTTCGAGATAACGGTGCCGAAGTCCAGTGTTCGGCAGTTGAAAGGGGGGCGAGGTGAGTATGTGTTCTACTCGCCCCAGGACTTGGTCGTCCCAAGAGGCGGGGTGAGTTACGCAGGTAAGACTGCGGACTGGCCTGGCTGACGCGTCCTCCACGGCTGGGATTAGCCCCGGGATCGTCGTTGCGGCACTGCTCCGCGCCGGCGATCCCGGTGGCCGGTTCCCTAGTTGCCATGGTTGGCTAGGCGCAGCTGGAGGGACAAATAAGGTGAGCCGCCTTTGGCTCGATCCCGAAGGTGTGACTGCTCTCGAGCACGGTAAACGGCAGCGCGGGGTCACTGCGTATGGTGGCGGGGAGTTCGGCCCGAGAGCGGCGTTGTGGCGCGTGCCGAGGTCGTGTGAATGACAGGAGGGTGGATGGAGATCACTGGGGTGGACACGCTTGTCGTGGTGCCTTTCGACGCGCGACCAGCCGTGACCGCGTTCGTCCGTGGCATGCGGCGACTCTGGCCGTCTGTGCTCATTGGCATCGATGACGGCAGAGAGCCGATGGTCATCGACCTCGACGAGGCTGCCGGCTATCCGGCCCGCGGTGAACTGATGTTCGCCCGCGATGCGGCGATGGACGAGCACTGGGACGAGCACGGGTACCTCCCGATGCCGGATGGCTCCGGTCCAGTGACGCTCATCTACGAGATTCACCACGACCTGGTGGTAGAGGTAGACGTCGCCGGCGAGGGTCGCCTGGACGACGGCCCGCTGTCAGGATGGACCGGTGTCGAACTGGCTCTGCCGGAGGCAACCGCGCTTACGCTGGTCACTCATGCCGCTCCGGCTGAGGACGCCTTCTGCGCCGCGATCCTGGCACTCTTGCGCGAAGCCCTGGGCTACCAGAGGGCAAGTGACTGAACTTGGCCACGACGTCGGGCTGCCCCCTCAGGGCCAGGGCCATAGGTCCATCGACAGCTCGGCCCGTCGACTGCTGCCGGCTTGCCAAGCAGGGCCCCGGCAAAGTCGTCAGGTGATGCCGAGCAGTGCCAGTGGGCGGGTGCTGTCGCGGGCGTGATGTCGGTTG
>NZ_JBNCNZ010000002.1:0-188004 GCF_049847245.1 Micromonospora sp. DT68
GTGCCACCCCGATCGTGCAGGCCATCCTCGTCCTCCAAGCCGCCGAGGAGGCCCGCTACCCACGATGAAAATGGCTCAATCTGTCGACGTCTGCGATCATCCAGCCGCCCTACGCGGCGCGACCTGCACTGCCGCCGTCATACCGTTGATCGTCACGAAGGTCTGCTGACCGTGCAAGCTCGCCGAATGGCCGTGCAAGAGGGGCCTCAGCCACCGCAAGGTGACGCCCAGCCTGGTGCTTCTGGTGATTGCTCGGAGCCATCTGCGCTCCTTCGGCTGGAAGGGGGCAGCGGGCTATGACGGCTGCCAGCCCGCGTCGACCGCATCCTGAAGCCGCTTACTGAACACGGCATGCGCCTGCCGGTACTCGTTCTCCCGATCTGCCTTGTAAAACGGCGCCGTATACCCGTCCGGAACCGAATTCCGTTCCGGATCATCTAGGTACGCCGTCAACTCCTCGAAGTTTTCCTTCTTTTGGCGTATGCCGAAGACGCGGTAATTCGCCGCGATTCTCCTACCCTCTGCATCAAAAAATATGGCGTCTTCATAGTCAGCAAGCACCGGGTAGCGCGATCTGTAGATAGCGATCAGCTCATCCGCAGATATACCGAGCCATACGGCAACAATGGCGTCGATTTCCACTAGGGCAGCGCGTCGGTCTCGGTCGCTCCGGAGCGGTGTAGACCAGGTCCAACTAGGACCAATCTCTCCGAGCCCGTCTTGACCGGGCACAGAGGCGGTCCACCTCTCAGAGACCTTCCAACGGGGATCATATAGATCACCCCAAAGGTCGCTGTACACATTTGAGAGGCAGTTCAGCCTGAGGGTCCGCAACAGCAAAGCCGGCGCAAGCGGATGCTCGGGTTCGGGCACAGGGAGCGCATTGGCCTCGGCTACGTGAAGGTCCGACCTTCCCGCGATCCTCAACAAGTAGTCAACTGGAAGCGCCGCCCAGTAGCCTGCGACCAGCACGGTATTCAGCCGATCTGGAAGAGCCATGGAGTAGACGGTGTTGACGTGTGAGGGACCAGGAGGCAGAAGCGCTGGAAACAGGCTGCGCTCCGTATCAAAAGGGATCATTCTGCGCCACGCAACTCTGAAGAACTCCGTATATGGAATTCGAGACTTGTGGATAAGATACTGATCGATCTCGTCTTGATTCGGTTCCCGGCCAAGCACTACCAGCAGCTTTTCACGAGCCACATCCTTGTCCGCTGCAGACAGGCGCAGGGCGGCGAGCCTAGAATGGTCCAGCCAAACGTCTTGCGCCTGCCGGAAGGCGGCGGCATCTGCCGCTCTTCGAAGGTTAGTTCGAGGTACGAGGTCCGCCTCAATGGCAGTCAAGTCCCACGGGTCGTAATCGCGGTTCAGCCGGCACGGAATTCGTGGACATTTCGCGATTGGGTTCGCGATGCCAAACAAAGGGCCCTGATAGATCACCTCGGACCATGCCGAGGGATCAAACGTTTCCCATCGAATCAAACCAGCCTTCGTATCGTTCGCCTCATGGAGGCCAGGAGTGATCTGCGGGTTTCTCGAGTTCAATCGATGCTTGAACCTCGCGATCGCTCGAATCGCGCGTTGCTCCTCCAAGCTCACCGGATACAGTAGCTTAGCTTCTTCCACAGAAGAGGCATCATCTATACCACTAATATTCTGCCACTCGCTTAGCACGCCCCGGTCAACACTAACCAACCGCGACCGATGGGGCCGCCTATCCCAGACACCACCGAAGCGAATACTGGGCACCTCCCCGATACCGTTGTGAGAAAATGATTCGGTGAGAGTGACCGGATCGAAGAGCCAACTCGCGTTCGTGAACGCTACCTCCGACTCACTGCCATAGACATGGATGCCAAACTGCCGCGTCCATTCGATCTCGGGAAAAAGTAGACGACGGTTAGAGAAGTGTGCATGCAGCCGCAAACGTCGATAGGTCGACCTACGGAGCGAACCTTCTTTGGTTCCGGCCAAATGACTGTCAGGGTGCACCAAGGCAGCAACGCCCTCGACAGCCGAGAATCTCCAACATCCGATCATGAAGGCTCGGTAGAGGTTGGGTTGCGTTCCAGCAAGTAGAGGGTACTCCGATGACGAGCCAAGAAAAGCAGCAGTCGCCACCTGGCTAGCTGCCTCCGTCAGCGCGTACCACAACGTACGTGATGCTTCGAGCATCTCGGTCCTCCGGCGACGCCACTCGACCGCCGGAGGCTTCTCGACGAGGGAAAACCAAGGCTCGACCTCCGCTAGAACACCAGCCTCGTCTTTGCGAGGACGCACCCAGGGCGGGTTGCCGACTTGGAGGTCAAAACCACCCTTGTTGAATGCTTGAACAAAGGTGAGTTCCCATTGGAAGAAGCCCTGCTGCTCGGCGATCTGGTCGGCGGCGAGGAGCCACGGGAAGCGATCGGAGAGCGTCCACGGCGAGTCCACGCCGATCACGCCATCGAGCTTGCGCTCGAAGTCGCTCATCTCGCTGAGGCTCGTGAACGTCCGACCGTAGAACCTCTCGGTGCTCTCGTCCAGGTCGCTCCGGCCGATGAGCGCTTCTGCGAAGGTCAGCCAGTCGTCCAAGTTGGACAGCGGCACCTGCTGGCGGAGCTGTTCCGCCACCGTCATCCGCCGGGTGCCGCCGGTCGGCTTGGTCGGCAGCTTCATCTGCTGCGGCTGCACGTTCCCGAAGATGTCCGGCGTCTCGTAGACTACCGCTTCCTCGTACGCCGGCTCGTCCTTGATGTGTGAGACCTGGACGGGCGCGGCCGGGTATGCCGGGTCGGAGCCGTCGAGCAGCCCGACCTTGTCCAGCGGCCAGAACCACAGCGCGCACCACACGTCCATCAGCGTCTTGAGCCGCCAGTACGGCGTGCCCGGCGCGGTCAGGTCGGCAAGGATTTCCTCCCGAGGCACCGCCTCCGTGACCTGCGGCAGATCCTCAGCGCCCCAGACAGGAATGTCGCGGCGGATCTCCCGCTCGGAAATGTCGAGGCGCTGCTGCACCAGCCCCCAGAGGAACTCGACCCGCCGAGCGAGCGCCTGCAAGCGCTGGACCTGCGAGTTTTTCCCCTTGGCCGATGGCGTCCGCTTCATCGCCGTACGCCAGGCTTTCAGACGGGCGGTCTCTTCCGGCGCCAGCTCGCGGGCCTCCTTCTCCCCCGCGACCGCGCCCCACCCGTCGGCGGGGAGCAGGAAGTGGTGGATGGTGCCTTCGTCGATCGGCCCGTCCCGGAAGGGCTGCTCCTTCGGCGCGGTGGTCAGCCACGACTTGTCGGCGAGCTGCTTCGGGCCGTAGGTCTTGCGGCCGGCGCCGATGAGCGAGTTACCGCGTTGCAGGTGCAGGCCGAACCAGGGTGCCTGGAGGCCGGCGTGCATGACGTTGAGCCAGAGCGACACCTCGGCCAGCTCGACGGCCGTGCGGTTGAGGTCGACGCCGTAGCTGTTGTGCAGCGCGACGTACGCCTTCACCCGCTGGAGTTCGAGGTGGTAGTCCTCGGGATCGAGGGTGGTGTCGAGTTCCTTCTGGCGGCGGCGTAGATATTCGGCGGCGACCTGGTTGATCGCCTCGTTGAGGAACGCGCCGGAGCCGAGCGCCGGCTCGCAGATCGTCCAGTCCAGCAGCTCACGGGCCGGGGTGACCGTGTCGTCCTGGTCGAGCCGGTACTTCAGCGCTAGCTGGACGGTGACCTCGGTCAACGACTGCGGGGTGTAGTAGGAGGCGCTGGTCTGCCGGTCGCGGCCGGCGAGCCGGTAGACGAACTGGCCGGGCTGGTAGCTGACCCGGCTACGGACGCCGGTGTACGGGTCCTCCTTGTAGACGAAGACACCGTCGTCGTACTCGTCGACCTTGGAGGCCGGGATCATCCACGAGCCGTCCTTCGGGTCGCCGTTCTTGGCGACCTCGTAGAGCTGCTCGGTGGCGACGAACCCGGTGTAGGACATCAGGCCCTCGTAGACCGCGCCGAGCTGGTTGATGCCGAGCTGGGCGTACGAGATGAAGCCGCCGCGGCGCTTCTTGCCGCCCTTGGTGAGCATCAGCCGGCGCAGCACCTCGTAGAGGACCTTGTTGCGCAGCCGGGTGTCGATCTTCGGGGCATCGTCGTCGTCCATGTCGTCGCTGCCCGGCTCGGCGATCAGCCGACCGATGAGCTTCGTCTTCTCGGGCAGGAACAGGTCGGAGCGCATCGGCTCGAAGCGAAGACCCTCCCCCTCGCTGGCCTTCTCCTCGACGTCCGCGCCGCCGCGTGGTCGGTGCCCCTCGTTGACCATGCGGAAGAGCAGGTCGAGCGACTCGTACAGGTGGGTGCCGTCCTCGGCGGACGGGGCGAGGCGGCGGGAGACGAGGTCACCGAGGCGGGCGAGGCTGTAGCCCTCGGCGTACTGGGGGTCGTTGACCGGCAGCACGCCGAGTTCGGGGCGGGCCTCGGCGTAGAGCAGGAACAGGATTCGGTAGAGGTAGCGCAGCGACTCCCGGCCCAGCTCCTTGGCCAACTCGTCGAGGTCCATCACCTGCTGCGGTTGGTAGCCGGCCCGCCGAATCTGGTCCAGGACCTCGTTGGCGATGAGTTCGACGGAGACCTTCAGGCCCTCGCGGAGTTCGCTGGAGACACCGATGGCGTGTTGGCGGGAGCCGGCGACCAGGTCGGCGAGGGGTTCGGTGCCGCCTTCGGCGGGTGGGCGCAGCGAGTCGGCGCCGAAGAGCGCGGCGACGACGTCGAGTTCCTTGTCGTCGTTGCGGGCGTACGCGGTGTCGAGGCTGACGGCCAGGTAGCGGCCCTCACCCCAGACGGTGCGGTCGGCGAGGGTGATCACGCCACCGCTGAGGATCAGCACGTAGCGGGGCTTCGGGGTGTCGGCGGCGAAGAGCAGCGAGGCGAGCTTGGCGCCCGTCTCGATGGTCTCGGTGCTCGACAGGGTGAGCGGGTCGAGCAGGCGGCCGGCGTCGTCCGGGTCCTGTGCTGCCTCGGTGTCGACGGCCCAACCGCAGTCCAACGCGACGATGCCGTGCGCGGTGGTCAGCTCGGCGTGGGCGACGCTGACCTCGTACTCCTGGCCGGCCCGCTCGACGGTGATGGTCTGCGGCTGCGGGTCGAACCCGAGCGCCCGCAGCACGTCCTGGTGCTGCTTGCGCAGCCGCTCGGGGTCGAAGAAGTCGACGTCGGTCAGCTCGGTCTTGGCGTCGAAGTACTGCCGGCGCATGCCGCGCAGCCCGGCGCGCGGCGTGACCCGGTTGGCCTTCTCCTGCTCCGTCCACTGCTTGAGCAGACCGCCCTTGAGGGTGGTGGGCAGGATCTCGGCGAGGTAGTGCGCGGAGAGATACTCGCCGCGGTTGGTCAGCGACTCGAAACTCATGCGGCACTCTCCTGCGACGGTACGAGGACGGCGAGCACCCGCAGCAGCGGGTCGCCGTCGGTTTCCAAGCGGTCGAGCAGGTCGTGCTGCTCCTGGACGGTGGCGTCGACGCGTTGGCGTCGCTTTTCCCGATGCGCGCCGGGCAGCTCATCGAAGAGGCTCGCCTGTTGGAAGGCGCTCAGCTGCTCGCGATATTTGCGCAGCGGCTCGGCGTTGGCCTCGGCCCACTCCGCGCGCTTGCCCTCCAGATACTGCCGGGCAACCGCGACAGCCCTCGGCAGCAGCGCCTTCAGCGGGTCGATCGCGATGGCCTCGGCGCGGTTGACCATGGCCGGGCCGACGTTGGCCTCCCGCAGCACCTCGTCCATGGGTCGGATCGTCGGCGACGCGGGCAGGTCGGAGACGGCCATCCACTGGACGACCGTGGGTTGGCCGAGACGGTTGGCGTAGACGCCCTGGATCAGGAACGTCGGCGCGGCCACGTCGGCGGTGAGCACCGGGGCCTGCTGGCGGCCGAGCCGGATCAGCACCTTGTCGACCAGCCAGTCGACCATCGGGTGCACGTCACTGAGGAAGGCGATGTCGGGCCACATCGGGGTCTTGCTCTGCCGGGCCTGGTCGAGCTTGCGCTGGGCGAGAGCGCGGTCGAAGGTGACCTTGAGTCGCAGGTCCTCGCCCTCCCGGTGGGCCCGCAGATACGTGCGGGGCAGGTCGGTGAGCCGGTGCACCAGGTCGTCGGGGGCGAGGAAGGTCAGCAGCTCGTCCTCGCGGCGCAGGTCGATGTGATCCTCGGGCCGATCCTCGTAGATCTCGTAGAGAGCGGCGTCGACGAAGTCCTGCGTGGAACCGAAGAGCTTCGGCACCCGAGCGCGCGGCACATCATCCGTGACCGGTGCGGTGCCGACGTCGCCGAAGAGGTCGGCCATCACGTCCACCTCGGCGTAGGCGGCCTCGTAGGACTCGTCCACCGACTTGCCGGCGAGCAGGTCCCGGACCAGCCGGTCCTCCTCGGCCTTGGCGTCGTACTGGCCCGTCACAGCCTCGACGCTGCCGAGGCTGCGGTGGGCGGTCTCCTCCCGGTTGAGCAGCTTCTCGGCGACCGTCCGGTCGTCCTTGGCGTCCTCCCGGTCGGAGGTGAGGATGAGCGCGCGGAACTGCGGCTGGTGCTTCTGCCCGTAGCGGTCGATGCGGCCGTTGCGCTGCTCGATGCGGATCAGGCTCCACGGGATGTCGTAGTGGATCAGGTGGTGGCACTGCTGGTGCAGGTTGACGCCCTCGGAGGCGACGTCGCCGGTGAAGAGCAGCCGGACGTCACTGCCGGCCAGCTCGAACTCCTGGAGAATCGTCTGCTCGTCCTTGTCGGCCACCCCGCCGTGCAGCACCCGGATCGCGTTCGGCTTGAGGCCGAGCAGCCCGGGGACGACCTCGGCGAGCCACTTGATGGTCGGCACCCGCTCGGAGAAGACCACGGCCCGGGTTGCGCTGTTCTTGCCGATGCCGATCTTCCTCAGCTCGTCGACCAGCCCCTTGAGCTTGCTGGAATCGCTGTCGGTCATCGCGGAGGTCAACTCCGCGAGCCGGTCCAGGGCCACCCGCTCGGTGCCGGTGGCCTTCTTGCGCCGGTTGGTCACCGTCTCGTGCAGCGCACGGTGCGAGGACAGAAACGACTTCAACAGGGTGTACGGGAAGAGCCGGTGCTGCCCGGTGATCGCTTCGTCGGTCCATTTGCCAGCCAGCCACACGTCGGTCAGCTCGTCGAAGATCTGCTCCTCGATCGGAGTCGCCGTGCAGTGCAGGGCCTCAGACGGGCCGCGGTCGGCCCAGCGGTCGCCGATCTGGTCGCGTACCTCCGGGCTGATCTTCGTGCGACGCAGGTATAGGTGCGCGATGTCGCTGGCCTGGTAGTCCTTCTCGTTGGCGATCGCCGCCGGGTCGAGCAGCGAGATCAGCTGCGCGAAGGACTCCTTGTCGCCGTTGTGCGGGGTGGCGCTGGCCAGCAGCAACGCGTCGGTCTTCGCTGCCAGGCGGCGGGCCAGCTCGTTGCGCTGGGTGCCCTTGTTGATCAGGTTGTGCGACTCGTCGATGACGACGGCATCCCAGGTCGTGGCGTCGAGGTGATGGCCGAACTGGCCGGCGTCCTTCAGGGTGTCGACCGAGATGATGGCCCGCTTGAAGTAGGTGAACGGGTTACGCCCGGCGGGGATCTCCTGCTGGATGCGCTGAATGCCCGTCGAGTCGAGCCGGACCAACGGGATCGCGAACCTGGTCCAGAGTTCGCGCTGGAACTGTTCGAGGACCTGCTGCGGCGAGACCACCAGAATGCGGTCACCTCGGCCCCGACGGATCAGCTCGGCCAGGATCAGCCCGATCTCCAGGGTCTTGCCCAGGCCGACGACGTCGGCGAGCAGGATCCGCGGCCGCAACCCGGACAGGGCCAGCTCTACGGGCCGCTGCTGGTAGGTCAGCGGATCGAGGAGGAACCGGTCTGCGAGGGCCAACCCGCGCTCCGTGCGTGGCAGTGGAGTACGCCGTAGCACGGCCTCCAGGAAGAGGCGGCTCTGCCGGAACCGCGACGAGGTGTCCTGGACGAGTTCCGTCTCCTCAGGCACCAGCGGCGTGATGTCTTCAAGCTTGGTAAAGAAGGTCGCCTCGACGTCCTGCACGAACTCGGATACGCCTACCGCCTTCACCATCGTGCCGTCCGCGGTGCCGGTCTTGACGCTGCGGATCAACCATTCCTCGTCGCGAACGACGATGCGGGAGCCCGGAGCGAAGGTCGCGGCCTGGGTGGTGGTCATCGGTGGTGCCTTCCTACAGGGTGGAGCGGCGGGCGTACTGGCGGCGCATCTTGTCGACGAGCCACGTCACATCGGCTCGCGCCCTGGGCCGTTTGCCGTCGACCTTCGTGGGTGCCGTCTGCGGCACCGGGACCGTGTCCGGCTCGATGACCGGCGTGCTCTCCGGGTCCTGCCGCGGATCCTCCAGGTCCGGCGGGACCAGCAACTCGGTGTCCCCGTCGTAGGTGAGCGCCGCCACCTCCTGCCGCAGGGCGTGGACGCTCTTGCCGCTGGCAGCCGTAGCAACCGCAAGCAGCCAGCCCCGTACGTCGGTCAGTCCGGGTCGGGCCGTGGGGTCGAAGGCGAGCATCGTGCCGAGCAACTGCACCAGCTCGGCGGGCACGCCGGACAGGTCGGGAAGGTCGCTCGGCTCGCTGATGCGCAGGAGCAGATTCCAGGAGTTGGACTGGGGGTAGAGCCCGTGGCCGGTGAGAGCGAAGACCAGCGTCGCGGCGAGCGCATAGATGTCGACAGCAGGCGTGAGTTCCCGTTTGCCCTTGACCTGCTCGGGCGACATGTAGGCGGGAGTGCCGACCATCGCGCCGGGCTCGGTCAGGTAGTCGTCCCGCTCGATCAGCACCGCCAGCCCGAAATCGATCAGCTTGGGTCCGTCGGGGCCGAGGATGATGTTCTGCGGCTTGAGGTCACGGTGCAAAAGCTTGACCTGGTGCACCTTGGCGAGACCTTCGGCGAGCATCGCCCCGGCCATTGCGGCCAGCGGAAGCGGAAGTGGCCCCCGCGCGTCGACGTGCTGACGCAGCGTGGCGCCGGGGACATACTCAACGGCAAGCCAGGCCGGATTCGCGTACGGGTCGGCGTCCTCCAGACGGGCCACCCGCGAGCCGAAGACGAGCTTGAGGCTGTCGACCTCGGCGGCGAACCGCTCGCGCACCGTCGGCGCCTCGATGAGGTGCCGCTTGATCACCTTGACGGCGACCCGCTCGGCGGTCGGCGACACCGCGAAGAACACGTCGCCCATGCCACCTGAGCCGAGCGGCCTGACCAACTCGTAGCCGCCAATTCTGCCCAGCGTCATACGTCCCCCTCACGATGACACCACCCAAGCTGCTTGTCTGCCTATCAGCTCGACGCTTGGCGGACGCATGACCGTACAACGTTAGACTTTCAACGAGGAAGTGTCCGACTGGCGGGTTCCGGCACGGCTATTGAATCCATACTTCTGTGCCTCGATGCCTGACTCGGCCCGTGAGGTCTCCGTCCCTGGTGACGGGCCCGCGCAGCTGGACGCGCTCCTGGCCGCAACTTTTCCCTTATTTCGGTGAGAGGCTGCGCCGCTGTCCGATTTCTGACGACGAATGGCGCGTAACGCCGGCACCCGGGCACGGCATGGTCTCGTACGACCCGCAGGGCGCGGCAGCTCGTCAGCTGTTCCAGAACATCAACTCGCGTGCCTGCCGCGAACAATCCGTCAGCTCCGGCACGCCCCGGGAGGGGACGACGTAGTTACGTGCGCGGATTAGTGCGAGGAAGTCCTCGGGCACTGCGATGCGATGACGCCGCACGTAGTAAGCGAGGTCCTTCCGCCACAGCCAGTCACCGTCGGTCAGGACGGTAGGGCCGTTCATCACCTGCCGGGTCGAGTCGAAGGCGTCGTCGGCGACGTCCATCACGTCGATGAGGACATGACCCGAATTGAGATAGGTGACCACCTGGGCGGCATCGGGCAACTCCTCGTCGATGACGCTGTCGAAGATGCTCTGCTGCGGCTCGACGGAGCGGACCGGTCCGAATTCACGGAACATCCCCGCCGCCTTCAGCTGACCGCCGCTCATCAACGCCCACCGTTCGGATAGAAGATCTTCCACTCCCCGCCGCCCCGGATCATCGGGGTCTGCCCCACGGGACCATACCTGTCGACACCGACAGCGTCCGTCGGTGCCGTAACCGGCACCCCGAGGGCGTCGGCGACCTGTTGCGCCGCTGGTGGCACGGCGACATCGGGAGCAACGGCACCCGTGTGACAGGACACCAGTCGCACCGGGCCACCGTCGTAGTGCGGGTTGGCGCGAACGGCGTCGGCGATCTGCTGTGGGTGGGTGAGGTTCGCGGGGTGGTCGGCACCGTCAGCGCCCACGAGGCCAGGCCGGAACAGACCATCGGGTAGGCCGTGCACGACCACGTCGTGATGGCCGGGGATCGGCGCCACGGAGTCGAAGTTGCGCATCGTGGCGCTGTCGTAGCCGATGGCGGTGCTGTTCGGGCGGTGGTAGACGGGATCGCCAGCAGGGAGGTGCGCGTCCGACGGCGGCGGTGTCTGCGGATGTGCTGAAGGATCCTCCCAGTCCGACCGACGCCCCATCGAATCCAGGTCTGGCTCTCCCCAGGTGTCAGAACGCCTGGAGGTGGGGCCGGTCGCCGGGTTGACCGGGTCGGCGCGGGCCGCTCGCCGCAACAGTTCATTCAGGTCGTCGATCAGGTCGCCCAAGCGCCGGAGCAGTGGTGTCAGCCGACGCAGACTGCTGATCAGCGCGCTGATCAGCTTGCCGATTCGCGCCGCCCACTTGGCCACCAGACTGCTCACCTGGGAGATCACCAGCGGCGTCGCCACGCCCAGTGTTGCGCCCGCCTCGGCCAGCCAGAGTGGCAGCCTGACCGCCAACACCGACACGAAGTCCGCGATCAGGTCCCGAACCAACTCGCGGACCAGCGCCACCAGCAGCCCGGCACCCTCCACCAGAGAAGCGATGCCGCCGGCAGCCCGCGCGATGCCCTCCATCGCCCGTACCTGGCCCGACATGTGCGCCCGGTAGGCCTGCGCCGATGCGCCAGCCCACTCGGCGAGCTGCGATGAGGTCGCCGCCTGCAAGTCAGCCACCGCATCGGTGCTCTGCTTCGCAACGTTGCGCCAGGTCGACGCGTACGCGTGGATTTGGTCTGGGTCGCCGGCCAGCCAGTCCAGCGCGTCCGACAGCGGCTTGACGTGTTCGAGTAACCAGCCGACACCCCAGCTGACCAACGAGCCGAGCGGGTCCAGCACCGTGGCCAGCGCGTCCATCGACGTGGCGACACCACCGATCGTGGAGTCGATCCAGCTGCCCGACTCGATACCCGACACAGTGTCGGCGACGTCCTCGACCAACCCGAGGCCGGTGTACCACCGGGTTGAATCGTGCCGCGCTGCCACGAGTGGGTTGGCCACCACGTCAGTCACAACGGCAACTCCAGCCGGCCTGCGCTGCCGGAGAGTCGTCGCGCGTTCCCCGCGTCTGTCGCTTCGGTCGCGGCAGCAGCCGCCCGCAGGTTGGCTGCCGCCTCACGCAGTGCCGTAGCGGACTCTCCCAGCGCTGCCACCGCCTTGTCCGCCACCGGGGCGATCAACCGAGGCAGAAACCCACAAACCTGCCCGTACGCCTCCGCGCCCATCTGCACATACGCTGCCGCCCCACGAGCGGTTTCCATCTTGTCGGCGGTGTCGTCGACGGTCGCGGCGTGCCGAATCACCGCCGCCACCGACATGTGCATCTCAGCGTCACCAGCCATTTCTGGCGTCCCGCTCCCACCGATCAGGCTGCTCATCAGCGGGTTTGGGGAACCGCCTGGCGAAGGTGTCGGTGACTGCCCGCCCGGTCTCCGAGTCGGTGCCCACGGTGTCGTGCACCGCAATGCTCACCTGCTCGATCAACCCGGCCTGTGCACGGGCAATCGTGGTCATGATGGTTCGGGCAAGTTCGGAGCCGGTTATCCGCTGGACGCGGTTGTCCAACTGGAGGTCCGTCACCGCCCCCGAGGCGGCGACCGTCACGCGCACCGCACCGTCCGCGCCGACCGCCGACGCCGTGATGGTCGCGACCCGCTCCGACAGCTCAGCGGCGGCCTGGGCTCGTGTTGACAGCTCGGCTGTCCAGGAATGCAGCAATTCCTGTGCCGCGTCCGGATCTCGACCCAGCACTCTCGTAACCTCCCCCGTTACGCATCTCGGACCGCGATCGTTCGACGGACGCCGAGCCCTCTACTGTGCACCAAGATCGCGGTCGACGGCGCCCCGCAGTTATCCGGGCAGGGCTGGGGGATCAATCAGAGATGCCGAACGACGACTTAGAACACCGGGATCACGCATGACGCGCGGTGCGCAGCAGAGGCGGAGCCCTATCGGCTGTCACCGTCTGGCAACACGGCTCCCCGCGCCAAACCGTCAGCGGTGAGCTGTATCAGCTCGGCCCCCAGCGCCATCGTCTCCCGCACTGCCGCCTCGAACGCCTCCAGCCGCCGGAACGCCGCACCGTACGCCTGCTGCTCGTCGAGCGGCAGCCGCCGCACCTGCGCCCGCCGGATGTCGAACCGCATAGTGCCCGACAGGCTCGACGACTGCTTCTCGTTGGCGGACGTGCGGAGCTGACCGGCCAGGAACCACGGATCCAACGCCGTCGGATTTGGCCGCAGCAGGTACAGGTTGCGCCCCAACAGCGCTCCTTCGGCGGTCACCACCCGGGCGGTGAGCTGCCGCGCGATCATCGGCACCACCACGTCCCCCACGGCGAGGGGAATCTCCTGCCCGATCCGGTCGTCCACCCGCCCGGAGGCCTCCACTCCGGCGAGCACGTCCTGCACGGTGAGCACCGAAGGCCCGTCAGGGGCGGGTGTCGACGTGCCGGCGCGGACCGGGCCGATCAGTTGAAGCGCGCCGGTCTTCGCCAGCTCCCCCACGGTGAGGAATGAGCCCTCCGGCCCGCTGGGCGCGGGCGTGACGTGCGGCAGCAGCGCTGGCAGCTCGCCCACGATGGCGGCCAGCCGCTCTCTGGTGCGTACCAGATGCTCGCCAGAAGCCTCGCCCACGACGGCGGGTTGCCGGCGCGCGGGGGTGAGGTCGACCTCCTCGTCGAGCAGCTCGATGACGGGGACCGCGCGGGCGAACCCGGCCTCCTCCACGTCGCCGTCCGGGGCCGCCGCGAAGGCCCGCCACGCGGCCAGCACACGCGGCGCGGTGTCGGTCAGGTCGCCGCCTGCGGCGTCGATCAACAGCGCCCGCGCCGGTGGCGGCGCGTCCGTCGCGGCGCGTCGCAGCACCCACAGATGCAGGGGTACGCCGTGCGGCGCCGCCACACCCGGTGGGAGCGCGATGACGGCGCGCAGGTGGCCGCGGCGCAGTAGCTCGCCGCGGATCCGTTTGCCGGCGCGGCGGCTGGCGACGGTGGGTGGCATCAGCAGAACCGCGTGTCCGCCGACCCGCAGGTGCGCGAGGGCGTGCTGTGCCCAGGCCAGCTCGGGTTCGGTGCGGGGTGTGGTACCCACGATCCAGCGGGGGTCGTGGCCCAGTTCCTCGTCACCCCAGTTGGTCGCGCCGAACGGTGGGTGGCAGACGACGGCGTCGACGGCGCGGCCGGCGAAGGCGTCGGCGCGCAGGGTGTCGCCGGCGCAGACCTCCCCGGGTACGTCGTGCAGTGCCAGCCACAGGCCGGCGAGTTTGGCCAGGTCCTGGTCGAGTTCCTGCCCGTAGACGGCGGTGCTGCCGGCGCGGACGGCGGCGCGCAGGATGGCACCGGACCCGGTGGCGGGGTCGAGCACCGAGCCGCCGCCGACGTTGGCGAGCCCGATCATCAGGTCGGCGAGGTCGTCGGGGGTGGCGAACGGGCGGCCTGGTCCTGGCGCGGAGAACCGTTGCCACAGCTCGTCGAACGCGCCCTGCGCGCCCAACTCGTCGGCGAGGGCGTCAACGTCGGACAGCAGGGGCGCGACCTGGGCGTCCGGGTGGCCGCTCCGGGAGCCGCGTTGGCGCGCCAGCAGGAACGCGCCGACGGCGGCGAGGCCGGCGGCCGGGGTGTCGCTGGCCGCGGCGAGGTGCCGCCAGAGCCGGTCGGCGGTGGCCATCTCGGGGAGCTTGCCCTGGGTGCGGAGCCACTGCTCGACCTGGATCAGGTCGAACTCGGGGCTCGCCGTCGTCCCGCCCACCGGGGCGGGGAAGTCGGAGTGCCGCTTACGCCAGTTGCTAACCGCGGCGCGACCAACGCCGGCGAGCCGGGCGATCTCCGCTGCCGTGATGGTCGGGTTCTCCTGCACCCCGAAAGTCTCGCACATCTGTCAAGCACGAGATTGTCTGTTGACACCGCTGTCGGACGATGCTCTTATTGACGCCGCAACGTTCACAACAGGAGGACAACGATGCGCAAGACCACGACTCTCGCTCTGATCGCCACCGGTCTCATCGCCCTGGGCTGCGGCTCTGGCGCCACCGACACGGCGAGCGACTCCAGCGGCGGCGACAAGGCGAGCAGCTCCACCGGCGCCGAAGGCGGCGCCAAGGCCGAGGACAAGCCGAAGACCGCGAAGATCGGCCAGCCGGCCCTCGACGGCAAGTTCGAGTTCACTGTCAAGTCGTCGAAGTGCGGTGTGAGCAAGGTCGGCAGCGACATGCTCGGCCAGAAGGCGCAGGGCCAGTTCTGCCTGGTCACGGTCAACGTCAAGAACATCGGCAAGGAAGCGCAGATGTTCGACGGCAGCAGCCAGAAGGCGTACGCGGCCGACGGCACCGAGTACTCCGCCGACACCGGTGCGGCGATATACGCCAACAAGAACGCCGAGACGTTCCTCAACGACATCAACCCCGGCAACCAGGTCAACGGCGTCGTCGTCTTCGACATCCCGAAGAACGTCAAGCTCACCAAGCTCGAGCTGCACGACTCGCCGTTCTCCGGCGGCGTCGACGTCACCCTCGGCTGATCACTTCCCGCGGCCCGACCCGGGGCGGGCAACTAACGCCCGCCCCGGCTGTTCACAGCAGGACTGTTCACACCGGGCGCACCATTACCGACCGGCATCCACTCGCCGTTGAGCCGACTGATTCACCGACGTCAGCTCCAAGCGTCTGACCGCCCGCCCCGCCCATTCCGGTCCGACCGGCCCCGGCTCGCGGACCTCCCCTATCTGTGGAGACGACAATGGCCCGTTCCCAGCCATATGACACGCCCGTCCGGACCAACCACCTCCACCGGGCTGTCCGCGCCGCCGGTGCGCTGCTCACCACCGCGCTGCTGACCACGACGCTCACCGGCTGCGGCGACGATAGGCAACGCTCCACCGCCACGCCGACGACCGCCTCCCCAAGCGCAGCCACCTCTGCCAGCGCGTCACCGACTCCGACTCCCCCGCCAGACCGTGACGGCGACGGCATCTCCGACTCCAGCGACACCTACCCCGACGACCCCAAGAACACCCCACAGCAACCTCCGGTCAGCCTTGAGTGCGACACCCGGAACGACTGGGATGCGCTGCTCACGGTGCGGCCCGGCAAGGATGGCCGGCCGGACTTCAGCGAGGTCTGGGCAGCGAAGCCGACGTCCTGTGACGCCCAAGCGGAGATCTATCCCGTTACCGAAACCGAGAAGGCCGCGCTGAAGACGTCCAAGTACGACGACGGGACCATCACGACCCTGTACGAGATGTGCGCCGGCGTCGACCCAGAGGACGCGTACCTGGAGGCGAGCTTCGCCGCCAGCAGCGAGCAGATCCCGGAGATCAACGCGGCTCTCCTGCTCTGCCCCACCTACCCGTACGCGAAGAGGTGGCGCGAGGCGGTGAAGCGCGGACAGGTCGACGTGGATCTGGCGGCCCAAGGTCGGCTCTTCGGCGAAGGCACGTTCCGCGTCGGCAAGGAGATCAAGCCCGGCACGTACGTCACTACCGACGTCGACGGCTGCTACTGGGAGCGGCAGAACAGCTCCGGCGGCACCATCGACAACTACTTCACCAACAGCGCTCGCCGCGTGCAGGTGACCATCCGCTCGTCCGACTACGCCTTCAGCTCCGAGAACTGCGGCGAGTGGCGCCCGGCGCGCTGAGCCGAGGCAACCCACATCTACCGCTCATCCCGGGCGGACCGACGAGCCGTCGGTCTGCGGACACCACACGCCTGGAGACGTCATGACACAGCCTCCGTTGCCCACCACGCCACTGATCGAGCTGATCTTCGACCGGCTTGCCGCCGCTGACGGCGTATCGACCGAGACCGCCGAACTGGTCCTCGCCGCGCTCACCGGCGAGGAGGACCTGGCTGCCACCCTCGCCGGCACTCCCACCCGGCTCGCCTCCCGCTCCCCGGCCGGCGACGGTCCAACGGAACGGATCTGGTTGAAGTCGGTGACCGTTGCCGGGTTCCGCGGCGTCGGCCCGGAACGGACCCTCCACATCGACCCCGGTCCGGGCCTCACAGTGCTCGTGGGCCGCAACGGCTCCGGCAAGTCCAGTTTCGCCGAGGCCGTCGAACTCGCGCTGACCGGTGACAGCGCCCGCTGGGCCGACAGGACCAGCGTCTGGCGTACCGGCTGGCGCAACCTGCACAACCCGGACCCGTGCTGGGTGGGCGTGGAGCTGCGGGTCGACGGGGTGGCCACGCCGACCCGGGTGAACCGTGCCTGGCCCCTCAACGCCGAACTGGCCGGCGCCGAGGTGACAGTCACCAGCGCCCAGGGCCGGCACACCGACCTTGCCGAGCTGGGTCTGGCACGTCCACTGGAGCTGTACCGGCCGTTCCTCACCGCCGCCGAGCTGGGCAAGCTCGCCGCCGGCACGCAGAGCCAACTCTTCGACGCACTCTTCGCGATCCTCGGGCTGGACGCCCTCACCGAGGCCGACAGGCGTCTGCTGCGCGCCGCCCGGCCGCACGACACCACCATCAAGGAGGTACGCGCACAGCGTGCCGCCCTGGCCCAGGCGCTCGAAGAGGTGGCCGACGATCGGGCTCGGCGGGTCGGCGCGTTGTTGCGCGGTCGGGGCGCTGTCGACCTCGACGCGGTGTCGGCGATCCTCGACGAGCCGGACGAGGCGACCAGCGCCCAGACGGTCCTGCTCTGCCGGGAGCTCGCCGCCTTCGCCCCACCGCCGGTCGACGAGGTGATCCGCCTGGCCGGTCAGCTGCGGGACGCGGAGGCCGAGGCACGGCGGTACGACGGCGGTCGGTCCCGGGCCGCGCTCCGCAGCGCCGAACTGCTCCGTCTCGCCCTCGAACATCACGAGGACGAGGGCGACGGATCGTGCCCGGTGTGCGCCACCGGCACCCTCGACGGTGGGTGGCGCGCCGCTGCTGCGGAGGCGCTGACGGAGCTGCGGCAGCGCAGCGTCGCCGCCCAGACGGCGGCGAGCCGGCTCACGGCTCTGCTGCGGCAGACGCACCACCTGATCGACGACCTCGCAATGCCCGAGGGCCCGGGGACGGAGGCGTCGGTCGGGGCGCTGCGCGACGCTGTGGCCGCGCTGCGGCGCGTACCCGGGGATCCGGCTGACCTGGCCGACCACCTGGACGCGCGGTACCCGGTGGTGGTGGCTGCGGCCGACGCGGCCCGCGCGTACGCCGAGGGGTTTCTGCGGCAGCGCGACACCGGCTGGCGGGCGGTGGCGGCCGAGGTGCGCGAGTGGCTGACCGCCGCCGGCGAACTGCCGGCGCGGGAGGCGGGCCTGGCCCGGTTGAGGGCCGCACGCGCGTGGCTGACGGACGCCGGGGGAAAGATCCGCAACGAGCGGGTCGCGCCGTTCGCCGGGCACTCGCAGCGGATCTGGGCGCAACTGCGGCAGGAAAGCAACGTCGAGCTGGGGGCGATGACGCTCGAAGGCGCGAACACCCGACGGCGGGTGGTCTTTCCGGTCAGCGTTGACGGCGCCGACAACGGCACCGCGCTCGGAGTGATGAGCCAGGGCGAGATGCAGGCGCTCGGGCTGGCCACGTTCCTGCCGCGCAGCTGCGCGCCGGAGAGCCCGTTCCGGTTCATCGTTGTCGACGACCCGGTGCAGAGCATGGACCCGGCGAAGGTCGACGGCCTCGCCCGGGTCCTCGCCGAACTGGCCGAGCAGCGGCAGGTCATCGTCTTCACGCACGACACCCGCCTGCCCGACGCGGTCCGCCGCCTCGACGTGGGCAAGGCGCGGATCATCGAGGTGACCCGCGCGGAGCGGTCGGTGGTGACGTTGCGGCCCGGCTCCGATCCGGTGACCCGCTACCTGGAGGACGCGTACGCGCTGGCGCGCAACGACGAGATCACCGCCGAGGTACGCGGGCCGGTGGTAGCGGAACTGTGCCGCTCCGCGATCGAGGCGGCCTGCCACCGGACGGTCTGGCGGAACCGGGTGGCGCGCGGAACGCCGCACACCGACATCGAGAAGGCGATCGAGGACGCGTCCCGGCGGCTCGCCACCATCGTCGCCCTGGCGGTGTTCGATGACGCCGACAAGGGCGGGGACGTGCTCGGCTGGCTCGGCCGGCGGCACGGACGACGGGCCGTCGACGCGTACCAGGCATGTCGGGAGGGCGTGCACGGGGCGTACCTGGCGGACCTGCCCGGCCTGGCGACGGACGCCCGCTTCCTCGCGACGGTCCTGTCGTGACCCCGCCGACACCGCAGCGCTGCCTGGCGGCGGCCGACCAACTGCTGCGCGGGTCCGGTCTGCTCGGCGCCACAGCGGTAGGCGCGGGCTGGTGGCCGCGTGCCTGCGCCTGCCTGATCCGGCTCGCCCTCGAGGGCGGCATCGACGCCTACTGGCGGCAGGTGAAACCGGCCGTGGCGGCGTGCCGGCAGGGCCGCGCGAAGCAGTTGATGCTGCGCGGCCGGCTCGGGCCGGGCGTCGAAACCGCCCGGCGGGTGGCGTTCGCCTGGGCGACGCTGTCCGCCGCCACACATCATCACTGCTACGAGCTGGCACTCACTGCGGCTGAGCTGCGACGGCTGCACACCGAGGTGAGCACGCTGCTCGCACAACTCCAGCCGAACGCCAGCGGGCGGCGGTAACCGCACATAGCCACGGTGACCCGACCATCTCGCAGCGCGCGCTAGATCTGTTCAGCCACTCGCGTTTGGACACAACGCGAAATGAGGTGTCGCTCCGGTTGAGCCGCGGCGCGGCATAGACACGTACTGTTTTGTTCCCTTGCCGATCATGAAGGATGTGGGATGGCAGAACCCGAGGAATCCGAGAACGAACTAACCATCCCCGTCGACTACGTACCCGGCGCGCGCGGTCATGCTGTTCTCGCCGTCGGCCCCGACACCGACGGCGCGGAGGCCGTGGCCGTGTGGCGGCTCAGCCCTACCGGACGCGCTGGCGGGGCGTGGGTGGTGCGCCTCGCTGATGTCCTGCGGGACGACCAGTTCCGTCAAATCATGTGGATGTTGCAGGGACGATGCCTGGTCGGGTGGGACCGAGAGACGCCTGCCGCGATCCTGAACAAGGTTGCCCACGTACTGCCAGACGAACTGATCAGCACGCTGCGGGGGCACGTGCTGGCCATCCCAGAGCTTCTCACCGAAATCAGCGAACGCCGGGCCTCTTACGCCGAAGCAGTCGACCGGCAGCGTGCGGTGTCCAAGTCGAAGCTGGCGCCGCTCGGCTGGGCCACCGAGATGCCGGATCACGAGGATCTAGCGAACCGGCTCGCTCGGCAGCCCCGGGCCGCCTCGCCAGTCGCGGCGACGGCCCTGGCCCTGACGTCGGCTGTCGCCATGACCGCGCAACTCTGGCAGGACACAGAGCAGGCGCGGTATCGCCGAAAGTATCTGCGCGATCTGGGCGAGCCTCAGCCGCTGCCTCCACGGTGGTTGGCCCGGCTGCGGGCCGCCGCCGACACCTCTGCTTTGGCCACGGTATAAGGAGCCGACTCGACGTGTACGCAGTCATCGACCTGGAAACGACGGGCCTGCGCACCAGCTGGCACGACCGCATGGTCGAGGTCGCCGTGATCCAGCTGGACGGCGCTGGTCAGGTGACGAACGAATGGTGCAGCCTGGTCAACCCCAACCGGGACCTCGGGCCGCAACTCATCCACGGCATTTCGGCCGCCGAGGTACGACACGCGCCAGAGTTCAGCCGACTCGCGGGCCACCTCGCCAGCCTTCTACGCGGGAGAGTGCTGGTCGCCCACAACCTGCACTTCGACGCCGCTTTCCTCCTCGCCGAGTATCGCCGGCTGGGAGTCGAACCGCCGATCAGCACGACAGAGGGTCTGTGCACTATGCGGCTTGCCGCGCACTTCCTTCCGTCGGCCGGCCGCAGCCTGCGCGACTGCTGCCGCGCGGCAGGGTTGCTGCCGCACCAGGAACACTCCGCTCTGCACGACGCGCGGGCAGCGGCGCAACTGCTAGCCCGCTACCTGCGGGACGCAGGCACGCCGCTGCCATGGACGTCCGTAGTAGACGCCGCTGCGGCTACCCCTTGGCCGCCCTTGGCTAGCGAAGCAGTGGTTCCGGTGCCTCGCCGAAATCCCGGGCACCAGGCCGAGCACTTCCTGGCCCGTCTGGTGGACCGGCTTCCGAGGATCCGCGAGCCGCAAGGTGACGCCTACCTGGAACTGCTCGACCGGGCACTGCTTGACCGGCACATCTCCGCCAGCGAGGCCGACGCGCTCGTCGCTACGGCCGAAGATCTCGGCCTCGCCCGAGTCGACGTCGACCACCTGCACCGTACCTACCTGGCAGGTCTGGCCGGTGTGGCGCTCGAGGACAGAGTCCTCACGTCGGCTGAGCGCCACGACTTGGACGAGGTTGCCTCGTTGCTGGGGCTGCAGGCCACCGATGTCGACCACGCCCTCAAGACCGCCCGTGACGCCGGCGTGATCCCGCCTGGCACCAACCAGTGGCGGCTCCAATCCGGCGACGTGGTGGTCTTTACTGGGGCGATGGAACCACCTCGGTCGTCATGGGAAGACGAGGCCCGAGCCGCAGGGCTGCAGGTCGGTGACAACGTCACAAAGAAGACCCGACTCCTGGTGGCCGCCGACCCCGACTCGATGTCCGGTAAAGCCAAGAAGGCCCGCCAGTACGCGGTTCCGGTTGTCCACCCGGTCGCGTATCAGCGCATGCTCGCCAACCTCTAAGGAGTTCGAAGGCATGGCTACAGAGTCCCTCGAGGGGCCGGTTCCGGAAGATGCCGTACGTGGGCAGCGCGTCCTCGACCTCTTGGACAAGGCACTCGACGCCCAGGGCGCCATGGTGCGCAAGAACATCGCCCGTGCCCGCCAGCGGAACCCGGAGGCGACGCCTGCCGAGGTGATTCGCAATCTGGAGCGGATGTATGTCAGCGCCCTGACCGGGACGGGTGCTGCCGTCGGTGGAGCCGCTGCGGCGCCCGGCGTCGGCACCGGCGTCGCGCTGGCGCTATCGGCCGGCGAGCTGTTCTCGTCTCTCGAGCTGAGTGCTCTCTTCGCGCTCTCGATCGCCGAGGTCCACGGCGTCCCCATCGATGAACTCGAACGTCGCCGGACCATCGTTATGGGAATCATGCTGGGCGGGTCCGGCTCCGCCACGATAACCAAGGTCGCCGAGCGAACGGGGCAACACTGGGGACGTCAGGTTGTCGCCAAGGTGCCCGCCCAGACGCTGCGCCAGATCAACAAGATCCTGGGGAAGAACTTCGTCACCAGGTACGGCACCAGACAGGGAGTCATCGTTCTCGGTCGAGCGGCACCGTTCGGTATCGGCGCCGTGATTGGTGGTGGCGCCAATGCTGCCCTCGCCACTCTGGCTGTACGCGCTAGTCGTCGCGCATTCGGCCCTCCCCCGACGTCGTGGCCAGGGCAGGAACCCGACACCTCGCCAACGGTCGAGAGCACGGACGGTGAATCCTCGATTCACTGAAGGACGTCGAGCAGCTCCACGTTCACCCCGGATCAAGCCTCCGCTGGCCGGGCAGCTCGTGCCGATAGGGTCCAGGTAACGGGCGACGAAAGGCGGACCAACCATGGCGATTCCCCATCTGACGGCTGGTGACGGCACGTCGTTGCCGGCGATCGGACTCGGCACGTACCAGCTGAACGGCTCGGCGGGGGTCGACGCGATCGGTCAGGCGATACGGGCGGGCTACCGGTTGATCGACTCGGCGGTGAACTACGAGAACGAGGGTGCGGTGGGCCGGGCCGCCCGTTCGGTGGGCGACGTGCGGGACGAGTTGGTCGTCACCTCGAAGCTGCCGGGGCGGCACCACCGCTTCGACGAGGCGCTGACCACCATCGAGGAGAGCGTGTTCCGCACCGGCCTCGACCGGATCGACCTGTATCTCATCCACTGGCCCAACCCGAAGGTCGACCTGTACGTGCAGGCGTGGCGGGCACTGATCGAAGCCCGCGAGCGTGGCCTGGTCCGGAACATCGGTCTGTCCAACTTCCTGCCCGAGCACATCGACCGCCTGGTGGCCGAGACCGGGGTCGCCCCGCTGGTCAACCAGATCGAGGTGCATCCGTACTTCCCGCAGCAGCAGGCGATCGACTATCACCGGGCGCAGGGGATCCTCGTGCAGGCGTGGAGCCCGTTGGGCCATGGCAACGACGTGCAGCAGCACCCGACGGTCGTGGACATCGCGTCCGCACACGGCATCAGCCCGGCGCAGGCCATTCTCGCCTGGCACCTGGCCCGCCAGGTGATCCCGCTGCCCAAGGCCGCCTCCCCGCAGCGGCAGGCGGAGAACCTGGACGTCTTCGGCATCAAGCTCAGCGACGCGGAGGTCGAGGCCATCTCGGCGCTGGGCCGCCCTGACGGGCGTCTCGCTGACCAGGACCCGGCGGTGTACGAGGAGTTCTGAGCGAAACGCCGCAGCGCCATCGTGCGATTGGCCGATGAGGTGCGGCTCGGCAATTACCGAATGTGATGTCTGGGTGGGGCGGATGCCATGAGGAGCGTGATGACTGGGAGGTATCAATATTCCTCTGAGTCATCACGCTCGTTGGCAGGACCGCCGCCAGCCGAGAGAACCCACCCGACGATCACGACCCGGTCGACGCGCGCGGGGCGAGGCGCACCGCGCAGGGCGACGCGCGACGCGCACGGGGCGACGCGCGACGCGCACGGGCCGACGCGCGACGCGCGCGGGCCGACGGGCGACGGGCGACGCGCGCGCTTGGGCGTAACGGGTGATCTGCCGACGGTCCGGGGCACCCCGACGTAGCGTGAAGCCGTGTCGACGAAAGATGTACTCACCAGGGCTGACCTCGCCGAACTTCGCCGCTCTGCGCTCGGCACGGCCAACCCGCTCGGTGTCGCCGCCGACATCGCCGAGGCGGTGCAGCAGGGCAGGCTGGAGGATCCGGACGACGCCGGGGACGCGCTGACGCTCGCCGCCGAGATCGCGGAGATCCGGGCGAGGCCGGATGCCGCCCTGCGGTACGCGGACAGCGCCCTGGCGGCGTACCCGACTGGTGATGACCCCCGGGCCGGCTTCGCCCGGGCGCTGCGGGCACGGGCCCTGTTGCAGGCCGGCGGCCGGGACGACGAGGCGATGGCGGAGCTGACCGCGCTGCGCCCGTTGCTGCTCGTACAACCCGATGCCCCCGCGTACGTGAGTGCGGCGTTGGACGCCGCCGGCCGTTCGGCGATCGCCGAAAGGTGGCTGAGCGAGGCGGTCGACACTCTGCTCGGCGAGCGGGCGACCGCCGCCGGTGCGTCGGCGCAGGCGATCACCGCCGTCGAACCTGCGGTGGAGGTGGGGCCGCCCGAGTCGCCCGGGGTCCTGTTCTTCCTGTTGCAGCAGCGCCACCGGGTCCGCCGGAATCTCAACCTGCCGCACGACCGGCACGACGATCTGGCGGACCGCGTGGAGGCTCAGCTCGTCCGCCGGGCGGGGGAACGGGGCGGCGGTGAACCGGATCTGATCTTCTGGCCCCGGGCCGAGTTCGACCGGCTGCTCTCCACACACGCGGAGCTGACCGAGGTGTACGGGCCGGACTGGGACGCACACCGGGCGCGGCTGGAGAAGGAGCTGGTGCGGCTTGCCGACGCCGGCCAGGTCGGGCTGGTGGTGCTCAGAGCGACTGTCGACGGGCTGGACGGCTTCGCCGGCCGGAAGGACAGCGACCCGGCCGACGGGGAGGTCCGAGCCGGCTACGCGCGGGAGTTGGCGGCCCGGCCGGCGGCGCGGATCCCCTGGCCGCCCGAGCGCAACGACGCCTGCTGGTGCGGTTCGGGCCTCAAGTACAAGAAGGACTGCCTGCCGCGGTCCCGCGGCTGAGCGCGCCGGCTACCTCGCGGTGTGTCGCTGGTAGTGGCGGGCGACGCGGGCCCGGTTGCCGCAGGAGGGCTTGCACCACTCCTGACGCGGGTGGTCCTTGACGAAGTAGCGTACGCAGCGGGGCGCGGGGCAGGCGCGCAACTGCTCGCGGGTCGCACCGGCGAGGAACTCGATGACGGCCCGGGCCAGCCCTGCCGGGAGTGCCAACCGGACCTCGGTCGCCTCGCCGTGCCAGGCCAGCACCGGTGTGCCCTCCTGCTCCCAGGTCAGTACGGGCCGGACGGGCACCGTCGCGGCGGCCTGGTTGAGCCGGTCGACAGCCTCCGGCGGGGAGAGCAGCGAGGTGGAGTCGGCTCGGCTCGGTGGGCCCGGTCGGACGGCGACGGCGAACAGGGTACGGGCGGCGCGGCGCACGGCGACCACGTCGAGGCGGGTCCGCTCGTCGACCTCAACGCGGGAGGTGTCGCACCTGGCGACGTACTCGCGCAGTGGTTCGGCGTGCTCGCGGAGCCAGGCGGTCAGGCCGGCGACGTCGGCGAGGTCGTCGGCGACGCCGCCGTTGCCGTCGTGCCGGATCGTGCTGACCAGGGCGAGCGCGAGCTGTGCGGACATCGGTGCCTCTCCCGTACGCGGCTTGTGTGGCCGGTGTCGCCAAGTGTAGCGTCCCTAATGGTTGACGCATTCTTAATGCATTAGGGGGCAGTCGTGTTGGTCATCGCGCACCTCAGTGACACCCACCTCGACGGGCACCCCCGATCGGCCGAGCGGGCCGCCCGGGTCATGGACCACCTGCACGCCCTGCCGCGACCGGTCGACGCGATCCTGATCACCGGGGACATCGCCGATCACGGGGAGGTGTCCGAGTACGAGACCGCCGCGAGACTCTTCGACTCTCCCCTACCGGTCCTGATGTGCCCCGGCAACCACGACGTGCGTGCCGCGTACCGCAAGGGTCTGCTCGGGGACGACGGCGGCGGCACCGGCCCGATCAACGCCCGGCACGACGTGGCCGGCGCGGTGTTCCTCCTGGCCGACTCGTCCGTGCCCGGCGAGGACCACGGCCACCTGGACGACGAGACTCTGGCATGGCTCGCCGACGAGTTGGCTTCGGTGCCGGCGGGAGCGCCGACGTTCGTCGCCCTGCACCACCCGCCGGTCGTGCTGCACCATCCGGTCATCGACGCGATGCGGTTGCTGCAGGTCGATCCCCTGGCCGCCCTGGTCGCCGCCCACCCGCAGGTCGTCGCCGTGCTGACCGGGCATTTCCACACGGCCGCCGCGAGCACGTTCGCCGACCGTCCGCTGCGGATCGCGCCGGGTGTGGTCTCCACACTGCGGATGCCGTGGGAGGGCGACCGGCCGCTGACCACCCAGACCCAGCCGCCCGGCGTCGCGTTCCACGTGTACGACGACAGCGGCCTCTTCACCACCCACTACCGGGTGGTGGTCTGAGCGTGCGCGGCGTGGCCGTGCTCGGCTTCCTGGTCGCCGTCGCGCCGATAACCGCCACACCTGGTGCGAGCCTGACGCTTGTCGTCTCGCGGGTCGCCACCGGCGGTCGGCGGCAGGGGTGGTGGGTGATCCTGGGTACGGTCACAGGGCTCTACCTGCACGCCACACTTGCCGCCGTCGGCCTGGCCGCGCTGGTGCTCCGGTCGGCGCAGGCGTTCTGGGTCGTCAAGCTCGTCGGTGCTGCCTACCTGGTCGGGCTCGGGCTGTGGATGCTGTTCTCCGCAGCCCGGCGCTCCCCGTCGACCACGGCACCGCCGGCCCGCACGCGCCGACTGCCGTGGCGGGTGGACCACCCCTACCTCCAGGGGCTGCTGGGCAACGTCCTGAATCCCAAGGCCGCCGCCATCTACCTCACCCTCGCACCGCAGTTCCTCGAACCGGGCCGTCCCGTCCTGGTGCCCATGCTGCTCCTCGCCACGGCGCACTCCGCGCTGCACACCTGTTGGCTGGCCGGGTGGACTGTCGTCTCCGGCGCCGCCGGCCGGCTGCTCCGGACGGCCGCCGTCCGACGGGTGCTGGACCGGCTGACCGGGGTGATCCTGCTCGGCCTCGGCGTACGGGCTGCGGTGACCTGAGGCGATCCTGGGTGACGCGTCCGGCGGGTACCGTTAGCGTCCCTGTCTGGATCATCGAGATCCGTTGTCACCGGAGGAGTCGCCGATGTTCGAGGAGTTCATGGGCCTTCCCGCCCACCCTCTCGTGCTGCACGCCGCTGTCGTGTTCGTGCCGCTGCTGGCCCTCCTCACGGTCGGGTACGCGTTCGTCCCGCCGATCCGCCCGCACACCCGCTGGGTGCTGGGGTTGCTGGCCGTGGGGGCACCGCTGTCCGCGCTGCTGGCGAAGCTCTCCGGTGACGCCTTCTTCGACCGCATGCGGTCGGCCAACCGGGTCACCCCCGAGTTCCTGCCGAAGCTGGAGGCACACCAGGAGTTCGGCGACTTCACGCTGTGGGCGAGCATCGGTCTGGCGATCGTGGCCCTGGCCCTGGTCCGGTTCGTCGCGCCGCGAACCGCCGAAGGGAACGCGGACGCGCGACAGGGCCGGGCGCTCACTGTGGCGTTGCAGGTGTTGTCGCTGGTGGCCGCAGGTGTCGCCGTGTACTACGTGATCCGTACCGGGGACTCGGGCGCGAAGGCGGTCTGGGAGGGCCAGTGATCGGCCCGGACAGCGGTGGTGCGGCCCTGTTGAAGCGGGCCGCACCACCGTGTTGACCGTCAGCCCGCGGCGTACGCCCGGATGATGGTCTGGTCGATGCCGCTACCGCTGTCGCCGTCGGCCTTCACCCGCAGCGAGACGGTGCCGGCCCGGGGCAGCTCGGCCCGGTAGGTGTCCCCGCTGCGGGTGACCCGGGCCGTTTTCCAGGTGACGCCGTCGTCGGTGGAGGTCCACACCTGGAACGAGGTCACCTTCTGCGCCTTGACGCCGTGCGCCTGGCGGACGGCGAACTCGGCGGTGCCGCCGGTGGGATGGTTGGCGGTGTCCATCGGCAGCGCGTAGTCGACAGCGAACAGCGGCAACGGCACGCTCCCGGTCCCGTCCGGGCCGGCGGACCGGAACGTCCACGAGGTGGAGACCTTCGTGGAGATCGGCAGGATCAGGCTCGTGTCGACGTCGAGGGTCATCCGGTAGTCGGCGGCCTGCTGCCCGACGGTGATGTCGGCGTACGGCAGGTCCCGCTTCTCGACGAGTGTGCCGTTGCGGTACAGCGACAGGTTGCGCTTCACCCCGATCGCGTTGTTCTGCAGGCAGTCGGCGCGCTGGTGCTGGTCGGTCAACGACACCAGGTCGATGTGCAGGTTGCCCCGGGTCCGTGACGGAGGCGTGGCGCAGGTCCAGCCGTTGTCGGCCGGGTCGTCGTACCAGCCGGAGTGCAGCGGCTGCCGCGCCCAGATCTTCGACTGCCGGCTGCCCGGCTGGTAGCGGCGAGGCGCCTCCTGGGCCGACAGTCCACCGTAGACACCCTCGTCGGCCCAGACGATCTCCGGCGACAGGTAGTCGGTGCGGTACGGCGGCAGGTTGCCCTCGTGGGTCTGGGTCACGCCCAGCCCGTCGGCTGTGAAGCCGGTCCGGATCAGCTGGGTGACCATTCCCGGCGAGTCCATCTGGTGGAAGCGCTGGTCGATGCGGGCCAGGCGGGCCTGCTCGGCTCTGCTCACCCGGTAGGCGGGGTCGGCCGGCACGCCATTGGGATACTCGTGCACCAGGTTGTAGCGGTACGGCATGGCCGTGCCTGCGGGCGAGTTGAGGTTGACGGCCGCCCAACCGCGCCGCGATCCGACGCTGGGCTTCGGCAACGGGGAGGTACGGACGCTCGTCGCGGCCCCGTACCCGTTGACCTGACTCCACCAGGCCTGGCCGTTCGGCGCGGTCTGGAGGATGGTGAAGTCGACGCGCGTCGGCGTGGTGGCGACCCCGTCGACAGTCGCCGTCACCGGCCTGGCGCGGGCCGGATCCAGCGTCACGGTGCGGGGGCCTGTCACGTTCAGGTCGGACTCGCCCATGAGCGTCGACTCCAGCACGTCACTGTCGACGTAGTAGGCGGCGGACGAGCCGAGGATCGCGTACCGGCCGGCGGGCACCCGGACGGTGAAGGTCTCACCGGGTACGCCGCTGGGCCCACCGTAGTAGAGGAGTGGGTCGGTGAGGTTGGCGACCAGGACGTTGATCCAGCTCTCCGCACCCTCGGAGAGGTCGGGCAGTGGCTTGGTGCGGATCGTCAGGTCGTAGCTGGGCTGCTCGACGTAGAAGCTGACCGGGGTGGTCGACGCCAGCTTGCGTCCGGGGCCGCGGGCGGTGACGGTGGCCAGGTAGAAGCCGGGTCGCGCGGCAAGCGCCGCGCGGTTGATCCGCACTGTCGCGTTGGCGGTGCTGCCGCGCTTGAGCGTCACCCGGCTCGTCGACAGCGACACCGCACCGCGTGGCACGGCCTGGCCGTCGTGGTTGACGATCGACACGTCGAGGTCGAGGTGGGTCGTCGCCGGGGAGGCGTCGCCGGTCCAGGTCAGCTTCGTCTCGTTGGTCCCCGACTGCGGGTACGCGAACGTGCCGAGGTTGACCACCGGCTGGTCGCTTGTCGGGCCGCCGAGCGCGCGGGCCGCGTTGAGCCGGCCGGCTCCGACGGCGTACGGGTCGACGCCGGTCAGCGGGTCGGCCGCACCGACGAGCGCCGCCTTGAGCCGCTCCCCCGTCCAGTCCGGGTGCCGCTGGGCGAGCAGGGCAGCCGCGCCCGCCACGTGCGGGGCGGCCATCGAGGTGCCGGTGCTCCCCTCGTAGAACTTGTCGATCGGGTCCTGGAGGTTGGTTCCGGCGGCGCGGGCGGCCACGATGTCGACACCGGGCGCGACAAGCTCCGGCTTGGCCACGCGGCTGGTGACAAGCGGGCCACGGCTGGAGAAGTCGGCGAGCCGGTCGTCCCGGTCGACAGCGCCGACGGTCAGGGCGCTGGCGGCGGAGCCGGGCGAGGAGATCGCGCCACCGCTGTTGCCGGAGGCGATCACGAACAGCGCACCGGTCCGCTCGCTGAGCGCGTCGACGGCGAGCGAGAGCGGGTCGCTGCCGTCGTCCGGGTAGCTGCCGCCGAGGCTCATGTTGACCACGTCGGCGCGGGCGGCGGCCCACTCCATGCCGGCGATGATGCCGGAGTCCTCGCCGGAGCCGTGGTCGTCGAGGACCTTGCCGATGACCAGGTTGGCGGCCGGAGCCACGCCGCGACGCTGGCCGTTGGAGGCCGCGCCGGTGCCGGCGATCGTCGACGCGACGTGCGTACCGTGGCCGTTGTGGTCGACGGCGTCGCCGCCCTCGGCGGTGAAGTCGGCCCGGTCGACGACGCGGCCTGCCAGGTCGGGGTGGGTGAAGTCGGCGCCGGTGTCGAGCACCGCGACCCGGACACCCTTGCCGGTGTAGCCGGCCTTCCAGGCATCAGGCGCGGCGACCTGCACCAGGTTGCGGTCGAGGCCGGTGGGCTTGCCGACGCCGGTAAGCGCGGTGGCGCGGACCTTGCGGTCGAGCCACACCTTCTTCGCACCGGCGAGCAGGGAGTCGGTGGCGAGCTTCGCGGTGGCCGGGCTCTTCTTGGGTACGCGGCCGGCGACTGCGCCGATGCTGGGCAGCGCCAGCACGTCGCCGAGCGCGGCCGCCCGGGCGGAGGCGGTGGAGGGCTGCACGATGAGCGGCAGTTCAGTGGTGTTCTGGTCGTCGTACCCGTCGGCGATCAGCACTGTGACGTCGAAGAGGTCGGGATCGAGGACCGGGCCGACCTGGGACGCGACGCGGGCGGGGATGACGTGCAGGTGGCCGTCCGGACCGCAGGTCTGGTGGATGACCGAGTTGGGGTCGGCGGGTTGCACAGTGGCGTGCGGGCATCCCGATCCGGTGGCCCGTACGGTCACCACGTCCCCGGTAAGCAGGGTGACGGTGTGTGTTTTCCGGTCGGTGGCGGTGTCGGGCGCACTGGGTCGGCTGAGCCCGTCGGGGCTGGCAGTGGCGGTGCCTCCCGGTAGGGCGGTCAGCGCCGTGGCCGTGACGGCGACGGCCAGTAGCCACCGCGTTCTCTTGAGCATCCTGCTCCCTGTCTCATGTGGACAAACACGCCTTTTCGGCGCTGCGCGCAAGATCATATGCACGTGTACGTGATCTTCGGAGCCCCTGGAAGACACCTTTCCTTCGCCCACCTGACAAGGGTTTCGGCCATGTGTCGCCGCCGTACACGGTTCGATGTCGGTTCGATTGCCGCCCCCGGTCGGGGCGCGCAACCGGCCGTCCCACGCGGACGTGTTCACCTACGACGCCGCCCGACGGGATCGACGGAACGTCGCCCCGGACCTAGCATGACGGCGAATGGATCTTCGAGATTGGCCCCTGCCGCGACCCGGCAACCAGCCCAACCGAAGGGAGACGCGCATGCGTCGACCCCGCCATCTGGCCCTACTCAGCGTCAGCGTGTCCGGCGCCCTGGTCCTCAGCGCAGCCCCGGCCTCGGCGACCCCACCCGCGGTGGCCGCCACCCCCACCGGCATCGTGGTCGCCGACGGCATGACCCAGCCGGTGTTCTCGCTTGCCGACGCCATCGAGGAGCGGGTGTACGTCCAGACCCCGCTGGACACCGACCACGACGGCCGCCCCGACCGGGTGGCCATCGACATCTCCCGACCCCGGGAGACCGCCACGCAGGGCTTCAAGGTGCCTGTCATCTTCGAGCACAGCCCGTACCGCAAGGGCACCTGGGGTGACGTGCCGTACCCGAGCGTGCTTGTCGACGACCTGCCGCAGAACGGCCTCACCGACCGGTCCGGGCATCGGGCGCTCGACATGGGCGTCCAGCGGGCCGAGGCGAAGGCGAACCTGCCCGGCTCGCTTGACGACTACTACGTCCAGCGCGGGTACGCCGTGGTGCTCGGTCAGAGCGTCGGCACCGGCGACTCGGACGGCTGCCCGACCAGCGGCGACCAGGCCGAGACGCTGGGCACCAAGGCCGTCATCGACTGGCTCAACGGGCGGGCAAAGGGGTACGACGCGAGCGGCGCCCCCGTCACCGCCGGCTGGACCACGGGCGCGGTGGGCATGACCGGCGTCTCCTACAACGGAACGCTGCCGAACCAGGTGGCCACCACAGGCGTCAAGGGTCTGAAGACCATCGTGCCGGTCTCGGCGATCAGCAGCTGGTACGACTACTACCGGGCCAACGGTCTGGTCGTCGCGCCCGGCACCTACCAGGGTGAGGACCTCGATGTCCTGGCCCAGTACACGGCCGGGCAGGCACGGGCCGAGGGGCAGTGCGCCGACGAGATCGCAAAGATCACCGCGGAGCAGGACCGGGTGACCGGTGACTACTCGAAGTTCTGGCAGGAGCGCGACTACTACGACGCCCGCGACGTCAAGGCGAGCGTCTTCGTCGTGCACGGCCTCAACGACTGGAACGTCAAGACCGGACACTTCGCCGGCTGGTGGGACCAGCTCGCCAAGCGGGACGTGCCGCGCAAGATCTGGCTGCACCAGGGCGGGCACGGCGGTCCGGGAAGCAGCGCCTCGGTGACCCTGCCCGACGGTCGGACGTGGACCTACAAGCAGACCGAGAACCGCTGGTTCGACTTCTGGCTGTGGAACGTCCGCAACGGGATCATGGACGAGCCGACCGCCGTGTTGCAGCGGGAGGACCGGGCCTACACGACGTACGCCAACTGGCCCGACCCGGCGGCGCGTGAGGTCGGGCTGCGGTTCTCCGCCGACGACGCAACCGCCCCGGGAGCGCTCACCACTGGCAAGCCGCCGAAGGCGAAGGTCGAGCAGAGCTTCGTCGACGAGGGCCGGACCATCGGCCCGGACACCCTGGTCGCCAACCCGGACGCGGCAAGCGCCAACCGGCTCGTCTACCGCTCCCCCGAGCTGACCCAGAGCGTGCGGATCTCCGGTCGCCCCGAAATGCGGCTGCGGATGGCCATCGACAACAAGCCGGACGCGAACCTGACGGCGTACCTGGTCGACTACGGCCCGGTGGGCTCGACCGCAACGCCGACAGTGGTGACCCGGGGTTGGATGGACCCGCAGAACCGCAAGAGCGCCGAGCGCACCAAGCCGGTCAAGCAGGGCAAGCTGTACGACTACCGGTGGACGATGGAGCCGAAGGACTACGTCTTCCCGGCTGGCCACCGGATCGGTGTGGTCGTCTTCTCCAGCGACCAGGAGTACACCCTGCTGCCGCTTGGCGGCACCCGGCTGCGGGTCGCGCCGAACGACAGTGAGCTGCGGCTGCCGGTGGTCGGCGGACGGGCCGTGCTCGGCTTCTGACGTCAGTCGTCAGGTGGGGCGGTCCGGCACGTCGGGCCGGCACGTGGCTGTCAAAACGTTCGACCGGGTACGCAGGGATGTGGCACGGTCGTCGGGTGCCGGTATCCCGTCGTGACATCCTGCTGTGGCAGTTCGATTTGACCTGGTCGCTGTTCGAGTACCACCTGGAACGGCTGGAGCCGGCCGACGTCCTCTGGGAGCCTGCCGCACACTGCTGGACGGTGCGCCCGGACGCCGACGGCGGATGGGCGCCGGACTGGGCTGACGTCGAGCCCGACCCGATCCCCGTCCCGACGATCGGGTGGCTCACCTGGCACATCGGCTGGTGGTGGACTGTCGCCATCGACCACGCTCAGGGGCGTACGCCACGGGAGCGCACCGCGATCGGCTGGCCCGGCGACGGCGACAGGGCTGTGGCGTGGCTGCGTGACCTCCGTACCGAATGGTTGGCGGTGTTGAACCGGCTCGACGACGCCGACCTCGACGGTGTCGCGCCGTTTCCCTGGCAGGGCGACCCGGCACACACCGTCGCCCACATGATCGCCTGGGTGAACGGCGAACTCATGAAGAACGCTGCCGAGATCGGTCAGCTCCGCCTGCTGCGCCACGCACGCGGGTAACGCCCCGACCATCGCAGGTGCGGTGCAGGGCCTCCCCTAAGGAAGGCGGGGGTGCGCCCTGGTGGCGCAGGGCGCACCCCGACCGTCTACTCCTGTTCTGTCGCCGGCGTGAATGTCACGCGCGAGCGGATCTGCCGGAAGCCGGTCCGTTCCAGCTCGGCCAGCACCGCGGCCCGGTGGGCGTCCACGTCGGCGATCACCTCCCGGGCACCGTCCTCGGCCAGCACCCGGACCGCCTCGACCAGCAACTCGCCCCGGACGGCGTCGTCGAGCAGGCCGAGGTAGGCAATCAGTGGGAAGCAGGCGTCGCCGGTCGGCCTGACAAGGCCCACCGGCTCACCGTCGGCCAACCCGACCGTCCACTGCTCGGTCGAATCCCCCAGCCAGGCCAGGGGGTCCGTGGCCAGGTCGACTCCGCCGACACCCTGCGCGGTCTCCACCCCGGTCAGCACGTCCGGCTCGGCGATCCGGGCGACCAAGGTGTTGATCTCCGCTTTGTCGAGGGGCCTGCGGAACGTGTACCGCCCGGAGGTGGCCGGGAGCGGCGTGCCTGTCCAGGAGCACCGCAGCCGTTCTCCGCGCTCGACAAGCCCGGCCAGCCGAGCGGCCTCCATCGGGGCGCTGACCACTGCCAGCACCTCCTGTCGACGCCTCCAGTGCGCCGGCAGGGCGGCGTAGTACACGCCCGGCCCTCCGAGCGCCTCGTGGGCGGCGCGCAGCAGCGCGGCCCCCACCTCCGGCTCGGCGACCAGGTCGAACCGGTCCAGCCAGGGGGTGCCGACGGCCCCGGGCGGGAGGAGCCAGGCCGCCCTACCGACCACCTGGCCGCCGCGCAGGACGACCCAGGTGTGCTCGGGCCGGTAGCCGCCGCCAGCGACGCCGTCGGCGTACGCGATCTTGCGCAACTGCGGCAGTGGATCGGGCATGGAGTCGAACAATTCTTCCTCGCCCGCGACGAGCGGGCGGATGACCAGGTCGGTCATGGCAGGTCCTCCGGAAGGCGCGCGCCCCGGTCAGATCCGCGTGGACGCCGGGACGCGGAGGGGGCGCAGAACATCGGACATTGTTCTGACCTCCTCTCAGGCTCGACGGCGTGCCCGCGAAGTTACCCGACGCGCTCGCCGGTCACAAGGCAGACGGCGCCACGTCCCGCGTCGACTACAACGTTGGGTTGGTCTGCGAGCCGCGCCCGTGGAGCACCCCGTCGGCGACGGCGATCCCAACCATGATCAACCCCGCGACGGCGGCCACGGCGACCGGCGGAAGGAAGGCCACAGGCGGCGCCGCCACGATCAGCACCAGCGCGCCGATCGGCAGCACCCCGGAGCGCGGCCGAATCGCGGATCGCTCCAGATAGGCGCGCCCGATCAGGAACAGCACCGGGCCGCCAAAGATGATCGCCACCAGCGCCCAGTCGATCGGCGGGTCGGGGTCGTCGATTACCTGCCCGAGCCCGACCGCCGTGCAGATGATGCCGGCGACGATGAGCATCAGACTGAAGCCCGACGACCGGGCCAGGCGCAGCGCGTCCGAGTCCGCGGACTGCCCCGGGGCCAGGTGGTAGAAGTACAGCCGCCAGAACGCCACGACTGTCACGAAGGCAGCCACGAGAGTGACGGTCCGCCCGGTCGAGAAGCCTGGGAAGCTCACCGCGAGCCCTGTCTCCAGCACCACCTCGGCCAGCGCGATCATAAAGAACTGGTTGTACCGCTCCGCCAGGTGCGCCTCGGAAATCCCGAACGGGTTGCTTGGTCGTTTCTCACCAAGGCGGGGCACCGGCCAGTGGGTGGCGGAGCCGACGAGCTCGATGGCGAGGGCGATGCTCCAGAAGACCCCACGCCCGAAGCCCCCGCTGATGCCGCCACCGATCCACAGCACAGCGGAGACCGCGTGCCAGGTGAGTACCCGGGCGGGGAGCCGCCCTCGCGGGTGCCCCCACTGGGCCAGCGTGAGATAGAGCGGCCGGCCCACCTGGATGATGACGTACGTGCAGGCGAAGATCAGACCCCGCTGGCCGAACGCCTGCGGCAGACTGACCGCCAGCACCAGCGTGCCGAACATCGTCGCCAGCAGGATGACCTGGATGTCGGTGCGGCGGGGATCGTAGGTGCTGGACATGACGGCGTTGAGAAACCAGATCATCCACATCGCCGTGAAGAACAGCAGCGTCTGACCCGCCTCCGACAGCAGTGTGTGCCGGACGATGGTCAGGTCGTCGGCGACCCGGCCCGCCAGACGCGCGAGCGCGAAGACGTAGACGACGTCGACGAGCAGCTCCAGGACTGTCGCGCTGCGCGGGCTGCGGCTGTCGGCCAGCCCGCGCGACCAGGAGGGCATCAGCATGCTCGTGCCCGGCCCGCCGGCCGGCAGGTTGGTCCCCGCACGTTGTCAGCTCAGCCGGTAAGGGGCCGCCGGTACGGTCGTGCCGACGATTCCGGCGAATGAGGTGGCCTGCGCCGATGCCATCGCCCGAGCCTCCCCGCCGACCGGTCCACCCCGTACCCGTTGAGGCACTTTATCCCGATCTTCGCGAGCTCCCGTGGGTTATCGCGGATCCGGCTGCGGCCCGACGGCACGGGCTCAACGACCGGACGGGTCCACATGGTTGCGCCACGAGTGCCGGGGTTCGAAGCCCAGGACCCGGCGGGCCTTGTCGATGCTGAGCAGCGTCTCGTGCTCGCCCAACTCCCGGCGGATCTCGACTCCCGGGTAGACCTCCGCCATGAGGCTGGCGCTGGACCTGGTCATGACGGTGTCGGCGTTGGCGATGATGAACACGTCGGCGCCGGGCCGGTCGTGGGCGAGCGCCCGTTCGACCGCCTGCGCGCCGTCGCGGGCGTCGATGTAGCCCCACAGGTTCCAGCGCCGCGCCCGCGGGTCGGCGTCGAACGAGGGGAACGCCGCGTAGTCCTCGACGTCCATCACGTTGGAGAACCGCAGGCCCACCATGACCAGCTCCGGGCTCCAGCGGCAGAAGTGCCGCGCCATCTCCTCTTCAAGGGCCTTGTTCAGCGAGTACGTCGACTCCGGCCGTGGCGCGTACTCCTCGTCGACGGGGGCGTACGGCGGCGGCGTGTCGAACGGCAAGCCGAGCACCGTCTCGCTCGACGCCCACACCACCCGCCTGATGCCGGCGGCCCTGGCCGCGGCGAACACGTTGTACGTGGCGGCGGAGTTGTTGGCGAACGTCGTCGCGTTGGACATCAGCCCGGGAGCGGGTACTGCCGCGAGGTGCACGACGGCCTCGACGCCGCCGGCGTGCTCGTCGGCGCCCCCGGTGAACGCCTCCACCACCTGGCCGTAGTCGGTGAGGTCGGCGAGGAGGAACTCGCCATCCACATCGCGCGGGTCACGTCCACCGGCGCGGTCCACCGCCAGCACGTCGACGCCCACGGCGCGCAGGTGCGCGACCACGGCACGGCCGAGCTTGCCGGTGGCGCCGGTGACGACGACGCGCCAGGGCAAGGCGGGCTTGGTCATCCTGACATCTTCTCCGGTGAGGCGCGGTGCCTAATACGCGGGTATGGCCCGCTCATCTCTGGGTGCCACCATCCGTGCTTCTCACTCAGCATCGCCGATCATACGGCGGATGTTAAGCAGTCGGTCGCCGTCCAGGGTGGCCGTCATCCGGCCAGCGTTGTCCCATCGCTCTAACGACCATCGACCCTTGTCCCGCCGCAAGGTGACCTTGGCGTACGGCCCCACCCCGTGCCATGCCCCACCGCGCAGCGACACGCCGAATGCGCCACGATCCAGCAGCTTCACCTTGCGCAGCTGAGTACAGGCGAGGCAGCGACCGTCGGTGGAGGCTACGCACCGGCGGCACAGCCGACCACTGCAGAGGACACACGGCTGGACGGCGTCGGGGCAGGCGGGACAGGTGGCGGTGAGGCAGGTCGCGCACACCTCCACGTGCCTCACCAGGTGGTGAAGGCGACAGACGCTCGCCTGATGCAACGGCGCCCCGGTGACGGCGTCGGGCAGGGAGCCGACGGTTTCCCCGGCCGCGACCTGGTACTTGACAGTCATGGTGTCGCCGTTCGCGAGGCGCCACTCCTCCTGCACGTCCAAGCCCACGGTCAGGTCCACTTCGCTGACCCGGCGGGTCATCGCCTGCTGCCGCAGTTCGGTCAACAACGCAGCCGGTATCTGTGGCCCAGCGGCAGGGGCGGTGGGCATGATGCCCGGCATGACGGCCGCGACAGCGGCGGTCGGGGACATCGCGGCCCGGCGCGGCTGACCGAAAGGCAGTCGCGTGATCTTCCGGCTGGCACGACGAGCAAGTGGGGTGGCGCCCAGAAGAGTTGGCCCGCGGAGGTCCCGTTCCGAGGTGTGCGCGGCGATCGACACCAACGCGTGCTCCCCGAGCAGTTCAACGCCGAGCGCGCCACGCAGGAGGTCGAGCTCACTGTCCTTGGTCACCTGATACCAGGTGGGCTGGTCACCGCGATGGCGAACGCCGAGTGACGTGTGATGTCCGACGGCCGCGATCACCACCGTCCAACCGTCGAGGTCGGCGGTGACGATAACCTCGGGTGCCGGACGCCAGCCGGTGTGCACCCACGATGCGATCGCCTCGGGAAACTGCCAGTCGGCCGTCTCCTCGATGACCTGACTACCGAGAGCCCGCCGTCGGACGAGGCCGCGTGCGGTGACGGCCAACGTCACGGCGGTGTGTTGGCGGCAGGCGACGCCGACCGTCCGCGTCGGCGGTGATGCGATGTCACCTGCGGCTTGGCGAATCAACCTCCGTCTGGCCGCCGGTGCGGACACCGGAATGGGTGCCGACGATCTCGTCTCGCCGAAGGCGTCGGCAAGGTCTGCGCGCAGCTCCGGGTCCAGGCCACTAGCAGCGGGCATTTCCGCCAACGAGGGCGCGTTGCCGGCACGCCGCTGACCATCGGTCTGAACCAGCCACTGGAAGGTCGTGTCCGTGTCGTGGCTGAGCACCAGCCAGTCTGGAGGAACCGGTGTCATCTGACCAGGCACCGTGCGAAGATCAACGTCCCCGCTGCCCCCGAGCTCCGCCGCCCGCAGCCGCAGCCGCAACACCTCCGGGTCGTCGGCAGTCGCCGTCTCCCAGTGTTGAAGCCCCGCTGCTCCGATGACCGCGACCTCGCTACGGTGCACCCCCCGCAGCACCACGACCGTGCCTTGCGCGTCGTGCCCGACAAGGACCGTGAGCCCTTCCAGGTGCAACTCACCGGGCAGTTGCCCGCGTTGTTCGGCAGTCGCCGGCTTCAGTTGGCTGCAGGTCAGACAGAGCGACCCCGGCCTGCAGGCCGCGCAGGCCGCGCGGTTGCAGAGTTCGCACGCGCGGACCGGTAGGTGCCGCGCGCAGTCGCCGCAGGATCGATCACCGCACCGTTCGCAGCGGGTCCGCTCAACCGAAGACGGATCCTTCGCCCGGCACATTCCGCAGGCCGGCCGTTCGCACGAGGAGCAGCCGGTGACGGTGCCGTCCTCTCCACAGCAGGGCCCGTAGAGGTGATCGCACACGGGGCAGTTGGCGCTCAGCTCATGGGCGGAGAGATGGCCGCGGCTGTCCACCGAAACCTCGCCCTCGGTGACGGTGCCGTCGGTCAACGCGGCGGCGAGCACCTCACCGGGCTGGACGAGGATGCGTCCCGCAAGCAGCCGGGAATCCAGCGGGGCCGCCGGTGCAATCAGGTAGCGCCGGCTCGCTGTTCCGTAGGGCGAGCGCCAGCTCTCTTCCACGGTCACGTACTGCCCGATCGGCACAGGGGTCAGCAGCTCATCCATCCCGGTCAGGACGGCACACAGCTGCGGATCTTCGACCCGTGCGGCTCCGGCGAACTCCGTGGAGATCGACTGGGTGGAGACGGGTGCGATCTCCGGGTCGCCCTCCCCCTCGGTGAGCAGGGTCCGGGACGTGACTGCGCGACGCACCACGTCCACGCCGTCGGCCGGCTTGCTGTATTGCAGCTCAGTAACAGGCGGTGGCTCCCATGGGTGGCGCACAACGGGCCGCGCGGGTGGCAGGCCCGCTGCGGAAACCAGACGCGCCAGTTGTTCCTCCGCGGCGAGGGTGGCACCGGGTACACCAGGAACGAACAAGGTGCTGCTGTGACTGCCATCGGTCAGCAGGCACACGAACGAACGGTGCAATCCGTCGATCTCCACGCCCACTGGCCCGACGGTGGTGCCGGCGATGGGCCGGCAATGCCGTTCGACGTCGTGCCGGCTGGGTTTCAGCGACGCGGTGTCAGAGTCGGCGAGCAGCGGCGGCCGGTCACCCTCGTGCCAGAACTCCCGGTAATGGAACTCCCCTTCCACGACGTCGACCCGTCGCACCACAGCGAAAGGAACCGCCGCAACCGCAGGCGGTACAGGTGCCGAGCCACGTCGTCGAAGATCCGCGAGCAGGGCACTGACACCAGCAGCGCTCTCTCCGGTGACCTGGAGGTCGGGGACGTCGGGCAGCAGGTCGGCCACGCTGGTGTCGACGTCAGCACCGGCGTGCTCCTGCCACGTCCACCAGACCGACGGTTGCACGTCCGCCCACGCGCTTCCGGCCGACAGATCGGAAGCGGCCATCGGAGGCGTGGCGGCTACCAGACCCGTTCCGACGGGCAACTGCAGCCGGACGGCGAGGCCGCGTAGCCTGGCCCGGACGGGGTCGAGAACGTCCGGGTCGGGCACCACGGTGCTGCGGTGGCCGTGCTCGTCGACGACGACGGCGTGCCGCTCACCCACGAGCAGGTACGCCTGACCGCCCAAGCGCCAGCCATGCTCGTAGTCGGTATCCAGTTCTGTGGCGCGGTCCGGCCGAGCGCAGCCGTTGCACAGCGCTCCGCTGTGCCGGCAGGTGGCGCAGGCTTCGCGACCACAGCCTGCGCAGGCCTGCACGGCGCGGGTCGGTCCGCAGGCACCGCACCATTCGGTCGCGCACACCTGGCAGCCGTGCAACGCCGCGCCGTCGACGACGTGCGCACCGCCGCACAGGGCGAGCGTGTTCAGCGCGGCACCGGTCGCCTCGCAGATCGGGGCGTGGTCGGCGAGGTTGCCGGTCCACGCATACCTGATCTCCCGGGTGATGCCGCTGTCGTGCTGCCAGCTCTCCACCACCATGAGCCGGTCGGAGCCGTGCATTTCCAGAGTGAGCAGTTCCGCTCGAAGCTCGGTGTCGGCCACCGGAGGGGCCGGCCGCCGGGCGGCCTCGATAGCGCGTTCGAGTTGCCGTTCCCACTCCATCAACTGGAGGTACGTCTGCGTGTTTTTGTGCTTGCGGAAGGACTTCTGTGCCGTCCCGAGTTGCTTCTCCAGGTTCGCGACCAGGGTCTCCTGGGCCTCCTTGCGGCTCCGATCCTCGGCCTGCCGCACCTCCCGCAGATGCTGCCGCAGGTGGACGACGGCCTGCTGATCGACAGCGTCCAACACTGCCCGCTCGGGCAGAGCGGTGGGCAGGGGTGCCCCGTCGGGCAGGGGCGAGCGGCTCTCGTCGACGCGTACCTGGGCACCGACATCGACGGTGATGAGCTGCTGATTGCCGCTGGTGGCGCCCTCCTGTACCCGGTAGGTGGCCCGGGCCGACCAGCCCTCGTCGGGCTCCACCCGCCGCTTGACCAGCTGTACGTCCGCCGCATGTCGAATCACCGCGCGTTGGTGCAGATCCGGTAGAACCGCCTCGGTCCCGGCCAGGTCACCCCGATCCCGCAGAACCTCCAACAGTTCGTCGAAGAGTTCCGAACCGACGACGCAGAGCTGCGCCTCGGGGTGATGATCTAGCGCGGCGTTGGTGAAGGCGAGGAATAGTTCGGTACGGCCTCCGAAAGCGGCGGCCAGGTCCGGAGGCAGCGAGGCGACGGTGAAACCCTCCGAGGGATGACTCAGGGTCGCTCCCGCCAACCCTAGGAAACGCCGGACGAACTGCTCGAGGTCCTTCTGCCGACGGCGCGGCCGCTCCGCGAGTTGCGGCAGCAACTCGCGGGCCTGCGGCTGAGCCTCACGCTTACGCCGTTCCTCCTGACGTTGCGCAAGCCAGTCGCTGAGCCCGGCGTCCGCGGCCATCATGGTCATCGCTCGACTGCGCGCGTGTTCGAGTTGGCTGCCCAACTCATCCAGCCGCCGCTGCATCGTGGCGTCGCTGTTTGCGTACAACGCCTGTAGCACCCTGTGCTCCATGCTGGAGTCCTGCGTGCCCTCCAACTCGCCGAGAACGGTCACGACCTGCCCGAAGAGCAGCTCGAACATGGCGAGTTTGTCGTGCAGGAGCCGGTAGACGGACTCATCGAGGGTGTTGCGGGCGAAGAGGTTGGCGATATGGACATCACGAGTCTGGGTAAGCCGGTGGACCCGACCAATCCGCTGCTCGACCCGCATCGGGTTCCATGGCAGATCGTAGTTGAGCACGCAGTTGCTGACCTGCAGGTTCTGCCCCTCGGCTCCAGCATCGGTCGAGACCAGGACCTGCGCGCGTCCCGACTTGAAGTCGGCGACTGAGGCGCCACGAGCGGCGTGGCTCATACCGCCGTGAAACGGTGCCGCGGTGATGCCGTCGGCGTCGAGCAGTCGGAGGATGCCGCCAAGCGTGTCGGTATGCTGGGTGAAGACGAGGACGCGACCATGTTCATCGAGCCACTGGCGGACCACGTTCAGAGCGACCTGTTCGCGGGAGGTGTGCCGGATGTCGCCGGCGAGATGACCAATCTCGGTCAAGGTCTCCCTCAGCCCTCGATCCGCCTCACGCTCGGCCATTCGCAGGGCACTGCGGGAGACCGCCTGGGGCGAGGCGGTGAGCCGCAGGGCGAGTTGCCGTCGCCGCATGGTGTCACCCGGGCCCGTCATCCGGTGCCTCAGGGTGTGCAGGAGCAGGTCGTAGAGCTGGCGTTCGGGGAGGGTCAGCTGCACCCCGTGATCCTGTGGGGGCATCCGGTGCACCCGGTCGACGCCGGCCTGCTGACGGGTGGTGCGGACGACCACGCTGCTGATCAGCTTCCGCAACTCCGCCGCGTTGACCGGCTTGCGCGGGTCGCGGCCGTCAACGAACCGGCGGGCGAAGTCACGTTCGGAGTCGAAGGTGCCCGGTCGGAGCAGCTCCACCAAGCGGTAGAGCTCGAGCAGGTTGTTCTGCACCGGAGTGGCGGAGAGGAACAGGACCCGGGGTGCCTTGGCGACCAGATCTCCGATGATCTCCCGGGTCTTGCGAGCGCCGGCGCCCGCGAGACGGTGCGCCTCGTCCACGATCACCAAGTCGAAGCCCTCACCCAGACGCTCGACGTTCCGCAGCACCAGTTGCAGGGTCATGATGATCCGGTCCTGCCTGAAGGCACGGGCGTCCTGTCCGCTGGCTACCACGGTGAAGTCCTCGTCGAACTTTTCCCGCAGCTCGTCGCGCCACTGGTCCCGCAGCGGTGCCGGGCAGACGATCAGGACGCGCTGTGCGAGGCCACGCAGTATCAACTCCTTGAGAACGAGACCGGCCTCCACGGTCTTGCCGAGGCCCACTTCGTCAGCAAGGATGCCGCGGCCACCCATCCGGGTCAGCACGGTGCGGGCCGCGCCCTCCTGGTGTGGCATGTGTTCGATGTGCGCGGCATCGATGGCGAGCAGCTCGTCGAACTGGTCGAGAGTAGCCAGGCGCTCTCCCTCGAGCCGCATCCGCACAGCATCGGCGGGATCCCATCCCCGATTGCGCAGGGCTCCGGTCATGTGTGTGCGAGCGCTTCGAAGGAAGCCGATGTCGCCCTGCCAGGCGTATTCCTCGCGCTGACGCAACCGGTAGCGGCCGCCGGTGCTCCCCCGCCGCTGCGGACGAGTGTCGGCGCGCGCGGCGGCGGCTCCCCGGGCTACCGGGGCCGCACCCGGTGTCCCCGCCACGCCCGGCGGGCGCGTGGTCACGGACAGCCGGGTCCCCGGCGAGACCACGACGAGGCGGATGGCTTCGCTGCCCCGCCGTTCGAGCCTCAGCAGGCCACCGATCCGAGCGGTGTCCTGTAGGTAGTCGGCCAACGTCTCACCAGCGAGCCGCCGCCGACCCGCAACCCAGGTCACCGGCAGGGACTCCTCCTCCACCACCAGCGCCAGGTCCATCAGTTGGTTCGCCAGACCCAAGCGGGCACTCTCGACCGGGCCGAGAGAGATCTCGCCGCTCTCCAGCATCTCGGCGTTGATGACCCTCTCGACACTTGCCACCTCACCCATGCCGGCCTCCCAACCGTTCCCGCCCGGCATCGGTGACAGCCAGACTTGTGTAACTCCTGCTATCCCGCTCGATCTGATCGCGGACGAGCAAGCCAGCACCGACGAGCCGGTCAGTCGCCTCGTCCCAGCGGCGGTCGGCGCCCCGCACGTGGCGCAGCGCACCGAACTGAGGGCAACGACGCAGGCCAGCCCCGATGGGCTGTCCACCGGCCAGGACTTCCGCGCCGAGGACCGCGGCTTTCAACCCGACCGCGCCGTAGCGACCGGTGCGCAGGGTCGAGGCCCATCCCACAGCCTGCAGAACCGTCAGCTCGACGTTGACCAACTGCTCGGGGTCAGGCACCGCCGACGCGGGAAGGTCGTGCCACGGAGATGTCCCCCCGCAGCCGTCACAGGCGTCGTGCTCAGCACCGCACGAGTACGACGGAAAGCCGAAGTAGGCGACCATAGCGGCACGGCGGCACCCGCTACCGAGGTACGAAAGCATCGCTTCGAGCTGCCGCCGCTGCCAGAGGTTCCATCGCCGAACCTCCCGTTGCAACACCGCGGTGTCCAACTGCCGGCTGCGCACTCGCAGCCGGCGGTACCGCTGCGACGACGAGAAGGTGATGAGCCGGTCGAGCGACCAAGCCACGAGATCGCGTTCCAACGCGTCGGGGTCGACACCGTGGTCCGCCTCAAGCCGATCGAAGTCGATCCGGCTGCCCACCTGTGGGCGCAGCTTCAGCAGCACGGACAACTCGCGGAATCGGCGTCGCTCCCCTTGGTCCGCCGGTTCCCGAACACCGACGTGGACCGTGCCCCGGGCCGAGCAGTCCGGAAGCTGTTCCACCGCGCCGGCACGCTCCAGCCAGCCCAGCAGAACGTTGAGCTCGTCCGGCTCGACCGCGACCGCTTCGGCCAGTTCCTCCGGATCGAACACCACGTCAGCGCCACGGCGACGTTGGGTCAGCAACAGGCTCAATGCGCGTCGGGCCTGCGCCAACCGGTGCCCCTCAGTCGTGTCGGCCACCTGAGCGCGGCGGCGGGCGATGTCGCCCTGGCCGTACAACAACACGCACTGGCCGTGCAGATCGGCGGAGCGCGCGGCGCGACCTGCCTCCTGCACGTACGCGTCGAGCGACTCGGGTAGGTCGTAGTGCGCCACCCATCCGACGTCAGGTTTGTTGACGCCCATCCCGAATGCTTTGGTGGCGACGATGACCTGGGTGGTGCCGGCGAGGAAGTCGTCCTGGACGGCCTCGCGCTGCTCCGGCACCATTCCCGCGTGATAGTGCCGGGCCCGGATGCCCGCGCGACGCAGCAGAGCGGCCACCTCCTCGGTGACTGCGCGCCGCGAGGCGTACACGATGCCCGGGGACGGTCCCATCGCCGTCGCGATCCTCAGCAGTTCGCGGGCCCGCTCCCGTTCACCACCCACCTTGGTCACCTGGAAGCGGAGATTCGGGCGATCGGCAGGTCGGGTGACGACCACCGGGTCAACGAGTTCCAGGGTGCCGATAATGTCCTGCAAGACCGGCTCTGTGGCCGTGGCTGTCAACGCCATCCGTGGAGCTCGGCCCAGGTGCGCCACCGCCCGCGACACTCGTCGGAACTCGGGCCGGAAGTCGTGCCCCCAGTCACTCACGCAGTGCGCCTCGTCAACCACGAGGCCGGCCAGGTGCTGCCGCTCCAGCGCCACCCTCAGCACCGGATCCCGCACCAGCCGCTCTGGCGAGACATAAAGCAGACGAATCTTTCCCGCCGCCAGGTCCCGCAGGATTTCGTTGCGAACGGCGGCAGGGGTGTTGCCGGTGATGCCCTGGACGCCCCGAAGCCCTCGGCGACCTCGAAGGTCATCCAATTGGTCCTTGATCAGTGCGACGAGCGGACTGACCACCACCGTCGCCCGGTCCTCCGGGCGCAAGAGGGCGGGAAGCTGAAAGCAGAGCGACTTGCCGGTGCCGGTCGGCAGGACACCGACGGTGTCGTCGCCTGCCAGGTGAGCCCGCATCAGCTGCAACTGCGGATCGCGCAGCTCGTGTACCCCGAAGAGCAGCCGTGCCCCCTCGCGCAGTTTCGGTTCCGGGTCCTCTCCAGGCGCCAGACGCAGTCGTTCCAGCGTGGCGTCCATGTCACTGCGAGCGAGAGACAACGCGGCTGTGAGATCTGGCTGCTCACCAGTGACGAACTGCACGGCGAAGCGCCAAGCGTCGTCGCGGTCGACCGCGTGGTGAATCGCGGGCCCGGGCAGGGAGGAGAGGAGAATCCGGTTGGCGCTGCCGGGTGACTGCATCCGCCGGTCGCAGATCAGCGCGACACCCCGGTCGGTCTCGCTGCGAATCAGGCGACCGAAACCCTGCGCAAGCTGCACTGCGGTCTTGGGTACGAGGTAGTCCAGGAATGGATCGCCACCCCGGTCGGCGATGGCACGGGCCCGGGCACTGACCACTGCGTCGTCGGGATGCGGGTACGGCGGTTTCTCGATGATCAGGTAACTGAGCGTCTCACCTGGCGCGTCGAAGCCCTGCCAGTAGGACCGCAGACCGTACACAACGCTCCCCGGCTCTGACCGGAACCGGGCGGCAATCTCGGCCCGGCCGGCCTCGCCCTGCACAAGCAGGTGCACGCCCCGCTCGGCCAGCGGCTCCGAGCGCTGCCGTACGAGGCCGGCCACGGCTTCCATCCGACGACGCGCGGCGAACAGCGTCATCGAGCGGCCGCCGGTCAACGACAGCAGACCGACCTGGTCGCGGGCGAACTCCTCGACGAACTCCCGTTCCTGGCCCGGCACGGGTACAGGCAGGTGGCTGGTGAGGACGACGGCGGACTGGGTGGCGTAGTCGAAAGGGCTGCGCAGCTGTCGTCCGTCGAAGACACCTGGCTCGCCGCTGCCCCGTTCCACCCGAATCCCCAGCCGGTCACTCAGATAGTCGAAACTGTCACCGGTCGTCAAGGTCGCGCTGGTCAGGGTGACGCTGCGGGCCGGTCGGACAATGCCGTCCGCGAATGCCGGACCGACGTCGACCGGAATGCACTCGAAGGTCCATTCAGTCTGGGTAATCTGATCCGCTGACACCGTGGTGGGAGTAGTCTCGGCGCTCGTTGCAGGGTCCGTGTCGGTGCCTGGTTGGCCCGAGAGCCGGTAGACCCAGAGATGCTCGTCGGGCAGGTCCCTGAGCCGCCCGAGCACCTCGCCGGCGTTCCCGACGGAGCGAGCCAGGCCAGTGACGCGAACCAGCAGGCCCTTGAGCAGCAGCCGTGCGCGGCCGCTCGCCTCGGGGATTTGCGCCCTGGCGCCCGTCTCAAGCGCGGTCAGCTCGGTCCCCAGTTCCCGCAAACTGCGGTTGGTCTGCCGCACCTCCTCGATGAGCTGCCGATACTCAGTTCGGCTGTATACCACCCCCAGCTGCGGGACTGCGGAGCGGTTCACGCCGCCGTACTCGTGCAGATACTGCTGCACTGCGCCGGTCAACCGATCGCAGTCCTGCCGCAACTGTCGAGCCATGACCGGCATGGCCCGCTCTCGGCGCAGGTCGGTTCCGGCAGCGGCGAGCCGGCGCAGGTGCCGGTCGAGTCCGTTCCTGCCGTCGAGCCTCGCCGCCATGCCGATAAGCTCGCGCCGGCCGACGACCTCCGTCCACGCGGCCGTCAGCGATTCTTCCAGCTCGTGTGCCTCGTCGAAGATGACGTCACCGTGGCCCTCGGCGAGAACGTCCCCAGGGCTCCGCTGACCTTGCTGAGCGAGCTTCGCCCAAGTTGCGATCAGGGCATGATTGACAGCGACAACACCGGGCCGTTCCCGCATCCCGGCGAGTCTTGTGAACAACGGGCACCGGTCTGCCCAGGAACATTCATAACGTTCGCAGGACCCGGCGTCGGTACGCAGGGTGTCCCGCAAGCCCTGGTAGGCGGGGCGCCCGCCGGCGACATCCGCGTCCGCGACGTCATCCCACACCCCCGTCTCACCGACGGCGAGCGCTCGGACAGCGACGGCCAGCGCCATCCAGTGGTCAGTGCCGGCGCTCTCATCCGACGACTCCAGAGCGGAGGCGATCTCCCGCGAGCAGAGGTAGTTGGATACCCCGAAGAGCTGACGGAACGGGGCACGGAACAGACCTTCGGCTCGAAGCCGAGTCACATCGCGCCGCAGTTGCTGCTGGAGGACCTTCGTTGCGGTGGCGACCACGACAGGCCGACCAGGACGGGCTTGTCGTCCGGCCGGCGTCAGATAAGCCAGGGACTTGCCCGTGCCGGTGGGCGCTTCGACCGCGAGTAGACCACCCGCGTCGAGCACCTCAGCCACCGCCCCGGCCATTTCCCGCTGCGACGGCCGGGCCGCGTAGCCACGCTCACCCAATTGGCTGAACACCTGACGTACCGCGTCTGCGGCCGTACCGGATTGGGCCCCTCCGACCGGCTCGAGCAGGGGGTCAGGGGCGCAGGAGAGTACGTCCCGGATGTTCACCGGCATCGGTGCCTCCGGCAACAATCGAGCAAGGTCCGATCCGCCCGCGACGAGACAGGCCCGCGCAACCTGCCACGACGCGTCAGAGCCGTCGATCCGGCTGACCAGAACACGCAGACACGCGGCGAGGGCAAGGGCGTCGCCCAGCGGATCGCCGTTCCCCTGCTCGACACCGAAAACCGCGCACATCTCGCTCATTCGACTGGTCGGTCGATTGGGCTCATGAAGCAGCGCCAGTATCCGCAGATCAGCTCGGAGATCAGGCAGGCAGCGGTCGATTTCGCCTGGTAGGTGCGACCAGCGATCACCGTTCAGGCAGTATCCGACCAGGCCCGCAGCTCCGACGAGGAAATCACGAATGTCATCGGACCGGTTCGGACTCGCGCTGAAAATCCGCGCCTCACCACCCCGCATCCGTACGACTGCCAGTTCCGCCTGCTGGTGCGCCGACGTCCCCGGCACCACGACGACGAGATCCTCCAGCAGCGTCGCTGCTGGAGGGTCAACCCTGTTCCATGCAAAGCCTGCCTCGTCTACGACTTGTGCTGTTGCAGACGCCGCATCCGGGCCGGCTGAGCCGGACGGCCGAGGTGGATGGCTCAGTCGGTCGTGGTCGTCGATGACGAACGCCGATGGAAAGCGCTCCGGCAGTTTCGCCAACCGCGCCGCGGGCAGCACGATGCCACTTTCCCGAAGGGCGTCGGCGATTTCATCGGGCGTGAGCGGCCCCCGTTGTGCGATCACGTCGGATGCTGCGGCGACATTCGGGGGTAACGCCCGCGTTCCCATAGCTTCACTCCCCCTCTGCTGCCCCGAAAGCTGCGGCAGCGAAGGGGTCCGAGCCGGCGACGTAGCCCGCCCTTCCGGGCGCTGCCGGCCCGCTTTCGAGCCGGCGACCAGTGATGCGTCGGCAGAAATTGGTCAGCGCCCGCCAATCGGTCACGGGCTGACTAAACGTAGGCAGCGACTCAGTCGGTCGGGATCCTCCGGACGGACGGCTTCGACCAACCGAGCTGCCGCCCGAGTGCCCCGAGTCGACCCGGGAGGGCTACTACCGGCCCACGCAATCCAACTCTGCAATTTCGAGGCCGCGGTCGTCATGCACCAGAAGCCGAACCCGGCTGTTGATTGGCCGGCGTCCGCCGCCACCTGATACCTGTGGGACGACGGCCGGATCCTGGTGAACATGGACGAGTCCCGTCGCCGGCTGGGCACGTCCGCAACGATCCCCGAGTCCTCTTCACCGTGCTGGACGAGGCCGGCTGGTACACCCATCTCAGCGTCACCGGGGCGTGTCGTCGAGCTGCGACTGGACGAGGGCCCCCGCGCCCAGGTCAGCTGACACCTGCCCGTCAGGGCGTCACGGCGGTGGCGGAGCGGGCGCCGACACGGGTCACCCGGTAGCCGGAGGCCGCCCCCGTTCGCCGGATCGGTCAGGAATCGAGAAGTACGCGACGGTGCGCCGTCCCTAGCATCATCGCCATGGACATCACCATTCACACGACAGTTCTTCCCCACGTCGACCCCGAGGAGTCGCTGGTCTTCTACCGCGACGTGCTCGGCTTCGAGGTCCGCACCGACGTCGGGCAGGGCACCATGCGGTGGATCACCGTCGGCCCCGTCGGGCAGCCCGACACGTCGATCCTCCTGGCCCCGCCGACAGCCGACCCGGGGCTCACCGAGGACGAGCGGCGCATGATCTCCGAGATGATGGCCAAGGGCACCTACGGCTGGATCCTGCTGGCCACCCGCAACCTCGACGACACGTTCGAGAAGGTGCAGGCCCGCGACGCCGAGGTCGTCCAGGAACCGACCGACCAGCCGTACGGCATCCGTGACTGCGCCTTCCGCGACCCCGCCGGCAACATGGTCCGCATCCAGGAGCTTCGCTGAGATTCCCCGGCGGCGGCTCGATCGACCTCGTGGCGACCCGCCCGTTGACGCGCGTCCCGGCGTGCACGGCGCCCTTGGATGCGTAACGTGCAGGGGTAACGCTCACGCGAGGAGGAGACTTCATGTCCAAGCCACCGCTTCCCGAGGCCGCTGTCGCCATGCTCCAGAAGCCGAACCCGGCTGTCATGACGACGCTCCAGGCAGGTGGCCAGCCGGTGTCCGCCGCCACCTGGTACCTGTGGGACGACGGCCGGATCCTGGTGAACATGGACGCGAGCCGCCGCCGGCTGGGCCATATCCGCAACGACCCCCGGGTCTCCCTCACGGTGCTGGACGAGGCCGGTTGGTACACGCACCTCAGCATCATCGGGCGCGTCGCCGAACTGCGCGACGACGAGGGCCTCGCCGACATCGACAGGCTGGCGCGACACTACACCGGCGACGCGTACCCCCGCCGGGAACGCGACCGGGTCAGCGCCCTCATCGAGATCGACCGCTGGCACGGCTGGGGCGCGCTCAAGGACAACGACCAGGTCGGCTGACGGCGCCCGTCAGGGCGTCACACGGCTGACCCCGCCGTCACGGCGTCACCGCGCTTGTGGAGCGGGCGCCGACGCGGGTCACCAGGTAGCCGAAGGCCGCCGCGGTGAAGAACATGACGATGCCGTAGACGGCGCCCGGGATCGCCATCTGGGTGCTGTCGAGCAACGCCGGGCTGAGCGCGATCGTGATGGCAAGTGTGCTGTTGTGGATGCCGATCTCGAATCCGGCTGCCGTCGCGGCCCTCCGGTCGACGCCGGCCAGCCGGGGCACCCCGTAACCGATCGCGAGGCTCAGCAGGTTGAACGCGAGGACGGCCAGGCCCACGGAGACGAAGTAGTCGGCGATGTTCTCGCGTTCACCGAGCACGGCCCCGGCGATCACCGCGACGAGCACGACGACGGAGAGGATCCGGACCGGGCGGTTCAACCGCTCGGCGACCTGCGGCACCCGGGCCCGGATGAGCATGCCGATCGCGACCGGGATGAGCACGATGGCGAAGACCTGGAGGACCTTGTCGAACTGTAGGCCGATGCTGCGCCCGTCGGGCAGGAAGTACGCCGCCGACAGGTTGACAAGGATCGGCAGGGTGAACGCGGCGAGCACCGAGTTGATGGCGGTCAGTGTGATGTTCAGGGCGACGTGCCCTCCGAACAGGTGGCTGTAGAGGTTGGCGGTCGTGCCGCCCGGGGACGCGGCCAGCAGCATCATGCCGACGGCCAGCTCCGGCGCCAGGCCGAAGGCGAGGACGAGGCCGAAGCAGATCGCCGGCAGCACCAGCACCTGGCACACCAGCGCGATGACGGCGGCTCTCGGATGCTGGGCCACCCGGCGGAAGTCCTCGACGGTCAGCCCGAGACCCAGACCGAGCATGATGATGCCGAGGGCGATGGGCAGGCCGATCAATGTCAGGGCTGAGTCCATGGCACAACATCGTTACCACCAGGTAACGCCGTCACAATCCCCCATGGGGCTGGCCGCTCTTGACCGTTGACGGTGATCGGCTTAACTTCATCAATCAGATAAGTCTCTTTACTAATTGTGCTTGATGCCCCGTGGGAGTGTGCCGATGCGACAGTTGCGCCACCGCCGTCTCACAGCAGTCGTCGCCCTGGCGACCCTGCTGATCACCGCCGCCCCGCCCACCGCCGCGAGCGCCGCTGCGGGTGCGGGCGCCAAACCCGACCGCGCCGGCTACCACCGGGTCGGCTACTTCACCCAGTGGGGCATCTACGGCCGCGCCTTCCCGGTCAAGAAGCTCGACACCTCCGGGGCGGCCAGCCGCCTCACCCACGTCAACTACGCCTTCGGCAACGTCAGCGAGGACGGACGCTGCTATGTGGACGGCGGGCCGGGCGAGGGCGACGCGTGGGCCGACTACCAGCGACCGGTGCCCGCCGAGGAGAGCGTCGACGGGATCGCCGACGCCCCCGGTCAGGCGCTCAACGGCAACTTCGGCCAGCTGGCCAAGCTGAAGGCCAAGCACCCCAAACTGAAGGTGCTGATCTCGCTGGGCGGGTGGAGCTGGTCGACGTACTTCTCCAACGCCGCCCGCACCGACGCCTCCCGCAAGGCGTTCGTCGCGTCCTGCATCGACATCTACCTCAAGGGCAACCTGCCGGGCAGCCCGGGAGCCGCGGCAGGCGTCTTCGACGGCGTCGACCTCGACTGGGAGTGGCCGAACTGGGAGGGCGAGCCCGGCAACGTCATCCGCCCCGAGGACCGGGAGAACTTCACGAAGCTGCTCGCCGAGTTCCGCAGGCAACTCGACGCGTACGGGCGCACGACCCGCGCGCACCACCCGCTCACCGCGTTCCTGCCGGCCAACCCGGCGACAATGGACGCCGGCTACGAGGGCCGCAAGATCTTCAAGTACCTGGACTTCGCCACAGTGCAGGGCTACGACTTCCACGGCAGTTGGGACGCGGTGACCAACCAACAGTCGGCGCTGCGCGTACCCCGGGGCGCCCCGGACAACCCGGACTTCTCCGCCGAGGTGGCCATCGACGGCTGGATCGCCCGTGGCGCGCCCCGCAACAAGCTCGTCCTGGGCATCCCGTACTACGGCCGGGGTTGGACGGGCGTCACCGGCGGCGGCAACGGCCTCTTCCAGCCGGCCACCGGCCCGGCGCCGGCCACCTTCGAGGCCGGCTACGAGGACTACAAGCAGCTCAAGACCCTCGCCGGCAAGGGCTACACAGTGCACCGCGACCTGCGCTCCGGGCACGCCTGGCTGTTCGACGGCACTACCTTCTGGACGTACGACGACCCGGCTGTCGTACTGCAGAAGACGCTCTACATCAGGCAGGCGGGTCTGGCCGGCGCCATGATGTGGTCGCTGGACGGCGACGACGACAACGCCACGCTGACCAAGACGATCGGCCTCGGCCTGACCACCTGGTAGGCGTACCGCGCTCCTGGCCCGTCGCCGACCGGTTCCCGGCCGGTGGCGGGCCGACTACCGGGCGGCCACCGCGCACACCGCGGCCTCGACGAGCGCCGTCACCTGGCCCATGTCACGAGCCCGGGGTACGTCCAACTCGGCCGACCACCCGGCGGGACCAGTCAGCGTCACAGTCACGTCGTCGCGGCGATGGGTCAACCAACCGGCGAGCGCTTGGACCAGCACCATTGCCGCGCCGGCGTCGCCGACCGCCACCAGCAGAACAGACGCCTCCTCCTCCGTGTCGGTTGCGGCAGTGGTGACCGTCCCGTGCAGCCGGTCGTCGGCGCGCAACCAGGACGCCAGCGACCGCTGCGCGTCGGCCACCGGACGATCCGAGTGCAGCGCGAGTGTGATCGAATCCGGCAACGTTCTCCTCCTCGGCAGCGGAGTGATCGGCGCAGCCCCGTCACTCCCGTCATCCTGCCAGCCGGCCCGGACACCGGCATCCCACCCAGTCACCGATGTCGATCGGGCCTTGACCACGGTATCGACGCTTCATAGGCTCCGGCCACTGCGAGGCTGTTCCCGAGAGGGGAAACACGAGACATGGCCCCATCGATGCGCCAGTTCCGGTCGGTCCCACCGAGGCGGCTCGCGAGCGCCGCCACTATCGCCCTCCTGCTCGGCATGACTCCCCTGCTCGGCGGCACACCGGCCGCGAGCGCCGCCGCCCGGCCCACCCCGTGCAGCAACGACCCGGGCGCGCGGTTGAGCACCGTTCCCGCCCCGGAGGCCGTGCTCGGTTTCCCCCTCGGCGTCGGCCAGGAGCGGGTCGTCACCAACGGCGAGGTCCGCAGCTACCTCGCGGCGGTGGACAACGCCTCGGACCGGGTCGTCACGGGCGTGATGGCCACAAGCGTGCTCGGGCAACCGCTGCCGTACGCGGTGGTGTCAAACGAGCGCCACGTCAAGCCGGCCGCGCTGCGTGCGATCGCCGACGACGTACGCGACCTGCGGGATCCCCGCCGGACCAGCGCGCGCACGGCCGCCAAGACGGCGAAGGACAGCCCGGCCATCGTCTGGGTCACCGCCAACGTGCACGGCGGCGAGAAGAGCGGCACCGACGCCGCCCTCAAGACGCTGTACGAGCTGGCCGCCGGCCTGTCCTGCGACGTTGCCAAACGCAACGACAACCTGGTCACCATCATCGTGCCGACGCAGAACCCGGACGGCCGCGACGCGACCCGGCGGCAGAACGAGTTCGGCTTCGACATGAACCGGGACTGGTTCGCCCGCACCCAGCAGGAGACCGACGGCAAGCTCGAACTGCTGCGCCGCTACCCGCCGCAGGTGTTCATCGACGCCCACGAGATGGGCGGCAGGCAGTACTTCTTCCCGCCCAACGCCGACCCGATCCACCACGAGATCGCCGGTGAGGCAGTGGACTGGATCAACCGGATCGGCGAGGCGAACAAGGCCGGCTTCGGCTACAACGGCGCCTGCGACGACACCGTCACGACCGAGTGCTACTTCAACTACGACACGTACGACATGTTCTTCATGGGCTACGGCGACACCGTGCCGACCACCGGCTTCGGCGCGGCCGGCATGACGTACGAGAAGGGCAGCGCTTCCGCCGTCGCCGACCGGGTGCAGCAGCAGTTCCACACCCAGTGGTCGACGCTCGGCTGGGCCGCCGCCAACAAGCGCGAGGTGCTCAGCGGCTACTTCGACATCTGGACCGACGCGCTGGCCCAGGGCAGGGCGGGCACGCTGGAGCCCAACGAGGTCGTGCAGCCCACAAACGAGGTCCAGTTCCCGGTACCGGACATCACGATCCGCTCGTACTTCCTGCTGCCCGACCGGCAGCTCGCCGACGTCCGGCAGCTCGTCGAGCGGCTACGCCGGATGGACGTCGAGGTCTACGAGGTGCAGAAGCCGACCCGCGTACCCAACGCCCGGATCTTCGGCGGCCGCAGCGCCACGAACGTGACAGTGCCCGAGGGCGCGTACTGGATCCCGATGGACCAGCCGCAGAAACACTGGATCCAGGCGATCATGGGCGAGGACCCGTACGTGCCGTTCCCGTACTTCTACGACGTGTCGTCCTGGAGCAACCCGCTGCTGATGGGCGTGTCCACCCTCTACACCGGCGACACCGTCCGGCCCAAGGCGCAGCTCGTCCGCAAGGTCTCCGGCGGCCGGTCCGGGCTGGCGTGGCCGTGGGGCTCGTACACGTACAAGCTGGACTCGGCTGCCGCTGCGGAGTTCACCTTCACAGTGCTCGGCCGTGGCGTACCCCTCGTGCGGGACCTCACGACGAACACTGTGGCCATCGCGGCGTCGAAGGTGAGCCGGAGCGTCGACGACCTGGCCCGGTCGCTCGGTGTCACACTGACACCGGCCGGGCGGCCCACCGGCACCCGACTCAGCCTGCCCGACGTCGGACTGTTCCAGGGCACCGGCATCTCCACCACGTCGGGCTCGCACGGCGAGGCCCGGTACGTGCTCGGCAAGCGGTGGGGCCTGGACCTGAAGCCGGTCACCACCGCCGACATCAACGACAACACCGAGGCGTTCACCGGCCGTACCGTGCTGCTGGTGCCCGACGGCAGCAACGCCACCGGCGGGCTCACCGCCACCGGGCAGGCAAACCTGCGCGACTGGATCGCGCAGGGCCACACCTACATCGGACTGCGCAACGAGGGCACACGGATGGCCCGCGCGGCCGGGCTCACGTCCACCACCGAGAAGCCCAAACCGGCCGACTACCTGGTGATCGGCTCACACCTGCGGGTCGACGTCGACCGCGACAGCCCTGTCGCCCTGGGCCGTCCCGCCGAGGACTTCGAGTTCAACAACAGCGACCCGATCCTCAACCCGAGCACCACCGGGACGAACGTGCTCACCTACCCGACGGGCGACACGTTCTGGGCTAACGGCTACACAGTGGGCGCGGACACGCTCAAGGGCACGGCAGCCGTCGTCGACGAGCCGACCGGCGCGGGTCGGGCGGTGCTGTTCGCGTTCAACCCGCTGTTCCGGGCGTACAACGAAAATGGTCTGCACCTGGTGGCCAACGCGCTGCTCTACCCGGCGGGCGCGACCACGCCGGACGCCCGGCGCTCGACCGAGGTCGACCCGGCACGGGCCAGCGCCGCCGCCGCGCCCGTCGCGGCGGACCTGGGCGGCGGGTGGCGGCCCATCACCATCCAGGTCGCGGCCGCGGACCTGCCGCGCGCCCAGGCCATCGTCGAACGCTTCACCACCGACGCGAAGATGTCCGCGAAGAACGGCTCGGTGTACGTCGTGATCCCGAACCCGGAAGGACGCCAGGTCGACGAACACCCGTTCCTCGCCAACCTGGTACGCGCCCTGCGCGACGCCCAGGTGCCGCTGCGATCAGTGGTGGGCTGACGCGAAGCGCCCGCCCCCTCGACCTGGGGGCGGGCGCTTCCGCGCGATCTGGGGTCAGCATCGCGTGGTGTAGGGATCTGGCGGGATCCATGACCGCCGGGCGTCCACCCGCTAGCCGCCGCCAGTTGCCCGCGCTCCCGCAACGGCGGGCAAATCCCGAAGATCTTGGACAGTTTCCGTTAGCGGGTAACGGAAACTGTCCAAGATCCGGATGCACTACGGTCAGCGGCCCAGCGGCCCAGCGGCGACCGCAGCCCGGCGGCGCGGCGGATCGGCGGATGACGGGAACTGTCCAAGATCTGGTGGCGTCGCAGCGGCTCGCGGCGAAAGCTGTCGGGATGCTGCCCGCCGATGACGCCGACGCACTCGACTGGCTCGCCTTCGAGCAGGCGGGCGTGCTGACGACCGCGCAGGTCTCCGGGCTCCTGAGCGAGGGGAAGGTGCGGGGGCGGATTCGCTCCGGCCGGTGGCGATCGGTCTGCCGGGGCATCCTGTTGACCGGCAACGGCCGACTGACCCGCGACCAGCAGCTTTGGGTGGCGGTGCTGGCGGCCGGGCCCGAGGCGGTGCTGGCTGGGGTGACCGCCGCCGCGGAAGGCGGGGTACGGGGACTGCGGCGGGAGCCACTGCATGTGCTGGTGCCGGCAGACCGCCGTGCCGCGCGAACCACCCTGCGTCGACTTCCGATCGACATGCCAGCGGTGCTGGTGCATCGCACGTCGGTGCTGCCGGAGTCTCATCGTCAACTTGCCCGTCCACCGCGTACCACGACGGCCAGAGCACTTGTGGACGCGGCCGGCTGGGCGGCCGGCGTGGATGAGGCGCAGGCGCTGCTGGCCGCCGGTTGCCAGCAGCGTCGGGTACTGCCCGAGGAGTTGCGGGCGGTGCTCGACGTCCTACCTCGGGCGCCTCGCCGGCGGCTGATCGGGCAGGCCGTGAGCGACATCGCGGGCGGTGCGCAGGCGCTCTCCGAGATCGATTTCCTGCGGCTGTGCCGCCGGCACCGCCTACCCACCCCCGACCTCCAGGAACATCGGGTTGACGAGGCGGGCCGTAACCGCTGGCTGGACGCGTACTGGCGAGAATGGCGGGTGCAGGTTGAAATCGACGGTGCGCACCACATGGACGCCCGGCACTGGGCGGCTGACATGCGCCGGCAGAACGACATCTGGACCAGCGGCGATCGGATCCTGCGCTTCCCGGCCTGGCTGGTCCGCGCCCGCCCCGACGAGGTCGCCGCGACGGTCCGTCGCGCCCTCATGGCCGCCGGCTGGACTCCAACCCCGCCCCCACGCCGCCCGACAAAGTGAATCTTGGACAGTTTCCGTCAGTCGCTAACGGAAACTGTCCAAGATCCGAGCCCTGAGGAATAGAACCCGGCGCGACCGGCTGGCCCGAGGGATCGGGCCAGCCGGTCGGCACGGCGTCAGCCCACCGGCACGGCGTCAGCCGCTCGTGCAGAGGGTGCCGTTCACTGTGAACGCCGTGGGCAGCACGTTCGGGCCGCTGTACGCGCCGACGAAGCCGGCACTCACGCTGGCCCCGGCGGCGATCTGCCGGTTGTCGTCGGTCGGGGTGACCCGTACGGCTGTGCCGACCTGCTCCCAGTTGGCGCTCCAGCCGCTGCTCACCTGCTGCCAGCTGGTCGGCCAGGTCCAGGTGAGCGTCCAGCCGGTGATCGGCTTCGTCCCGTTGTTGGTGATCTCGACTCCCCCGATGTAGCCGTTGCCCCAGTCGTTGTTGGTGGTGAAGCGGACGGTGCAGGCGCTCGTGGTCGGGCTGCCGGTGGCGAAGGTGAGCGGCGGCGACGACCACGACACCCGTCCGGCGGTGTCCCGGGCCAGGACGTTCACCGTGTACCTGCTGCCCGGCACCAGGTTGCCGACAGTGAACGAGGTGCCCGCCGTCTCGCCGAGCTGCTCGCTGACGGCACCGTTCTGCCGGTACACCTCGTATTTGGCGATCGGGCTGCCGCCGGGCGTGGCCGCCGGCCAGGTGATCGTCGCGGTGCGGTCGGTGACGCCACTGGCGGTGGGCTGGCCCGGCGCCGACGGCCGCCCGGCGGTCGCGCCGGCCGGGCGCAACACGAGCGTGGTCAGCGAGTACGCGGGCAACGTCCGACTGGTAGCGGAGCCGGACTGGCTGGTGGTGATGCCCGTCGCCCCGTTGGTGAAGGTGGACACCGTCGGCGCGGCGGTCGACGGGGTGAACCCGGCGTAGTCGATGGTGACGGTGTGCGCGGCGTCCGGGTCCTTGTTGATCAGCAGCACCGCGAGGTCGCCGTTGGGGCGGCGGACCGCGTGCGCGCTGACAAGCGAGTCGCTCGTGCCGGCGCGAACGAACTGGTCGCCGGTCTTGGCGAACAGTTTCATCATTGTCAGACCGTGGTACGGCGCGAACGGTGTGTTCAGGGGCGGTTCACACACCGAGCCGTCCTCGGTGCAGGCGCCGCTGGACAGGAGCCCGAAGTCGCCGTAGTCGGTCTGGCCGGCCACTTCGGACACCGTGCCGATGCCGTTGTGCACGTTCCACCACTGGACGGTGAAGACACCGCTGGACAGCAGCCCGCTGTAGACGTCGGCGAGGAAGAGTGCCGCCGGCTGGGTGGTGCGGCCCGCGTCGACGTTCAACTCGGTGAAGCTGATGCCGATGCGCCCGGCGTTCGGGCCCGCGTACCGGGCAAGCTGCTCGCGGAGCAGGTACGTCGCGTCGGGAAGGTGGTTGGTCCGGGCCAGCGACTCCGCGGCCGTGCCTCCCGGGTACCAGTGCACGTCCACGAAGTCGATCTTCGGGCCGGCGATGGAGAGCACCGTCTGGTTCCAGGGACCGGGGTCGCTGCCTGCGGTGATCCCGTCCGGCCAGTTGCCCGGCATCGTCAGCACCGCACCGACCTTGATGGTCGGGTCGACCGCCTTCATCGCGTCGGCGTACTCGACGACCAGGCGCGCGTACTGGCTCGCGCTCTTGTCCGGGTGGTCGTCGGCCTCCCACGCCGACCCGTAGTGCCCGTTGCCGTAGTTCTCGTTGCCGACGGTCCAGTACCGCGCGCCGTAGCCCTTTGTCACGTTGGCGTACCGCACCCAGTCGGCGGCCTCGGCAGGCGTGCCGGTGCCGTAGTTCGCGATGATCATCGGCTGTGCGCCGGCCCGCTTGACCGCCGCCATGAAGGTGTCGAAGTCGGTGTTCGGCGCGACGTACCCGCCGGGGGCGGTGTGGTCCTTCCAGTGGTAGATGTCGGCGTACGAGCCGCCGGGGTAGCGCATCATCTGCACACCGGCGTCGCGCAGCAGGTCCGTTGTCTCGGCCGTACCAAGGTTCTGGTCCCAGATGGCGTGGTTGACACCCAGTGCCGTGTCGGGCACTGTGGCCAGCCCCGCGCGGGCGTTCACGGTGACGGCGACCGGGTCGGCCGCCGCGCTGGCGGTGGAGGCTGTGATGCCGGAGAGCGCGCCCGCGGCGAGCACCAGGCTCACCAGGAGTGCCGTGCGGGCTTTCGGTTTACGCATGGGCGGAGTTCCTTCGCGGAGACAGAACAGTGAGTCGCCCAGCCGGTCAGGGTGCGGCGCGGCGGGCGGACCCGTGGACGGATGGCTCCCGGTGCTCCATCGCTCGTCTCACCGTCCCCCGAGACCATTGCTGGTCCCGGCTGCCCATTGGACGGCGGTCAGCCCCGCGCGCGGCATCATCGACGGCCAAGAATGTCACGGCCGAATCGACGATCTCAAGGGGTACGCGGCTGCCAGCCTCGACTGGCGTACGTCGATCAGGATCCTGGCGGGCGCGGTGGCCGGGCGCTGTCGCGGACGACGAGCTCGGTGGCGAGTTCGATGCGCGGGCTCTCGGTCTTCTCGCCACTGGCGAGCCGCAGGACGGTCCGGGCGGCCAGCATGCCCATTTCGGCCAGAGGCTGACGGATCGTCGTCAGCGGCGGGGAGCACCAGCGGACCTCCGGCAGGTCGTCGAAGCCGACCACGCTGATGTCGTCGGGCACCCGCAGGCCCCGTTTACGGACGGCCTCGTAGACGCCGAGGGCCATCTGGTCGCTGGAGGCGAAGATCGCGGTGGGCGGGTCGGGCAGTGCCAGCAGGTGCGTACCCGAGGTGAAGCCGGCCTCGTGATAGAAGTTGCCAGGTCGGATGAGGGCCTCGTCGACGGGGATGCCGGCGGCGCCGAGCGCGGCGCGGTAGCCGTCCATCCGGGCCCGGCTGCACATCAGGTGCGGTGGTCCGGCGATGAAGCCGATCCGGCGGTGGCCGAGGCCGATCAGGTACTGGGTGGCGCTCAGACTGCCCGCCCAGTTGGTGGCGCCGATGGTGGGTGACTCCTGCGGGTCGACACCAGCGGGGTCGATGACGACCACCGGGAGGTGCAGCCGGCGCAGTTCGGCCTGCAACGGCGGGTTCACCATCGAGGTCACGAAGATGACCCCCTCGGTGGACCGGGTACGCATGTTGTCCAGCCATTGTTTGGCCGACGTGATGCGCCAGTGGATGGCGGAGACGACGGTGCCGACGCCGCTGCTCTGGGCCACGTCCTCCACCCCACGGATGATCTCCACGGCCCAGGGGCTGTCCAGGTCGTTGAAGACCAGGTCGATGAGCGCGGCGTCGGTCCGCCGGGCCTGCGTACGGCGTCGGTAGCCGTGGTGGTGGAGCAGCGCCTCGACGCGTTCCCGAGTCCCGGGTGCGACGTCGGAGCGGCCGTTGATGACCCGGGAGACCGTGGGCACGGAGACACCGGCCAGACGTGCGATCATCGCGATTGTGACATTTCGGCCGTTGTCGGAGCCCACGGTCCCCTTCTTCCTCTGACGGGACGGTTCAGATCGGTCGGCGGTTCGCGGTCACCCCTTGACGCTGCCGGTCAGGCCGCCGATGAGCTGCCGTTCGGCCACGGCGTAGAAGCCCAGTGCCGGAAGCATGGACAGGACGACGTAGGCGAGCACCCGGGCGGTGTCGTCGGCGTACTGGCCCTGGAACGCCTGGACCCCGACGGGCAGGGTCCACCAACTCTGGTCGCTGAAGACGACCAGCGGCAGCATGAAGTTGTTCCAGCTGGTCACGATCGCCAGCACGGAGACGGTGGCCAGGGCGGGACGGGCCATCGGCAGCAGGACCCGCCAGAAGAAACCGAAGGCGCTGCACCCGTCGAGGACGGCTGCCTCCTCGACCTCGGCCGGGATGGTCCGGAAGAACTGGCGCAGGATGATGATGGTGATCGGCAGCCCGAAGGCGGCCTGGGGCAGGATGACACCGAGCGGGTTGTCCAGCAGGCCGACGCTACGCAACAGCACGAACAGCGGCAGGATGGCCACCGCGAACGGGAACATCAGGCCGATCGCGAACAACGTCACCAGGAACTCCCGACCCCGGAAGGCGTAGCGCGCGAAGACGAACGCAGCCAGCGCCGCCGAGCCGACGACGATCAGGGTGCTGCTCACGGCGATGAGCAGACTGTTGCCGAGCTGCCGCCAGAACACCCCGTTGCCCAGGATTTCCAGGTAGTTCGGCACCCACGGGTCGGGCCAGCCCAGCGGGTTGGTGGACAACTGGCCGTTGTCCTTGAAACCGCCGAGCACGCCGAAATACACCGGCACGACGATGAGCACGCCGACGGCGATGCAGACGAGGTGCAGCACGACGCTGCGGGTCCGCTGGGCGCGGCTCGCCATGGCGGTCATCACTGGCCTCCCTGGGTGGTGATCGCGCCCGCCGTGTCACGACGCAGGACGATGCGTTGGTAGAACAGGGCGAAGACGAGGCTCAGCAGGAACATCATGATGCTGATGGCACTCGCGTAGCCGACCTCGAAGCGCCGGAAGCCGAACTGGTACATCGTGACGGCCAGCGTCTCCGAGGAGTGGATCGGCCCGCCACCGGTGAGCACCCACACCATGTCGAACAGTTGGATGGTGCCGATGACCGACAGGAAGATGCTGATGCGGATCGTCGGGCCGAGCAGGGGCAGGGTGACATGCCGGAACGCCTGCCAGGCGCTGGCGCCGTCGGTCACCGCCGCCTCGTGCAGTTCCTTCGGGATGCCCTGCCGGGCTGCCAGGAAGAGCATCATGTAGAGGCCGAAGTACTTCCAGGACACCACCATGAAGACGGCGTACAGCACGGTGTCCGGGTCGGCGAAGATGGTGCCCGCGTCGGCGCCCAGCCACCGGGCGACGCCCTCCCCGAGCCCTCGGTTGGGTGAGAACACCAGGGTGAACAGGACGGCCGTGGTGACCTCGGAGAGGACGTACGGGGCGAAGAAGATCAGCCGGTAGACGGCCCGCCCCCGAAGTGGCTGGTTGAGCAGCATGGCCAGGGCCAGCGCAACAGGAAGCTGCACGCCCAGGGACAGCACCACCAGCACCAGGCCACGCCACAGGTCGCCGCGGAACGTCGGGTCGCCGAAGGCGCGGGTGTAGTTGTCCAACCCGATGAAGTTCTCCGGCAGGCCGAAGCCGTTCCACTTGAAGAAACTGGCGTAGCCGGCCACCACGATGGGGGCGAGGACCAGCAGTACGAACAGCGCCAGGGCCGGCGCCAGGAAAACAGCGAGGACGGTGCCCCGGCCGGGCCGGGGCTGGCGGTCGCGCTTTCGCGCGGTGCCCGGCCCCGACGCCGGCGGATCGGTCGCCGTGTCGCCGCGCCTGTTGTCCGACACGGTCGATGGCCTGGTCATGCCTGCTCCACTCGGGTTCTACGGCCAGCTACGGATGGATGGGTGCTCACGTTCAGACGGTCTTTGCCACCTGCGTGATGTCCTTGACGATCGCCGCCGGCGACTTCTTGCCGGCGATGATCTCCGCGACGCTGTCGTTGATCTGCTGTCCGAGTGCGGGCGCGTACGCCTGGTCGAGGTAGAGCTGGAAGCCGGTGTTCTTGGACAGGGCCTCCGCGACGACCTTGTTGTTGGCGTCGCTGACGGCCGAGGTGGCGTCCTTGACCGTGGGCAGAACGGCTCCCGTCTGGGCGGACCGCTTCTGGTTCTCGACGCTGAGCAGGAACTTCAGGAAGTCGATGGTGGCCGCCGGAGCGTCCTTGCCGACCGCGAAGCCGTTGCCGCCGCCGAAGACCTCGGTCGCGGCGCCCTTGCCGCCGTCCACGGCGGGGAACGGGAAGAAGCCGAGCTTGTCGCCGAGACCCTTCTTGCTCGTGGAGCTTGACCCCTGCACCGCCGGCGCCCACTGCCCCATCAGCTCCATGCCGGCCTTGCCGTTGCCCATGGTGGCGGCCTGGCCGTCGGGCGAGCCGTACTCGGCGCCCAGGAAGCCGTTCTGGAACGGCTGCAGGTCGACGAGTTCCTTGAGCCGCTCACCGGCGGCGACCAGGTCGGGGGTGTCGAAGTTCTTGCTGTCCACGGCCTTCTGCAGCGCGTCGACACCACCGATGCGCATGGCCAGGTACGACCAGTAGAAGTGGGCCGGCCACTTGTCCTTGCCGGCGAGCGCGACCGGGGTGATGCCTGCGGCCTTGAGCTTGCGGACCGCGTCGAGCACGCCGTTCCAGGTGGTGGGGGTCTCGGTGATGCCGGCGCGGGTGAAGAGTTCCTTGTTGTACCAGAACCCGACCATCCCGATGTCGAACGGGATGCCGTAGATCTTGCCGTCGATCGTGTACGGCTGCATGGCGGCGGGCAGGATGCCGCTGACCAGGTCCTTCACGTCGTCGGTGAGGTCCTTGACCAGACCTGCGTCCACCTGCTGCTTGAGCACGCCGCCACCCCAGGACTGGAACAGGTCCGGCGGGTCGCCGGCCTGGGTGGCGGTGGTGAGCTTGGCCTTGAACGCCTCGTTCTCCAGGGGCTGGATGGTGAACGTGACGTTGCTGTGTGCAGCCTTGTACTCCTCCGACAGCGCGGCCCACACGGGCAGCATCGGTTCGGTGTTCTGGATGTGCCACCAGTTGATGGTCTGCGGCGCGTTCGGGTCGCTCGACGCTTCGTCGCTGCTGCACGCGCTGAGCAGGTAGGCACCGGCGCCGGCACCGGCGAGGCCGAGCAGCGTTCGGCGGGTGAGGTGGGTGGTCATGATCCATCCCTTCGGGGACTCACTGAGGGTGCGGAAACGCCGGCCAAGCCGGCACGGTTCAGACCTGGATCTCCGGAACTTTCAATGCTTCGTCGGCGTTACCGATCGATGGCCGGCACGCTACGAGCTGTTTCGGCGGCGGTCAAGACCCCTGTCCAGCCGGGAAAAGACCGACTAACGTAGTGAAGACTTCCTATGGTTTGGTACCGCATAATTTCCGGAAGTTCATAAACCCGCACAGAGGAGCCCTCGTGTCGATCGACACCGCTGACGTGGCGACCGCTGCCTGGTCGATCCGCAACCCCGTCCTCGCCGGATTCCACCCGGATCCGTCGATCCTGCGCGTCGGCGACGACTTCTACCTGGCCACCTCGACCTTCGAGTGGTATCCGGGAGTCCGCGTGCACCACTCGCGCGACCTCGTCAACTGGCGCACCCTGGGCGGGATCATCACCGACCGCCGCCTGCTCGACCTGCGTGGCTGCGGCGACTCCAACGGTGTGTGGGCGCCCGACCTGACGTACCACGACGGCGAGTTTCACCTCGTTTACAGCGACGTGGCCAGCTTCGCCAGCGGCTACTGGGACCCCCAGAACTTCCTGGTGACCGCGCCCGACATCGCCGGGCCCTGGTCGGATCCGGTGAAACTGCACGGCCGTGGGTTCGACGCCGCGCTGTTCCACGACGACGACGGCACCACGTGGCTGCTGAGCATGAGCGCCGACTGGCGACCCGGTCGGGACCGCTTCGGCGGCATCGAGATCCAGCAGTACGACCGGGCCACGCGCCGTCTCGTCGGGCGGCCCCGGATGCTGTTCATGGGCACGTCGGTGGGGGTCACCGAGGGCCCGCACCTCTACCGTCATGACGGCTGGTACTGGCTGATCACTGCCGAGGGCGGCACCAGCTGGGAGCACCAGGTCACCGTCGCGCGGTCGCGGGAGCTGTTCGGGCCGTACGAGGTGGACCCGGACGGACCGTTGCTCACCTCGGTGAACCGCCCCGATCTGCCGTTGCAGAAGGCCGGTCACGGCAGCCTGGTCCGCACCCCGGACGGCGGGTGGTACCTGGCGCACCTGGTGGGTCGTCCCTACTCACCGCTGGGCAACTGCGTGCTGGGCCGCGAGACCGCGATCCAGCGGGTCGAGTGGCCGGAAGGTGGCTGGCCCCGGGTGGCCGGAGGCGTTCCGGCCGAGGAGGTCGTCGCCCCCGACCTGCCCCCGCACCCGTGGCCTGCGGAACCCGCCACCGACCACTTCGACGAGCCCGAGCTGGGTCACTGCTGGTCGACGCTGCGGCGTCCGGCCACCGCGGACTGGGTCGACCTGAGCTCGCGACCGTCGCACCTGCGGGTTCACGGCGGGCAGTCTCCGGTGGGGCGGCAGGCTCCGAGCCTTGTGGCACGCCGCGTCGGCGCGACGCACTGCTCGCTGGAGACGACTGTCGAGTTCGACCCGATCGACCACCGTCAGCTCGCCGGGATCACCGCGTACTACAACACACTGAACTGGCATCACCTCTACCTGACCCGTGCCGACGACGGGCGCGCGGTGCTGGAGTTGCTCAGCTCCGACAACGGTCGGCGCACCGCGTACCCGGAGCTGACAGTCGACGCCGACGGCGTCACCCGGGTCGGCCTGCGGGCGGTCTTCGACGGGCCGGTGGTCCGCTTCGACTACGACCTCGGCGACGGTTGGCAGCGGCTGCCCGTCGACCTGGACGCGACGATCCTGTCCGACGAGCACGCGGCTCTGATCATCGACGGGGAGCCTGCGGCGTGGGGCTTCACCGGCGCGTTCCTCGGCCTGTGGGTGCAGGATCTCGGCGGCGACGGCGTGTACGCCGACTTCGACCTGGCCACCTATCAGGAGCACTGACGACGGGGGGTGCCGACCGGGAAAGCGCTCCTTCTCCCGGTCGGCACCGCATCGTGGCCGCCGATTGAACCTTTGACGTCGCATCGACGTACTGGTAACTGTTAATACAGTTACCTGATTCTTGCGACGTCCACCGCGCCCACACGCCATCGGCCGGCCCGCGCGGTGCGCCGCTGCATCCCCCGAGGAGCACAATGGTGCGCACGAGGACAACCGCCTACGCCGTGGGCGCGCTGCTGATCGCCGTCGCGGCGGTCGGCTACGGCCTGCCGTCAGCCAGCGCCGCGACCGCCGGGCCGATCACCGGCCTCGGCGGCAAGTGCGTCGACGTCGCCGCCGCCAACACGGCCAACGGCACGCCGATCCAGCTCTACGACTGCAACGGCACAGCAGCCCAGACGTGGACGGTCGGCAACACCGACAACTCCATCCGCGCGCTCGGCAAGTGCCTGGACGTCACCGCCGCGTCGAGCGCCGACGGCGCGAAGGTGCAGCTGTACGACTGCAACAACACCGGTGCCCAGAAGTGGACGGCAAGCAACGGCGCACTCGTCAACACCGGCTCCGGCAAGTGCCTCGACGTCACCGACCGCAACACGGCAAACGGCACCCGGTTGCAGATCTGGACCTGCTCGGGCACCACGAACCAACGCTGGACGCTACCCGGTGGCGGCACCCCCACCCCCACCACACCGACAGGCGTCAACCTCGACGACCCGGCGAAGAAGGACGTCGCCATGCAACTCGTGTCGGCGGCGGAAAACTCATCCCTCGACTGGCGCGCGCAGTTCTCCTACATCGAGGACATCGGCGACGGGCGCGGCTACACGGCCGGCATCATCGGGTTCTGCTCCGGCACCGGCGACATGCTCGAACTGGTCGAGGCGTACACCCGCGCCAAGCCGGGCAACGTGCTTGCCGCGTACCTGCCGGCTCTGCGTGCCGTCAACGGCACGGACTCGCACGCGGGCCTGGACCCGAACTTCCCCCGCGACTGGCGGACCGCGGCCACCGACTCGGCGTTCCGGGCCGCCCAGGAGGCCGAGCGGGACCGGGTGTACTTCAACCCGTCGGTACGCGACGGCAAGAACGACCAGGTCCGGGCGCTCGGCCAGTTCGCCTACTACGACGCTGCGGTGATGCACGGGTACGAGGGCATGCGTCAGATCCGCAGCCGCGCCCTCACCCGCGCGAAGCCCCCGGCCCAGGGCGGCGACGAGCGGACCTGGCTCAACGCGTTCCTCGACGAACGGGTCATCGAGATGCGTAAGGAGGCCGCCCACTCGGACACGTCCCGCGTCGACACGGCCCAGCGGGTGTTCCTCAACAACGGCAACCTCGACCTGAACACCCCGCTGGTGTTCGCGGTCTACGGCGACCAGTTCCGGATCGGCTAGACCCCCACCGGCACGCGCACGACGCTCAGGGCGCCGCCTCGCGGCGCCCTGAGCTGTTCGCCGGTGACCGGGCACACGTCTTGCCTTGACGCTGACGACAAGGTTTAGCGTTGACCCCACGAGCTGGTCGAGGAGGTCGCGATGCTGATCGGCGAGCTGGCGGAACGGGCCGGCACGAGCACCCGCACGCTGCGCTACTACGAGGCGCACGGGTTGGTACGGCCGCAGCGCTCGGCAAACGGCTACCGCGTCTACGACGAGGCGGAGCTGCGGGTCGTCAGGGAGATCCGGGCGCTGCTGGACGTGGGCTTCGGCCTCGACGACGTCCGCCCGTTCGTTGCCTGCCTGCGGGCGGGCAACGCGTCCGGCGACGTCTGCCCGGACTCGGTGCTGGTGCTGCGACGCAAGCTCGCGGAGGTCGACGACTACCTCGGACGGCTCGGCGACGTACGCCGGCAGTTGCACGACCAACTCACCCACGCTATCGCCCACCGGGAGGACACATGCCCCAGGAAACGACAGTCGGCTCGCTGATCACCGTCACCGACGACACGTTCGCCGAACTGGTGCTGGCCAGCGAACGACCCGTGGTGGTCGACTTCTGGGCGGACTGGTGCCCGCCCTGCAAGATGATCGAGAAGAGCCTCGCCGAGCTGGCGGGAGAGTTCGGCGACCGGATGGCGGTGGCCAAGCTCAACAGCGACGACAACCCGCGGACCACGCGTGCCTACGCCGTCATGTCCCTGCCGACGCTTCTGGTGTTCCGTCGCGGCGAGGTCGTCGGCTCGATCGTCGGGTCCAGGCCGAAGACCTATCTGCGACAGACCCTGACCACGCACGCCGGCATCTGACGGGTCAGCGCCTGCCGAGTTCCGCCTCCAGCCGCTGGATGAGCGTCTTGCGGCCCTTGCCGCCGCGTTCGGTGCGCAGGGCCGCCCGGAGCTGGCGCGTGTCAAGGCCACGAACGAGCTTGGCCGCCTCGGCGACAGGCATCTCCGACATCCGGCCGCCCGTCCGGGCAGCCATTCGCGGCTGCTTGGCGGGGCCGGTGGCGTCTCGCGGCTGCTTGCCGGGGCCGGTGGCGTCCCTGCGCGCCCGCTTGGCCGGGCTGGTGGCGTCCTTGCGCGCCCGCTTGGCCGGGCCGGTGTTGGCGACGTACTGCCGGCCGGAGCGGGACGCTTCACGCTTCTTCGTGTCGGTCGCGCGCTTCTGACTGTCCGACAGCTCGTCCCAGGCCCGCTTGGGCAGGTACCGACTTGTCGTACCGCCCCGGCGGGCGCGGGTGTCGCCCTCCTTCGTCTGCCACTTCTCGTTGCCCCAGCGCTGGAGGGACTTCTGCCGCTCGTCCTTTTCGCCGAGAAAACCGCCGCCGCGCCGCTTGTACTCCTGCGTGAGCAACTGCGACTTGCGAGCCGACCACTGGCCCTTCCTGCCGCCCTTGTCGGATGCCTTGATCTCTTCCTTGATCTGCTCCCGGAGTTCGGGTTTCGTGTACCGCGCCATGGTTCGCAGCTACCCGGGACCGCGCCGGCTATGCGTCCGGCACGTCGTGTTGACCTCAACCGGACGCGAGGTTCTAGCCTCCTTGCGGAGGTACGGAATGAGTATGGAAGTTACCGCGTGGACGTCCCTGCACCGCGCGATGAATGCCCAGGAAGAACGACCGTTGTCCCTTGCCACCCTGAAGCGCATCGGGCGGTTCGCACGACCACACCGCCGACTGATCGTCAGGTTCCTGCTGTTGAGCGTGGTGACAGCGGTGCTCACGGTGGCCGCTCCCGTGCTCGCCGGGCGGGTGGTGGACGCGATCGTCGTCGGTGCCGACAGCGGCGTCGTGATCCGGTTGGCCGCGCTGATCGCCGTGATCGCCCTGGCCGAGGCCGGCCTCGGTCTGGTGACGCGGTTCCTGTCCGCGAGCATCGGTGAAGGGCTGATCGTCGACCTGCGGACAGCCGTCTTCGACCACGTCCAGCGCATGCCCGTGGCGTTCTTCACCCGGACACGTACCGGCGCGCTTGTCAGCCGCCTGAACAACGACGTGATCGGCGCGCAACGGGCGTTCAGCGACACACTGTCGGGAGTCGTCGGCAACGCCGTCACCCTGGCCCTGACGCTTGCGGTGATGCTCACCTTCTCGTGGCAGATCACGCTGCTGGCGCTCGTACTCCTGCCGATCTTCGTGCTCCCGGCCCGGCGGATGGGTTCGCGGCTCGCCCGGTTGCAGCGCGAGGCGGCCGAGCACAACGCGGCAATGAGCACCCGGATGACCGAACGTTTCTCCGCACCCGGCGCGACGCTCGTCAAGCTGTACGGGCGGCCGGCCGAGGAGTCGGCCGAGTTCGCGGCGCGGGCGCGGCGGGTGCGCGACATCGGCATCCGCGCCGCAATGCTCCAGTGGGTCTTCATCACCGCGCTCACCGTCGTCGGCTCGCTGGCGCTGGCCCTCGTCTACGGGCTCGGCGGCGTGTACGCGCTGCGGGGCAGCCTGGACGCCGGCACGGTGGTCGCGCTCGCGCTGCTGCTGTCGCGCCTCTACGCGCCGCTGACCTCGCTGGCGAGCGCCCGGGTCGAGGTGATGAGCGCGCTGGTGAGCTTCGAGCGGGTGTTCGAGGTCCTCGACCTCAAGCCGCTGATCCTCGACAAGCCCGACGCCCGGCCGCTGCCGGACGGGCCGGTCGCCGTGGAGTTCGAGGGGGTACGGTTCGGCTACCCGTCGGCCGAGAAGGTGTCGCTGGCGTCCCTGGAGGATGTGGCGAAGCTCGATACGCGCGGCGGCGAGGAGGTGCTGCACGGCGTGTCGTTCCGCGCCGAGGCGGGCCAGATGGTCGCCCTCGTCGGCTCCTCCGGAGCTGGCAAGTCGACGATCGCGCAACTCGTTCCCCGCCTGTACGACGTCGAGGACGGCGCGGTACGCCTCGCCGACGTCGACGTACGCGATCTTTCGTCGGATTCGATCCGGGCGGCTCTCGGCGTGGTGACCCAGGACGGGCACCTGTTCCACGAGAGCATCCGCGCCAACCTGGCGTTCGCCGCGCCGGACGCGACGGAGGAGGAGATGTGGGATGCGCTGCGCCGGGCTCGGCTGGAGGCCCTGATCCGTTCGCTGCCTGACGGGCTCGACACTGTCGTCGGTGAACGGGGGTACCGCCTGTCGGGCGGGGAACGGCAACGGCTCACGATCGCGCGGCTGCTGCTGGCCCGCCCACGTGTGGTCATTCTCGACGAGGCGACGGCACATCTGGACTCCACGTCGGAGGCAGCCGTCCAGGAGGCCCTCGCCGAGGCGTTGGACGGCCGGACGAGTGTGGTCATCGCACACCGGCTGTCCACGATCCGCGCGGCGGACCAGATTCTCGTCGTCGAGGACGGCCACATCGTGGAACGTGGGCGGCACAGCGAACTGCTCGCCGCCGGGGGCCGCTACCAGGATCTGTACCGCACCCAGTTCGACCAGGACGAGCCGGAGGCGCCGCAGCAGCGCGTCGCGACCGTCTGAGGAGTGCTGTCATGCCGCCGCCCGCCACGGCGATCCCGTGACGGGCGGCGGTTGGTCGTGTCAGTCGCGGCAGGTGGTGTCAGTCGCGGTTAGTGGCGTCAGTCGCGCGGCTGGTGGTGTCAGCCGCGGATAGTGGCGTCAGTCGTCGTCGCCGGACTTGTCGTCGTCGTCATCGTCGTCATCGTCGTCGTCGTCATCGTCGTCATCGTCATCGGCGTCGTCGTCATCGACCGGCTCCTGCTCGGCCTTGACCACCGTGCCGTTGTCGCGGTCGACGTCCACCTCGTGCTCGACGTCGCCCGCGACGATCTCGACGCTCCAGACCGGTCGGCCGTTCTCCTCCTCGGCCTCGACCTCGACGATCTGGCCGCCACCGGCCTTGGCGAGGGCGATCTCACCAGCGCGCTGCTCGTCCACCACGCTGCCCGCTGGCGCGGTGCTGGCCGAGGGGGAGCCCGCCGACGGCGTACCTGATGGGGTGCCGCTGGTGCCCGGAACGGGCGTGGCGGTGTCGTCAGTGGCCGTCGGGGCGACGGTTGCCGCGGCGAGTGTCGTGCCTCCAGGCCGCGAGTTGTTCGCGGCGGTGACGCCGAGCGCGACCCCGACCACCGCCAGCACCGCCGACCCGCCGACTGTCGCCAGAAGCAGATTGGTGCGCTTCATCGTGGTGTCCACCTTTCCTCGGTTGTCGACTCTGAGGATCGGTCGGATCGGGATAGCAGCGCGCTGTCCAGACGATAAGGCCGGGTTAAGCCGCCGCGTCCCCGTAGATCTTGGACAGTTTCCGTTAGCGGCTAACGGAAACTGTCCAAGATCTACGAGAGCCGAGCTGCCCAAGGCCGCGGCGACAGCCGGGCGGCGCAAGGCCACGGGCAGCGCAAGGCCACGGCGACAGCCGAGCCTGCGAGAGCCGAGCCAGCGTGCCGCGGTGGCCGCTCAGGCCACTCGCGGTGGCCCGAGCCGGAGCAGCACCTGCGTTCCGCCTCCCTCACCGGTACGCAGCTCCAGCCGGCCGCCTCCGGCCTGCGCGGCGCGGCGGGCGATGTCCAGGCCCAGACCTGTCGACCCGGCCGAGCTGGCACCCCGCTCGACCGCGCCGGCCGGCATCCCCGGCCCTTCGTCGGCGACGGTGAGCAGCACCTCCCCCGCCTCGGCGGCCAGCCGGACGGCGAACGGTGTCCCGTCGGGTGTGTGCGCGAAGACGTTGCCGAGCAGGGCGTCCACGGCGGCCGTCAGGTCGTCGGCAGGCACACCGACGAGGATCGGGCCGGGGGCCAGGTCGAGGCTGACGGCCCGGCCGGTGTCCTCGGCCAGCACCGACCAGAACGCGACCCGGTCGGCGACGATCGCCGCGGCGTCCGAGGCTGCGGCGCCTGGCGTCGGTGTACGCCAGCGGGCCTGCCGGATCAGCCCGGTGACCGCCCGTTCGAGCCCGTCGGCGGCGGCCGTGATCCGGGCCGCGTCGTCCGGGTCGCGCAACGACTCGGCCTCCAGCCGCAGCGCCGTCAACGGTGTGCGTAGCCGGTGCGAGAGGTCGGCGACCTGCTCGCGCTCCTGCACCAGGAGGACCTGGATCCGGGCGGCCAGATGGTTGAGCGCGCCGGCGACCTCGCGCAGCTCCGCCGGGCCGGCCGGCGTGACCCGGGCGTCCAGTTCGGCGTTGGCGAGGCGGTGCGACACGGCGGACAGCTCGCTGATCGGCCGGACCAGCGTGCGGGCCAGCCGGTCGGCGACCGCCAGCCCGATCAGCACCAGAAGCACTCCGAGCAGGGCAAGCACCAGCCAGGCCCGGGTCACCCCGGCGGTCAGCTCCTGTTTCGGCACGACGATGCGGATCACCCCGGTGCCGTCGGCCCGGCCCTGCACGGCGATGACCACCTCCCGCCCCGCCGCCGACTCGCCCGTGAGGCTCTGCCCGCGTGCCGCCAGGGCCACCGCCGGCGTACGGGGTGCGGGAGCGCCGAGCACAGTGCCGTCGGGCAGGAAGACGCTCACCTCCCGACCGGACTCGGCGGCGAGCTGCTCGACGGTGACCCGGATGGTGGCCGCGTCGGCGGTGCCGACCACGGGCACGAGGCTCTGCGCGTCGGCGGTGGCCCGGACTGTCGCCCGGTCCTCGGCGACGGTGCGCACGAGCAGCGCCAGCGGCACCAGGAACGCGATGAGGGTGAGCACACTGACCGCCGCGACAAGCAGCGCGAGGCGTGCCCTCACCGCTGTGCCACCGGCGCGTCCAGTCGTACACCGACGCCCCGCACCGTGTGCAGGTAGCGCGGCTGCTGGGCGCTCTCGCCAAGCTTGCGACGCAACCACGACAGGTGCACGTCGACGGTCTTGTCGGCGCCGCCGTACGGGATCTGCCACACCTCGGTGAGCAGCTCACGTTTGGTGACCACCTGGCCGGGCCGTCCCGCGAGGTGGTGCAGCAGGTCGAACTCGCGGGGCGTCAACTCCACTGTCGCACCGTCGAGGGTGACCTGCCGTGCCCGGGGGTCGATGCGCAGTCCACCGACAACCAGCGCCGGGTCCTGCGTGTCGCCGCCCGTCGGGCCACGCCGCAGAACGGCCCGGACGCGGGCGTCGAGCTGCGCCGCCGTGAACGGCTTGACCACGTAGTCGTCCGCGCCCGCGTCGAGCACCCGCACGATCTCGGTCTCGTCGTCGCGGGCGGTGGCCACGATGACCGGAACCGAACTCACCGCGCGCAGCATCCGCAGCAGCTCCCGCCCGTCCAGGTCGGGCAAACCGAGGTCGAGCACGACGAGGTCGGGACGGTCCTCCAGGGCGTCGCGCAGCCCGGCCATCGCGGTCGAGGCCGCGGCCACCGCGTGCCCGCGTTCCCGCAGAGCCCGGATCAATGGGGTACGGATCGTCAGGTCGTCCTCGATGAGCAGCAGGCGGGCCACAGCAGGCAGGCTAGCCGGTGCGGCCGGGCCCGGGGCGGGCGTTAGCAGTGCCTTAACGTGCAGATGTGCCGGCCACAACCGAGGTTCGGGGATAGTCAGAGGATGGGCCGTCGTTCGATTCTCGTCGCCACCGGGTGGGTGGCGACCGCCGCCGTGGCCACCCTCATCGGGTTGGGCGCGATCCGGCTGGTGGGCGAGAGCATCACCGGCACCCCGGGCGGGGTGCGCAGCGAGGCGGAGATCGAACGGGCGCTCGCCTCCCCGGAGCCGACGCCCACCGGCACGACGGCGGCCGGCACGACGCTGGCCGCGCCGGCCGCCAGCCCCGGGTTCCGCCGGGGCTTCGCCACCGAGGGCGGCACGGCGGTGGCCGAGTGCGGCGCCGACGGGGTACGCCTCGTCTCCTGGGCGCCCGCACAGGGTTTCCGGGTCCGCGACGTGGACCGGGGCCCGGACGACGACGTCGAGGTCACGTTCGAGGGGCCGGGCGGCGAGCACGAGCTGAAGGTGCGCTGCATCGGCTCGGAGCCGGTGGCCGTCGCCGACGACTGAGCCGCCGCTCCTCGACGCCGGGTCACCGCCCCGGGTGCTCCGGTTTACCCCAGGAAGCCCAGGGTAGGGAGCGCGGTGCGGCGGACGGCAGGCCGTCCTTGAGCACGGTGGTCCGGGAGGCAACGAATGCGAGCGATGGTGTACCGCGGACCGTACCGCGTGCGCGTCGAGGAGAAGGACCGGCCGGTCATCGAGCATCCCAACGACGCGATCGTCCGGGTGACCCGGGCCGCGATCTGTGGCTCGGATCTGCACCTCTACCACGGGATGATGCCGGACACCCGGGTCGGGATGACCTTCGGTCACGAGTTCGTCGGTGTGGTCGACGAGGTGGGGCCGTCGGTGCGCAACGTCAAGCGCGGAGACCGGGTGATGGTCCCGTTCAACGTGTACTGCGGGTCGTGCTTCTTCTGCGCCCGAGGGCTGTTCAGCAACTGCCACAACGTCAACCCGAACGCCACCGCCGTGGGCGGAATCTACGGTTACTCGCACACGTGCGGCGGCTATGACGGTGGCCAGTCCGAGTACGTCCGGGTGCCGTTCGCCGACGTCGGGCCCAGCCTGATTCCCGAGTGGATGGACGACGACGATGCCGTCCTGCTCACCGACGCGCTCGCCACCGGATATTTCGGCGCGCAGCTCGGCGACATCGTCGAGGGCGATGTGGTCGTGGTCTTCGGCGCCGGTCCGGTGGGGCTGTACGCAGCCAAGTCGGCCTGGTTGATGGGAGCCGGCCGGGTCATCGTCATCGACCACCTCGACTACCGGTTGGAGAAGGCGGCGTCGTTCGCCCACGCCGAGACGTACAACTTCGCCGAGTACGACGACATCGTCGTGCACATGAAGAAGATCACCGATCACCTGGGCGCGGACGTGGCAATCGACGCGGTCGGGGCCGAGGCGGACGGCAACCTCCTCCAGCACGTCACCGCCACGAAACTGAAGTTGCAGGGCGGCTCCCCCATCGCGTTGAACTGGGCCATCGACTCGGTCCGCAAGGGCGGCACGATCTCGGTGATGGGCGCGTACGGGCCGATGTTCAGCGCCGTCAAGTTCGGCGACGCGATGAACAAAGGGCTGACCCTGCGGGTGAACCAGTGCCCTGTGAAGCGGCAGTGGCCGCGCCTGTTCGAGCACGTCCGCAACGGCTACCTCAAGCCCAGCGACATCGTCACCCACCGGATTCCGCTGGAGCACGTCGCCGAGGCGTACCACATCTTCTCCGCCAAACTCGACGGCTGCATCAAGCCGCTTATCGTTCCGAGCGCCGCCTGACCCGACCGGGAGTCCTTCATGCCGTACACAGCGGACAAGCCGAAACTGGCCGAATCCAGCGACGAGCTGCGCGCCCGTATCCCCGGGTGGGGCGTGGACCTCGACCCGAAGGACCGGCCCTCGGTGCCGAAGGAGCAGTTCGATCCGAACCTCAACGGCGCGCACTGGGAGTTCCCCGAGCGACAGCCCGAGAAGTGGCCGCGGGAGAGGTCGATCGAGCACAAGTTCCTCACCCCGGTCTTCGGCACCTCGTGCCCTCCCAAGGGGCTCTCCGGGGTGATCCGCCGGTACTCCTATCGTCGGTACAGCGAGGGGCGAGCGGCGCACTGGCTGCTCCTGCTCGCGGCGGACCGGGTGGACGCTGCGGAGAGCACTGTCGCGTCGTTCCTGACCCGTCGCCCCGACAACCTGGTGGCCGAGACCGGTGTCCTGAGCGAGTTCACCCGGCACGGGCTCTCCTCGCGTCTGCGCGGCAAGCGCGTGGACCGGGTGCACCACCCGCTCGACCCGATCATCGTCACCGCGCCGTGGGTGCTGGCCGGAGGGGCCGCCTATCTGGTCCTCCGTGGGCTCGCCCGACGCGGACGGTCCTCTACCCGGTAACCCGCAGCCCGGCGATGAGGATGCCGACCATGCGGCGGGCGTCGTAGCGGGGGTCGTCCGCGCCGATGCAGAGGTTGCCGACACCCCGCAGCAGTACGAGGGCACCCACGTCGGGGCGGATCTCGCCCGCCGCTGAGGCAGCGGCGAGCAGTTCGGCACACACGGGCACCAGCCGGTCGATGAAATAGGCGTGCAGCGTCTGGAAGGCGGCGTTGTCGGATTGCAACGCCTCGGCGAGGCCGTGCTTGGTGACGAGGAAGTCGACGAAGAGGTCGATCCACTGCGTCAGCGCCGCGTACGGCGTGCTGCTGCTTGCCAACAGGGCGGGCCCGGCCTCGGCGCACGCCTCGACCTGGTGTCGGTAGACGGCCACGATGAGGTCGGCGCGCGTCGGGAAGTGCCGGTAGATCGTGCCCACGCCGACCCCGGCCCTGGTGGCGATCTCGCGGACGGGCACGTCGACGCCGGAGGCGATGAAGGCCGAGGCGGCGGCGTCCAGCAGGGTCGCCTCATTGCGCCGCGCGTCGGCCCGTTTCCGGGGTGCCGGACGCGCTGATCCGCTCTCGATGTCGGCCACTGCGCCGCTCCTTCGGTCACTACGACTTGGCAAACGGAACCGGGTTCCGTATATTCGTTACCGGAACCTGGTTCCGCTTGCCCAGTCTGCCAGATCAGGTGGGCCGCGGCCAACACACCCCTGCCACATGGAGGAACAGTCATGCAATACCGCACCTTGGGTCGCACCGGCGTCCAGGTCAGCACGCTCTCGTTGGGCGCCATGAACTTCGGCAAGATCGGACGAACCACCCAGGAGGAGACAACAGCAATCGTCGACGCCGCCCTGGAGGCGGGCATCAACCTCATCGACACCGCCGACTGGTACAGCCTGGGCGAGTCGGAGGAACTGGTCGGCAGGGCCATCGCCGGCCGTCGCGACGACATCGTGCTCGCCACGAAGGCGGGCATGCCGATGGGCGACGAGCGCAACCATCAGGGCAGCTCACGCCGCTGGCTGGTCACCGAGCTGGACAACAGCCTGCGGCGCCTCGGCGTCGACCACGTCGACCTCTACCAGATCCACAGGTGGGACCCGACCACCAGCGACGAGGAGACCCTGTCGGCTCTGACCGACCTCCAGCGGGCCGGCAAGATCCGCTACTTCGGCTCCTCGACCTTCCCCGCGTACCGCATCGTGCAGGCCGAGTGGGCCGCCCGGGAACACCACCTCAGCCGGTACGTCACCGAGCAGCCCAGCTACTCGATCCTCCAGCGCGGGATCGAGACCCACGTCCTGCCGGTCACCGAGCAGTACGGCCTCGGCGTGCTGGCCTGGAGCCCTCTGGCGTCGGGCTGGCTGTCCGGCGCGGTCCGGGCCGGACAGGAGATCACCACCAGCCGCTCGACGATCCTGCCGGAACGCTTCGACCTCGGCATCCCGGCCAACCAGGCCAGGATGAACGCCGTCGAGCAGCTGGCCAAGGTCGCCGACGACGCCGGCCTCACCATGATCCAGCTGGCGCTCGGTTTCGTCACCGCGCACCGGGCCGTGACCAGCGCGATCATCGGCCCCCGCACCACGGACCATCTGCGTTCCCAGCTCGCCGCGGCGGACACCGTGCTTTCCGGCGACGTGCTCGACGCCATCGATGCGATCGTCGCTCCCGGCGTCGACCTGGCCGCCCACGAGAAGTTCGACACCCCGCCCGCCCTGCTCGACCCGGCACTGCGGCGTCGCTGACACCGAGAGGAGGCCACACATGCACCATGGACACCGAACGCTGTTCGGGATCATGACCGCTCCGTCGCAGGTCGACTACCAGGACGTCCTGCGGGTCTGGCGCGAGGCGGACGCGATCCCGAACATCGAGCACGCCTGGCTCTTCGATCACCTGATGCCGATCGCCGGCGACCCCAGCGGGCCGACGTACGAGGGCTGGACACTGCTCTCGGCCCTCGCCGCGCAGACCCGGCGCCTGCGCCTCGGTCTGCTGGTGACAAGCAACCGCTTCCGGCCGCCCGCGATGCTCGCCAAAATCGCCACGACCGTCGACGTGGTCTCCGGCGGGCGGCTGGACTTCGGTATCGGCGGAGGTTCACGGCCCGGTCATCCGCTGGCCCGGCGCGAGTACGCGGCGCACGGGTTGCCCTTCCACGACTTCGCCCACTCGGTGGGAAGCCTCGCGGAAGCCTGCACCGTCATCCGGCGCCTGTGGACCGAGGCGGAACCTTTCGACTTCCATGGCACGTACGTCGATCTCACGGGCGCCTTCGGCAACCCCAAGCCGGTCCAGCGTCCCCACCCTCCGATCCTCATCGGTGGACGGTCCGCGCCGGTCCTGCGCGTGGTCGCCGAGCACGCCGACCTGTGGAACATCCCGGGCGGCGACATCGACGACGCCGTGCACCGGAGCGCACTGTTGGACCGCTACTGCGCCGAGATCGGTCGCGACCCCGCGTCGATCAGGCGATCCATGGTCCTCCAGGTCTCCTACGACGAGCCCGACACGACCCTGGAGGCGATCCGCACGGCGATGGGCGCCGGGTTCTCGCACATCGTTCTGGGGCTGGCGGCGCCATACCCCGCGCATGTTGCGCAGTGGGTCAGCGAGCGGCTCATCACCCCGGCCGGCTAGCACCCGGAGTTCACCGGAAGGTGGTGTCCCGGGACGGTGGCCGGGCCGATCACTGTCGTAAGGTGCCAGCATGGCGCACCCCACACGGCCCGATGTCGGGCCTTGCGGGACGCACGGGGGCAGCCGCCGGCATTACGGTGCCGCAGCCCGATGACGTCGACCTGGTGGGCCGTGGCGCCGCCCCGACGCGTCAGCCACCTGCCGGCCGTCGACCCCGAACTGCTGCGGGTAGCGCTCGACCCGCTGCCCCCGGGCGCACCGGCCGTCGTGCACTACCGGCCCGTGGCCGTGGGTCCGCTGGGTGACCTGGTGAGCACCCTGCTCGACCAGTTGGACAGCGTGGCGCTCGCGATGTTTCCCAACTGGTTGCCGGATGCGGCCGGCTTGGACGGTCAGGGCGAGCTGAGCGCGGCGGCGGCCCGCTCGCTGGCGGCCCGCACCGCCGCCCGGTCGCGGCACTTCGGCCCGTTCCTGATCGACCTGGCCGAACGCGCGACACGCGGTGCCCGGCAGCCCGGCGACCGGCTCCGCTTTCCGGCGGAGGTACGCGCCGCCGGGCTCGCCCGGGTGATCGCCGAGGCGTACGACCGCACGGAGTGCGTCCTTCTCGTCACCGTGCCCGAGTTGGACCCGGACGCCGAACGGACGCTCGTGGCCGCCGCCGAGTGGCTGGTGCGCCACGGCGGCTTCACGGTGTGGCTGACCGGCACCGCGATGCGGCACGCGGACCGGGTCCGTTCCGTGCCGGTGACGGTGCCGGCGCGCTTCGCCGAGCTGGCCGACCCGAGCAGTCGGATTCCCGACGTGGTCGGCCCACCGGAGCCCACGTTGCTGGCCTGGCCGCCGATCGCTGGTGTGCCACGCGGCGACAGCCCAGCCGAGCAGGCACTCGAACGCGCCCTCGCGTCACACCGGTGGGCGCGTGGGCGGCGGTGGAATCAGATCTTCGATCCGCATCCGCTCGGCGAGGCGTACCGTCTGGATCTCTTTTGGCCCGCCGAAGGTCTTGCGGTCGAGGTGGACGGCCCGGAGCATCGAGGGCGAATCGCTTTCGCCAACGATCGGCGGAGGGACGTTCGGCTGCACCTGCTCGGGCTGAGCGTGCTCCGCTTCACCAATGAACAGGTGCTGTCCGACGTAGCGGCGGTGGTCGACGGGATCCGTCGTCTGCTGGCCCGCCGACGCACGGACGGCACGCATCCCCTTGGAGATGAGACATCATGACGAGCCCGGCGGACGTACCGAGCCTGACGTCGAACCAGATCAACGCCCTCGTGGTGCTGATGGTCGAGGCGCGCCGACTCACCAACGTCGAGCTACGTGAGCTGGCCGGCTTCTCCCTTACCGGCAAGGACAACAAGCGGCTCATCGACCTGGGCCTGGTCGAGACCGACAGGGGGCACCGGCCGTTCGCCCACGAGCTGACCGACGAGGGCTGGCGGGTCGCCCGCCAGCTGCACACCGCCGCGCCGCCCAAGGGAGCGGGCTCGGCGACGCGGTCCCTGCTCACCGTCCTCGCCAACCTGCACCGCTCGCTGGACCGGCTCCGGGTCAGCCACGGCGACTTCTTCAAGCAAACCGACGGCGCGGGTCCGGCCGCCAGCACGCCGGAACCCCCCGTCAGCACGCCACAACCCGCCGCCACGCCGGATGCGGCCGCCGCTGACGTACAGGCGCTGGTGCGCGAGGCGTACCGGGAACTGGCAGCGGCGCCGGGGGCCTGGGTCGGCCTCGCCGACATTCGGGACCGGCTCGCCGACACCGACCGGACCGCCCTGGACGCGACGTTGCGGGCGATGGTCGGCCAGGAGAACGTCCGCATCATTCCGGTGGCCAACACCAAGTCGCTCACCTCGCGCGACCGCGCCGCGGCAGTGCGGATCGGCAACGAGGACAACCACGCCCTGGCGATCGGCCCGGCGTGATCTCCGACGAGCAGCGCGCCGCCCTGGAGGCGGTGAGTCTCAACCCGGCGGTCACCCCCGACGACGTCTGGCGGGCCAGCCCGCACAACGTCCCGGAGTTGCACGAGAAGGTGGTCGCGGAGATCCTGCGCGGGGCGGGACGGGCGCGCACGGACGACACGACGGTGCCGCTCGGGGTGGCCATGCAGGGCCGCGCGGGCGCCGGCAAGACGCACCTGCTCGGCGCGGTTCGTGAACGCGTCCAGCGCGACGGCGGCTACTTCTTCCTGGTGGACATGGTCAGCGGCAAGACGTTCTGGGAGAGCGTCGCCCTGGCCCTGGTGGAGGGCATGGGTCGCGACGCGATCGGCTGGGGCACCCAGCTACGTACCTTCCTGCGCCGGCTCACCGCCCAACTCGGCCTGCCGGTCGAGGTCCGGGACGCGATCGCTGGGACCCGGCCGGTGACCCGGGAACACCTTGACACCTTCATCCGAGGGCTGCGCACCCGTGACCGGGAGGTCGGACGGGACTGCCAGGACACCGCGCGGGCGCTGGTCCTGCACGGCGCCATCGACTTCGAGGCGCAGGACGTGGGTTACGCCCACCTGATCTCCGAGCCGGGCGACCCGCAAGCGCGGGCGGCGTGGGGGCTGAGCACCGCGCTGCGGACCCCGCAGCAGATCGTGCAGGACATCTCCCGGCTGATGGCCCTGACGTTGGACCCGACGGTCATCGCCGTGGACCAGCTCGACACGCTGTTCGCCCAGAGCAGCACCTCCCTGTGGGAACAGCACGCCGGGCTGGAGGACGCCCAGGCGAGGGTGGTCGGGCCGATCGCCGACGGCCTGCTCAAGCTCCGTGACGTCACCCGTCGGACACTGGTCGTCGTCTCCTGCCTGCCCGACACCTGGGAGTTGCTGACGCGCAGCGCGCCCACGCCGGTCAGTGACCGGTTCCGGCAGGCGACTCTGCCGGATCGGATACCCACTGCCGAGATCGGCCTGGCCATCGTGGCCAAGCGGCTCACCGACGCGTTCGCGGGACCGCGCTTCGTCCCGCCGCACCCGACCTGGCCGATCGACCCCGCCGCCTTCGCCGACGCGCCGACCCTGACACCACGCGCCTTGCTGCGGCGGGTGGACCGCCACGTCGCCTGGTGCCGCGACCGCGACGAGGTCACCGAACTCGACCGGCTCATCGACGGCGCCGACACGGCGGCGACTCCGGCCGTCGTGCCCGGCCGGACCAGTGACCAGGCCGCCGACGAGCAGAAGCTGCGCGAACTGGACGCCCGCTTCGCCGAACTGGTCGACGCGGCGGACGTTTCGGCCGCGCTCGCCGCGGCCACCGAGGACGAGCGGATGCCACCATTGCTCGCGGCCGGGCTGGCCGCCTGGATCGCCGAGCAGGCGCCGACGGGTGCCGCCTACAAGTACGATCCGCCGCCCAGTCGCAAGCCCGCCCTGCACGGGCGGTTGATCGAGGTGCTCGACGAGGCGACCGAGAACGAGGCGCACTGGTGCTTCCGGGCCATCGCACACTCCAACGCGATCGCGGTCACCGCGCGGGTCAAGGCCGCGTGCACAATGGCCGGATTGGACCGGGACCTGCCGCAACGGCGACTGGTGCTGCTGCGTAACGGCCCGTGGCCGACGGGCAAGCGTACGACGGAGGTGTTGACCGCCTTCGACGCGGCCGGCGGCGTTCGGTGCGCGGTGACGGAGGCGGACCTGCGGGTCTTCGCGGCGCTGCGGGTGTTGGCGGGCGAGCCGTCCGCGGTCCTGCAGGAGTGGCTGCTCACCCGCCGCCCGGCCAGCGGCACGGGTCTGTTCCGGAGGTTCTTGCCGGGGGCTGACCACGCGGCCTCCAGCACGGAAGGTTCGCCGCAGGGGCACCTCGACGACGGCACCGACGAGACGACGGCCGACGCGACCGCGCCGGTCACCACCGATTCGCCCGACCCGGCGGTCGTCGCCGACGGGCGGTCGATCGGCTTGGGGCGGACCGTCCAGGGTGGCAAGCCGTTCGCGGTGGATCTGGAGTCGCTGCGCCGGCACGCCGTCGTGTTCGCCGGCTCGGGTTCCGGTAAGACCGTGCTGATCCGCCGGCTCGTCGAGGAGTGCGCCCGGCAGGGTGTCTCCTCGATCGTGCTCGACCCCAACAACGACCTCGCCCGGCTCGGCGACGCGTGGCCCGAGGCACCGAGCGGCTGGAGCCCCGGTGACGCCGAGCGAGCCGACGACTATCTCGCCCACACCGAGGTGGTGGTGTGGACGCCCCGGGTCACCGCCGGCCGGCCGCTGAGTTTCCAACCGCTGCCCGACTTCACATCGCTGCGTGAGTGGCCCGACGAGTTCGACCAGGCGATCCGGTCCGCCGTGGAGGCCCTCGCGCCGCGGGCCGGCGTCGACCGGCCCACCAAGCTGGCGCAGCAGGGCAAGGCCGTGCTCACCGAGGCCCTCCAGGCGTACGCGCGCAGCGGCATGGTCGGCCTGCACGGCTTCACCGAGTTCCTCGCGGAGCTGCCCGAGGGGGTCAGCCGTCTGACGCGGGCCGACAAGCTCGCCCAGGAGTTGGCCGAGACGCTCAAGGCGGCGATGGTCACCGACCCGCTCTTCGGCGGGATCGGCGCGCCGGCCGACCCGGGGTTGCTGTTGACGCCGTCGCCGGGCCGGCGGGCACGGGTCTCGGTCATCAGCTTCGTCGGCCTCACCTCCGACCAGGAACGTCAGAGCTTCGTCAACCAGTTGCAGATGGCGCTCTTCGCCTGGGTCAAGCGGCACCCGGCGGGTGACCGTCCGTTGGGCGGCCTCTTCGTGATGGACGAGGCACAGACGCTCGCCCCGTCGACCGGCAACACGGCCTGCACGGCCAGCTCCATCGCGCTCGCCTCGCAGGCCCGCAAGTACGGGCTCGGGTTGGTCTTCGCCACCCAGGCGCCCAAGGGTCTGCACAACCAGATCTCCGGCAACGCGACGACGCAGTTCTTCGGGCTGCTCAACGCGCCCGCGCAGATCGACGCCGCTCGCCAGTTGGCCGAGGCCAAGGGCGGACGGCTGCCCGACATCGGCCTGTTGAGCAGCGGCGAGTTCTACGTGGCCGGGGAGGGGTTCTCGTTCCTCAAGGTCCGCACCCCGCTGTGCCTCACGCATCATCCGAAGGCGCCGATGACTCCCGAGGAGGTCGTCGCCCGCGCCCGCCCGGCGGGTGATCCGCACTCTGGCAGGCCGTGACGGCAGCGTGGCGCGGCGGCCGGAAGCCGCCGCGCCACAGAGCCGATCCGAGGGTACGAGGGTCAGCTCGCTGCAGGAGACCGACTGCCAGGTCCAGTTGCCGCCGCCCCCGTCGGTGCCACCCACTGATGCCTCGCAGCGCACATGGTCAGGCGATCGAATCGACGCCGATAGTTCCGATGAATTTCCGGATCTCGGCATCCGGAGGTCGCGTCCGGCCTCATGATCGACCTTTGCCTGCGGAGACCATGTGCACGTATGACGTCGAGCCCTGCGTGGACGGACGACTGCCAGCGTTCCGGAGAGCTTCCGGAAGTTGTTGACGCGTTGGAATTCCCGCTGTAATACTCCGATCCATTACGGTCGATGCGATCCCGCTTCGTCGGGTTTCGATCGGTCTCCCCACCACCACCCGGACGGCCGGAGTACGCGCCCCCACCGCACAACCCGGCCCGGTAGAAGGGGCACCAGATGAGCACTGTCCCTGTCCAGACGCCCGTACGGTCGAAACGACTCCGAGCCCTGCTGTCCGTCGTCGCCACCGCCGTCGCGGCGTGCGGCGTCGTCATCGCGGCCACCGCCACCCCGTCCAGCGCCGCCACCTGCAACGGCTACGTCGGGCTCACCTTCGACGACGGGCCGACCGGCAGCACCAGCGCGCTGCTGAACGTACTGCGCGCCAACGGCGCACGGGCCACGATGTTCAACGTCGGCCAGAACGTCCAGAACAACAGGTCCGCGGCGCAGGCCCAGGTGGCCGCCGGCATGTGGATCGGCAACCACAGCTGGAACCACGCCCACATGACCTCGATGAGCCAGTCGCAGATGCAGTCCGACCTGTCCCAGACCAACTCTGCGATCCAGTCCGCCACCGGCGTCCAGCCGAATCTGTTCCGGCCCCCGTACGGCGAGACCAACTCGACCCTCCAGTCCGTCGCCTCGTCGCTCGGCATGCGACAGGTGATCTGGGACGTGGATTCGCAGGACTGGAACGGCGCAAGCGTCAGCCAGATCGTGGCCAACGCCAGTCGCCTCCAGGCCGGCCAGGTCATCCTCATGCACGACGGAATCCAGAACACCCGGGACGCCATCGGTCAGATCATTGCCAACCTCACGAGCCGCAACCTCTGCCCCGGCATGATCTCGCCGTCCACCGGACGCGCGGTAGCGCCCGACGGCACCACTCCCCCACCCGGCACCACCCCGCCGCCGGGCACGACACCACCGCCCAGCACGACACCACCGCCGGCCGGCGGCACCTGCACGGCGGCGGCGACCACCACGAACGTCTGGGGTGACAGGTACAACACGTCGGTGACCGTCAGCGGTGCCAGCACCTGGACCGTCGTCGTCGCTCTCACCGCGCCGCAGAAGGTTTCCAGCGTCTGGAACGGCAGCGCCAGCTGGGACAGCAGCGGCAACGTCATGACGGTGCGCTCCAACGGCAGCGGCGCCACCTTCGGCTTCACCACGATGTTCAACGGCAACAGCAGCGCCCGACCGCAGATCCGCTCCTGCACCGCGGGCTGACCGTCTTTGCCCTGGTCCTGCGGGGCGGGCGGCGGACGCCCCGCAGGACCCCCCATCGAGCGACCGTTGCCGGCCGCGATCCTCAGTTGTCGATCCGGACCCGGTCGCTGTCGCCGTCGGAGAGGAACGACGCCAACGCCCCTGCCTGCTCAGTCACTGCCGTGGCCTCGGCGCGGGAGAGGCGGCCCAGCGGTGTGACGCGCACGGTTGCCGCGTCGACGGTCCACGTCGCTGCCACCCGTCCGTCCACCAGCACCACCCGCTCACCGGCGACCGAGAGGCCACGGTGGGCGTGGTCGATGATCCGGCTGCGGTCGTGGTAGCCGAGGATCGCGTTGTCGAACGCGGGCAGGAAACGTACCGGTGCTGGTGTGCCGGGGTCGGGACGCGGCGCGTCGGGGAGGTCGAGCAGTTCGCGGCCACGCTCGTCGCGGAACGACACAAGCGTCTCCCGCAGCGCGGCCACGGCTGCCGGCAGGCCGGCGAGCCCACACCAGGCCCGCAGGTCGGCCGTGGCCGCCGGGCCGAACGCCGCCAGATACCGCCGGACGAACGCCTGGCCGACCGGGTCGGAAGCGTCCGACGCCGGCGGGTCGACCTCCCGACCCAACCAGGACGAGATCGGTACGTTGCGCACCCCCGCCCTGGTGCGCCACACCCCGCGCGGCGGCAGCTGGGCCATCGGTACGAGCGCTGTCACCATTTCACCGAGCGCCCGTGGCCCCGGCGCCGGCCACCGCTCGGCGAGCGCCCGCCCGATCTCGGCCATCGTGCGGGGCTCGCCGTCGGCAAACAACGCCCGGCCCACCGCTGCCAACTCGTCGAGGTCCATCCCGTCGAGGTCGCCTCGGTAAACCCCGAGCACCCGTTGACGCAGCATCGCGTCGTGCCGGGCGCGCCAGGTCAGGACGTCGGCGGCGGTTACGAGGTGGACGGTCCGACGCATCAGGTGCGTGCGTACCACCTGCCGCCGCAGCAGCAGGTCCGACAGCACCTCCGGGTCGAAGGCGCGCAGCCGTGACCAGAGCCCGACGTACGGCTCCTGCGGCTCCTGCGCCTGGAGACCGCCGAGCCATGCGACGGCGTCGAGGACCGGCAGGTCGGCGCGATCGAGCAGCAGTTGCCGGGCGAGCGTCGCACGGTTGAGCGCCCGGTTGTCGAGAACCGTCATCCGGCGCGCCGGATCGCGCGGCTGGCCGGCCGCGTGGTGACAACGCTCGTGTGCTCTGCCGCTGGCGTCACGAGGACGTACGGCCGTCGAGCGCCTCGCGCAGGATGTCCGCGTGTCCGGCGTGCTGGGCGGTCTCGGCGATGAGGTGCGCCAGCACCCGCCGCACGCTGTACGCCGTACCCGGCTCGTGCCAGGGCGCCGCCGGCAGCGGCTGCCGGGCCGACAGGTCGGGCACGGCAGCGATGATTTCCACACTCCGCTCGGCCACCTGCCGGTAACGGTCGATGACCTCAGCGAGCGTGTCGCCGGGCAGCATCCGCAGGTCGTTCTGGTGGTCGATCGCCCACTGCGGAAACTCCCGGGCGGTGCCGGCCGCCATGTCGGCCCAGGTGACGCCCTCGGGCAGGTCGTAGCTCATCGCCGAAGGGCCCTCGACGACGAAACGCATCCAGGTGTCCTCCATGGACGCGACGTGTTTGATCAGACCGCCCAGGCACAGGGCACTGACCGTGGGACGTTCGCCGGCCTGCTCGTCGCTGAGGTCACGCGTCGTGTTGATCAGGGCGAGACGGGCGCTCGCGAGCTGGTCGAGCAGCTCGACGCGTTCCTGGTCGAGGGCTGTGGTCGGGCTGGTCGTGGCGGTCATGGTGATGAGTTCCTTCCGGTCGTTCGCGGTGTCGGGCACGAGACGACGATCGCAGGCGAAGCGGTCAGGTTGTGTCCTCTTCTCCTGGCATCATCGGAAGCCGTGCCGAAGACCTCAGCTCGACTGCTGTCGCTGCTCTCACTCCTTCAGGCGCGTCGGGACTGGCCCGGCGCGCTGCTGGCAGAGCGGTTGGCCGTCAGCCCGCGCACCATCCGCCGGGACGTCGACCGCCTGCGCGAACTCGGCTATCCCATCGTGGCCAGCAAGGGCCCTGAGGGCGGGTACCGGCTCGGCGCCGGCACCCGACTGCCGCCTCTGCTGTTCGACGACGAGCAGGCCATCGCCGTCACCGTCGCACTCCAGATCGCCACGACGGCCGGTGCGGGCATCGAGGAGTCGGCAGCGCGTGCGCTTACCACCGTCCGGCAGGTAATGCCCGCGCGGCTGCGCCACCGCATCGAGGCCCTACGGGTCACCGCCGTCGAGCGGTCGGGCCGACCGAAGCCGCAGGCCGACAGCGGCGTACTCCTGGCTCTCAGCACTGCCGTGCACGCTCGCGAGGTGCTGCGCTTCGACTACGCCCCGGCCCACCCGCAGGCGCCCGGCGCCGACATCAGGCCGCGTCGGGTGCAGCCCCACCACGTCGTCACCTGGGGTGGGCGCTGGTACCTCGTGGCCTGGGACCTCGACCGCGACGACTGGCGGACGTTCCGGGTCGACCGGATCACCCCTCGGACGCCCACCGGGCCTCGCTTCACGCCCCGCGAGCTGCCCGGCGGGGACGTGAGCACCTTCGTCGTCAGCCGGTTCCAGGGCTACGACGGTTGGCCGTGCCGGGGGGAGGTGATCCTCGACCTTCCCGCCGAGGCCGTCACCCCCTACCTCAGCGACGGCGTGGTCGAGCACCTCGGCCCCGGCCGCTGCCGCCTCGTGGCCAGCTCCTGGTCGTGGACGGGGTTGGCCGCAACCATCGGCAGGTTCGACGCCGACGTCGAGGTGGTCGGCCCGCCCGAGCTCAGCGACGCCTTCGCCCGGCTCGCCCTCCGCTACGCCGATGCGGGCCGGCGGCGGTGGCCTTGTGTAGGACCGTCGGCGACGGGGTAGGGTCAGTTTCGGGTCAAGACATGCGCCCTCCACAGGTCAACTCTGCCGCGACACGGCCGCGGCGGGCGGGCCATCCCCTGATTCGAGGGTGGAGGTGTCATGTGACAGACCAGGTCCCCCTGCCGCGCCCGGAGGCGAACGGCCGGCACTCCGCTCACCTGATCGACCCGATCATGATCCTGACGCTGAGTCGTGACGGGTCGACAAGCCTGATCCACGTCGTCGGCGAGATCGACATGAGCAACGCCCACCTGATCACCGAACTGGTGGAGCTGCTCTGTGTCGCGCCGACATCACTGGTCACGCTGGAGAGCGCGGAGAAGCGCGGCGTTTCGACCGGCCGGGCGACGGAGATCGCCGCCCGTACGGTGAACAAGGAGCGGGCACGCTCGGGCGAAGCCCGCACGGCGAGCCGGTCGTCGGTGGCCGACGTGTCGTCCGGGCATCGCGGTGGGAAGCGCTCACACACCGGCGCCAAGGGTCGCACCAAGGAGCAGTTGTACAACGAGGCCAGGCAGCGCGGCATCAAGGGCCGCTGGTCGATGTCGAAGGCGGAGCTGGAGCGAGCGCTGTCGAAATAGCGGCGTACGGTCGTGACATCGGTTCACGATGGCCGAATACCGACAACACTGGATCGGGGAAGTGTCCGGTTCCGCCCGTCTAGCGACACTCTTGGTGGAACGATGCATGACGTGGGAACTGCAGAGACTTCTATGCCTGTCATCTCGCCGCTCGCCGGCGAACCGATCAAGCGCGCCGATGCCGAGCGACTCGCGGGCGTGCTGAAAGCGTTCGCCGACCCGGCTCGCCTGCGGCTGCTCAGCCTGATCCAGTCCGCGCCAGAGGGCGAAGCGTCGGTCACCGACCTGACCGCGCCGCTCAATCTCTCCCAGCCGACCGTGAGCCATCACCTGCGGATCCTCACCGAGGCCGGCCTGATCGAGCGGGAAAAGCGCGGCGTCTGGGCGTACTACCGCATCGTGCCGTCCGCGATCGCGACGATCGCCGACCTGCTGACGCCGCCTCGCAAGCGGCCGACGAAGAAGGCCCGCTGACGCCGACGCGCGTCGACAGCGGCCGGCGGGACACGCCGACGCCGCTGGCGGGCCCGGGTGCCGGACCTCGGCCGGCCTCCTGATCGTCGCGTCGCTTCGCGCGAGCTACACAGCCGTCCGCCGGTGCGTGGGCGGTTCCCGTCGGGCCGGGGGCACCCAGCCCGCGTCGCCGTGCACCCCGGCGAGCAGGTCGGCTGTGGTGTGCGCCGAGATGCCGGGATCCACGCTGTCGGTGAACCGCCCGACGACCGCCCGTACGTGCCGCTGGGCCGGGTCGGCGAGACCGTCGTAGACGGCAGCGAACAACTCCCGGGCCGGCTGCCGGAGCCAACCGGCCGGCAGGAGGTCCCGGGGCAGCTGCGGGTCGAGGATGGGAAAGCGCCGGTAGGTGTCCATGATTTCGGTACGCGCCCGCACCGCCGCCGCGCCGTCGACCTCCCCGGATCGCACCTGCGGCACCAGTGGCGCCCACCGCTGAAGGAACTCCTCGTAGTGCCCGCTGATCGCGTCAATGTCCCACGCGTCGATGAGAGCGCGTCGGCTGTCCGCGTCGAGCGCGATCTGCCGCCCACGGAACACCGTGACGGCGCCCCTGGTGAGCTGTACGAGTCTCGCCTGGGCGCGCGGCGTCAACTCGTACGGGGAGATCCACAGCCCGTCGTACAGCGGCGCGTACCCCAGCCACCGGAGCTGGCCCCGCAGGGCCCTCCGTTGCGTGCCGCGGTCCTGGGGCAGCGAGAAGGCAACTGTCGTCCAGCATCCGTCCCAGGGTTCGGCGGCGGTGGTGGAGGTGAGGATCCAGTGGCCGCCGACGGAGAGGTTGACGGCGGCGGCCTGGGTGAGCCGGTAGGAGCTGTGTCGTCCCTGCCGGCTGCCCTCCAAGACCCCCCGTCGGGCCAGCCGGCTGATCGCGGCACGGGCGCCGGCCGTCGTCACGCCCGATTCGGCGAGCAGCGCGACGATGGCGGCGGACGGGAGCGCGGCGCGGGCCCGCAGCGTGTAGTCCGCCAACAGGGTCACCGCTACGCCCTGCGGTGAGCTGCCTGCCTGACGCCGGGGCATCCGGAGCGAGTGCTCCCCATCGTCCGGATAGATCTCCTCGATGTTGAACGGACTCGTCACAGGCACTCCGGGCTCTGCTCAGGATCGGTCCACCGACTGTAGACGGACCGGCGGCGGGCCGGGGATTCCGAGGCCCGCGAAACCTGCCGCCCATGATCGAGGTGCGTCGATTGACACTTCTCGGTCCGGAGACGACACTATCTGCATTGCGACGCCGCACAGAGCCGGGCACAGGGCGAGCACACGTTGTAGGCGATGCGCGATCACCGCGGGCAGCCGGGCACACCCGCCATCCGAGCGCGCATGGCCGATCTTCAGCCGCACAGCTGAGCGAAGGAGTCGTCCCCCGTGAGAATCAGAAGGAAACTGTTGCTCGCCCTCACCGCGTCAGTGGCCGCGATCGGTCTGGTGATCCCCGCGTTCCAGCCCGCGTACGCCGCGTCGCTGACCGAGGTGACAAGCTTCGGCGACAACCCCGGCCGGATGCGCATGCACGTCTACGTGCCGGACAACCGCCCCGCCAACCCGGCGATCGTGGTGGCCATGCACGGCTGCGGCGGGTCCGGCCCCGGCTTCTACTCCGGCAGCGAGTTCGCGAGCCTGGCCGACCGGTACGGATACGTCGTGATCTACCCGAGCGCCACCCAGCAGGCCGGGTTCGGCAACTGCTTCGACACCTGGTCCGACGCCGCCAAGCGCCGTGGCGGCGGCAGCGACCCGGTGTCGATCATCTCCATGATCCGTTACGTGCAGCAGCAGTACGGCGGAGACCCCAACCGGGTGTACGCCACTGGCAGTTCGTCCGGCGGCATGATGACCAACCACATGCTCGCGCTCTACCCCGACGTGTTCAAGGCCGGCGCCGCCTTCATGGGCGTGCCCTTCAACTGCTTCGCCAACGCGGCGGACTACCCGCCCGGGGCCAGCCAGTGCACCGGCGGCAACATGAACCGCACTCCGCAGCAGTGGGGCGACGCGGTCCGCCAGGCGTACCCCGGCTACTCCGGCCCTCGCCCCCGGGTGCAGTTGTGGCACGGCACCGCCGACACGCTCGTTCCGTACTCGCTGCTCCAGGAGACGATCGAGCAGTGGACGAACGTGTTCGGGCTCAGCCAGACACCCACCTCCACCGACACGCCGCAAGCCAACTGGAACCGCCGCCGGTACGCCGACAGCGGCGGCACCGTCCAGGTCGAGGCGTACAGCATCCAGGGCGCGGGGCACAGCCTGCCCAGCGCCGGCATGGCCGCAGCCGCCCTCGCGTTCTTCGGCCTGACCAACCCGCCGACCACGCCGCCGCCGACCACGCCGCCTCCGACCACGCCGCCGCCGACGACCCCGCCGCCGACGACTCCGCCTCCGACCACCCCGCCCCCGACGACTCCGCCTCCGACGACCCCGCCGCCGGCCAGCGGCTGCGGTGTGGCAGTGGCAGTCAACGCCTGGAACAACGGGCTGACGGAGAACATCACCATCACCAACAGCGGCAGCAGCGCCATCAACGGCTGGTCCCTGGCCTTCGCTCTGCCGAGCGGGCAGGCCATCACCTCAGGCTGGAACGCCTCCTACTCCCCCACCTCGGGGCAGGTGACGGCCAGGAACCTCAACTACAACGCCACAATCCCCGCCAACGGATCGATCACCATCGGCTTCCAGGCCACGCACACAGGTAACACCGCACGGCCCAGCTCGTTCACCCTCAACGGCGCGTCCTGCACACTCGCCTGAGGGCGGCGGTACTCCGGGGGTGGCGTCGGCCGGCGTACATCCCCGGAGTACCGGCCGTCGCGGTCCGACCGGCACGACGCGCCGGTCCCGCGCGGAGCGAAACCATTCGCCCCGGCCGGGCTATTCGCCGCTGGGGACCTGGTCGGTGACCTCGTCGTAGCCGACAGGGGCGGGAGCCCCGGTCGGCGCGTAGATCACGCGGAGCACGCCGGTCGGGAAGACCTCGGTCGCCGTGACCTTCAAGTGGTACGGCGTCTCGCCCTCGTCGAACAGCCGGCGACCCTTGCGCGCCGCCACCGGGTGCACAAGCAGGCGCAGCTCGTCGACGAGGCCGGCGGCGAGCAGCTGCTGCACCACGGAGATCGAACCGGGGATGAGGATGCCCCTGATGCCGGCATCGGCCTTCAGCTCGGTGACCGCGTCGACCAGGTCGCCCTGGACGAGTTCCGAGTTGCGCCAGGTGAACTCCAGCGGCTGACGCGAGACGACCACCTTGCGGACGTCGCCGAGCTGCTTGGCGAAACCGGCGTCCTCCCCGCCCGCGGCCTCACGGTCGGGCCAGGCACCGGCGAAACTGTCGTACGTCTCGCGGCCGATGAGCAACACGTCGGAGGTGTCGTAGTCCTCGCCGACGGCACGGCCCATGTTCTCGTCGAAGTAGGGGAAATGCCAGTCGGGGTCGATCTCGGCCACCCCGTCGGCCGAGATGAACAATGTGGAGATGACCTTCGCCATCGCGGTGCTCCTTCGAGTCGGGTGATGTCGGCACGTAGACCGGCACAGCATCCCAAACTCGCCTGTCCACCACGGCCCCGTCACGGCGGCGCGCCGCAACAACGAACGAGCCCCGGTCGATCCCCTGAGGATCGACCGAGGCTCGTCGGTTGAGGCAGTGGTCAGGCCACGTCGAACCTGTCGAGCTCCATGACCTTCGTCCAGGCCGCGACGAAGTCGTTCACGAACTTGTCACGCGCGTCCTGGCTGGCGTAGACCTCGGCGAGGGCACGCAGCTGGGAGTTGGAGCCGAAGATGAGGTCGACAGCGGTAGCGGTCCACTTCACCTTGTCGGTCGCGAGGTCCCGGATCTCGTACACGTGCTCCTCGGACTCCGACGCCTTCCACCGGGTGCCCGGGGAGAGCAGGTTGGCGAAGAAGTCGTTGGTGAGCACGCCCGGCCGGTCGGTGAGGACACCGTGCTGCGCACCGCCCACGTTGTTACCGAGAGCGCGCAGGCCGCCGACCAGGACGGTCATCTCGGGCGCGGTCAGGTTGAGCATGTAGGCGCGGTCGATGAGCAGCACCTCCGGCTGGGTCTTCTCGCCGGGGCGCAGGTAGTTGCGGAACCCGTCCGCGCGCGGCTCGAGAACCCGGAAGGACTCGACGTCGGTCTGCTCCTGGGTGGCGTCGGTGCGACCCGGCCGGAACGGCACTGTCACCTCGACACCGGCGTCACGCGCCGCCTTCTCGACAGCGGCCGAGCCGGCGAGCACGATCAGGTCCGCGAGCGAGATCTTCGCGCCACCGGCGGAGTTGAAGTCCCGCTGGATGCCTTCCAGGGTCTCCAGGACCGTCGCGAGCTGCTCCGGCTGGTTGACCTCCCAGTTGCGCTGCGGCTCAAGGCGGATCCGGGCACCGTTGGCGCCACCGCGCTTGTCGGTGTAGCGGAAGGTGGCGGCCGAGGCCCACGCGGTCGAGATCAGCTGAGCGGTCGTGAGGCCCGACTCCAGCACCTTCGCCTTGAGCGCCGCGATGTCGGCGTCACCCACGAGCTCGTGGTCGACGGCCGGCACCGGGTCCTGCCACAGCTGGGCCTCCGGAACCCACGGCCCGAGGAAGCGGTCCACCGGACCCATGTCACGGTGCAGCAGCTTGTACCACGCCTTGGCGAACGCCAGCGCGAACTCGTCGGGGTTCTCCAGGAAGCGGCGCGAGATCTTCTCGTAGGCCGGGTCGACGCGCAGCGACAGGTCGGTCGTGAGCATCGTCGGCTTGTGCTTCTTCGACGGGTCGTGGGCGTCCGGGATGATCGCCTCGGCGTCCTTGGCGACCCACTGCTTCGCACCGCCGGGGCTCGTGGTGAGCTCCCACTCGTAGCCGAAGAGGATCTCGAAGAAGCGGTTGCTCCACTCGGTCGGACGGTCGGTCCAGGTCACCTCGAGGCCGCTGGTGATCGTGTCCCCGCCCTTGCCGCTGCCGTACGTGCTCAGCCAGCCCAGGCCCTGCGCCTCCAGGGGGGCGCCCTCGGGCTCGGGGCCGACGTGGTTGTCGGCGACACCGGCGCCGTGGGTCTTGCCGAAGGTGTGGCCACCGGCGATGAGGGCGACAGTCTCCTCGTCGTTCATCGCCATCCGGCGGAACGTCTCGCGGATGAAGTGCGCCGCCGCCAGCGGGTCGGCGTTGCCGCGCGGGCCCTCCGGGTTGACGTAGATCAGACCCATCTCGGTCGCGCCGACGCCGGCCACCATCTCCTTCTCGGAGGCGTAGCGCTCGTCGCCGAGCCAGGCGTCCTCGGGACCCCAGAAGATCTCCTCCGGCTCCCAGACGTCCTCACGGCCGAAGCCGAAGCCGAAGGTCTTGAAGCCCATCGACTCCAGGGACACGTTGCCGGCAAGCACAAGCAGGTCGGCCCAGGAGATCTTCTGGCCGTACTTCTGCTTGACCGGCCAGAGCAGCCGGCGGGCCTTGTCCAGGTTGGCGTTGTCCGGCCAGCTGTTGAGCGGGGCGAACCGCTGGCCACCGTCGCCGGCGCCACCGCGGCCGTCCTCGATGCGGTAGGTGCCCGCGGCGTGCCAGCTCATCCGGATCATCAGGCCGCCGTAGTGGCCGAAGTCGGCCGGCCACCAGTCCTGCGACGTGGTGAGGACCTCGGTGATGTCCCGCTTGAGGGCCTCGACGTCGAGCTTGGCGAACTCCTTGGCGTAGCTGAAGTCCTCTCCCAGCGGGTTGCCCTTTGACGAGTGGGCGTGCAGCACCGAAAGGTCGAGCTGGTTGGGCCACCAGTCCCGGTTGGAACGCGGACGACCACCGGTCTTGGGGGTCGGCGAGTCGATCGCCGGGTTCTCGCTCTCACTGCCGTGGGCGGTCACGGAGTCGTGCGCCACGGGGCAGCCGGCGGCCGCCTTCTCGTCCACGCCCTGCGGGCTGACAGGGCGGTTGTCCTGGGTGTCGCTCATGTACTTCCTTCCGAACTGACGGATTCCGAACTGGCGGATCACTAGGAGGTGCGTTCGGTCGCGCAGCTGGGGCAGACGCCCCAGTAGACGACCTCCGCCTCCTCGACCACGAAACCGTGATCGTTGGAGGCGGTGAGACAGGGAGCGTGGCCGACAGCGCACTCGACGTCGGCGATCGCACCGCAGGAGCGGCACACGACATGGTGGTGGTTGTCCCCCACCCGCGACTCGTAGCGGGCGGTCGCTCGGGCCGGTTGGATGCGGCGCACCAGACCGGTGTCGGTAAGCGCGCGCAACACGTCGTACACCGCCTGATGCGAGATCGTGGGGTGGTCCGCCCGGACCAGCGCGATCACCGTGTCGGTGTCGACGTGCGGGTGATCCCGCAGCGCCGCGAGCACGGCCACCCGGGGCCGGGTCACGCGCAGCGAGACCGCTCGCAGCTGGGCCTCGATGTCGGACGTCACGTGCAGACCTTAGCCCGCTAGTTTGGAATAAATCAAGTTTATGGCCGGCTGCGGCGGCCCGACTTGCCCCACATCACCGGCCACCCAGGTTACGGCAGGGGCACCTCGGCATTGCCGTATCGAGGGAAACTCCAGCCGCCCGTGCTCAGCGACGGCGCAGCGCCAGCGCGACAGCCGCCAGGGCCAGCGTCGCCCAGACCGGCACCCAGAGGGGCCACTGCTGCGCCAGCGTGCCGAGCGCGCCGCCGACGGCGTAGGCGGCGAGCGTCAGCAGGCCGAGCAGCGAGCCTTTCCGGGCCTGCGACCGGCTGTTTCCGGGGCCGGCGATCCAGCCGACGATCCGCTCTCCGGTCTTGGCGACGGTTCCCGACTGGTACGTGATGGTGGTGGCGACCCCGGCCGTGCGCACGAACAGGGTCGCCAGGGAACCCATGGCCAGGCCACCGAGGGCAGCGAGCGCCGCCCGGGACTGCGGGCCGGAGCGGCCGTACTCGAGCAGGACGTTGACGGCCGACCACGCCGCGGTGGCGACCACGACGGCGGCGATGCCGCGGGCCGCCGACGTGCGGACAGTGCCTGTCGCCCGCAGTCGCGCCACCAGCCCGGCCCCGATGCCGAACGCCACAAGCGAGGCCAACGCGGCCGGCCAGGCCGGTTGGCGGCCAGCCGCGCCGACGCCGATGAAGAGGACGTTGCCGGACTGGTTGGCGACGAAGGAGCCGTAGCGGAGGAACGCGAAGGAGTCGAGGAAACCGGCGGTGGTGGTGGTCACCGCCAGGACCAGAATCGGATAGCGGAACTCGCCGTAGGCATCCTGCGGATCGGCCTGGCCCGGTGGGCGCGCTGGCTGTCCAGATCCAGTGCTGGCCATCGGTTCTCCACTGTTCCGTGAGGTATCGACCTCGCTTTACCCAATGCAGCATAGAGAGCAGAGAGTCATTTTTTGCCCGCTTCGCGCACCGCCCACAAGCGGTTGACTCTCACCGGCCTGTGCGCCTTCCCCGTCGGCATTCCCGGCGGGCTCACACCTGGGCGCTGATCGTGATGCTGATCGCCCTGGCCTCGGGGAGCGACCGGCAGCGTCGGCTTGCACCCGACGTTGACGTCCCGTTCGACCAGGCGTACCGACGTCAGGTGCCGGTGCCGCTGTCGAGGTATTCGGCGAGCCGGGCCGCGCCGGTGAGCATCGCCCTGCCGCGTTCGGTGAGCCGGTGCCGCCACTGGCGCAGTGACGCGGCGAGCGGTTCGGTGCCGCCTGCCTCGCGCACCTGACGCACCACGCCCGCGATGTGGTCGAGGCGGTAGCCACCGCGGCGCAGCAGGTGGGCGAGTTCGGCGTCGCGGACGTCGTCCGGCGAGTAGCGGCGGTGGCCGGTCACCGGGTCGCGCACCGGCTGGAGAAGTCCGGCGCGCTCCCACTTGCGCACTGTCGCCGGTCGTACGCCGAGCCGGTGCGCCAGCACGCTGATCGGCACGGCTGCGCGGCCCTGCGGCCCGCGTTCGACTCCGACGAGAAGCGGAACGGCCTCCTCGACAGCGTCCAGCGTCTCCCGGTCACGTTGCAACAGGGCGTGGCCCCGGTCGATGACCCGCAGCGCCGTGTCGATCTCGCCCCGGTTGACAGCGCGCATGATCTCGCCACCGGCCGCGTAACCGTGGCCGGGGATGAGCGCGAGGTAGGCGCCCAGCGCCTTGGCGTGCGCCTCGGTGAACCGGCGGTAGCCGCTCGGGCTGCGCTGCGCAGGCGGCAGGACACCGTCTCGCTCGTAGTTGCGTACGGCCTGCGCGGAGAGGCCGTACGTCCGCGCGAGGTCGACCGGTCGACGTACCCCCGCGTTTGAGGGTTTTGCCTGTGTCATTAGTGCTCGATCGCTCGAAAGTTTCAAAGGGTGGTTCAACGATACGGTTGATGGAATGACGTTCTCGCTGGACCTGCCTGCCGTACCGCCGGACCTGCTCGCGCTCGGCGAGCCCACACACGGCGAATCCGCCTTCCTCCAGATACGCAACGAGGTCTTCGCGTCGCTTGTCGAGCGCGGCTACCTGTCAATCGCGCTGGAGAGCGACCGCGCAGCGGGGCTGACCGCCGACGACTTCGTCCGGGGCGACGCCGGCGTGACGCTCGACAGCGCGCTCGCCGAGGGGTTCAGCCACGGTTTCGGCTCGGCCCCGGCCAACCGTGACCTGCTGCTGTGGATGCGGGAGTGGAACACGGGCCGGCCGGCCTCCGAGCGCCTGACGTTCCACGGCTTCGACGCCCCGCTGGAGATGGACCACGCCCCGAGCCCGAGACGGCACCTCGCCCAGGTCTGTGACTATCTCGGCTCGGACCGGTTCGCCGAGATCGACGATCTGATCGGTGCCGACGCCCGATGGAGCGACCCTGCGGCGATCTGGGAGCAGGGCAGGTCGATCGGGCGTTCCGCCGACGCCCACCGGCTGCGGGTGATCGCCGACGACCTGCTGACCGAGCTGCACCTGCGGGCAGCCCAGCGGCCCGAGGGTTGGCAGGCGGCGCGGGTGTGGGCGACAAGCGCGCTCGCCCTGCTGCGCTACCACGCCGAGGCCGCCGCGCCGCTCCCGCAGGACGCCCGCTTCGCCCGCCTGGCACAGGTCCGGGACGCGCTGATGGCCGAGAACCTGCTCGCGATCCGGGAGGTTGAGGCTCACCGGGGGCCGACGCTTGTCTTCGCGCACAACAGGCACCTCCAGCGTGACCCGGGCACGATGACAGTGGCCGGGACCGATCAGCAGTGGTTCGGTGCCGGCGCGATCGTCGGGGCGCTGCTCGGCGACAGGTACGCGGTGATCGTCGGCAGCCTCGGCGCGAGCCCCACGCTGGGCATCGACGCGCCCCCCGCCTCGACGTACGAGGGCAAACTCCAGGACGGAACAGACCTTCCCCGGTACGTCCGCGCCGCCGACGTGGAGGCCGCCGAGAAGAGGTCCCACGACTACCGGTACTTCCCGCTCGACGCGGCCACGATCGCCCACGCGGACGGGGTGCTGCACATTCCGACAGGCGTCGACCCTGCCACGCTCGCCGACCGGATTCTCGCGTTGCCCGACGTCGAGCAGTTCGTCGCGACAGCCGAGAACGGCTCACCGGAAGGCGCGTGGGGCGACCGCTTCTTCTACGTCGGCCCGGACCGCCGCCAGCCGTTCGCCACGATCGTCGAGCACGACGTACCCGGCTTCGACGAAGCCTCGCAGCTCGACCGACCCGGCGTCTTCCGGCTCAACCTTGAGCTGGGCCGGGCCGAGTTCGAGCGGCTGTTCGGCTTCGCTCCCGGCGACTTCGAGGCGCACCGCGACAGCTTCGACTTCGCCAGGCTGGACACCGTCGTGCCGCACCCCGGCTATGCGCTGCACGGTTTCGCAAGCATCGTCATGCCCGGCCCGCAGATGCTGCCCGAGATCGACCGACTGCTCACGGTGGCCCACGCCCGAGCCGTCGACAGGCACGAGCGCGCATCGCGCAGGGCGCGGTGACGGCGCGGCTCACTCCGGCGGCCTGGCTCCCGACTGCTCGCTCACCATGTACGCCGCGTACCAGTCGGGCCAGTCGTCGTCCCGCTGGCCGGTGCGTTTCTCGTGCTCGCCGTGGGCGGCCGCCGCGCGCCGGAGCGCGCCCGCCAGGTCGCTCACCGAGCCGAACGACGTCAGGCCGCCCTCGACACGCCCCGGCAGCCTTGTCGTGATCTCCTGCATCAGCCAGGTGTTGCCGTCCGGGTCGCGGAACGAGGCCCGCGAGACGTAGCTGCGCCGCTCGGGATCGAGCCCGTCGACCGGGCCGTCCGGCCCGACGTGGAAGATGCCGCCCACCTCGACGCCCGCGGCGACCACCGCGTCGCGGGCCGCGGCGATGTCGGACACGACCAGGTACGCCACTGACGAGCCGGGCGCCGCCGCCGTGAGATCCGGGCCGAACTGCACCGAGCAGTCGCTGCCGTGCGGGGTGAACTGGACGATGCCCGGCGGTGTGCGGTCGAGCCGCCACCCCAGGCGTCCGTAGAACGCCTTCGCGCGGTCGACATCCGACACCGGTACGACGATCACCTCAAGCTTCGTGGCGATGCTCTCGACGCTTGCCATCACGCTCATGTCTGCCTGGGCGGTCTTCGGGCACATCGCGGCCTCCCGTGGGTCGAGCAGCGGCGTACCCGGTAGGCGGTGTCGCATGCGCACCCCACGGCGTCGGGGAATCCTCGGAGCTGGCCCTCGACGGCGGCTGCCCTGCCTATCGTTGCGTGAGGCGTGCGGTCACTCCTCGTGCATCGCGTCGAGGTGCGTGCGAAGCGCCGTCGCTATCTCGCCCGCCGCGCGGAGCTGGTCCGGCGTGAGAGCGTCGACGAAGAGGTCACGCACGGCGCGCAGGTGCGGGACGGTTGCCCGGTGGAAGGCTTCCGCGCCGCTCGGCGTGAGGCGCACCTCCGACCCGCGGGGAACGGTGGGGCACTCGCGGCGGCTGACGAGCCCACGCCGTTCCATCCGGCCCAGGTGGTGGGAGAGCCGGCTCCGCTCCCACCCGACGTGGGACGCGAGCGCGGAGGAGCGCATCTGCTGGTCCTGCGCCTCGCTCAGCGCGAGCAGTACGACGTAGTCGCCCGGTGACAGCGCGGACTCGACCTGGAGGCGTGACGTGAGCTGGGAGTTGAGCGCGGCGGTGGTCTCAACGAAATTCCGCCAGATCCGTAGTTCGTCAGTGGTCGGTAGCTGGCGCCGCCGCCGCTCGGGTGTGGCCTCCGTCATCTGCTCCTCCGGAATTGACGTGTCAATGACAAAGTTAGCACCTATTGACACGTCAACCACCGAGTCGACAACGGCTCCGGCGAAGGGAGAGTTCACAGATGTCTGACCTCGAGTTCGGGCTCGACACCTTCGGCGACGTACCGGAGGACGACTCCGGCAAGCCGCTCTCGCACGCCGCCGCCATCCGGCAGGTAGTCGACGAGGCGGTCCTTGCCGACGAGTTGGGCGTCGACGTCATCGCGCTCGGCGAGCACCACCGGCCGGAATACTCGGTGTCGACACCGGAGACCGTGCTTGCCGGCATCGCCACCCGCACCTCGCGTATCCGGCTCGCCTCCGGCGTGACGGTGCTGAGTTCGGACGACCCCGTCCGGGTGTTCCAGCGGTTCGCCACCGTCGACGCGCTGTCGAACGGCCGGGCCGAGGTCATCCTGGGCCGCGGCTCGTTCACCGAGTCCTTTCCCCTCTTCGGCTACGACCTGCGCGACTACGACACGTTGTTCGAGGAGAAGATCGAGCTGTTCGTGAAGCTCCTGGACGAGAAGCCGGTCACCTGGAGCGGCACCCTGCGTGCCTCGCTGGACAACGCCGACGTCTACCCGAAGACCGAATCGGGCCGCCTGAACACCTGGGTCGGCGTGGGCGGGTCGCCGCAGTCGGTGGTGCGTACCGCCCGCTACGGTCTGCCGCTGATGCTCGCCATCATCGGTGGCTCGCCCGAACGCTTCGCGCCCTACACCGATCTCTACCGCCGGGCGGCGGAGCAACTCGGCACTACCGCGCACCCGGTCGGGATGCACTCGCCGGGCTTCATCGCCGACACCGACGAAGAGGCCAAGGAGCTGTACTGGCCGCACTACCGCGTCATGCGCAACCGGATCGGCGCGCTGCGCGGCTGGCCGCCGATCCGCCGCGCCGAGTTCGACGCCGAGGTGGAACACGGCTCGCTCTACATCGGCTCGCCGGAGACAGTGGCGCGCCGGGTGGCCGCTGCGATCCGCAGCCTCGGCGTCGGCCGGTTCGACCTGATCTACACGGCGGGAGCGCAGCCGGTGAGCGCACGGATGCGGGCCGTCGAACTGTACGGCTCGACGGTGATCCCCATGGTCCGCGACATCCTGGCCAGCTGATCCGCCCGCTCGACGGCACAACGGAGGACGACATGCACGACAACGGCCAGACCCTCGCTGTCCTCGGCGCCGGCAAGGTGGGCACGGTGATCGCCCGGCTCGCCCTCACCGCCGGCTACCGGGTGCTCATCGCCGGCTCCGGCGACCCGGAGAAGATCGCCCTCACCGTCGAGGTGCTCACGCCCGGAGCGGTCGCCACCACAGCCGTCGACGCGGCGGCCGCTGCCGACCTGGTCGTCCTCGCCCTCCCGCTCGGCAAGTACCGCGCCCTTCCCGTCGAGGCGCTGCGCGGCAAGCTCGTTGTCGACGCCATGAACTACTGGTGGGAGGTCGACGGCATCCGCGACGACCTCACCGACCCGGGCACCTCGTCAAGCGAGACCGTCCAGGCGTTCCTGTCCGGCTCACGCGTCGTCAAGGCGTTCAACCACATGGGCTACCACGATCTGGAGGAGGGGGCGCGGCCTGCGGGAGCGGCCGACCGCAAGGCCATCGCCATCGCCGGCGACGACCCCGCCGACCGCGCCGCGGCGGCCTCCCTCGTGGACGCGCTGGGCTTCGACCCGGTCGTCGCCGGCGACCTCGCCGACGGTGTACGCCTCGAACCGGGTAGCGAGTTGTTCGGCGCCAACGTGAGCGCCGACGAGGTGCGCGCCATGCTCGACCGCTTCCCCGAGTCCGAACGGGGACGGATCATCGCGCAGGCGCGGGCGCGCTGACCGCCGCCCTCCATCGCATGATCGCTCGATCCAGGAAGTAGTGGCCTGCCCCGCGCCGGGAGGCCACTACTTCCATGTTCGAGCGCGCTCGGCCAGCGTCTGCGGCTCCGCGCGGGCGGCGTTACGACGTCCAGCCTTGTCGGTGCAGCCGTTCGATGCCGTCCAGCAGCAGGTCCAGCGCGAACTCGAACTCGAACTGGTCGTCGCAGCCCTGCCCCACGACCGACCCGTCGTCGTGCGACGCCGCCGTGGCGATCTCCGCGAGGTGTGGGAAGCGGGCCGCGACCTCCGGCGGCAGGGCTGCTGACGGGGCGGGCTCGGGGGGCGCGCCGGAGCGGCCCACACGACGGGAGTCGTCGAACAGCTCCTGACTGAAGCCCAGGATGCGGCTGCCCATCGCGTGCATGACGTGGTGGGTGAGGTCGGCGGAGAGCCCGCCGGCCCGGAACGTGCCGACCATCGAGTCGAGGTACGCGAGGACGGCCGGCGTCGCCATGTTGCGCGTGTCGATGGCGAGCGGGGCCCAGGGGTGGCGGCGCAGCGCCTGCCGCGCGGAGAGGATGCGCTGGCGGACCGCCTGCTTCCAGTCGGCGCCAACCGTCGGCGGGTCGATCTCGGCGACGACCACGTCGATCATGCCGTCGAGCAGCTCGTCCTTGTTGGCCACGTGCTTGTAGAGGGCCATCGGCACGACCTGAAGGTCCTTGGCGAGGTTGCGCATGCTCAGCGACTCGATGCCGGCCTCGTCGGCGAGCGCGACGGCGGCGCGCAGGATGCGATCCCTGCTCAGCGGCGTCCGGCGCAGCGTCTCCACAGGCTCAACCATCTCGATCCTCGTCTTCGGGCAGCGGTTGAAACCATAACCGCATTGACTGGTGTACGGCGTACACCTACAGTGATTGCCATGAGGTGTACGCCGTACACCTTCCAGGGAGGGGGAAGCATGAAGGCGATCGTCCAGGACCGGTACGGACCGCCCGAGACGCTCCGGCTCGCCGACGTCGACACACCGGTGCCCACCGCCGACGAGGTGCTCGTGCGGGTCGAGGCCGCCGCGCTCAACGCGTACGACTGGCACGCCATGCGGGGCGAACCACGGATGGCGCGGCTGGCCATGGGCCGGTCACGGCCCCGAGCACGCATCCGGGGGCGCGACTTCGCAGGCCGCGTCGAGGCGGTCGGCGCCCACGTCCGGCAGGTGAGCCCCGGCGACGCCGTCTTCGGCGACCTCGGCGACGCCAACGGCGCCTTCGCCGAGTACGTGTGCGTGCCCGCGAGCCTTGTCGCACCGATCCCGGCGAACCTCACACCGCAACAGGCCGCCGCGCTGCCGTTGGCCGGCGTCACAGCGCTCATGGGGCTGTCCGATGTGGGAAACGTCGAGCCCGGCCACCGCGTCCTCGTCAACGGGGCCTCGGGGGGCGTCGGCACCCTGGCCGTCCAACTGGCCAGGGCGCTCGGCGCGACAGTGACAGGGGTGTGCAGCACCCGCAACGTCGACCTGGTCCGCAGCCTCGGCGCCGACCACGTCGTCGACTACACCCGCGACGACTTCACCCGGGACGGTCGCCGGTACGACGTCGTGCTCGACCTGGTCGGCAACCGCTCACTCACCGCTCTGCGGCGGGCGCTGACAGCGACCGGGACGCTTGTGCTCTCCGGCGGGGGCGTGTACCGCGGCAGCAGCCTCCTCGGGCCGGTCTGGCTCCTCGCCCGTGGGCGACTGCTGACGCCGTTCGTGCGGCAGCGCATCGTCACCCTCGCCACGACGCCCAGCCGGCAGCACCTCGACACGCTCCGCGCCCACATCGAGGCCGGCAGCCTCACACCGGTCGTCGACCGGACCTATCAACTCCACGAGGTGCCCGACGCCATCCGGTACCTCGAAGGTGAACACGCCCGCGCCAAGGTGGTCATCACCGTCTGACACTCAAGTGCCGAATCTGGTGGTTACGGCGGGCGCGGCGGGCGCGGGCGCCGGCCGGTTCAGGTGGCCGGTCCGCCGGTGCTCTCGCGGCGGATCAGCCGGAACGGTGTCTGCACCGTGAGCGGACCCGTCACCGGCGTTCCCTCGATCCGGGCGACGAGGCGCCGCACCGCGAGCCGGCCGATCGCCTCCTTGTCCGGCGCGATGGTGGTGAGCGTCGGGTTGCCGAACCGCCCGTCCTCGATGTCGTCGATGCCGATCACCGCGACGTCCTCCGGCACCCGACGGCCGACCTCGGTCAGGGCGCGTAGCGCGCCGATCGCCACCAGGTCGTTGTAGCCGAACACCGCGTCAGGCGGCTCGTCGAGGGCAAGGAGGTCGTGCATGGCGCGCTTGCCCTCTGCCCTGTCGAACCCGTCGGTGCGGGCGACCAACTGCTGGTGAAACGGCAGACCGGCGGCGTCCAGTGCCTCCCGATAGCCACGGAGGCGCAACTGCGCGGACTGCCTGTCGTCGCCGGGTGGCGCTCCGAGGAACGCAATCCGGCGGCGACCGATCCCCACCAGGTGCCGGATCGCCGCGTGGCTCGCGGCCACGTTGTCGATGGCGATGTGGTCGTACGGCGTGTCGTAGACGCCCTCACCGATGAGCACCAGCGGGTTGCCGGCCCTGCGGTCGAGCACCTCGGCGCGGCCGACCCGCACCGGGCTGAGGATCAGGCCGTCGATGGTCTGCCGCCGTGAACCGTCCAGGAGCAGTTGTTCCGCATCGCGGTCCGCGGCGGTGTTCTCCATGACAAGTGTGTAGCCGTGGCCGGCCGCCTCCCGGATGGCGATCTCGGCGAGTTCGGCGAAGTAGGGGTTTGTCAGTTCCGGGATGGCCAGGGCGATCAGGCCGGTACGCCCCCGGCGCAGGTGCCGGGCACTCAGGTTGGGGCTGTAGCCGAGTTCGTCGACCGCCTGCTGCACCCGTTGCCGGGTCCGCTCCCCCACCGGCCGGTATCCGTTGACCACGTTGGAGACCGTGGCCAGCGAGACGCCGGCGCGTTCGGCGATGTCCTTGAGGCTGACGCCCATCGACTCACCCTTTCCGGATGCCGCCTGGGATGACGGTCGGCGAGGACACCTGAGTATGCATCGACGAACAAGGATTGACCGGGCCGCCGCCCTCCTCTATAACGTTATATAGATAACGACGGGTGTCAATAATGTTGCCGATGGTCGCCGCTGGAACTCCCGCCGACATCCTCCACCCCGCTCAGCGACCACCGGATGCCCACCGCCCGCGCGCTTCGGGCCCGCTGCACCGCCCGTGGCGACTCGTCCCCCGGAGACGGCATGACACGTCGAGTCCACATCCGCCCCGCCCTGCCCCTGCTCCTGCTCCTGCTCCTGCTCCTGCTCCTCACCTTGATCGCCGGCGTGCTCGCCGCGCCCACCCGACCGGCACAGGCCGCCCCGGCCAAGACGCCCCCGCTGACCACCCCGTGGACCAGTCAGGCACTGGTCGGCACACCGCTACCGGAATATCCGCGACCGCAGATGACCCGACCGGACTGGCTCAACCTCAACGGCGAGTGGCAGCTTCGGCAGTCCGCCACCGACGACGCCCCGCAGTTCGGCACCACCCTGCCCGAGCGGGTCAACGTCCCGTTCCCGGTGGAGAGCGCCCTGTCCGGGATCCAGCGGGCCGCCAACGACAACCGCAACTACCTGTTCTACAGGCGTACGGTCACCGTCCCGCCGAACTGGGCGGGACGGCGGACACTACTGCACTTCGGGGCTGTCGACTGGCAGAGCACCGTCTGGGTCAACGGCGTACGCGTCGGGGCGCACACAGGCGGCTACGACGCTTTCAGCTTCGACGTGACACCGCAGCTGCGTGCCGGCTCGAACGAGATCGTCGTCAAGGTGTGGGACCCCACCGACACCCGGCAGAACGGCAGCCTCCCGGCGATCGGCAAGCAGACCAAGACACCAAGCGGAATCTTCTACACGCCCAGCTCCGGCATCTGGCAGACGGTGTGGATGGAACCGGTGCCGGCCGCGTCGATCAGCAGCGTCGACGTCTACCCGAACCTCACGAACAACACCTTGCGCGTACGGGTGTTCACCCGAGGCGATGTCAGCGGTCACAGCGTGTTCGCCGAGGCGCTGAACGGCACCACGGTGGTCGGCTCGGCCACCGGCGGCTTCACCGAGTTCAGCGTGCCGGTGCCCAACGCGCGCCGCTGGTCTCCCGACGACCCGTTCCTCTACAACCTGCGGGTCACGCTGCGCAACGCCGGCGGCGCGACGGTCGACCGCACCATGCACTACTTCGGTATGCGCGAGATCACCACGGGCCTTGTGAACGGGGTGCTGCGCCCCAAGCTCAACGGTCAGTTCGTGTTCCAGGTCGGCACACTTGACCAGGGCTTCTGGCCGGACGGGCTGTATACCGCGCCCACCGACGCCGCGCTCGCCTTCGACCTGCAGAAGCACAAGGACCTCGGCTTCAACATGGTTCGCAAGCACATCAAGGTCGAGCCGCAGCGCTGGTTCTACCACGCAGACCGCCTCGGCCTGCTCGTCTGGCAGGACATCCCGTCGATGACCGCACAGAACGTCGACGCCACCGACGCCCAACAGGCGCAGTTCGAGACCGAGGCACGGGAGATCGTCGACGAGCACCGCAGCTCTCCGGCGGTCGTCGCCTACACCGCGTACAACGAGGGTTGGGGTGAGCGGAACCTGGCCGACACCCGCCGGGTCGGGCAGAACATCAAGAACCAGGACCCGACCCGACTCGTCAACACCCACAGCGGCTACAACTGCTGCCAGTCGCTGGGCAACCCCGGCAACGGCGACATCGACGACTGGCACGTCTACCTGGGGCCGGACTCCCCCTCGCCGTCGGGTAGCCGCATCGCCGTCCTCGGCGAGTTCGGCGGTCTGGGCCTGCACACGCCGGGCCACGAGTACAGCCCCAACGGCCAGTTCTTCGCCTACGAGTGGCAACCCACATCGGCGGCGCTCACCGACCGCTATGTGGGTCTGGTGCAGGGCACCCAGAACCTGATGATCGGCAAAGGGCTCAGCGCGACCGTCTACACCGAGATCACCGACCAGGAGGGCGAGCTGAACGGCTTCCTCACCTACGACCGGCAGGTCGTCAAGATGGATCAGGCCCGGGTCCGCGCCGCCAACACCGCCCTCATCAACGCCTCCAAGTCGATCGGCAGCTCGGCGCCCGTCGCGCTTCCTGTCGCCGCCCGACGGTCGTTGCAGGTGACCACCCCCGGCTACACCAACCGCTACCTGCGCCACCAGAACAGCCTGGCGTTCACAGAGGTCGTCGAGGCGGGCAGCTCGACGCTGCTCAAGAGCGACGCCACGTACACCATCCGGGCCGGCCTGGCCGACGCCACCTGCTACTCGTTCGAGTCGGTCAACTTCCCCGGTCAGTTCCTGCGACACCAGGAATCCCGGGTCCGCAACTCCCCGAACGACGGGAGCGTCCTGCTGCGCGAGGACGCCACCTGGTGCGCCCGGGTGGGCCTGACCGGCAGCGGTGTCTCGCTGGAGTCGTACAACTTCCGCGGCAGGTACCTGCGGCACTACAACTCGGAGGTCTGGCTCAGCAACGGCGCCGGCGGCGACGCGTACAACACGCCGACGCTGTGGGCGGCGGACAGCACCTGGAACATCGCCGCACCCTGGGCGCCCTGACCGGCGTGTCCGCCGGGGCCGACCACAGCGGCCGGCCCCGGCGGGCACCTGCGGTCCTGACCAGCGGACATGTGAGGATACGGGCCATGCGTGCCGTGATCTTCGACGAGTTCGGTGCCCGCCCCGAGGTCCGCGACGTCCCGGACCCGGTGCCGCCGCCCGGAGGCGCTGTCATCCGGGTCGAGGCGACCGGCCTGTGCCGCAGCGACTGGCACGGTTGGCAGGGACACGATCCCGACATTCGCCCGCCGCACGTGCCCGGTCACGAGTTCGCCGGTGTCGTCACGGCGGTCGGCGAGGGCGTACGCGGCTGGCGGTCCGGCGACCGGGTCACCGCGCCCTTCGTGTGCGCGTGTGGGCGGTGCCCGGCCTGCCTGGCCGGCGACCAGCAGGTCTGCGAACGGCAGACGCAGCCCGGCTTCACCCACTGGGGGTCGTTCGCCGAGTACGTGTCGGTGCACGACGCCGACGTCAACCTGATCCGGCTTCCCGACGGGCTGGACCACCCGGCCGCCGCGGCGCTCGGCTGTCGGTTCGCCACGGCGTTCCGCGCTGTGGTGCACCAGGGGCGGGTGACGGCGGGCGAGTGGGTGGCGGTGCACGGGTGCGGTGGCGTGGGGCTGTCCGCGGTGATGATCGCCGTGGCCTGCGGCGCTCAGGTGGTGGCGGTCGACGTCGCCCCGGGCGCACTCGACCTGGCCAGCCGCTTCGGTGCCACAGTGTGCCTGGACGGCAGCGCCCTCGACGGACCCTCGGCGGTGGCCGCCGCCGTACGGGACGTGACCGGCGGCGGAGCACACCTGTCCCTCGACGCCCTCGGCAGCCACGCCACGTGCACCGCGTCGGTCGAGAGCCTGCGGCGTCGGGGGCGTCACGTCCAGGTCGGGCTTCTGCCTCCCGCCCAGGGCCGCCCCACGCTGCCCATGGAACTCGTGATCGCGTACGAGTTGGAGGTGCTCGGCAGCCACGGCATGGCCGCGCACGCCTACCCGGAGCTCCTGCGGCTCGTCACTGCCGGTGTGCTGCGCCCGGCCGACCTGATCACCCGCACCATCGGCCTCGACGACGTGCCTGACGCGCTGACCACGATGGACAGGCCCACCACGGGCGGGATGTGTCTCATCCGCCCGTGGTGAGCAGCGCCCGCTGCCTAACCGTGGTCGATCGACTCGGACGGAACGGCGGGACGGCGACGTGCGGGCCGCATCAGCAGGGCGAGCACGACCAGGAGCACGATGCCGTCGACGACAAGCAGGGTGGCACCGAACGGGTCGATGCCGTGGGCGTGGCCCCCGCTGTCCGCAACGGCATCGGGGATCTCGCCGGTGTCGCGGGGTGCCGTGCCGGTGCCCACGCTGAACCGCAGCACACCGCTGTCGTCTTGCCCGTTGGTGAAGGTGATGTGGTAGGCGACGCTGTAGTCGCCGGCCAGTGTGACGCGTACCGGTTGACGTAGCCCGGTCTCCCCGGTCTTCCTGACCTGTCCGTCGTTGACGGTGCTCCCGGTGCTGTCGCGGACCGTGATGTGCGACAGCACCGGGTCGGCACTTGTCGAGAGCCGCAGTGTGACCGCGTCCGGGGTGGTCGACAGCACCGAGCCGTCGGCAGGCGTCACCGCCTGCACGCGGGCCGGTTCGGCGTCCGCCTGGCGGAGGGAGAACCAGACGACGGCGGCGATTCCCACGGAGGCCAGGGCTGTGGCGACCGCCAGGGTACGGCGCGCGGCGGACAAGGCGGCCCGCTCAGCCGAGGGACGACGCGAGCGTCAGCCGGCGCTGGCCCTTGGGTACGCAGGTGCACTGCATCTGCCGCAACTCTCGATCGTTGGGCCGCAGGTGCAGGTACATGGCGACGAGCATCGGGATGAAGACGATCGAGTTGTAGAACAGGTGCAGCTCGACCCGGGGCACGACGAGCTGGACCAGGCTGCTCGGGCCGGTCGCGCCGGGCAGCACGAAGCCCATCTGGACCTGCAACAGCAGCAGCAGGTGCTCGATGTGATGCCAGAACTGGATCGCCAGTGCGACGGTCCACCAGGTCTTCGCCCGGCCCACGAACCCGGGGCGCAGGAGGAACAAGCCGATCAGCATGACGATCGCGTAGCCGTAGTGCAGCCACTCGGAGCTGACCAGCCACGGGAACGGCATGCCCAGGACGCCGCGCGCCTGCGGACGGGCCCATCCGAGCGCCCAGATCTGGTACGCCTGCACCAGATGCTCGGCCCAGTGCGCGAGCACGACGGCCATGTACAACCAGAGGACCGTGCGATGGTGCGCTGTGTTGATCGCACCGATCAGCCCGGGACGTGCGGTGCTTTCCTTGGCCACGCTCATGTGCACTCCATCTAGGTGGCTGGATATCTCAAGGGGCACATTAGACAGTGGCGGACCGTGATTGTTCTTCGTGATTGCGCACTTACCGCGACCGGGGCGTCACATCCCGCCCGCGTGTGCTGACAGCCCGCTGTGGTGACGTCACAGAGAGCACGATGAAAGAAACCCCTACGACTGCCGGATGGGAGCATTGTCGCGCGGCGGTCACGCCGCCCCGCCCGGGTGGTCGGGTCTGTCGCGACGGCGGAAAGGGCATGACGACCATGGCGCACATCGATCTCGGCCTCGACGAGAAGCAGTTTCCCGGCATCACCGGCCCGATGATGTATCGGCCGGAGACGGCGAAGCCGCTCAACGAGCTTGCCGAGGTGCTGCTGCGCGCTCCGCACTCGCTCCCCGCTGGCGAGCGGGAGCTGATCGCCGCGTACGTCTCCGGGCGCAACGAGTGCACGTTCTGCTGCTCGTCACACTCGGCGTTCGCCGCGGCGCAGCTCGACGAGGGCATGAACCTCGTCGATCAGGTACGCGCCGACATCGACACCGCCCCGATCTCGGCGAAACTGCGGGCACTGCTGCGCATCGCCGGCGCGGTTCAGATCAGCGGCCGTAACGTCACCTCTGAGCTGGTCGCCGACGCCCGCGCCGAGGGCGCCACCGACCTGGAGATCCACGACACTGTGCTGATCGCGGCGGCGTTCTGCATGTTCAACCGCTATGTCGACGGGCTCGGCACCTTCGCACCCATCGGCCAGGATGCCTACGCCGAGACCACCCGCCGGATCATCGAGGTCGGCTACGGATCGGCGCTTCCGGTGCCGCCGCCGGCCACCTCGGTCAGCTGAGCGCCGGTCCCGAGGCCGGGCGCGCGGGTCAGGACGCGCTGGCGGACCGTTCGGTGGGGCCACCCGAGGCGATGTCGGGCGTGGGGCGGCGGGTCAGCACCTGAGGGCCGGTGGTCGTGATGGCCACCGTGTGCTCCGAGTGGGCGGTACGGGAGCCGTCGGCGGAGCGGATCGTCCAGCCGTCCTCATCAAATTTGATCTTATCGGTGGAACGGCAGAACCAGGGCTCGATGGCGATGGTGAGGCCGGGGGCGAGCTTCAGGCCACGGCGGGCGCGGCCGTCGTTGGACACGTGCGGAGCCTCGTGCATGGTCCGGCCGATGCCGTGGCCGCCGAACTCGGCGTTGACGCCGTAGCCGTAGGAGCGGGCGACTTCGCCGATCGCGGCGGAGATGTCGCCGAGTCGACCGCCGGGCTGAGCGGCGGCGATGCCGGCCTCCAGCGCGACCTCGGTGGCCTCGATCAGCTTCTCGTCGGCCGGGTCGGGGGTGCCCACGATTACCGACAGCGCGGAGTCGGCGACCCAGCCGTCGATGCCGACCGCCATGTCGATGCTGAGCAGGTCGCCGTCGCGAAGGACGTAGTCGTGCGGCAGTCCGTGCAGCACCGCGTCGTTCACCGACAGGCACAAGACGTTGCGGAACGGGCCGCGACCGAAGGAGGGCGCGTAGTCCCAGTAGCAGGATTCGGCGCCGCGCTCGGCGATCCGGCGGCGGGCGTGGTGTTCGAGGTCCATCAGGTTGACGCCGACGGCGGCGACACCACTCAGCTCGGCGAGCAGCTCGCCGACGAACTGGCCGGCTACCGCCATCTGGCGGATTTCCTCGGCGGACTTGAGCTCGATCACGCCATATCTCCCTCTCCCGGTTGCGGTATTTTTATACCACGCCGGACGGCCTGCTCCCCCGAGGGCTATCCTTCTGGCATGGTTCGCCAACCCCTCACCGCCGAGCAGATCGCAGCGGGCCAGCGCCTCGGAGCTGCCCTCCGCGCCGCGCGTGGCAGCCGCAGTCTCGTCGAGGTGGCCCTGGCAGCCGGCATCTCCCCCGAAACCCTGCGCAAGATCGAGGCGGGCCGGCTTCCCGCACCGGCGTTCGGCACCGTCGTGTGCCTCAGCCGGGCCCTCGACGTCCCGCTCGCCGACCTGGCCGACACCTGGCTTGCCGACATGCCCGTCGGTCGGTCGCCCTGGATGCCGACCGCCGAGGTGCTCCACTAGGAGCCTGTAGACGTCGGGCCGGTCTCCTATAGTCGGCCAGTGAACCTGGAACGGGTCCGGCAGGCGTACGCGTCCGTCGCCGAGGCGTACATCGGGCTGTTCGGCACACGCGAGCAGGTCCATCCCGACGACCTCGCCTTCATCGGGCGGCATCTGGGCGGCCACCCCGGCCCGGTGCTCGACCTGGGCTGCGGTCCTGGCCACCTCACCGACCATCTCCGCTCGCTGGGCGTCGACGCGACGGGTGTCGACCTGGTCGGAGAGTTCGTCGCCCACGCGCGGGCCACCCATCCGGACGGTCGTTACCACGTGGGGTCGCTGCACCACCTCGACGCTGCCGACGGCAGCCTGGCCGGCATCCTGGCCTGGTACTCGTTGATCCACCTGCCGCCGCAGGATCTCGACGGCGTGCTCGTCGAGTTCCGGCGAGCGATCTCACCGTCCGGAATGCTTGTGCTCGGCCTCTTCGACGGCGGCGTCGAGGAGGTCGCCGCCTTCGACCACAAGGTCGTCACGGCGTACCGCTGGCCTTTCGACGAGGTCTCCGCGCGACTGGCGCGAGCCGGCTTCACGGAGGTCGAGCGTCTGCGGCGGCCCGGCGACGACCGCCACCGGCCGCACGGTGCCATCGCGGCCGTCGCCGCCTGACGAGGCAAGCCGGCAATACATAGACAGTTTTCGTTACAATGGGGTTAACAACTGCCCACAGCTCCCGTCGGATCGCCGCGGAAACCCCAGCCGGATGGTGGACGCCGCCCACATCCACCCGGCCCGCGCCCGCGCCGACCGCCCTGGTCGGGGCGTGATCGCACGATCGCCGCCGCCTGCGGAGGGAGCACATCCCTGGAGGAGTTCCATGAGAAGAAGATCGAAGATCGGCGCGGGGCTGGCGGCACTCATCGTCCCGGTCGCCTCGATGTTCATGGCGTTCGGCGCGACACCTGCCAATGCCGCCGTCGGTGGTTCCGGGCCCTACCCCGCTGACTACGAGACGTCGACCACCCTTGCCAACCACACCATCTTCCGCCCGCAGACACTCCCGTCCGAACGCCTCCCCATCTTCGTGTGGGGCAACGGCGGTTGCTCAGCCAACGGCCTCTCCCAGGGCAACTTCCTCCGGGAGATCGCCTCCCACGGCTTCCTCGCCATCGCCAACGGCGCTCCGAACGGATCCGGCTCGACCAACTCCCAGATGCTCACCCAGTCCATCGACTGGGCCGTCGCGGAGAACTCCCGGCAGGGCAGCAAGTACTTCAACAGGTTGGACACGTCCAAGGTCGCCGTCGCCGGCTTCTCCTGCGGAGGTCTGGAGGCGTACGCCGTCTCAGGCGATCCCCGGGTCACCACGACGGGCATCTTCAGCAGCGGCCTGTTGAACGACGCCGACGACTACCAACTCCGGAGGCTGACCAAGCCGATCGCCTACTTCGTCGGCGGCCCCAGCGACATCGCCTACCCCAACGCCATTGACGACTGGGGCAAGCTCCCGGCCGGGTTGCCCGCCTTCATGGGCAACCTGAACGTCGGGCACGGCGGCACCTACGACCAGACCAACGGCGGCGAGTTCGGCCGCGTGGCGGTGCTCTACCTCAAGTGGCGCCTCAAGGGCGACACCACCGCCGGCAGCAACTTCGTCGGTGCCAACTGCGGACTGTGCCGCACCCAGTGGACCGTCCAGCAGAAGAACCTGACGCTCGGCGACAACCCGCCGCCCACCACGCCGCCACCGACCACACCCCCGCCCACCACACCGCCGCCGAGCACGCCGCCGCCCAGCGACCCCCCGACCACGCCACCTCCGACCGGCGGCCCCGCCTGCACCGCTGTCTACGCCGTCGCGGACCAGTGGAACGGCGGATTCGTCGCCAACGTCACCGTCACCGCCGGAAGCGCCGCGCTCAGCGGTTGGCGCGTCACCCTCAACCTGCCGAGCGGAGCGTCGGTGAGCTCGCTGTGGAACGGCGTCGCCAGCGGAACCAGCGGCACCGTCACCGTCACGAACCAGAGCTACAACGGGCGACTGGCCGCCGGCCAGACTGCCACCTTCGGGTTCCAGGGCACCGGGAACGGTAGCGGCGCAACCGCCACCTGCACCGGAAGCTGAATCCACCGCTGCGTGAGCCCCTCGGCGGGCCGGTGCCCGATCACCGGCCCGCCGAGGGTGTTTCGCCGCCGGGCCGCACGCCCAGCGGGTCCACGGGCTGGCTCAGTGCGAGTGCCGGGGCACGGCGCTGCCACTGCCACCGACGAGGAAGTCCAGGTCAGCTCCCCTGTCGGCCTGCAGGACGTGCTCGCTGTAGAGCCGCGTCCAGCCCCGGTCGGCCGTCAGCGGCGGTGGCTGCCAGGCGGCCCGGCGTCGGGCGAGTTCCGCGTCGTCGACAAGCAGATCCAGACGCCGCGTGGAGGCGTCGACGTGGACCAGGTCCCCGGTACGCACCAGCGCGAGCGGGCCGCCCACCGACGCCTCCGGGGCCACGTGCAGGATGCAGGTGCCGTACCCGGTGCCGCTCATACGGGCATCGGAGATCCGCACCATGTCCGTGATGCCGTCGGCGAGCAGTCGCCGTGGCATCGGCACGTTCCCCACCTCCGGAAAGCCGGGATAGCCGCGTGGGCCGGCGTTACGGACCACGATCACGGTGTCCGGCGTGACATCGAGGTCCAGATCGTCGGCGGCGACTACGTACTCCTCGATCCGGTCGAAGACGAGCGCCGGCCCGGTGTGCGTGAGCAGGTGGGCGGAGGCGGCGGAGACCTTCAGCACCGCCCCGGACGGCGCGAGCGATCCGCGCAGCACCACGGTGCCCGAGCCTGCGGGCTGGAAGGGCTCCGCGAGGGTGCCGATGACGTTCCGGTTCCAGCATCGGGCGTCGCCGATGTTGTCGGCCACGCTCCGTCCGCTGACGGTGACGTGGTCGAGATGCAGCAGCGGGGCGATCTCCGCCATCACCGCCGGCACGCCGCCGGCATAGGCGAAATCCTCCATGAGGTACGTCCCGGACGGCATGAGGTTGACGATCATGGGCACGTCGGCGGTGAGTGTGTCGAAGTCCTCCAGTGACAGGGCAACGCCGAGACGTCCGGCGATCGCGAGCAGGTGCACGACGGCGTTCGTGGAACCGCCGATCGCGGCGTTGACCCGGATGGCGTTCTCGAACGCCTGCCGAGTGAGCACACTGGACAGCCGCTGGTCCTCCGAGACCATGGCGACGATCCGGCGGCCGGCGGCGTGCGCGAGGGCGTACCTGCGGGAATCGACAGCCGGCACGGCGGCTGCCCCCGGCATCTGCACGCCCAGCGCCTCGGTCACACAGGCCATCGTGGAAGCCGTACCCATCGTCATGCAGTGACCCCGGCTGCGGGACATGCCGACCTCGGCCTCCGCGCAGTCGGCAACTGTCATCCGGCCGGCCCGCACCTCCTCGGTGAACTGCCAGACGACGGTGCCCGAGCCGATGTCCTGGCCGCGGAACTTGCCGTTGAGCATCGGGCCGCCGGTCAGCATGAGGGTCGGCAGGTCGACGCTCGCCGCACCCATCAGCAGGCCGGGGGTGGTCTTGTCGCAGCCGGAAAGCAGGACCACCCCGTCGAGCGGGTTGGCGCGGACCAGTTCCTCCAACTCCATTGCCAGCAGATTGCGGTAGAGCATCGTCGTGGGTCGCATGAGGGGCTCGCCCAGGCTCATCGCGGGAAACTCCAGCGGAAGGCCGCCGCTCTCCCAGATGCCCCGCTTCACCGATTCGGCAAGGTCGCGCAGGTGGGCGTTGCACGGTGTCAGCTCCGACCAGGTGGTGGCGATGCCGATCACCGGGCGACCGTCGAAGACGTCGTCGGCGAACCCCTGATTACGCATCCACGATCGGTGGACGAACCCGTTGCGGCCTTCGGCGCCGAACCACTGCGCGCTGCGCAGCGGCCGATCTGTGGTCGACATCGGTGCACCCCTCCGGGTTGAGAGAAACAGAAGCGGGCTCAGGCCCAGACCTGTGGGAGCCGTACGGCGGCTACGTCACCGCTGGCTCCAACCTCCCGTCGACGCGCCGCGCGATCGCGGCGTACTCGTCCCGCAACTCCTCGGGGAGGATCCAAACCGGGGCGTTCTGCCAGGCGAGCGGACGTAGGAACCGCCGGATCGACGTGGCGCCCACCGAGGTGTGCACGGAATTCGTCGACGGCCAGAGCCCACCGTGGTGCTGGGCCCACGACACCCGGACACCTGTGGGATAGCCGTCGAAGACGATGCGGCCCGAGCGGGCCGCGAGCACGTCGACCAGCCGGCGTACGACGGTGGTGTCGTCGCCCGGACCGTGATGGATGGAGCCGGTCAACGACGGGGCGACTGTCGCCAGCACGGCGTCGAGGTCGGCGACGTCGTCATACCGGACCACGACAAGGAGCGGACCGAAACACTCGTCGGCGATCTCGGCGGTCAGGCCGGGCAGGTCGACCTCCAGGAGCGTCGGCGCGACAGTGAAGCCCGCACCGGGATCGACAGTCGGCCGCGCCGAAACGTGCGCGCCGGCCCGCTCGAACGCCCGTGCTCCGTTCTCGTACGCGTCCCGGATGCGCTCGTTGAGCAGTACCGTACCGCCGGAGGCCGCGACCCTGTCCCGCAGCGCCTCGACAAGCTTCGCGCCGCCCGGGTCCGACGGAACGAACGCCAGACCGGGCTTCGTGCACAGCTGACCGCCCGAGCCGGTGAACGAGGCGTACAGGCCCTCGGCGATCTGGTCCCCCCGGTCGGCGGACGCGCCGGGCAGGACGACGATCGGGTTCACGCTGCTCAGCTCGGCGTACAGGGGAATGGGATCGGGGCGTTCGTCGATGGCCGCCTGGATGGCGCGGGCGGCACCGACAGAGCCGGTCAGGGCCACCGCGCGCATCGCGGGATGGCGCACCAGGCGGCGGCCGGCCTGCTCCCCGTAGACGGTGGAGATCACCCCGTCGGGGCCGCCCAACTCGCGGATCGCCGACCCGATCGCCTCGGCGGAGGCGTGCGATGTCAGCGGGTGCGACGGGTGGGCCTTCAGGACTGTGGGACACCCCGCGGCGAGCGCGGCGGCGGTGTCACCCCCGGCGACCGAGAACGCGAACGGGAAGTTGCTCGCCCCGAAGACGGCGACCGGCCCCAGCGGTACGAGCATCCGCCGCAGGTCCGGGCCGGGCCCGAGTGGCGTCTCGGCAGCGTGGTCGATTGCCGCCTCGACGTACGCTCCGTCGCGCAGCACGTCGCCGAACAGCCGGAACTGGAGCGCCGCCCTGGTGAGTTCCTGGTCGAGTCGGGCGTGGCTCAGCCCGGTCTCCGCCTCGGCGGCGGCGACCAGTGCCGCCCGGTGGGACTCCAGGGAGGCTGCGATGGCGTCAAGCATCCCCGCTCGGCCGAGCCGTCCCAGGTCGGACAGCCACTGCGTCGCCCGGGACGCCTGCTCGGCGATCGCCTCCAGCCGGAGATCGTCGGTCTCGGTGAGATCCGTGTCGCGCTGTCGGCCGTCGCGCGGATCGACCGTGCTGACCACGTTCACAGCAGTCCTCTCTTTCCCAGGTTGGCCATGAGATCCCGGACGCCGAACTCCCAGGGCTCGCATTCCTCCGCGTGCCGCACGCGATTGACGAGGGTGCCGAGGGACGGGCAGCTGATCCGTACGATGTCGTCGACCTTGTGGGTGAAGCCCTCGCCGGGGCGGTCCCGGTCCTGGATGGGCGCGAACATGGTGCCGAGCATCAGGGCGGCGCCGTCGGGATAGCTGTGGTGCGGGCCGATCAACTGACGCACCAACGCCTCCGGGTCGCGCGACATCCGTGTCATCTCCGAGACGGCCTCCAGTCGGAAGCCGTCGACCCCGCAGACCTCAAGGCCCACCTCGAGTTCGCGTACCTGGTCCATGCCGAACCGCTCGTCGAAGAGGCGGATCAGGGGGCCGAGGGCGCAGGAGGCGTTGTTGTCCTTCGCCAGGGGCAGCAGGAGCGCCGAGCGGCCCTCGACGTCGCGCAGGTTCACGTCGTTGCCGAGGGTGGCGCCGACGACCCGGCCGCTGGACTGGACGATCAGCGTGACCTCGGGCTCCGGGTTGTTCCAGGTCGACGCGGCGAGCACACCGACAGCGACGGCGGTGCCGACGGCGGAGAGGATCTGCCCCTTGGTGAAGATCTCGGCGTCGGGCCCGATACCCACCTCCAGGTACTGGCTCCAGATGCCCTCGCCGACAAGCAGGGTCTTGAGCCGGTCCGCCTCGGGCGAGCCCGGTGCCAGGCTGGTCAGGTCGGTGCCGATGTCGGCGGACATGCGGTGCCGGATGTCCGCCGCCACCGCCACGTCTCCCCGTGCCCGCTCCTCGATGACGCGTTCGATGAGCGAGACCGGGAAGGTCACACCCGCGGCCTTGAGCGCCTGGAGGTCGACAGGGGCCAGCAACCAGGGCCGGGTACGGTCCGGCGACGCGGCACCGGTGTTGGCGAGGATCTCCCCGAAGTAGCCCACCCGTGGCCCGTCGAGCCCGGCCACCGTGGCGGCAGGGTCCGGCAGCTCACAGACGTCCCGGACGGTCGGGAACAGATGGCTGATGTCGATGACCTCGCCGCCGCGCACTGTCACCGTCGAGGGTCCGTCGACGGACGGGTCCCAGATCCGTCCGACGAGGACACTGTGGTCGACGTCGTCCGGCAGCGCCTCGGTGGAGGAACCGAACCAGTTCGCCTCAGCGGGCAGCTCTCGGGGCTTCGGGACCGTCATGAGCCGGTCTCCAGGTAGCAGGTGGGCCGCTCGTCCCGAGGGCAGACGAGCACGTCGCCGTAACCGGTCAGGACCAGCCGTTCATTGGTGATCTCGGGTCGCCAGGGCACATCCGTCGCCATGATCTCCAGGTATCGGAAGGTGGACGGTGTCGCGCCGAGCGGCAGTGTCGCCGTTTCTCCACTGTCACGCGTCGGAGTCACCGGGATCAATCTGCAACGATCGTAGCGCTATGTGCAACGGTGTCAAGCCATGATTGCGCGGCGCGTGGATTACATTGCACATGACGCAACGATGGCGGCCGGTGCGGCCGTCGCGGGAGGAGACGGAACTTGTCGCAATCGATTCGCCGCGCCATCGACCTCATCCGCCGGTCGGCGGAACAACCGCTGTCGCTCACCGAGGCGGCGGACGTGCTCGGCGTCCACAAGTCCACGGCTCTGCGGATCCTCCAGACACTGGAGGCCGCCCGCTTCGTACGCCGGACCGGCGCGGGTACCTACGTGCTCGGCAGCGGGGTGATCGAGCTGTCCGAGATCGCGCTCGGCTCGATGGACCTGCGGCAGTTCGCCGCCGCCCACCTCCGCGCGTTGCAACGCGAGACCGGCCACACCGTGCACCTGGGGCAGCTGACCGGCAACGAGATCATCTACATCGACAAGGTCGACAGCCAGGCGTTCGACGCCGTGAAGCTGCCATCCCGGGTGGGGCGCGCCGTGTCGATCTACGCGAGCGCGGTCGGCAAGACGATCCTTGCCTACCTGCCACCGGAGGAACGCGACCGCCTCCTCTCCCACGTCGTCTTCGAACGGTTCACCGACACCACCCTCACCGACCACGACTCCCTCGACGCCGAACTCACACGCATCCGTGAACGCGGCTGGGCCACGGACAACGGCGAGCACGACGCCTACGTGATGTGCGTGGCCGCACCGGTCCGGGACTCGCGCGGGCAGGTCATCGCCGCCGCCTCGATGACGGCGATCGAGGTCATCGCGAGCCTCGACGAGCTGAAGAGCGCCCTGCCCCTCCTGCTGGAGACCGCGAACCAGATCTCGCGTGAACTCGGATACACACCTCCGTCTTCCTGATCGTCACTCCGATGTCACCGGTTGATCGCATCGGTGACGTGTCGGCGTCGGTCCGTGCGAGTTGGCTGTCAGCCGTCGCAGATGACCGGACCAGGAGCTGATGCACGTGCCTTCCTCTCGTCGTACCTTCCTCGCGGGCGGCGCCGCCGCCGGCGTGGGCCTCGCCGTCGCCGGCGGACTGCCGTCGCTGGCGCAGGCCAGCCCGGCCCGGGTTCACCCGCCGGTCAAGGCCGGCCGCGTGCCATTCCCGCCGCTCGTGGACGACCCCAAGGGCATCCTGGCCCTGCCCAAGGGCTTCAGCTACACAGTTGTCACACGTACCGGGGTCACCCGGCTCGACCACGGCCAGGGCCTGACACCGGCCGACCACGACGGCATGGCCGTCTACGACGCCGGCCACGGCCGGTACCACCTGATCCAGAACCACGAGATGGACCCCGGCGCCGAGTTCGGCGTGCCGCACGTCAAGGGCACGGTCTACGACCCGGGCGCCGTCGACGCCGGTGGTTGCACCGTGATCAAGACGGACCGCGCCGGCCGCAACCTGGGCGAGTTCGTCGCCCTCTCCGGCACCGTCGCCAACTGTGCGGGCGGCCCCACCCCCTGGGGGACCTGGCTCACCTGCGAGGAGACCGAGGACCGGGCCGGGGACAAGTGGAGTGAGGACGGCCGGTCCGGCGTCTTCCAGAAGGACCACGGCTACGTCTTCGAGGTGTGGGCCGACGGCAGCGCCGACCCGAGGCCGATCAAGTGCCTGGGCCGCTACTCCCACGAGGCACTGGCGGTCGACAGGGACCGCACCAGGGTCTACCTCTCCGAGGACGCCGACGAGCCCAACGGCCTCTTCTACCGCTGGACGGCGCCACGCGGAGTGAAGCTGGGGCCCGGCGTACTCACCCGCCTCGCACCGGACGCCGGAGTCCTCGCCGCGATGCAGATCATCATGGACGACGGCTCGGTGCTCCCGGACGTCGCCTACCTGACCTCCGCCCAGCTGGGCCGCCCCTTCCCCGTACGGTGGATCGAGGTGCCCGACCGCGACGCGCGGAACAAGCCCGTGCGCGAGCAGTTCACCGATGGCCAGGTCACCCGCGGCCGCAAGTTCGAGGGCGTGTGGGGCACCGACGAGGGCGTGTACGTGGTCAACTCCTACGCCTGGGACGAGGGCGACCTGCCGGCGGACGCGGCGCCGCACGACGGCATGGTCTGGTTCTACAACTACAAGGACCAGACCATCCAGCTGGTGACGTACTTCCCGCACCAGACCGCCTCGGAGGAGGGGACGGCCGTCAAGTACACCGACCTCACCTTCGACGGCCCCGACAACGTGACGGTCACCCCGTGGGGAAGCCTCGTGCTCGCCGAGGACGGCTCTGGCGCCTCCCACGTGCTCAGCGCGACTCCAGGCGGCCCGACGTACGCGATCGCCCGCAACCAGCTCAACGACTCGGAGTTCTGCGGGCCTACCTTCACCGCCGACGGCAAGGTGCTCTTCGTCAACATGCAGGACCCCGGCCTCACCCTTGCCATCACCGGCCCGTGGGAGAAGTACCTGGGCTGACGCCCATCAGTGGGGGTCAGGCGATCGGCCTGGCCCCCACGACGCGGGTCGAGGCGGCAGGTAGGGTCACCGCCGTGCCAGCGAGGCTAGAGGCTGTCTACTGCGACGGGTGGGACGCCGGCGTGGTCAACCCGTTGACGTCGGTCACTGCGAAAGCACGCGACGCGGTGGGCGAACCGTACACCGTCCTGCTGTTGCTCAACGGTCAGCTGTGTGCGGTGATGGACCTGTCCTGGAGCGATGGGTATTGCCGAATCACTCGATTCGACCCCGCTGACAGGCAACTGTCTCGGCACCTGCTGCGCGGCACCGACGAGGGCGACCTGTTCCTGCGCGAAGCCCGCACCTGGGATGGCCCAGCCGACGCAGGCAAGTACGAGTATCCGCACGTTGCGGCCAGGACGACCACGACGTACAGCACCTCCGGAATGCGTACCGACATCGTGGAGCCGCGCGGAGACCTGGGTGCCCGGCAGGAGTCCACGTCGGAGCAGCGACCACCACGGCTACCCATCCCGGCTTTTGGCCAATGGAACGAGCTGTTGCGCCTCGCCGGGGAGGCATCCGCCGAGATTGTCGACGCCGTCCAGCACGAACTGCCGGTGCGCGTGGAGACCCGCGCACCGTGGCGACCGCCCCGTCCCCTGCGGCCCGACGGCATTGCGGAGCTGTTCGTCTCCGGCGCCATCGTCGACATCCACGACAAGCGGCTTCACCTGTCGGTTCATCAGGCCGGGGAGCTTCGCCTGACCTCCGGCCGTCTGGTGGCGGCCGACCCCTCGTCGCTGGAGTTCGACGCCGAGCCGTTCACCGTCAGCGTGCCAGCGGGCGCGTACCCGGTCTCGATCAGCCTTGCCACCTTCCTCGACGACCCGGGCCACAGCCGGGTGTGCGCTGCCCGCCTTGACGTCAACGACCGGCCCACCGTGCGGTGGGAACTGGCCTTGCGCGATGGCCAGGAGCCGATCGATCTGGGCCATCGGGAGTTCTTCGGGTTCGGCGTGGACGCTGGCATGGCCTGCTTCGTCGACGCGGACGCCCGCGAGCGGATGAAGGACGTCTGGCTGACCCTCGACGGCCTGATCGATCCCCGGCATCGCACGATTGACTCCGGAGCGATGGTCGTGTGGTCCAGCGGCTGGGGCGACGGTGCCTACCCCACCTGGATCGGCTACGACGCTACCGAGAGCGTTACCTGCTTTGTCGCGGACATGCTGCTGTTCCCCACCGACAACGACGAGGACGACGACTGAGCTGAGAGGGCTCGCGAGCCGACAAACGTCAGCCGTCCCCTAGGATCGGCCGGCAAACGCCCCGGCCCCAAAGGGAGTGCGGCCCGATGGATTCGAAGATCCTGCTGGAACGCCTGCACCGGGCCGGGATGCGCGACGTCGTGGCGGTCGAGCCGGTGACGGGTGGGCTCGCGGCGCTCGCCGGCATAGCCACCCGCCGGGACGCGCCTGCGGTGTTCGTCAAGGCGTTCGCCGACGCACCAGCCGAGGGCGTCTTCGTCACGGAGGCGCACGGGTTGGCCGCCCTGCGCGAGCGCGGCGGCGTGGCGACGCCTGAGGTGATCCTTGCGGGCCGGGACCTGCTGGTGCTGTCGGTGCTGCGGCCGAGGCCGCACGACGAGCACTTCTGGGAACAGTTCGCGCACGCGCTCGCCGGGATGCACCTGAGCACGACCTCCCCGCGCTTCGGCTGGGACCACGACAACTGGCTGGGCCGCCGCCGCCAGATCAACACCTGGGACGACGACGGCTTCGCCTTCTTCGCGCAGCACCGGTTGCTGCGCTGGCTCGGGCAGCCCCGCGTCGACGCGGCACTCGACACAGCGGACCGGGCGGCGCTGGAGCGGCTGTGCCACCGGCTGCCCGACCTGCTCCCCGACCGGCCGGCCTGCCTGACCCACGGTGACCTGTGGGCACAGAACATCCTGGCCACGCCGGACGGGCAGCCCGCGCTTATCGACCCCGCCGTGTCCTACATGTGGGCCGAGGTCGACCTCGCCCACGTCTGGTCCACCGCTCCCCCGCCCGAGGCGCGACGCTTCTTCGACGTGTACGCGGAACTGACCTCGCTCGACAGCGACTGGCGGGCCCGTATGCCGATCGTCCAACTGCGGCAGCACCTCGCCGTGCTGGCGCAGTTCGACGACGACTGGGGCGCGGCCGACCAGATCCGCGCCACCCTCGCCCCGTTCCGTACGCAAACCTGACCGCAGGTGCCCTCGGCTCGGCACTGCCGAACCGCTCGGGCATGGCCTATCAGGGCCGCTCGGGGCATGGACGCGCGGCGCCGCGGGTGTGCGTGGGCCGGCAGGGTCAGGCTCAGTGGACGAGGTCGAGGCCGGTCAGGTCAGCCGAGAGCGCCCAGAGGCGGGCCACCGCACTGCTGTCCGTGGGGTTGCCGCCGCTTTCGTTGGGGTCGCCGCCGACGATGCGACAGTCCGCGCAGTAGGCGCCACCGTTGGCATCGAGGCCGGGTGACGTGGCGGCCCAGACCTGCGTGGCAGCGCCCTGCTCGGCGGTCTTGAACAGGCCCGGCGTCGGGGTGCCGTCGGCGTCGATCCAGCCGGCGGCGACCATCTCCTCGACGGCAAGGTGTCGTTGCAGGGGCGTGAGGATCCAGCCGGGGTTGACCGAGAAGGCGCGGACGCCGTGCGGCTCGCCGACCAGGTCGAGGTGGCGGGCGAACAGGATGTTCGCGAGCTTCGACTGGGTGTACGCCTCCCACTTGTCGTAGCCGCGCTCGAAGTGCACGTCGTCCCAGCGGATCCGCCACGACGGGTTACGTCCGGAGGCGACCGAGACGACCCGGGCCGTCCGGGCGGCGGTGAGGGCCGGCCACAGCAGGTTCGTGAGCGCGTAGTGGCCGAGGTGGTTGATCGCGAACTGTGCCTCCCAGCCCGGACCGACCCGTGTCTCCGGGCAGGCCATCACCCCGGCGTTAGCGATCAGGATGTCGAGCGTCGGGTGGTCGCGTAGGAACCGGTCGGCGAACGTCCGGACGGACGCCAGGTCGGCGAGGTCGAGTTCGTCGACCTCGACCCCGCCCACGCCGGCCAGCATCCGCTGCGCGTCGTCCGGCCGACGAGCGGGGACGACGACGCGGGCCCCGGCATGGGCGAGAGCACGGGTCGTGGCGCGGCCGAGGCCGGAGTAGCCACCCGTGACGACAGCAGTCCTGCCGGTGAGGTCGATCCCGTCGAGGATGTCTCCGGCCGTGCTGTGGGCGCCGAACATTGTGTGGGTCGTGTCGCTGGTCATGGTCCGGACGCTATGGGCTAGACCAAGGTCTAGGTCAACGCCGATGCCGGGCGGGACTTCTGACGAGCGTGCAGGTACGCCGAGCGGCAGCGACCGGCGACCGGCGACGGACGGTGGGTGGCGGGCGACGGGCTACCGTCGACGCCATGGCGGACGGGGACCTGAGCATCGGGCAGGTGGCGCGGCGCACCGGGTTGAGCGTGCACACTCTGCGGCTCTACGAGCGGGCTGGTCTGCTGGCCGGCGAGGTGCGGCGCGATCGGGCCGGCCGGCGTGTCTACAGTGCCTGGGACGTCGAGTGGCTGATGAACTGCGTGAAGTTCCGGGCCACCGGGATGCCGCTGGCCACGATCAGCCGCCTGGCCCAGCTCGTCCGTGAGGGCAGCGGCAACGAGGCCGAGCGGCTGACGTTGCTGCGCGAGCACCGGCAGCACATCACCGAGCAGCTCGCCCGACTGCACGACTGCCTCGACCTCGTCGACACCAAGGTGGCCAGCTACGAGCGACACCTCGCCGCCGGCGCGACCGGGGATCCTTGGCAACAGCAAACCCCGCCCGTGCCGGGGACGCGCCGACACCAGGTCGGTTGACGCCCCCGGCTCGGGCTAGCTGGTGACGCGGAAGGTGGCGTCCGCGCGGCCGGTCGCGTTGGTGATCTGGTCCAGCCGCAACAGGTACTCCCAGTGCCGGATGTAGCGGTCCGGGAAGTTGTACGACTGGAACGACACCGCGCCGGAGTCGGCGAGCCCGGCCACCCGTCGGAAGGTGGCATCGGCGGCGAACTGCGCGGTGCCCTCGTTGCGGGCCAACGAGAAGTCGTAGTCGTAGTGCCGAAGGTAGTAGCCCGGGAAGTTCACCGACTCGAACGAGACATAGCCGCTCGACGCGTTGGCCAGGCCCGGCACGATCCGCCACTGGCCGTCGGCCGCCGGGCTCACGTTCGCGTCGATCCGGGCGTCGTAGCTGGCGTGCCGCACGTAGCGATCGGCGAAGTTGTACGACTGGAGGCGGTTCACCGGCAGGGTGGGCGTGCCGACACCGACGCTTGTCTGGGTGACCCGCGCGATGGTGCCGTCGCTGTTGTAGTTCAGGTAGTCCATCGCCAGGGACCGCCGGAAGTCGTTGCTGCCCGGCAGCCCGTTGCGGTGGTAGGCGATGTACCAGCGGCCGTTGTACTCCGCGATCGAGTGGTGATTGGTGTTGTTGTTCGTGTAGTCCAGCAGGATCCCGCGGTAGGTGAACGGACCGAGGGGGTTGCTCGCGGTGGCGTACGCGATCTGGCCAGGCCAGCCGGTCGAGTACGAGAAGTAGTAGACGCCGTTGCGCTTGTGCACGAATCCGGCCTCACCGAACGCGGTGCTGCTGCCCGTACCGGTGATCGTGAGGTTCTGGACGCCACCGGAGGTCGAGATCATGTCGGCGTTGAGCCGGACCACCTTCGGCGCGCGGGCACCACCGAAATACAGGTACGCCTGCCCGTTGTCGTCGACGAAGGCGGCCGGGTCGATCGGTTCCTCGCCGGTGTTGGCGTCGCGTCCACGCTCCACGAGGGAACTGCCGCGGGGATCGCTGAAGCCGCCCGTGGGTGACGTGCTGCGGGCCACGCCGATCTTCGTCCGGTCGACCGGAAGGTACAGGTAGTAGTAGCCGTTGCGCTGCACGGCTGACGGCGCCCAGGCGTACTGCGTCGCCCAGGAGAATCCGCTCACCGAGAAGGGCGCGCCGTGGTCGGTCCAGTCGACGAGGTTGCTCGACGAGTAGACCCGCCAGGCGTTGGAGTCCCAGTAGGTGCCGCTGTTGCCCTGGTCGTCGGTGGCGTAGATGTACACGCGGTTGTTGGCCACGAGCATCGACGGGTCGCCGGCGAACCGGGGCACAATCGGGTTCGCCGCCTGGGCGGGCATGGCGACCAAGGCCGTGGCCACCACGGCGGAGGACGCGATCAGGGACGCGATGACGCGCCAGCGGGCTGTCAGTCTCATGAGGGCGTCGTCTCCTAGAGGGTGGGCGCGACAGGTCGGATGGTGCCGTCGGCGTTGAACCACATCTGGTCGCGGAGTTCCTGCCCACCTTCGCCACGGGGGATGGGCGGCGACGGGACGATCGCCACCCAGCCCACGCGCGTTGGTCGGCCGGGGCGCCGAGCTAACCGATGCGGACCAGTTGCCACTGCTGGTTGTTGCCACCCCAGTCGGCGTACTGGACGATGTTGCCGCCGTCGGCGGTGGACGCGCCCTGCACCTCGATCGCCTTGCCGCTGTTGCGGTTGAGCAGGCGCACGTAGCCGCCGCTGGACTCGGCGATCCGGAACTGCTGGTTGGTGCCGTTGCCGTCGCCCCACTGCACGATCGCCGCACCGTCGGCGGTGGAGAAGTTGTAGACGTCGAGCACCTTGCCGGAGTGCCGGGACTTCAGCCGGTAGTAGCCGCCGCCGGAGTCGACGAACTGCCACTGCTGCCACGCGCCGTCGTTACGGGACCACTGCGTGATCCGTGCGCCGTCGTTCGTGGCACGGTTGTACACGTCCAACGCCCTGCCACTGTTGCGGTTCACCAGCACGTACCAGGCGTTGGTGTCCACAGGGGAGCCCGGCGGAGGTGTGGTGGGGTTGGTGCCCGCGTTGAGGGCGTTGAGGACGGAGTCGTACGCCGCCTTTTTGTTGCCCGACCTGTCGAACAGCAGGGCGTTGTCAGTGCCACGCCACGAGTCGCTGTCCCGTACGCCCCAGACGGTGATGCCGGTGCAGCGGGTGACGGCCAGGCAGGCGCGGGTGACCGCGCCGAAGATGTTGGCCTGGTTGGAGCCGGTCATCACGTCCAACTCGGTGATCTGCACATCAACGCCCAGGTCAGCGAAGCGTTGCAGGTTGGCCTGGTAGTCACCGGCCAACGTCGTACCCAGGTGCGACTGGAAACCGACGCAGTCGATCGGCACACCACGGGACTTGAAGTCCCGCACCATGTTGTAGATACCCGTCGACTTCGCGTTGATCCCATCGGTGTTGTAGTCGTTGTAACACAACTTCGCACCCGGATCCGCGGCCCGCGCAGCCCGGAACGCCGCCTCGATCCAGTCGTTACCGGTGCGCTGCAGATTCGAATCCCGCCGCCCACCACTGCCACCATCGGCGAACGCCTCGTTCACCACATCCCAGGCATAGATCTTGCCCCGGTAGTAGGTGGCCACCTGCGTCACATGGTTGATCGCCGCGTTACGCAACGCGCTGCCCGACAAGCCCTGCGCCCAACCCGGCTGCTGCTGGTGCCACAACAACGCATGACCCCGCACACTCATGCCATTGGCCTGCGCGTGACTGACCAGACGATCACCACCGGAATAGCTGAACCGACCCTGCTGCGGCTCGGTGGCATCCCACTTCATCTCATTCTCAGCCACCACACTGTTGAACTCGCGGTTCAGGATCCCGACGTACTGGCTGTCGGAGAGCTTGCCCGTCGCGACGGCCGCACCGAAGTAGCGGCCCTTCTCGGCGGCGGCCTGTTTGAGGGTTGTCCCGGCGCTGGCGGTGGGGGCCATGGCCACCGCCATGCCCGCGGTCAGGGCGACGGCGAGTGTCGCCGTCGACAGCAGAGTTCTCAGGGGTTTCATGTCGTTCCTTCTCACTCTCGGAACCGGTGGTGGTCTGCCAGAGCCGGGCGCGGCGGAACCGGCGCCGAGACGGAGCCCGGATCGTGACGTGACGTCCACATGCCCTGGGGGACGCCGTGCTCGAAGGTGCCAGCGGGCTCGCCCGGTGAGCCACAGCTGCGCCATCCTCGACATCGAGAGTGAGCGATAACATGTTGTTCGTCAAGACGTAATGAATCGCCCCTTGCCTATGCCTTGAAGCTGCGCTCCATCCGAAGCCCCACCATCAACGCCACGGCACCGAACCGTCACTGTTACCGCTCACACACAGAGTGCGAGCGCGGCGGCAGCAGCCGGCTCAGCGCCGCCGCCACCGCCCCGGTCACCACTCCGACGAGCACGCCGGTGACCAGGCTGGAGAACACCGCCGCCACGCGCAGGATCCCTTCCTGCGCCCGGGGATCGACCTCCCCGAGGCTCGGCGCGACTCCGTCGAACGCCTGGTTCCACAGCACCTGGTGGCCGACGGCGAGAAGGACACCGTAGATCCCCCCGATGACCACAACGGTCAGGAACGGACGCGGCGGACGCCGCCACAACACGGCGGCCACCCAACAGATCGACGGTACGACCGCCAGCAGCACTGTGGCGACGCTTCCTTCCTCCACGACGTGCAGGTCGTGCAGGACCACCCGCGGCGCGGCCAGCGCGGCGAGCGCCACCAGAGCAGGCCAGGAAAAGCCGAGGGTACGACGTCCGAGGCTCATCGCTCGACCCGCGCCGGTGCGGTGTCCCTGGTGAAGCGCAGCAGCGCGGTGAACGCCAGCGCGGCAGTCACCGCACCGCCGGCGACGCGCACCCAGTGCCCGGCGACGAACTCCTCGGCGACCTGGCGCAGGTACTCCGGCGAGTGCGTGCCGACCGGGTCGACGAACATGATCTCGTTGCGCGGCCAGAAGAACACCACCGAGAACAGGAACTCGCAGACGATGAAGACCGCTGCCGCAGCGGCGACATACCAGCGCAGCCGGCGGTTGCGCCAGGTGAGGACGGTCGCGGCGAGGCTGGTCAGCACCACCGAGGCGCCCAGCGGCGGGAAGTAGTCACTCGGACCGCCCGCGACCAGGAACTCACGGGCCCGGTCCAGCGACGCGGGTGCGTCGCCGAAGACGTTCGGGTAGAGCATCACGGTCTCGGCGGCGACCCCACCAAAGGACATCATCGCCGTCCAGACGAGCACGATCAGGACGATCCACGTCAGCTTGATACGGGACACAGCAGCACTTCTCCTTGGTTTCCGCCCTCTGCGGGCACGGTCTGTGATGTCGCTGTCGACGCTAGGTCGCCACATGGGGGTCGTCTGCCGCGCAGACGCGCGAGCTGGTGTCGCTTCTCGACGTACGTGCCGGGGCGCGGGATGATGCCTGCGGACGGCAGCGGCCCGGGCCAGCGCCGACCTAGGCTCACAGACGTGCAGGCCACACCACCCACCCGTACCGAATGGCTGCTGGCCGTGGCCATCCTCGGCCTGATCACGGCGGCGGTCGTGACAGATGACGCGTCGGCCGCCCACGCGGTGATCGCCTGCGGTTTCGGGGTCGGGTTGGCCGCACTGCTGCTGGTGGCCCGGCGTTGGCCGGTTCCCGCGCTGCTGGCGACGGCCGCCGGCATCCTCGGCTACTACGCACTGGACCTGCCGCCGGTAGGCGTGGCCGCCCCGGCCGCCGCCATCCTCTACGTGGTCGCGGAACGCGGCCGGGTGGTCCCGGCGGCCGTCGTCGGCGGAAGCCTGCTTGCCGTTTCGGTGGCCGCCCGGCTGGTCGAGGGCGACGACACCTCCGTCGTGATCGGTGCCGGCCTGGGCTCGGAGGCGGCGCTGATGCTCGCCGTCATCGCGCTCGGCGACGCCGTTCGCAACCGGCGTTCGCTGCGCGCGGCGCTGGCCCGGCAGGCGGCAGCGGCGGCCGAGGAGCGCCGACGGGAGGCCGCCCGGGAGGTCGAGGCGGAGCGGATCCGGATCGCCCGGGAGGTGCACGACACCCTCGGACACACGATGTCGGTGATCACCCTCCAGTCCGCGGTGGCGCGGGAGGCGCTCACCGACGCCGAGCCCGAGCAGGTCGACACGGCCCTGGCCGCGATCCAGTCGGTGAGCGGCAGCGCCATGGCCGAACTACGTGCGACGCTGGGTACGCTGCGTCGCGAGCCTGGACCACGCGCACCGGCCCCCGGCTTCGCCCAGCTGGGCACGCTCGTCGACGGCGTCCGCCGCGGCGGGCTCCCGGTCGAGTTGCGCGTCGACGGCCCGGTCGACGCGTTGCCCACGGTTGTGGGCAGCACTGTCTACCGGATCGTGCAGGAGGCGCTGACAAACGTGGTGCGACACGCGCAGGCCACCCGCGTCACTGTGACGATCCGGGCGACGCCCGCCCGACTGTCCGTGGAGATCATCGACGACGGCCGCGGATCCGCCACCGGCGCGGCAGGCGAGCCCGGTGAAGGGCTGCGGGGCATGTCGGAGCGGGTCGCCCTGCTCGGCGGAACCCTCGACGCCGCCGACGTCGCCGGGGGCGGCTTCCGGGTCTCGGTCCGCCTGCCACTGGCCGGGGCAGCCGCATGAGCGACGTACGTGTCGTCCTCGTCGACGACCAGCACCTGGTGCGCACGGGCCTTCGTGCACTGCTGGAGCGCGCCGCCGACATCACAGTGGTCGGTGAGGCGCAGGACGGCGGGGCCGCCGTTGCGGTCACCCGCGACCAGCGGCCCGACGTAGTCCTGATGGACGTTCGGATGCCCGGCGGCGACGGTATCGAGGCCACCCGGCGCATCCGCACCGATCCGACGCTTGCCGACGTCCGGGTGGTCATGCTCACCACCTTCGACGACGACGAGTACCTCTTCGAGGCCATCCGCGCCGGCGCCTCCGGCTTCCTGCTCAAGGACACCCCGCCCGACGCGCTGCGCGACGCCGTCCGCGTGGTGGCCGGCGGGGACGCGCTGCTGTCGCCGGCGGTGACCCGGCGGGTGATCGCCGCGGCGGCCCGCTCCCCCGTTGCGGATCCGACGCGGCTCGCCGGCCTCACCGGACGGGAACGCGACGTCCTCGCCCAGGTCGGCACCGGACGGTCGAACGTCGAGATCGGGGCGGCGCTGCACCTCAGCCCGGACACCGCCCGAACCTACGTGAGTCGCCTCCTGCACAAGCTGAACGCCCGCGACCGCGCCCAACTCGTCGTCATCGCGTACGAGAGCGGGCTTGTCCGCCCGGGTGACAACTGACGCGGAGGCGGGCAGCATTGTCCGCCGCTGTTAATTGCCGACACGCAATCCAACGGTGGCGACCTTGGAAAACACCGTCAGCGGCGCACTCGCCGATTCGTCGGCGAAATGGCGATCACGGGCCCGGCGCTATTCCCGTAATGGCCGGACCGGTCGACTAGCTCGCCGTGGCGCTGGCGGCGGTGTCGATGAGGTCTGCGACGACGCCGGGCTGGGAGACCGCCACCGCGTGCGACGCCTCGACCTCCACCACAGTGGACCCGGCGCGTTCGGCGACGAAGCGCTGAAGGTCCGGCGCGATGGCCTGGTCCTGCTTGGTGATGAGGGTCCAGGACGGGATGGTCTTCCACGCGGCCTTTGTCACGCCGTCCTGTTGGGCGTCCGCCGAGGCCGGTCGCTGCGTGACAGCCATCACCTCGGCGGTCCCGGTGTCCACGTCGGCGGCGAAGACCTCGGGGAACTTGGCCGGATCGACGTACTGGTCCATGCCCGTGCTGCCGTCGGGAAGGGTGAACGGCACGCCCTTGATGGCCTGGAAGAGCTTACTGACGGCGAACTTGGCCCCCAGCGTGGCGACGCTCTCGCCGGTATCCGGGCTGACACTGGCGACGTACACCAGTGCCTTGACCTTGGAGACGCCGTCCGCGGCCTCGGTCATCACCACTCCGCCGTACGAGTGGGCGGCCATGACGACCGGCCCCGACACGGTGTCCAGCACAGAGCGCACGTATGCCGCGTCGTTCTGCACACCGCGCAGCGGGTTGGCGACAGCCAGGACCGGATAACCCCGGCGCTTGAGGTCGGCAATGACGCCGTTCCAACTCGACGATTCGGCGAATGCGCCATGGACCAGAACAATTGTCGGCTTGCCCTGCCCGGACATATCAGAAGCGACGCTCATGTGGCGGTCCTTTCGAGAGGCCCCACTGCCCGGGAACACGGGTCGGCGAGGACGGTCGACGGGCGATTCACCGCAGCACGCACCGGCCCGCATTTCCGGCCCCGGTGCGGCGTAGCCTCCAATATTCAGCACGGATAAGGCTGCTGTCAGCGGGACGCAGAAACGGAGTGGATCATCAACCGTGTAGCGGCTCAGACCGAACGTTCTATCGCTAAGATGGGTGCATGACTCGCGGCGCACCCGAACCCCGGCCCTCCGAGGCGCGGCTCCGGCTCCTGGCCACCGCGACCAGGATCTTCTACGCCGAGGGCATCCACTCCGTCGGTGTCGACCGGATCATCGCGGAGGCGAAGGTGACCCGGGCCACCTTCTACCGGCACTTCCCCAGCAAGGACGACCTCATCCTCGCCTACCTGCGCGAAATCCACGGGATGGAACGCGGCAGGGTCGAGGCGGCTCTCGCGGCCGACCCGTCGCCGGCCGGCGCTCTCCTGGCCATCGCCGGCTCGATCGCTGAGAGCATCCAGTCCTCCGGCTTCCGCGGATGCGCGTTCCTGAATGCCGCAGCGGAGTATCCCGACCCGAACCATCCCGTGCACCAGGAGGTCATCGGCCACCGGCAGTGGTTCCTGGACACGCTCACCGCGCTCATGGCGCAGGTCCACGAGGAAACGGCCGGTCCTGCCGCGCGCCACTTCGTCATGCTCCGCGACGGGGCAATGGCGGCCGGGTGCCTCTTCGATCCCGCGTTGGTGTCGGAGACGTTCCTGCGCGGGGTCGAGGGACTTCTGGACATCAACTCCGAGCGTCAATCGGCGCAGTCACACCGCTAGCCTCCAGGCCACAGCGGGGGCGAGAGCGGCGATGGCCGGCCGTTCGGGACGGCCGGCCATCGGTACGACCCAGGTCAGCGGCCGTACGCCTCCAGCAGGCGCAACCAGACCTCGCTGACCGTCGGGTACGAAGGGACGGCGTGCCACAGTCGGTCCAGCGGAACCTCGCCGACGATGGCGATCGTCGCCGCGTGCAGCAGTTCCGCGACGTCCGGGCCGACGAGGGTGAAGCCCACTATGACGCTGCGGTCCTCGTCGACGACCATCCGGGCGTGCCCCTGATAGCCGTCGGCGTGCAGCGCGGATCCCGCCACGGCCGCCAGGTCGTAGTCGACGACCCGGACCCGCAGCCTGGCGGCCTCGGCGGCGGCTGCGGTCAGCCCCACGGAAGCGACCTCCGGATCGGTGAAGACGACCTGCGGCACGGCGCGCTGGTCGGCGGTGGCGACGTGCCGGCCCCACGGGCCGTCCTCGACCGCTTCGCCCTTGGCCCGTGCCACGATGACGTCGCCCACCGCGCGGGCCTGGTACTTGCCCTGGTGGGTCAGCAGCACGCGCCGGTTGACGTCACCGGCCGCGTACAGCCAGCCGTCGCCGACCAACGCCCCGGCGTCGTCGACGACCCGCAGCGTGTCGTCGACGGTGAGCCAGGCGCCGGGCTTCAGCCCGATCGTGTCCAGGCCGATGTCCTGGGTGTTCGGCGTACGGCCGGCAGCGACAAGGACCTCGTCGGCGTCGACCTGCTCGCCGTCGGTGAGCGTGATGTGCACTGTGCCGGCGTCGTCCCGGCTCACCGACGTGGCCTCGACACCGAGACGTACCGTCACGCCGGCTTCCCGCAGGGACTGCGTGACCCGCTCGCCGACGAACGGCTCCGCCTGTTGCAGCACACCGTCGCGGACCAGCACCGTCACAGTGGATCCGAAACTGGCGTACGCGGTAGCCATCTCCGTGGCCACCACTCCCCCGCCGATGATGGCGAGGCGGCCAGGGACCTCGCTCGCGGATGCCGCCTCACGGCTGGTCCACGGCGTCGCCTCGGTCAGACCGGGGACGTCCGGCACCCGGGCGCCGCTTCCGGTCGCGACGACGACGGCGTGTCGAGCGGTGAGCGAGATCGTGACACCCTCCGCGCCGCTCACCTCGACGACCCGGTCGGAGCTGATCCGTCCGTGGCCGCGATACAGCGCGATCCCCGCGGAGTCGAGCCAGGACACCTGCCCGTCGTCCTTCCAGTTCGAGGCGAAGGAGTCGCGGCGGCGCAGCACGGCGGCCACGTCCAGGTCGCCCGTCACCGCCTCGCGGGCTCCAGGCAGCCGACGTGCCGCCTGGAGCGCGGTCTGACTGCGCAGCAACGCCTTTGTCGGCATGCACGCCCAGTAGGAACACTCACCACCGACCAGTTCCCGCTCGACGATGGCGGCGGTCAGGCCGCCCTGCACGACGCGGTCGGCGACGTTCTCGCCGACCGGCCCCGCGCCGATGACGATGACGTCGTACGTGGCGTTGTCCATGTCAGTTTCCCTTCGCACCGCGGCTGAGGCGGATGGCGGAGATCAGAAAGAAGATGGCGCCGGGGATCGCGTAGCCGACCGCGTTGGTCAGCACCGGGTTGTCCGCGGAGGCGGCGGCGATGAACGACCCGCCGGCGAGAACGGAGATCCCACCACTGATGATCATCGGCCACTGCCCACCCATCTTGCGTCGGCTGACGGCCACGAGCAACTGCACAAGGCCGGCCACAACCGCCCAGGCGCCCCAGACACGCAGGGCCGCCGGGATGCCGGACGTGCCCGCGACGGCCAGGCCGACGGCGGCGAGCAGGCTGATCGCGACGTTCACGTACAACAGGGTGGGTGTTCCGGTGGCCCGGGAGGACCGGGCGTCGACGACGGCGGCGGCCACGTCGAACAGCGGGTAGATGACGAGCAGCGCCACTGTGAGCGGGGTGAGGTCCCTGGCGAGCGGGAACGTCACGGCGGCCCAGACGATGGCGAACGCGAAGCGGCCGAAGTGCAGGCGACGCAGGGCGTCCGCCGTCGTCGAGACGCCGGAAGGGGCAAGGGTGGTCATGTCATCCTCTCGAGATCACTTAACGAACGGCCGTCGACGGGAGTGGCGTGGCACGGGGCTACTCGATCTCCGAGAACAGCCCCGTGATCTCCACCTGAGCGCCTTGGAGCCCGCCGAAGACGGCGCCGGCGGCGGGCGTCGCGACCGCGGCGGACGCGTCGTCGTAGGAGGCGAAGTAGAGGTCGAGCGTCCGGTACGCAGGGGTCGGCGTGCCGTCCTCCTTCGGCCACACCTTTGCCGATTCGACCCGCTGGAGCTTCGGGAACGCCTCCGCGGCCCGACGCACATCGGCGTAGACCTTCTCGAACTCGGCGGGGTTCGCGGGGTTACCAACGATCAGCGTGATCTTGGTGGGCAACGGCCTTCTCCTTCGATGCTTCTCTACGCGGGAGGGAGTGGCACGGCGCCGAGGAGGTGAACTCCCCGCTGCTCAGGACCACACTCGCACTGCCGCCGGAGGCGTAACGAACGTTCTGTCTCGTCGTACGCTACTGGCGCGGAGCACTATCGTCAAGACCGATCGTTCTACCTACTGCGGCGCAGGGACCTCACGCCTCGCTGACGCGCCCCCGGGCGCTTCCCGCCCGATCGGCGAGGCGGGGCGCTCCACCGGCCGTCCCCGGCTCCGCAGGGCGTCGAGCAGCGCGACCAGGGCAAGCACTCCGGCCACCACGCTCAGCCCACCATCCGCTCCGAGCTGGCCAACGCCGGCGTCACCAGCAACAGAGCCACGAAGCCGATCACCTTGGGGTGGGAAACCCGGCCGAAGATCTCGTAATCCAGCCGAATACGAGCGACGAGGAAGAGCATCGGACCGCCCACCACGAAGAGAAGCCAACTGAGCTTCGGCGGCCCGTACGGATGGTCGATGACCAGCTCGTAACCGACCGAGGTGACAAGCACGCTGAGCACGATCACCAGATGCGTCCGCTCCGACGCCGCGCCCAGCCGACCGGGCGTCGTCGCCTGCTCCAATGCCTCGGTCAGCAGCAGACCGGCGCGGTAGAAGTAGATCCGCCAGAGCAGCGCGCTGGTGGCGAAGGCGACAGTGAAGGCGGCGGCCCTTTCCCCGGAGTAGTCATTGCCGCTGAAGACCACGCCGATGACGAGGATCGATTCACCAAGTGCGATGAGGAACATCTGCTGATAACGGTCGGCGAGATGCGTACCGGCGATCCGCCAACGTCCCACCTGTGAGGCCCCGAGCCGCGGCAGGGGCCAGCCGAGGGCCCACGCGAGGTAGTCGACGGCGAGGGCGGCAGCCCAGAGCGACGTGCGAAGGTGTTCCGGGCCCAACGCGCCGGCCAGCCACAGCGGCGCGCTCGCCGTCGACCACGCCGCCAGCCGGAACGGCACCAACCGCCGCGGATGGCCGCGCAGCGCGGCGGCGACCACCAGCGGCCGCACCACCATCACCATCAGGTACGCGGCCGTGAACGGCAGCGCCCGCTCCTCCATCGCGCGTGGCAGCGCCACCGCCATGACCAGGCCGGCGAACATGGTGCCGACCACCACGGCCTGGATGATCGGCTGCTCCGGCTCGTAGCGACTCGTGATCCAGGCGGTGTGCGACCAGATCAGCCAGAGCGCCAGAAACAGCAGCAGGGTACGACCGAACCCGGTGACCAGCGCCCAGCCGGTCTCGTCGTGCAGGCCGGCGAATCGTTGCGAGACCCTACTGAGGGCCACCACGAAGGCCAGATCGAAGAACAGCTCCAGGAACGTCGCGCGGCCCGAACTCGCGGGGGGACGTAGCAGCTCGGCCCGCGCTGCCGCCATCGTCCGCCCCCGCCTACCTCCGTCCGCCCCTTGTCGCACCAACGAGCACGCCGCCGGACAGGTTGCGTCGGCCCTGACGGCGCACAGTCACGCCGCGCCGCATGGGCAGCTAGCCGACGATCCGACAGCGCTTCTGTGGCACGGCAGGCGGCCCGCCACCGCCGCGGCCGTGGCGGGCCCTCCGCACGCGGAGACAGCGCTCAGGAGCCCGGGGGGACGACCTCCATCTGGCCCATCATTCCGAAGGCGGAGTGGTCGAGCATGTGGCAGTGGTAGAGGTAGCGGCCCACGAACCCGTCGAACGTGGCCTGCACGCGGACGGACTCCCCCGGACGTACGTAGATGGTGTCCTTGAACCCCGACTCCCCGGGTGACGGTGGGGCACCGTCGCGGTCCAGCACCCGGAACTGCGCCAGGTGCATGTGGAAGGTGTGTTCCAGATTGAGGCCGGCGTCCCCGTTGACGATCTTCCAGATCTCGGTCGTGCCCCGCGTGATTGTCGTGTCGACCCGTGCCGGATCGAACGCCTTGTCGTTGATCAGGCTCGCGAAGGTGACCGGGTCCACTCGCATCACGAACAGCCGCTCCGCGGTGGCACGCGGCATCGGCGGCAGCGGTCGCAGCTGCGGGGGGACGCGACTCGAGTCGGTGGCACGCCGTACGACGTCGAACCGCACCAGCGGGCCACCGGTGGCGTCGGCCAGGAAGACCTGGTCACCGATTGCGTTACCGGAGAAGTCGATTACCACCTCGGCGCGCTCGGCCGACCCGAGCAGGATCGACGTGCGGGGCACCGGTGCCGGCAGCAGGCCACCGTCTCCGCCGATCTGGAGCAGGGTCGCCCCATTCGCGTGGACCTCGAAGGTCCGGTGGGTTGAGGCGTTGAGCAGGCGCAGCCGATAACGCCGGGCCGCCACCGGGAAGTACGGCTGGTGCCGATTGTTTGCCAGAAGCGTGGTGCGGCTGAACGGATCGGCCTGGTTCCACACGAGCGTGCCGTCCTCGGCGAAGAGCGAGTCACGCAGCGCGATCGGGATGTCGTACTGCCCCGACGGCAGGCGCAGACCGGCCTCGTCCGAGCCCTCGATGAGATAGAAGCCGTAGAGCCCGCGGTAGACGTGCTCGGACTCGGTGTGATGGCTGTGATCGTGGTACCAGAGCGGGGCGCCCGCCTGCTGGTTCGGGTAGTCGTACACCCGCTCCTGTCCGGGCTGGATGAGGTCCATCGGGTGACCGTCGTCCGCGGCGGCGACGTGGCCGCCGTGCAGGTGCACGTTCACCGGCTGGTCCAGCCGGTTGCGGTAGGTGACCCGCACTCGGCGGCCCTGTCGGGCGCGGATGGTGGGGTTCACCGCGTGGCCGCCGTAACTGAGCATCCGGCTGCGCAGCCCAGGAACGATCTCGACGTCGGCGGTGGTGACGTCGAGTCGGTAGTGGTCGGTGGTCGCCGTGACGGCCACCGGCCGCAGAACGGGCGGCACCACCAACGGACGAGTGAACGGCTCGCCGGTGTCCGCCGACGGCACCGGGCGCGACGGGCGGCGGTGGTGGTGCCGGGGATGGCCGCCCGGCGCGGCGACCGCTGGTTCAGTCGTCTCGGCGGTGGGGATCACCAGCGCGACGCCGGTCGCACCCCCCAGCGCCAGCATGGCTCGTCGGTCCACAACGCCCCCGAATCGTCGGTTGCGGTCGACCACCTCCCCGGCCGTCCGCGTCGCGGTTGATGGTGGCACCCCGTCGACGTCGAATCTTCTCCCAGATTGCGCTTCCGGCCTCCGCTGCGGCGCCTCGCGAGCGAGGGTGACGTCGACAGATGCGACGACCGCGCCGGCCCCGGTGGTCCGCCCTAACAGGGCGGTTCCGGAGCCGGCGCGGCGGATCAGCGCGAGGCCGTGGCCAGTGTGGCTGGCACGCCCGGGGAGACAGGTGCCCGCCGGTCACGCCGCCGCTCGGTCCACCAGACGAACCACCAGTAGAGGCCGCGGATCAGACAGACGATGGTGACCGCGAAGAACAGCGTGTAGACGATGTTGAACACCATCAGCACCCCGTAGACGATGCCCACCGACGACCCGAACATGAACTGGTTCTTGAACGAGGTCGGGGTGGTGCCGGGGTCGGTGATCATGTAGTTCGTGAAGAGGACGAACGCCACACCGGTCATCGGGACCAGCGCAGCCCAGAGCGCGACGTCCCAGACGAAGTGTCGAATGAGCGCCTGGATCACGAACGCGCCGACCCAGCCCATGATCAGCGGAACCTTCTTGGTGAGGACCGCGTTGAGCACCGTCCCGGAGGTGATGATCACCAGCGGCACCACGATCCGGATCACGTCCGGCACGTTCTCGGTGAAGTGGTACGGCGGTGCGATGTTCACCCAGGAGAACGCCAGCAGTGTGATGGTGATGCCGAGGTTCGACGGGTTCATGTAGTGCCGCATCCGGCCGCGGATGGGCGCCTGGAGAACCGCCTTCTGTCCGATCGCGACCACCACAGCGAACGCGATGGGCCAGAAGTTGTCATTGGCGTACAGGAGCATGTTCGCCGCGAGCGCGGTGATGTGGGTGGGGAGCAGGAAGGTGTAGAGACCCCACATCCCGTTGCCGCGATAGGCCGGGGCGCGCCTCCGCGACCACGCCACGATGGCCTCGATCCCGATCTCGGCGGCGTAGCCGACGGCCAGCGCCAGGAACGGCCAGGTCCAGGGCTGCTCGAAGCCGAGGACGGTGTAGCCGAGGATGTTGAAGATGCTCATCGAGATGGCGAAGTTGCGCAGCGCGATGTAGCGGGGATCCTTGGGGTCCACCCGGGGCGGGGCGCCACTGGTGGCCTGGGTGGAGCCCGCCGGTGCGGGGGTGGTGGTCGCCGACGCCGGCACCCCGACGGCTGTGGAGCCGGGTTGATAGGTCTGCGTCATGACGGCTTCACCTCCTGAACCTGAGTCGTGAGCATGAGGTCGTGCCAACCCGGGGAGAGTTGCAGCTGCTGGCGGTGCGCGACGCCGTCCAGGTCGCGCCAGCAGATCTCCGCCGAGACCGGCTTTGCGCCGTTCTGGCCGAGGCCGAAGAAGACGTCGAAGCTGCGCTTGCCGGAGTGGCCGCCACCACCGTCGAGCTGACCCACACGGGTGCTCCCGTCGGCGAGCGTGAGCTTCACCTGGGCTCCGTACGCGGGTGTGCCGACCGGTCCGGCGCCGCCGGCGGTGGCGCCGAGCGCGGGACGGTGGAGCCGCAGCCCGAGGAAGTCGCCCCGCTTGTCGCTGGTGTTGCGGTAGTACGCCGGGGGACCCCACTGCCGGGCGATGGCGAAGTCCTGACCGCCGTCACCGTCGACGTCGGCTACCGCGACGCCCCGGGTCGGGATGGGCGCGTCCAGCTTCAGCTCGTGGCTGAGATTGACGAACCGCCCGTTGTCCTCGCGGACCCAGAAGCCGACCGGCTCGGAGCCGGCGATGTCGTCCCCGGGCACCGCCTTGGGCCACATGTCCGGCTCGCGGAGCATCAGGTCGTTGCTCATCGCGAGTTCCTGGAGCCAGTTGAATCGGTTGATCTCGCCCTTGACGAACCCGCTCGCCTGCACGACGGACAGGTTTCCGCTGTTGTCGAAGTCCGCCATCTTGGCGTCCCAACCCCAGCCGATCCAGGCCATGTTGAGCCGGGCCGCCTTGTTCTCGAACGGCGCCCGGCCCGCGGCGAGCTGGGTGCGGGCGTCGGCGGCGTCCTTGGCGGTGTTCTGCCAGACGAAGTTGCTCTCCTCCAGGCCCCAGGAGACGGTGATGTTGCTGACGAACATGTCGAACCGACCGTTACCGGATAGATCGGCGAAGTCGATCGACATGCCCTTGAACGAGTCGTGGCCGACCACAAGCGACTTCGGCGTCGCCGGCCCGCGACTTCCCTCCACGAGGGAGAAGCGGATCTGGCCGGGAGTGGAAACGTTGTGGAACAGTCGGTCGTTGCCGAAGTCGTTGGCCAGGTACAACTCTGGCAGCAGGTCACCGTCCAGGTCGGCGGACGCCGCGCCGAGGGTCCACCCGGTCGCCACCTTCGGGTCCAGGGCGAGCTGCTCCTCGAAGAGGACCGAGTCGGCCGACGCGGACTTCCACCGCAGCAGATGCGCCCCGCCGCCGTTGCGGGCGGTCGACATGGAGTGGTTCATCTCCACGTTGGGCTGACCCTGCGGATTGAGCACCTCGCTGTCCCGGAAGTAGTTGAACACTCCGAGATCCGGGTGGCCGTCACCATCGAAGTCCGCTACCGCCACGGCGTTGGTGTTCCACAACTTGCCGTGGTACTGGCGGTCCGGCGTGGGCTGCTCCGGCACGATCTCCACCGGACGGAAGCTGGCGAGGCTCAGTTCGGCCTGGGTCGCGCGGTTCAGGAAGAGCACGGGCGTCCGGCCCCAGTAGTAGACGACCAGGTCGTTCCACCCGTCGCCGTTGAAGTCACCGGGAACGCAGCCCATCGGCGCCATCGTGGTGCTTGTCGGCAGCGGGGCCGGGTCGAGCACGAACGGCTCGTAGGTGCCGCCGCTGCCCGGGGCGGGGGTCACGATCGCCGCGTCACTGCGGGTGTCGACCAGGCAGAGGTCGTTTGCCACCCCACCGCCGTCGAGGTCGTTGACGGCGACCGCCGCGCCGACCGACGAGACCCACGACTTGATGTGCTCGTACTTGGGGTTGACCTCGCGGACCGTCCGCTCGGGCAGGCCGGGCGGCAGGGCGATCGGCAGCTCGGTGAACCCGAACCGGGACGCCAGGGTGGCACGGTCCGCGGCCGACGCCTCCGGCAGGCGTGCCACCTGGAACAGTGCCGCCAGGAGCACGAGCACGAAGATGGCGGGAGCGAGGCGGCGGAGCTTTTCGACGGGTTTTGTTGGCATCGATTCCCCTTGCTTAGACGGCGTGCGGCACGTCCGGCTTCCGCTGCCCGGTCTCCGACCTGAGGCCTGACGCGCCGGCCGGCCGGGCTACCACCAGGCGGTGCCGTGGGCACGGCACCGCGCCGGCGACGACGCGGCGGATGGACGGGAGTCGGCACTGGATGACCGGGGCGGATCACCGCCACCCTGCCGGAAGTGCCGACGGACGACATCGGGACGAATTGCGGTCCTGACGCTGGTTATCCTCGGGCCCGGCCACTCGGCATGTCTTCTCGATAATTGCTCTGCAAACCTCGGTAACGGCTGTTTCGCAATTCTGGAGAAACGTTTTCGGTCGTGACGGCCCGTCGGCCGGACCGAGCTGGTGCGCCGTTCAGCGCTCGGGAGAGTCGCCCTGGTCTGCCTGGCGGGCGGCGAGGCGGTGCTCGTAGGCCATGCGCCTCATCACCGCGAAGGCCACCTCGAGCAGCACGGTGCGGGCGACGACAGTCGCGGCCGTGGACTCCGGAGGCACGTTCTCGGTGCTGCGAGCGAGGCGTTCGGCGGCCTCGGCGTACGGTACGAACGCCTCCGCCCCGCAGGAGCAGCCGAGCCCTTGGAGGGCTGCGAGAACCTGGGCGAGGGTGTCGCGCTCCCGGGCGTCGGCGGAGATCTGCCAGCCGACGGTGTCGATGAACTGATCGGCCTGCTCCCGAGCGGTGCGCAGCGACCGCGCCTCCGCGTCCGGCAGCGGGTGTTGCGGCAGCAGACGGTCGTTGACGACCCGGGCCAGATCCTGCGGGGACAGGCAGTTGGCATCGATCGCCACAAGCACCTCCCGCACCGAGGCGAGGCTCATCATCCCGATCCCGGTGAGCAGGCGGATCAGCCGAAGCCGGACAAGGTGCGACTCGTCGTACTCGGCCTGGTTGCGGGCTGTGGGCGTGCCAGGCGGAAGGAGCCGCTCACGGAGGTAGAACTTGATGGTTGCCACGGAGACACCGCTCTGCCTGCTGAGATTCGAGATTTTCATCGAACTCCATCAGTTGTTCAGCGATGACCTTGGCTCATGTTGCCACACCCTACCTGGGAGCGACAGGGCTGCCGAAGCGTCGCCCTCCCGACAGCATCCGAGGGGAATTCCGGACACTTGACCAGTAGCGGCATCATTCGCCTTTAACCCAAGGTCGCTGCACTAGCACTGTGCGTAACTGCCGCGAAATGCCTGCTCAACGGGCACGGCACGCCACCTCAACGGAAGTTGCACGCAGTCGCCAAGAAGATCGAGCGTCACGCTCCGTAGAAATTACCGGATAGTGGAAATTGCCAACTTCTCCTTTCTGAATGATTGCTCTCTTTGCCTGCTGCGCACCCCCACCAGGAGGACGTTTTCCCAGCTCAGAAGGGACTCGGGCGGTCCGGCACCCACGCGCGGCCAGTCCCGCCTGCGGGTGTCCCGGATGAGCTATTGCCGCCGAGGGCCTTCGCAACTAACATCAATTTCCGTCACTCGGCGCTACGACGGGGGGAAGAACGTGCGCGTGGCGTTTCAAGGACCACCCACGCGCCGCACTTCATCCCCAGGGAATAGGGCCAGCAATCCGGCAATTCGTCAGTGGATCCCCGCTGGAATTGCACGGGCTGCGTTCGCCACTGGCTCGCCTTATCCCCCGCCGTTGACACAGACCTTTAACTGGGGAGGTACAGAGGTCATGGACAAATCTGCAGAAAAAGCCGTCGAGCGCGTCATCGCCGCCATGCACGACAACCTCGGTGAACAACTCACAATCGACGACATGGCCCGCGTCGCGATGTTCAGCAAGTTCCACTTCTCGCGAATCTTCCAGCGGGTGACCGGGGTGTCCCCCGGCAGGTTCCTGTCGGCCCTTCGACTCGAACAGGCAAAGGAACTGCTGACCTCCACATCATTCAACGTGTCGGACATCAGCCTCCGGGTGGGTTACACAAGCGTCGGCACGTTCAGCTCCCGGTTCACCCGAAGCGTGGGGCTCTCCCCGACCACCTATCGCCGGATGCGGGGCATCGCGCCCCAGATCCAGCCCGAGACCGACCTCGACCCGACGAAGACCACAGGCGTCGTCCGGGGCACCGTGACCCCCGCCGACGCGGACCGACCCGGCCTCACATTCATCGGCCTGTTCCACGAACGCATACCGGAGGGCCGACCGGTGAGCTGCACGGTGCTGGACGAACCGGGTGGGTTCCTGCTCGACAAGGTGCCGCCAGGATCGTGGTACCTGCTCGCCCACTCCGTCGAGGAAAGCGCCGAGCAGGCCGTCGAGGCGGTGTCGTTGCGCGGCGTGGGCCTGGCCGCGGGCACGGTCGGCCCGATCAGCATCGGGCATTCGACGGTCATCGAGAACGCCGACCTCGCCCTGCGACCGATGCGCTCCCTCGACCCGCCCGTGCTGCTCGCCCTGCTCGACGTACGCAAGACGGCCCTCGCACGGGCCGGTCGGACGCTGCCGGAGCGGTACCCCCTGGCGGCCTGACCACCCGCCGGCGCCCTGTGGGCCGGCCACCGGTTCTCCGGTGGCCGGCCACACGCGTGTCTACCCCACACGGCGGTCGAGCTGGGCCGAAAGCTGGCTGAATGCCCGCAGCGGTACCCGAGGGTCCAACGGGCGCGACGGGCGGACAACGACGTGGCCGGCGCCCGTAGGCGCCGGCCACGTGCGGGTCCAACCGTCAGTGCACCGGTCGGACCGTCATCGGCAGGCCGCCCCGCACCCGCAGGGACAGCATCGGCTCGGCTGTCACCGGGTAACCCGGCTTCAGGACCAGGTCCAACTCGCGCACCAGCATCGCGATGACGAAGGTCGCCTCCATCATCCCGAGGTGATTACCCACGCAGAACCGGGGCCCGGCGCCGAACGGTATGTAGGCGTACCGGGGCCGGTCGGTCGGCCGATCCGGGTCGAAGCGGTCCGGGTCGAACCGCTCCGGCTCGTCCCACAGATCAGGGTGCCGATGCAGGGTGTACGGGCTGATCAGCACATCCGATCCGGCGGGCACGTGGTAGCCGTTGACCTCGTCGTCCTTCAGCGCGAGGCGGGGCAGCAACCACACCGGCGGGTACAGCCGCATAGCCTCCTCCACCACCGATGTCGTGTAGGGAAGACGGTGCAGGTCCTCGTACGTGGGCGGCCGGTCACCGAGCGCGGACGTCACCTCGGCCCGCAACCTCTCACGGACCTCGGGGTGCTTGTCGACGAGGTAGAGCGTCCAGCTCAACGTGCTGGCCGTCGTCTCGTGCCCGGCCAGCATCAGCGTGACCAGCTCGTCACGCAGCCGCTGCCGCCCGACCCGCCGGTCCTCCTCGGCCGCCGTGGACACGACGAGCCGGGACAGCACGTCGTCACGCCCGTCGCCGGCGGGGTCGCGATCGGCCACGAGCCGGTCCACGACCCGCTCCAGGTCCCGACGGGCACGCCGAAACCGCACCTGTCGCGGTAGGGGAATCCACGTGGGAACGGCACTCAGCGTCTCCAGCTCGAACATCGCCTGATCCTGCACCGCGGCGAAGGACGCACCCACCGACCCGAAGGCACTGGCGTCCGCGTCCAGCAGAGCCCGGCCCAGCACCCCGAGGGTCAACCCGGTCATCTCCTGGACCACGTCCACCGGCCCCTGCCCCGCGTACCGACGCAGACGCTCGACGAGCAGCGCCCCCTCCTCGGCGATCACCGGCGCCATGGCGGCGACGCGACGGCTCTGGAACGTCGGTTGGATGACGCGACGCTGCTTGCGCCAGAGCTCACCCTCACTGGTGAGCAGGCCGTCGCCGAGCGCCCGCTTGGCGTGTCGCAGGCCGACGCCCTTGTGGTAATTGGCGCTGTTGTCGGCAAGCACGTGCTTGGCGTGGTCAGGATGGTTGAACAGGTAGAGGGTGATCGGCCCGACCGGCAGCCGGACGGCGTCGCCGTACTGTGCCGCGGCGGTGGTGAGCATGCTGAGCCGGTCCCGCCGCATCGCCGCGAGCAGACGCAACGTCGCGGTCCGGGGTGGCCCCGGCGGTACGCGCCGGCGTATCTGGTCGAGAGTCATATCGCCACATCGCTTCGCTTGGGTTCGACCTGCCGGAAGCCGCCGTTGACGAACAGCAGCGCGTCGTTCTCGAGACTGCGGTCCATCGACAGCAGCTCCCCCAGGAAGATGCTGTGGTCGCCCCCCTCGTACGTCCGCCGCAACTCACACTCGAAGTGGGCGAGCGCCCCGCTGATCAGCGGGGCGCCCGTCTGGGGTCCGGGCAGCCAGTCGACGCTGGCGAACTGCTCCCGGCCCAGCGGCCGACGGCGGTCGGCGAAGTAGCGCGCCACGGCCTCCTGCTCGGCGGCCAGCACCGAGACGGCGAAGACGCCGGCGCGGGACAGCACCTGGTGCATGACCGCCTCCCGACCCACGCAGATCAGCACCAGCGGCGGTTCGAGAGACACGGTGGCGAACGAGTTGGCTGTCATCCCGTGCGGGGTGGCGCCGCCGACCGTCACCACCGTGACGCCGGTGGCGAACGCCCCGAAGGCCCGCCGGAGCAGTTTCGCGTCGGTCACCTGAGCGGGCGGCCTGGCATGAATATCCATGAGCGCCTCCTATCGGCTCGGACGCCTCACCCGCGGACGGGTGCGCGTTGGTACGGCTCGAGTGCGCGGGCGAGTGCCTCCGGCACCCGGGCCGGAAGGGTTCGAGTGTTCGGGCCGCGCATGCAGGCCACGCGTTGACTGCCGCGGGCGATAAGCGTCTCCGTGCCGTCGGCGTCGAGCCGGACGTAGTCGAAACCGAACTCGATCTGCGTCTGCGCCAGCTCGACCAGGCGCATCCGGATGGCGAGGTCGTCGAAAGCGGTGATCTCGGCGAAGAACTCGCAGTCCACCCGGAGGGTGAACAGCTTGAGATCGTCCTGAAGGTCGGCCAGGATCGCCGGGGCCCGCTCCCGCAGGAACATCTCCCGGCACCGTCCCTGCCAGCGCAGGTAGTTGACGTAGTAGACGTTCCCGACGATGTTCGTCTCCTCGAACCCGACGGTGTGCCGGATCTCGTAGTAGCTCTCCACGGTCAGTGGCTCCCCTCGGTCAGCACCGCGATCACGACGGGTCCGCCGACGTCGCGCAGGGTCGTCGCCGTCACGGCGATGCGGTGGCCAGCCGCGGCGAACACCGTCCACCCCGGACGTGGCGTGGACAGCAGCGTCAGCGGCTCCCGGTTGGTGTGGCCGACCTTCTGCAGGCACTCGACGGCGGTCCAGGCACGGGTGGCGGCGGTCGACAGGTCCTCACCTGTCGCCTCGCGGATCGCCTCCGCCAGCGCGAGGTGCTGCCCGAGCAGGCCCTGCCATACCGAGTCCGGACGCTCCTCGACCAGTTCCAGGTCGCAGGCGACGGGACCGTCGGCCACCACGGCCAGGGTCACCCCGGCGCCGTGGCTGCTCGACACCACGCGACCATCGTCGAGCTCCGGCCGACCGTCCGGCCGGTATCGCACCGGCACCGGCTCGCCGCAGGCCCGGCTGACGGCCGTCGCGGTCTGCGCCCGACGGGCGGCTACGAAGTCGCCGGACGCCGCCTCGCCGTCCGGCTCCACGGCGGTGGCCACGTCGACCCCGAGGAGATCGGCCACCGTACGCTGCAGGTAGGGGCCGAGCAGCGGCGGCGCCCACGGTCCGCGGCCGTCGTTCTTGCGTACCGCCCGCAGACGCAGCCCCTCCCAGCGCTCCAAGGGTTTCCCGGCACCGTCGCGCAGCACCACGTCGTAGACGTAGGTGTCCCCGTCACGCTGCCGTTCGGTGGCGCAGAAGCGCAGCCCTTCGGCGTCGAACACGGCTGGCCCGGCCGCCTGGACCCGGGCGATCCCGGCCGGCAGCAGGGTCGCGTCGGGCACACAGACCTGAAGTCCGTGCATCAGCGCGTCCCGGGTGCCCGGGTCGCCCAGCAGGAGCCGACCCGGCAGGAACCCGGCGAACCAGTCCGTCGTCGGGTCCACCGCCACCGCAACGTCGACGTCGCGGGCGGCGACCCGGTGATAGCGGCGCAGGCGCTGGAAGCGGTCGCCCTGGAACAGCACCGGGCCGTACAGCTCGGCGGCCGGGTCCAGAGGCACCGTCGGCAGTTCGTCGTGGACCTGGGCGGGCGGCCCGTCGGCGACGGCGACGGCGCCGGTGCGCAACTGTGCCCGGAAGTGGTCGACCACGAATCCGGTCTCCTCGCTGTGCAGCGCCACCTCCACCGTGTCCGGGCCGGTCACCACCGCCGCGATCCGGATCGTGGTGGTGCCGTCCGGTGGCACCACCACCGGACGGAGGAACTCGGCCCGCTCGATCACCGGCACCGCTTCGTCGCCGGTGAGCGCGGCGGTGACCTGCGCCATGGCCTCCATGCCGAAGACCGCCGGGAAGAGCAGGTTGCCGTCGAGCAGGTGGTCGGCCAGGTAGCGGTCGGTGCCCGCGTTGAGCGCGACCTCGGACACCAGCTCCACCCCGTGGTAGCGGATCAGCGGACGTTCGACGAAACGCAGCAGCGGCAGCTCGGGCAGGTCGTACCGGACCGTGTCGACGCCCTCCGTACGGCCACTGATGACCACCCGGTCCGGGCTGTCCTGGTCCGACAGGAGCCGGCGCAGGATCGCGATGCCCTGGTCGGGAGTGATCGGCGTGACGCCGTCGCGGGTCAGCGACTCCACCACCGACAGCCGCTCCCCCATGCCGACCCCGGACCAGACCGACCACTCCAGACACCGGGTACGGCATTGCGGGTGTTCGCGACCGAACTCTCGGGTGAGGTCGGCCAGCCACTCGTTCGCGGTGGCGTAATGCCCCTCGCCCCGCAGACCGGCACGACCGATGATGCTGCCCAGGGTGACAAGCAACCGCAGCCGGGCCGGGTCGACGGCGGCGAGCACCGCGCGCAGACCGTCGATCTTGGGAGCGAAGGTACGCCGGAAGGCGTCGCGGTCCAGCTGCGTGATCGCCGCCGGCTCGTTGCGTCCCGCGCCGTGCAGCACGCCGGTGACCGGACCCAGCTCCGCCACCATCTCGTCGACGGCCCGCTTGACCTCGTCGGCGTCGGTGACGTCGGCGCGGGCGTACCGCACCCGCACGCCGGCATCGGCCATCCGCTTCAGGTTCGCCTCCAGCTCGGCGTCCTGCGCCGGGTCGCTGCGCCCGAGCAGCGCCAGCGCCGCACCGGTGTCGACGGCGACGGCGAGCGCGCACTCGGCGGTGATGCCCTTGCCGCCGCCGCTCACCAGCAGCACGTCAGTGGCGGCCAGCGGCAGGTCGGTACGGGTCGGCTCGACGGGCAGCACCCGCAGCGTCGGAACCCGGCGAACCCCCGCCTCGTCGTAGTACGCCTCGGTGAACTCGCCCGTCGCGGCCACCTCGGCAACCACCCGCTCGACCTCGGCGTCGCCGACCGGCAGGTGCACGATTGTCACCCGCAGCCGTGGCGCCTCCAGCCGCAGAGTCTTGGCCAGCCCGGCCGCGCCCCGGTCCCGCTGGACGAGCACGAACCGGTCGCCCGCGACGCCGGCCAGCGCTGCCTTCGCCCCGTCGAGCGCCAGCCCGACCTGGTCCTCGGTGCACCCCGACGGTAGGCAGACCAGCACTCCGCCGCCGACCCCGGCCGACTCCAGCGCCGTACGCAGCGCCGGGCCGAGCGGATCTGACGCGTCCGCGTACATCTGCCACGTGCCGCGCTGTCCCGTCGGGACCGGCGGCGGCAGTGGCACCTCGTCGAGGTCGACCGACCACGGCCGGGCCCACCCGGCGGCGCCCGCGACCGGCGCGCCCGCCGCCGCGTCGCCCGGCTGCGCCGTCTGCGCGAGGGTGTCGAGCGCCTCGGCCAACTCCCGCACCGTGGCGGTGGCGAAGTTCGTCGGTGTCTGCGCCGGCGGCACCGCGAGCTGCGCCGCGACCTGGTTGACGACCTGGCCGACGGTGATCGAGCTCAGGTGCAGGTCGTCGAGGAGCCGGCTGTCCTGATGGACGAGTTCCAACGGCAGCTCGGCGCGCTCGGCCGCGAGACGTCGGAGCAGTTCGATTGCCGGTTCCGAAGCGCCGCCGGGCACGGGTGCCTGCGCGATACCGGGCAGGGACGCCGTCGTTTCCGTCGCCGCCCCGAGCGGCCGGGTACGGGCCGGCAGGTGGACCGGCGGTGCGGCCGAGCACGGGCTGGCGAAGAAGCTGAACTCCTGCCCCAGCCGCAGCGGACGCACCAGCCGGCCGTGGAACAGCGGGGCCTCGTTCACCGGGGCGCCGACCACGTACGCCGCGCCGACCACCCCGAGCAGCCCGGCCAGCGACTCGCTGTCGGTGTCCAGGGCGACCGCGGGGGTGTCGGTGATCGCCGTGGCCAGCCCCGTGAGCACCCGGCCTGGGCCGACCTCGACGAAGAGGTCGATGTCCTTGGCCGCCACGGTCACGGCCTGGGCGAACAGCACCGGGTCGGTGATCTGCCGGTGCAGCAGCGCCCGCACGTCGGTGTCGGCCGACAGCGCGTCACCGGTCACCGTGGAGACGACCCGGCGGGTCACCGGACCGAACCGCTCGTCGGCAAGCGTGGCGGCGAACGTGGCTGCGGCCGGCGCCACGAGCGGGGAGTGGAAGGCGTGCGAGACGTTCAGCCGGGTCGCGCCGACGCCCGCCTGCCGGGCGCGCTCGCACACGGCCTCGATCTCGTCCACCGACCCGGCGACCACCGTCTGGTTCGGCCCGTTGTGCCCGCCGATCACCACCGACGTGCCGGCGATGAGCTGCGCGACGGCGTCCGCCGAGGCGCTGATGCCGGCCATCGTGCCGGACGCGCTGTGCCGGCTCATCGTCGAGCCGCGGACGGCGGCCACCCGCAGCAGGTCCTCCTCCTGCATCGCGTCGGCCCAGTGCAGCGCGGACAGCTCGCCGAGGCTGTGCCCGACCGCCACCGTCGCCTCCAAGCCCAGGGTGTCCAGCACCCGCAGGCCGGCCATCGAACCGGTGACGATGCGCGGCTGAGCCACCTCCGTCGCCACCGCGTCGGCGCCCACCGGCAGGGCAGCCCGCACGTACACCTCCTCGGCTTCGGCGAAGCGTCGCCGCAGCGCGCCTCCGCTGAGGCCGCGACCGGAGCCCTGCCCGGGGAAGAGGTAACCGATCCGGCCGGGGCCGGTGGCGTGGCCGAGGAAGCACCGGCCGTCCGAGCCGAAGTAGCTCGTCTCACCGGAGGTGATCTTCTCGCGCAGTGTCCGCAGCCGCCGCTCGGCGTCCTCCGGTGAGGACACCACCGTCGCCGCCCGGAACGGCAGGTCGCGCAGCTCCTGGTGCAGGGTGGCCGACAGGTCGGCGAGCTGGCCGTACGCGACGCCGGGCACGAACGCCAACAGCTGGTCGATCCGCTCACCCAGCTCGTCCAGGGTCGACGCGTCCACGACCAGCAGCTCGACGTCCTGCAGGGACGAGGCCAGCGCGGCTGTGCGGGTGTCCAACCGGCCGCGACGGCGGGCGTCGGTGTTCTCCAGCACGATGTGGGTGTTGATTCCGCCGAAGCCCATCGCGGTGACACCGGCCCGGACCGGCACGTCGGTCGGGAAGGGCTCGGCCTTGCGCAGCACCCGCAGCGCGGCCCCGTCCTCGGTGAGCAGGTCGTGCGGCTCCACGCAGCCGATGGCCGGCGGCAGCACCCGGTGGTGCACGGCCATGGCGGCCTTGATCAGGCCGGCCACCCCGGCAGCCGCCTTGGTGTGGCCGATCATGCCCTTGACCGAGCTGATCGCGGCGGGGGCGGCGGCCGGGCCAGCCGACCGGCGGGCCAGCGTCAACGCCCGTAGCTCGGTGGCGTCGCCCACCGCCGTGCCCGTGCCGTGGCCCTCGAACAGCGCGACGGTCTCGACGCCGAAGCCGGCCCGCTCGTATGCCCGCCGGAGGGCCAGCTGGTAGCCGCTGACCTCGGGGCGGGTGATCCCGCCCTTGCCGTCGGAGGAGATGCCCCAACCGGCGATCGTCGTGTAGATGCGGTGCCCGGCGCGGCGTGCCTCGTCCTCGCGCATCAGCACCACCATGCCGCAGCCCTCACCGGGCCAGAACCCGTTGGAGCCCTGGTCGTACACCCGCATCTCGCCGGTGGCGAGGGCGCCGGTCTTGGCGAAGCCGATCACCTCGAACGGGTCGATCGAGAGGTCGACACCGCCGGCGACGACGACGTCGAGTTCCCCGTCCACCAGACCCTTGCAGGCCGTCGCCACCGACAGCAGCGAGGACGAACAGGCTCCGTCGACGGTGTAGCCGCCGCCCTTGAGGTCGAAGTGGTTGCAGATCCGCCCGGCGATGGTGTTCGACAAGCCGCCGGCCAGGGTGTCCTCGTCGATCTCCGGGAACGGGCTCTTGAATGTGGACTCGAAGTCGTCGAGGAACGTCGTGAGCTGGTCGTCGTCCCAGTTCTGGTCCTTCAGGGCGGCGGCCACCATGCGCCGCACGAAAGGCCAGCGCAGGCGCAGCTGGTTCGCGCGGGAGAACTCGCCGGTCAGACTGTTGCCGACGATCACGCCGGTCCGCTCGCGCGGCACCCCCTCGGCCATCGGGAAACCGGCGTCGGCCAGGGCCATCGCCGCGACGTCCAGAGCCAGCCAGTGGGTCAGGTCCGTGGAGCGGTAGGTGCTGCCGGCCACCTTGTAGGCGATCCGGTCGAACTCGTACCCCTCGATCACGGCGGCGTTGCGGGAGTAGAACTTGTCCGGGGCCTTCGGGTCGGCGTCCCAGTACTCGTCGAGGGACATGCGTTCGTCGGGCATGCGGCGGAAGGCTCGGCGTCCCGCGATCGCGTTTTCCCACAACTCGCGTGGTGAGGTCGCGTCCGGGTATCGGCATGCCATGCCCACGATGGCGATTCTTGTCATGTGCTCAGGACCCTCCTTGTACCTGAACCCGGCCGTCGCCGGCCGGGGTCCTGCGTGAGTCGTCGTACGGGGCGTCAGCACTGCCCGAGCGACACGAACGATGCGGTGATGCGCTGCCGCCAGATCTCCCAGGACGGCAGGGATTCGCCGTCGGGCAGATCGACCAGCGCCTCGTCGGTCACCTTCTGCGCCTGTTCCGCCGACATCCCGCAGAAGATCTGGGTGGCCAGTTCGGTGTGCGGGCCGAGCAACCCGGCCCGTACACGCGCGCCGGCGGCGAACGCGGCCCCCTGGGCTAGCTGTGGCCGGTGCTCGCCGGCGAGGCGCCACAGTGCCCGCAGCTCCTCCTCGTCGCCGCCACCGGCGTAGGTGGCGGCGAGCCCGGTGCCGCTCCAGAGGTCAGCTCGGCGTTCTGGCTGGTACGCCTCGATCATGCGCGCGACCTCGCCGGGGTCGGTGCCGCCGACGAACCACAGTGCCCGGCCGATGCCCTGGTCGATGGCGTGGTCGGCGTACCAGCGGTACTCGTCGAGCGGCCAGGGGAAGTTCTTCTCGCGGTACTGCTGCCGCACGTACCTGTCGGTGTGGAAGTAGGCCTGGTGGAAGCCGTAGCCGTCCAGTACCAGCCAGCGCAGCAACCGGTCCGGGGCGGTGAGGGTGGACCAGCGCAGCCGGGGCAGCCGGGCCATCGCCCAGCCCACCCCGACGTACGCCATGTAGACGTGCGCGTCACCGCGCCCGGCCAGCATCTCCGACACGTACCGGGGTCGACCGAGACGCAGCCCGTCCCGGATCGCGAATCCCATCGCCGCGCCCTCGTAGGCGAATCCGCGGAATCGGAAAGGCACACTTTCCAACTCCCGTTCGGCGTCTGCCACGGCGGACGCCTCGGCGGCGTACCCGAAGCCGCGCAGGAAGCTGGCGCCGACCGTCTCCAGCAGCTCACGTGCCTGCGGGTTCTTGACGTGGAAACCTCGTACGTCGAGTTTCGTCTCCGAAACGTCCGGCGTCAGTATTCGCCGCCTCAGCTTCCCGGACACACCCATGAAACGCTCCCTGCATCGTCGCGCCAATCGGAAAGAGTTTCCGGGGAAATCGTCCCAAGTAATCGACGGAAACTGCTTCTTCGAATGTGCCGAGCAGGCGTTCGGCAATTTCGCGACAACGGCGTGGGGCAAGCGCTCCGTCAGCCGTGCCGCAACGACGCGTCGACCGGCAACCGATCGCGGACCAGGCTGCGCCAGGTCTCGTAGTGCGGCTCCGCGGCCGGGGCGGTGGAATCGACCACCACGTCGTCGGCCAGCGCCCCTGCGGCGTCGGCGGACAGGTCCGCCAGCGCGCGCACGCCGGCCTCGGTGTGCGCGGGCACCGTGCCCGCCCAGGTGCGCGCCTTCGCGGCGAAGACGGCGCCCTGGGCCAGATCCCGCGCGTGCCCACCGGCCTGGCGGCGCAGCGCCGCGAGCCCGTCGGGGCCGCACTGACCGGCGAAGGTGGCGGCGAGCCCGACGCCGCTCCAGAGATCCGCCCGGCGTGCCGCGGCGAAGCGGTCCACGGCGGCGACGACCTGCGGCACCTGTCCACCGTGGATGAACCAGAGTGCGCGACCGACACCCTGGTCCCAGGCGCGCGCGAAGTACTCCGGGTGGCCGTCCCACGGGTACGGCTTCGGCCGGCGCTGCCCGTCGACCCAGCGCGGCGTGTCGAAGTAGGCACGGTCGAAGCCCAGGCCGTCGACGGCCAGCCAACTCATCGTCGGGTGGTAGGGCACGTCCGGCAGGTCGGGCAGCACCCGGGCCCACAGCGGCCGGGGCAGCCGGGCCATGGCGAACCCGATGCCGATGTACGCGAGGAAGATGTGCCGGCGCCCCGGCCCCCGCAGCAGCGCCTCGGTGCGCCGCCCTCGGCCGCCGGCCATCGCGTCCCGGACGGTGCACGCCATCGTGGCGCCCTCGTAGGCGAAGCCTCGCTGCTCCGGGTCGACCAGTTCGAGGCGCCGTTCCAACTCCCACAACTCGCGCACGTCGATGCCCCACTCGAAGCCGCAGATCACCGCCTGCGGGATCGCCTCCAATCGGCGGGTCACGTCCTCGGGCGCCGGGGGGAAGCCCCTACGCTGGAAGCTGACCTCCGCCATGGACGGCGTCATCATCAGGCTGCGCACTGCACCCATTACGGTCGGCATGGTTCCTCCTGCCCCGGTGTCGGGTAAGACGGCCCCATCGTCGTACGCGCCTGCGTGGCGGGGCGTCTCCTGCCGTGCGCTGTGACGCCTCAGGCGGGCTGCGGGCGTCCCGGGTGCGCTCCTCGGCGCCTGGGCCGGTCACCCGGTCGCCCGGTGCCAGGCGCCGACCCGGCGGGCCGCGGCGAAGCTCGCCCAGGCTGTCAGCTCCACAAGGGCGACGTCGTCGGAATGCTGGTCCCGGAAGGCGGTCACCACGTCCTCGTCGACCTGGTAGGAAGCCACGGCGGTGAGCAGGGCGAGCCGTCCGGCCGCACGGTCGGCGGGCTCCAGGTCGGCGACCAGGAGATCGCACCAGCGCCGGCTCAACCCGGTCTCCTCCCCCTGCCAGTCGGCAAGACGATCCAGGACCACCTGTCGGACCGCCGGGGACACCGACCGCGCGCCGGCCGCGTCGAACACGGCGGCGGAACGGGCCACCGCGGCAGCCACCGTGGGGCTGGTACGGGCCCAGTCGGCGTCGGGCGGCAGCGGCGCGTCGGGCAGCAGCGGCACGGACAGTCCGGCGGCGCGCGGCTGCCGCAGCGTCGGACGCAGCACGCGACTGACCCCGCGCTTGAACCGGCGCCGCGCCTCCGGGCTGAGCCGCGGCGGCAGCAGGAAGCTGGACAGGAAGACATTCACCATCCGGGTCAGGTAGTGCATGGCGACCAGGACGCCGACCAACTCCGGGCGGTGCCGGTCGTCGAACGGCGCGGGCAGCGGAGCCCGCCCCGGCTCGGCGGCGGTACGCGCCCAGGCCGCCAGCGACCGCAGGCCCCCGTCGCGCAGTTCCTCGATGCGGTCGGCGACCAACGCCTCGGCGTCGTGCTCGCCGGTCAGGTCGTACATGCCGGTGCTGTGCATGTCGACGCAGTAGGGGCAGATGTTGGCGGTGGAGACGGCAGTCGCCACCGCCTCCTTGACGTCGCGGCCGATGGTGTTGCTCGGCAGCATCGGCTCACGCATGAGCATCCAGTACGCGGCGGCCAACTCCGGCACCGGCGAGTGCAGTTGCACAGGCGGGCTGACCAGGCCCATCTCGTCCGCGGTCTGCTGGTAGACGGTCCGCAGCAGCCCGGTGGCGGCGCCGACCGGCACCGGCGTGACGTACTTGACCTGCCGCTGCGCGACCGACGCCGCGATGCGTCTGGCGACCATGCCGTCCTCCTCGTGCACGGGCCGCGCCGCACTCGGCGCGAGGGTGCCTGTGGACCTGGATACTGGCGGCACGGACGGCGCCGCAAGCGTTCGTGGCGGTCAGAGCACGCTCGGAGAAACACCGGCGTCCGGCGTTTCACGACGACCACTCCCGCTGCCATTCATCGCGTTTACCTGTGTGCTATCCATATCGCTTCGACGTCGGGGAATACCGGCGCGGCCCGGTTACCGCACAGACGATTCCGCGCGCTGTTGCCCGACCGTATTCCTGCGCACGCCGGGAGATGCGTGGCGTGCGACGCCGATCGCACGATGTGGCGGCAGCGGACGGGCTGACGCGCCCCGGCGCCGCCGGGCGATCCACCCACGGCCGCAGGCCGACAGCCCGCCCAGGAATCCGTAGACGGCGGGCACAAACGGCCGGCAGACGCCGGAAAGAGTCCCGTCGAGGAGGTGACGTGATGAGTTCCGAACCCGAATCCCACGGCTGGACGATGACGCTCGAGGCGTTTGCCGACACGATCATTCCGGGCGAGAAACGCTTTCCCGAGGACCGTGCGATTGCCGGGGTTTCCACCGGCGGAGGCGCGGTCGCGTCCGGCGCCCTCGACATGCTCACCCACCCGGCCGGCGGTCTCGCCGAATCGCTGGACGGCCTGGTGGCGCTCCTGAACGGGCACGCGGCGGAGTACGCGGCGGAGCGCGGTCTGGACCTGGACGCCGACCTGCCCGCGTTCGTCGCGCTGGACTATTCGCACCGGGCGGCACTGGTGCAGATCCTCACCGCCCCGGAGCACCCGGAGAAGAGCATCTGGGTGGGGATGGCCCTGTTCAGCAACATGGCCTTCGACAGCGCCGCGCACCTGAGCACGCCGCAGGCCCTCGCCGAGGGTCACCCCGGCCTGATGACCATCGGATACGCGCCGCCCGGGCCGGACGGCCTCTGGCGCTTCGGACAGTTCTCGTACGGACGGCAACTCGCCGCCCTCCACCCGCGGACCACCACGACGGGGAGCCCTTCATGACCAGTATCGAGAGCACCGACGTCGTCGTGATCGGCAGTGGTTTCGGTGGGGCGATCGCCGCCTACCACCTGGCCGCCGGCGGGGCCCGTGTGGTCGTCCTCGAACGAGGACCGTGGTTGGACGCCGACGAGTTCGACCACGACTTCAAGCTGGGCGCCTCGTACACCCGGATCTTCGACTTCGTGGTCGGCGACGGGATGAGCGTGCTCAGCGGCAACTGCGTGGGCGGTGGCAGCGTGGTCTACTTCGCCACCATGCCGCGCGCGCCGCGCTTCGTCTTCGAGCGGCGCGGCAGCATCGGCCGCCGCATGTGGCCTGCGGCCATCAACCGGGACACCCTCGACCCCTGGTACGACGTGGTCACCGAGTCCCTGCCGGTGACGCCGCAGGGCTGGGAGACGGTGCCGTACGGCGGCGGACTGTGGGCGGCGGCCTGCGCACACGCCGGCCGGACGGCCAACCCGGTGCCGTCGGCGGTGAACGTCGACGAGTGCACCAACTGCAACTGGATGATGGCCGGCTGCCGCTTCGACGCGAAGAAGTCGTTGCTGCTCAACTACCTGCCGGGTGCCGTCGCCCACGGAGCGCAGATCCGTCCGCTGCACGAGGTGCAGCACCTGTCCCGCACCGACGACGGCGGCTACCGGGTGCACTTCCGGATCGTCGACGACGAGGATTACCGGGTGTTGCACGACACCGGCGCGATCGACGCGAAGATCGTCATCTTGGCTGCCGGCGCGGGCGCGACGCCGGTCATCCTGCAACGGTCGGAGGCGACGCTGGGCCGCATGCCGCATGCTGTCGGGCGCTACTTCTCCGGCAACGGCGAACGCCTCAACACCGCCGCGTTCGACGAGGACAAGGTCCGTGAGGTGCTGGGGCTGAGCCGTCCGGACGGGGTGCCGTACGAGGCGCACCAGATCGGCCGTGGACCGGTCGTGGCGAGCTGGGACCGGCTCGACCCGGACCTTCCGGAGTACGAGCGGTACTCGCTGGAGCAGCTCTACTTCCCGCCCGGGCTGGGCACGATCCTGGCACAGGCCCCGGACGCCAGCGGCCCCACCTGGTTCGGCGTCGACAAGAAGGACTTCCTTCGCAAGTGGAAGTCCTGGCTCACCATCTTCACGATGTCCGAGGACGACAACGAGGGCGTGTTCGGGGCACCACCGGAGACCGGCAACGCGCGCCGCTTCTCGCAGCAGATGCTCGGCCACGGCCCGCTGAGCTACCGGCCGACGTCCAACACCCTGCGCGGCTGGGGGCTCGCCGACGCCGACGTACGGGACATCCTCGAACGCGACGGCCTCGCGAAGGTCATGCCGTGGACAAATGACCTGGTCGGCGCGTACACCGTGCACCCGCTGGCGTCCTGCCGGATCGGCGACGATCCGGAGACGTCCGCCCTGGACGACGGGCACGAGCTGCGCAACCATCCCGGCATCTTCGTCACCGACGGCTCGGCGGTGCCCGGCGCGCTCACCGTCAACCCGGCACTCACCATCTCGGCCCTCGCCGAGCGGGCCATGCCCGGAATCGTCCGCGCCGCACAGGAACGCGGCGTGCGGGTCACCTACGGGGCACCGCCGCCCGCGCCGGTGGCCAGCTCGCGCGTCGCCGCCGGCTCGCCACATCCGGCAGCGGCCCGCTGATCCCCGCGCGGCGCCCCGGGGCGGGGCGCCGCCGCCCCGCCCGACGGTGACGGATCGGGCGCGGGGCCGCTGCCGGAGCGGATGGCGCTTGTGAACACGTTGCTCGACGCCGCGCCCCCGGCGCTGCGCGAGCGGCTGCTTGTGGAGTTCGTCGGGTTGCTGCAACGTCCCACTTGGTAGAGCCGCCGGTGCCCCGCCCCTACGGGCAGGGCACCGGTAGCTCAGCCGAGATTCAGGGTCACCTTGTTGTCGTCCGGTTTGAGGTCGCGCCATCTGCGGTCCTGCCGGTCCCAGTGCGTGACGGCGATGTTCTGCGGAGCCATGTACTCCTGCCGCGCCCCACCGGGAATCAACTCCTCGAACGTGTACCGGCGAGTCTCGCCAGCCGGTATTCCGGGGAGCATGCACACGGAGTTGTCAGGCTCCGTCGTCGGCGGCTTCCCGCACTTCGACCAGTCGCCGCCGGTCGGCTCGCCCAGGCCCAATCCGCGGAAGCTGATCCGCTCCACGTCGCGGGGTCCGACATTCTTGACGGTCAGGACGGTGGTGAGATATTGCCGAGCGTCGTTCTCGACGAACGCACCCAGCTTGTACGTCATGGTCAACCGCAGGTCGGTGAGCCGTGGGTCCTTTCCGAACTTCGTCGGACCGTCGGTCTGGGTGAACCGGTCGCCCTCCCACCGGTAGGTGCGCTGCTGTTCCTGCGCCCAGTACGTCGGGATGTCACAGCACGGCTGGAGATCGGCCACCCGCACCTCGATCGAGCCGGCGGTGGTCACCTTCAGGCCGCGGATGTCCTCGATCCCGTCGGTCGTGCGGACGACGCGACCGAGTGGCACGATCTGCCCACTGTCGTTTCGGTCGAAGGCGACGACCTGCTTCGCCAACGCCTCGCCGTAGCGGCAGGCGACGACGGCGACTGTCTCGTCGGCGCCGTCTGCGTCCACGTCGGCGTGGCCCACGGGTATGTCGGTGAGCAGCGGCACGAAGTCCTTGTTCGAGCTGGTCGCCAGCCGCACCTTCGAGGTGGTGCAGCTCTCCGGCGCGACCGACGGCCAGGCCGGCAGGTCGAGGCGGGCGGCGAGCAGTTGCGCCCGGCTGATCCGGCCGTCCGGGGCGCCAGGAGCGGTCGAGGGTGTCGAGCTCGGCGACTCGCTTACGGACGGTGTCGGCAGCGTCCCCGTCGTCGGCGGGGCCGTCGGATCGACCGTCTGCGCCGGGACCGGTGCGCTCCGCTCGCCGTTGAGCGCGGCGTTCGCGACGACCGGTGCCAGCACCAGGACGACGGCCGCGGTGGCAACGGCCACCGCCCTCGTCTGCCGGCGTCGGCGCAGGGTGCGTCGGGCCAGGTCGGGACCTGGGCCGACCACCTGGGTGGTGACATCGGCGCGGTACGCGGTGAACCGCTCCCGCAGTCGGGGTTCGAGATCAGACATCGGACACCCCCTCGGTGTTGTCGTCGAGCAGTCCGGCCAGGGTTGTCCGGCCTCGGTGCAGCCAGGACTTGACGGTGCCCTCGGCCACCCCTTCCTGGAGAGCGATCTGGTTTACCGACAGGTCGGCCAGGTAGTGCAGGATTACGGCCCGCCGGTGGTTGGCGGGAAGTTTCGCGAGCGCCGCGTCGATGGCCACCCGGTCCGGTGTGGGGCCGTCCACCTCGGCTTCGACCCGTCGCTGCCGCAGGAGGTGGTTGCGTGCGGTACGCAACCGGCGCCAGCGGCTGCGGGCCAGGTTCCACGCGACCCGTCGTACCCAGGCCACCGGATCGTCGTAGCGGACGAGGCGGTCCCAGCGTGCCAGCGCCCGGCAGAAGGCCTCCTGAGCCAGGTCCTGCGCGTGGCCAAGATCCCCCGTGTACGCGCACAGCTGCGTGGTGACACTCCGGAAGTGCGCGTGGTAGAACTCGTCGAAGCTGATCGTCACCACGTTCAGCCCGCTGACGGTCAGCGCCGCAGGTGGTTCGTTGGCACGGGCTCCCATCGTTGCTGTCACTGCCCCTCCCCGTTGCTGTCGGGCCGGTTGCCCCAAGCGCCGGTAACACTCCACAGCAACGGGTGTGGTTGCAGACCGTCCTGCCGTGAACCCGACTATCCGCCGCTTTCGTCCGGGTCGCCACCGGCACCCGGAGTCGTCCCGGGAGCTGTGGTTGACTGTCGTGGGGACAGGAGGGAGGCGGTCGTGCAGCTACCGGCAGTGCTCGGCGAGCCGATCCGGTTCGTGCTGAACTGGGGGCGGCGCTACTCGCTCTGGGTGTTCAACTTCGGCCTGGCCTGCTGCGCGATCGAGTTCATCGCCACAAGCATGGGCCGGCACGACTTCATGCGGCTCGGGGTGATCCCGTTCGCCCACGGCCCCCGGCAGGCCGACCTGATGGTCGTCTCCGGCACGGTGACCGACAAGATGGCTCCGGCGATCAAGCGGCTCTACGACCAGATGCCCGAGCCGAAGTACGTCATCTCGTTCGGCGCCTGCTCCAACTGCGGCGGCCCCTACTGGGATTCGTACTCGGTGACGAAGGGCGTCGACCAGATCATCCCCGTCGACGTGTACGTGCCCGGCTGCCCGCCCCGGCCGGAGGCGCTGCTGCACGGCATCCTGCGCCTTCAGGAGAAGATCGCCGCCGAGCAGGCCGGCATCGGCGGGGTGTCCCGCCCGGACCTGCTCGCCGCGCCACTGGACACCGCACCCCGCGAGGCCGCTGCGCCACGCTCCGTCGACTCGCTCACCGCCCCGCCGGTACGCCCGCCATCGGCTGATTGACGCCCACGGTGGCCGGGCGGGGCTAGCCTGCGCAGCATGAGCAACTCCGTGGACAAGCGCTCCGCCCACATCATCGACGTGCTCACCGAGGAGTTCGGCGCGTCGATGGCGATGGACCCGGCCGCCTTCCGCCGCAAGTTCCGCAAAATGGCCGCGTCACCGTTCGCCTTCTACCGGGGCAGCGCCGCGCTGTTCTACGCCGACCAGCGCGGCGACTTCGCCGACGACCGGTTCCTCGACGAGCGGACCAGCCGGGTGTGGATCCACGGTGACCTGCACGCGGAGAACTTCGGCACCTACATGAACGCCTCCGGGCAGCTCGTGTTCAACGTCAACGACTTCGACGAGGCGTACGTGGGGCCGTTCACCTGGGACCTGCGACGGTTCGCGGCAAGCGTGGCGCTGCTTGGCTACAGCAAGGCGCTCTCGGATGCGGTGATCGGTGAGTTGGTGGCCGGGTTCGCCGGGTCGTACCTGACCGAGCTGCGGGCGATCGCCGCCGGCGGGGACGACGCGATCGGCTCGATCACCCTGGACAACGCCGACGGAGTGCTGCGTCGGGTGCTCCAGCAGGCCCGGCTCAACACGCGGGTCGACCTGCTCGCCGCGCAGACCACCGTCGACAACTACGAGCGGCGGTTCTCGATCGGCGACGGGGTCTTCGCTGTCGGCGGCGACACCCGGGGCAATGTCGTCGCGGCCTTCCAGGAGTACCTGGGCACCCTGCCCGCCACGTCGACCCGGCCCCGCCCGCTCGCCGCACAGATCAAGGACGTGGTGCTGCGCAAGGGTGTCGGCATCGGATCGGCCGGGCTGCCGTCGTACAACCTGCTGCTGGAGGGGCACACCCAGGCGCTGGAGAACGACGTCGTGATCTACATGAAGCAGGCGCAGGTGCCGGCGGTGGCCCGGTACAGCACCGACGAGTCGGTGCGGAACTACTTCCGGCACCAGGGGCACCGGACCGCCGAGTCGCAGCGGGCGTTGCAGGCGCACGCCGACCCATGGTTGGGCTTCACCGAGCTGGACGGGGTGGGCCAGCTCGTCGCGGAGGTCTCCCCGTACGCCGCCGACCTGGACTGGGCGGACGTCAACGAGCCGGAGGACCTGACCGGAATCCTTGCCGACCTGGGCCGGGCGGTGGCCCGGATGCACTCGGTCGCCGACGACGAGTCCAGTCACGACCTGGTGGACTACTCCACCGAGGAGGCGATAGTGGCGGCGGTGGGCTCCGACGAGTCGGGCTTCGTCACCCACCTGGTGGACTTCGCGCACGCGTACGGGGTGCGTGCCCGGCAGGATCACCAGCTCTTCGTGGACCTGTTCCGCAACGGTCGGCTGCCCGGCATCTGAGCGGTGGCCCGCCGCTCAGGACGCGAAGTCCAGCACCACCTTGATGTCGTCCGGTCCGGCGGTGTACGCCTCGGCGTACCCCTCCACAGGCATCCGCCGGGTGATCAGCGAGCTGAGCCAGTTGTGGTCGGCCTGGGCGAGCGCCTGCGCGGCGAGGTCCCAGTGCCGGCGGTTGGCGTTCACCGAGCCGAACACCACGGTGTTGTCCAGCACCAACTCCCGGTTGAGGGCGCCCGCGTCGAAGTCGATGCGCCGACCGCCGCTGGACACCCCGGCAAGGCAGACGATGCCGGTCGGGGCCGCCTTGCACATCACGTCGAGGACCACCGTGGGCGCGCCGGTGCACTCGACCACGACGTCCGGCTCGATGGGAACGTCGTTCACCGACACCGTGTGGTAGGTGGCGCCGAGCGCGGCGACCAACTCGGGCTTCGGCCCGCCGCTCGCCCGGTCCAGCACGTGGACGGCGAACCCGCGTTGGGTGGCGAGCAGCGCGGCAAGCAACCCGATCGGCCCGGCCCCGGTCACCAGGACGGTTTGCGGCTGCCACTCGGCCCGGTGCCCGATGCGCTCGATGTGGTCCCACGCCTTTGCCACCACGCTCGTGGGCTCCAGCAGCACACCGACGCGTGACAACGCCGGATCGAGCTTGACGGCGAAGTGGGGTTGGATCCGCCACCGGTCGCGGGCGAAGCCGGCCAGCGCCTTGATCCCGTGCTCGGTGAACAGGCCGTTGCGGCACATGTCCCACTCGCCGACCGCGCAGTTGGAGCAGGGGACCGGGTCGGGGTGCCTGACGATCCCGGCCACCAGGTCGCCGGGTTGCAGGGTGCCCGTCGGGTCCTCCAGCACCCGGCCCAACGACTCGTGCCCGATGACCAGCCGGTCCGCGCCGGGCGGCGCCTCGCCGTACAGACCGGCGATGATCTCGTGGTCGGTGCCGCAGATGCCCACCGACAGCGCCTCGACAAGGATCGCGCCCTCTTCGGGTGCCGGCTCCGGCTGATCCTGGATCAGGCTCAGCGAGTTGGCGACTCCGGGTTCCACAGTCACAGCGCGCACACCCTCATCTTTCCCCGCCGGCCGTCGCGTCGCCCCGCAAAGCCGGCAGATCGCCGGACGCTTGTGGTCCGGCGCGGGCCGGGCCGGTGCCGGACCGACGCCCTAGGATCAGCGGCATGACTCCCGAAGAGGTCGGCGCTCGGCTGGTCGCGCTGCTCGCGCCGGTCGAGGCGACCCCGTCGGTCTCCGGCGGGCAGCAGTACGCCCGGGCCACCGTCGACGTACCCCCGTCGAGCTGGTCGGCCGCGGTGCGCGCAGCACGCGACGACACCGAGCTGGCCTGCGACTACTTCGACTGGCTGTCGGCGGTGGACGAGCTGGCCGAGGGCTTCGACGTGGTGGCTCATCTCTGGTCGACGCGGCTGCGGCACGGCGTGCTGCTGCGCACCCGGCTGCCGCGCGAGGCGCCGACGGTGGCCTCGGTGGTCGACGTCTACCCGGGTGCCGCCTGGCACGAGCGGGAGACCCACGAGATGTTCGGCATCGGCTTCGACGGCCACGGGGAACTGCGACCGCTGCTGCTGCCGCCGGAGTTCGAGGGCCATCCGCTGCGCAAGGAGTTCGTGCTCGCCTCCCGGGTGGCCAAGCCCTGGCCCGGAGCGAAGGAACCGGGCGAGTCGGAGGCCGGCGGTGGCCGTCGACCGATCCGCCCGCCGGGCGTGCCCGCCCCGGGTGAGTGGGGGACCGTCCCCACCCCTGCGGGTGCGGGCGGCGTGGGAGAGGGGCCGCGCGGCGGCACCCCGGCTCGACCAGCCGGTGAGCGGCCCGCCCGTCCGGCACCGGGGGCCCGTCCGGCGCGTACCCCCCGGGCCGCCGCCCCTGCCGACGGCCGGGCGCCGACCGGCAAGCCGGCGCCCGGCGCGGGCCCGGCCGCCGGCGAGCCTGCACCCGGCGCGGGCCCGGCCGCCGGCGAGCCCGGGGCCGACGCTGCCGCGCGTGACGGGGCCGGGCCGGGCGCGAGCGCGGCGGACCAGCCCGTGCCGGGCGGCGGGCCGGTAGCGGACCCGCCAGGACGCGACGACCGCACCGACCACGACGGGGGTACGCCCTGATGCCGCTCTGGGTGGAGTTGGTGCTCCGGATCGGCGGCGTGGTTGTCGCGTTCCTCACGCTGCCGCTGCTTGTCGGTCAGGCCGAGCACAAGGTGATGGCCCACATGCAGGGTCGCCTGGGCCCGATGTACGCGGGCGGCTTCCACGGCTGGGCGCAGCTCGTGGCCGACGGCGTCAAGTTCGTCCAGAAGGAGGACATCACACCGCGTGAGGCGGACCGGGCGGTGTTCCGGCTGGCGCCGGCGGTGGCGCTCGTGCCGTACCTGCTGGTGCTGCTCGTCATCCCGCTCGGCCCGAACGACCTGGTCGGGCAACCGTTGGACATCGGCCTGTTCTTCGTGCTGGCCGTTGTCGGCGTCGGTGTGGTGGCGGTGCTCATGTCGGCGTGGGCGTCGGCAAACAAGTACAGCCTGCTTGGTGGGCTGCGCGGGGCCGCACAGTTGCTCGGCTACGAACTGCCGCTGGTGCTGGCGGCGGCCTCGGTGGCGATGGCGGCGGGCACGCTGAGCCTGTCCGGCATCGTCGAGGCGTGGCAGCCGTGGTGGCTCATCTGGCAGGCGCCCGCGATGATCATTTTCTTCGTGGCCGGGCTGGCCGAGATCCGCCGGCCGCCGTTCGACATGCCGGTGGCCGACTCGGAGCTGGTGTTCGGCTACATGACCGAGTACACGGGTCTGCGCTTCGCGTTCTTCCTCCTCGCCGAGTACGTGGGCATCGTGGTGATCGCCGCGCTGACCACTGTGCTGTTCCTCGGCGGTTGGCAGGGCCCGTTCGCCGACGACCAGCTGGGTTGGCTCTGGACGTTGCTCAAGGTCTTCGCCGTCGCATTCGTGATCATCTGGCTGCGGGTGTCGTACCCGCGTCTGCGCGAGGACCAGCTCCAGCGGCTCTGCTGGCTGGTGCTGGTGCCGGCCGCCCTGGCCCAGCTGGTCCTCACGGCAGCTGTCCGTGTAGCCCTGTAACCCAAGCCCACCCCCGCCCTCGCCCCGCCCCCACCCCACCCCACCCCACCGCGCCGATCTTGCACTTTCTGCCTCGACAAAATGTGGCCAACCAGGCATACCGGCGTCACAAAGTGCAAGATCGCGGAGGTGGCGGGGTGGTGGCGGCGCGGTGGGGTTGGGGCTCAGCGCAGCGGGGTGTGGGCCGGGTCTACCGGCTCGGCCGGGGGCGGGGGTGGGGTGCCGTCGCCGAAGGGGCGGCCACCGAGGGCTTCCCGACCGTGCGGGGTGAGCCAGTTGGACAGGTCGGGGCCGAGCGGGACGATCCCGGTCGGGTTGATGTCCCGGTGCACCTCGTAGTAGTGCCGCTTGATGTGGTCGAAGTCGATGGTGTCGCCGAACCCGGGGGTCTGGAACAGGTCCCGGGCGTACGCCCACAGCACCGGCATCTCGCTCAGCTTCTGCCTGTTGCACTTGAAGTGGCCGTGGTAGACCGGATCGAACCGGACCAGTGTGGTGAACAGCCGCACGTCGGCCTCGGTGATGGTGTCGCCGACCAGGTACCGCTGGTCGGTCAGCCGCGCGGTCAACCAGTCCAGCCTGTCGAAGAGCCTGTGGTACGCCTTCTCGTACGCCTCCTGGCTGCCCGCGAACCCACACCGGTAGACACCGTTGTTGACGTCGGCGAACACCGCGCCGTTGACCTCGTCGATCTGCTCCCGCAGGTGCTCGGGATACAGCTGCGGCGCGCCCGCACGGTGGTAGGCCGTCCACTCCGTGGAGAGGTCGAGGCTCATCTGCGCGTAGTCGTTCGTCACCACCTGCCCGGTCGGCACGTCGACGATCGCCGGCACCGTGATGCCCCGCTCGTAGCCGGGGAAGCGCTTGAAGTACGCCTCCTGGATGCGTTCGATGCCGAGCACCGGGTCCCGCCCGCCGGGGTCGAGGTCGAAGGTCCAACTGCGGGCGTCGTGGGTCGGGCCGGCCACCGCCATCGAGATGGCGTCCTCAAGGCCGAGCAGCCGCCGCACGATGATCAGGCGGTTGGCCCACGGGCAGGCTCGGCTGACCGCCAGCCGGTACCTGCCCGGCTCGACCGGATAGCCGTCCCGCCCGTCCATGGTGATCCGGGTGGCGATGTAGCGCTGGTCCCGGGTGAACTCGCCGCCCGGCTCGACGTATTTGCCGCCTGTTTCCTCGCCCACGTCGCCCTCCTGGTCAGGTCAGTGTCTGTTCCCATCCTTACTGATCTCCAACCTGTTGATGCGGTGAGCCCGGCTACCCTGCCGTCATGACGGATGTCCAGGCGGCGGCGCGCCGCTTCGTCGCCGACGTGTGGAACGCCCGCCAGGAGGAGTCGGCGTACGAGTTGATCGCCGACGAGTGCCCCGGGCTGGGCGGCACCGGGCCGGAGGCGACGCTTGCCTGGCACCGCGAGCGGCGGGCGGCCTTCCCGGACCTGCGCTACAAGATCGTGGACGTGGTGGCCGCCGGTGAGCGGGTCGCCGTGCACTGGCGGGCGGCCGGCACCCACGCGGGCCAGTTCGGGCCGGTGCCTCCGACCGGTCAGGTGGTCAGCTACTCGGGTGCGACGTTCCTGCGGTTCGACGCGGCGGGCCGGATCGTCGAGGTGTGGAGCTGCACCGAGCTGTTCCAACTGCTCCAGCAGCTCGGCGTCGAGATGCTGCCGCCGGTCGGCGGGTTCACCGCCCCCGGGGCGTGAGCCGCTCTCGGCGTCGGCCACAGTCCCGCCGCAGACCTGCGGGGGGTGGTCGCGCGCGCCGGTGCCACAGGGCAGGATGGTCGACATGACCGACCCCAGCGAGCACGGCGACCCGGCCGGCGACGCCAGCGAGCGCGGCCTGCCCGGCGCGGGCCTGGTAAAGGGGCTGGCGGTCACCTTCAAGACGATGACCAGCCGCTCGACCACCCAGCAGTACCCGGACGTCGCCCCCGAGCTGCCGCCCCGCTCGCGTGGCGTGATCGCCCTGTCGGAGGAGAACTGCACGGTCTGCATGCTCTGCGCCCGCGAGTGTCCGGACTGGTGCATCTACATCGACTCGCACAAGGAGGAGGTGGCGGTGCCCGGCGCCGCCCGCCCCCGCCAGCGCAACGTCCTCGACAAGTTCGACATCGACTTCTCCCTCTGCATGTACTGCGGCATCTGCATCGAGGTCTGCCCGTTCGACGCGCTCTACTGGTCGCCGGAGTTCGAGTACGCCGAGTACGACATCAAGGACCTGCTGCACGACAAGGCCCACCTGGGCCAGTGGATGGCCACGGTTCCACCGCCGCCCGCCCACGACCCCAACGGCGAGCCGGCGAAGGAGGAGACAGCGGCCGCGCGCAAGGCCGCCGTGCGTCCGGCCCCTTCCGCCGTACGCCCCGAACCGGGTTCCGCGTCGTGACACCGCGAACGGCGGATCGCGCCGGGAGGGGGGCCCGGTGACCGGGGCGGACGTGCTGCTGCTCGCCCTGGGCGCGGTCGCGGTCGGTGCCGGGGTGCTTGTGGTGACCACGAAGCACCTGGTCCGGGCCGGGCTCTACCTTGTGGTGTGTCTGGGCGCCCTGGCCGGTGACTATCTGGTGCTCGGCGCCGAGTTGGTCGCCTGGGTGCAGGTGCTGATCTACGTGGGCGCGGTGGTGGTGCTGCTGTTGTTCGCGGTGATGCTGACGCGGGCCCCGATCGGAGCGTCCGACGATCTGGACCGGCCCGGCTGGCCGGCCGCGCTGATCGGTGGTGGCGCCGGCCTGGGCCTGAGCGTCCTGCTTGTCGACGCGTACCGGTGGAGCACAGTCGCGCTGCCCGACACGGGCACCGCCGAACGGCTCGGCGAGCAGATCTTCGCCTCGTGGGTGCTGCCGTTCGAGGTGCTCTCCGTGCTGCTGCTGTCCGCCCTGGTCGGCGCTGTGGTGCTGTCCCGGCCGGACATCGGCCGGCAGGCCCCGCCCGGCGACGGGACGGGTACGGCGGCCGAGGTGGACTCCGGGGGTCGCCGGTGAGGCCGGTCATCCCGTACGTCACCGCCGCGCTGCTGTTCGGCCTCGGCGTGTACGGCGTGCTGCGCCGTCGCAACGCCGTGCTGGTGCTGATGTCGGTCGAGCTGATGCTCAACGCGGTGAACCTCATCCTCGTCACCGCCGACACGACTGCCCGTGCGGTGCTGCCGCACTCCGGTCAGGTCTTCGCGTTGTTCGTCATCGTTCTCGCCGCCGCGGAGATCGGAGTGGGGTTGGCGATCGTCCTTCAGCTCTACCGTCTGCGGGCGACAGTGGCGGTGGACGAGGTGCCGCTCACCGAGCCCGCTGACCCGCCGGAGGCCGGCGCTGGGCGGGAGCCGGCCACCGCGGGCCCGGAGGTGGGCCGGTGAGCGGGCTGCTCGGGGCATTGCTGCCCGCCGTACCGCTGGTGGCAGGTCTGGTCGGGCTGCTGCTGCCGCCGGCCCCACGCGATCCGGGCGGGGGTGAGCGGGCGCGGCGGGTGGCAGTGGCGCTCGGGGTCGCCGGTGCCGCCGTCGCGCTGGCGCTGGCCGTCGCGCTGCTTGTCACAGTCGACTCCCCGACGGAGACCTCGACGACCTGGATCGACCTCGGCGGGTTGACGGTGACCCTCGGCGTACGCCTGGACGGCGCCGCCGCACTCGTCGCCGTCGCTGTCACAGCTGTCGCGCTTGCCGTGCAGGTCTACTCGATCGGCTACCTGCGGCGCGGTCCACACGACGACGTCGACGTCGACCACCGCTACCCGCCGTACGCCGCCCAGATCAGCCTCTTCACCGCCGCCATGCTGCTGGTGGTCGTCGCGGGTGACCTGGTGATGCTGCTTGTCGGCTGGGAGGTGATGGGCCTCTGCTCGTACCTGCTCATCGCCCACGACCGGCGACTGCCCGGCGCTCCGGCCGCCGCCATGAAGGCGTTCCTGGTGACCCGGGTCGGCGATGTGGGCTTCCTGCTCGGCATCGCGCTGCTCGGCGTGTCGGCGGGCAGTTTCCGGATCGCCGACGTGCTCGCCCACGACCACTCCGGCGCGACCCTGACCGCCGCCGGTCTGCTGCTGCTGGCCGGGGTTGCCGGCAAGAGCGCCCAGTTCCCGCTGCACACCTGGCTGCCGGACGCGATGGCCGGACCGACGCCCATCTCCGCGCTGATCCACGCCGCGACGATGGTCGCCGCCGGGGTGTACGCGGTGACCCGGCTCTACCCGCTGTTCACCGCCGCACCGGTGACGCTGACAGTGCTCGGCGTGATCGGTTCGATCACCCTGCTGCTCGGCGCGCTGGCAGCCACCGCGCAGGACGACATCAAACGGGTGCTGGCCTGGTCGACCGTCTCCCAGTTGGGCTACATGACCGGCGCGCTGGCTGTCGGTTCGCCGTCGGCAGCGCTGTTCCACCTGCTCACCCACGCGGCGTTCAAGGCGTTGCTGTTCCTCGCGGCGGGCGCGGTGATCCACGCGGTGGGCACCACCCTCATGTCGGAGATGGGCGGGCTGCGCCGCAGCATGCCTGTGACGTTCTGGTGCACCGTGGTGGGCCTGGGCGCGCTGGCGGGGGTGCCTCCGCTGGCCGGCTTCTGGAGCAAGGACGGCGTGCTGGCGGTCGCCGAGTCGGCCGCCCTGGAGGGCACCGGCCCGGCGCCGTCGTGGGTGGGCTGGCTGGTCTGGCTCGCCGGGCTCGTGGGCGTGGCGATCACCGCCTGGTACGCCGGCCGACTGCTGCTGCGAGCCTTCTTCGGCGCTCCCCGGCTGCCGCTGGTCCAGCCGCACGACCCGCCGGCCGTCATGCGGTGGCCGGTGCTGCTGCTGGCCGTGCCGGCCGCGCTGCTCGGCCTCGCCGGGTTCGTCGGGGCGTTCGCCGACCGGCTGCGGTTCGCCACAGTGCCGGTGGCCGGTGCCGAGGACGGTCTGGTCCACATCGGGCCGGGGCTGTTGCTGCCGCTGGCGTTGCTGCTGGCCGGGGCGGGGCTGGTCTGGCTGGGCTGGCGGCGGGACACCACCGCCGACCCGGCGGGCGCGCTGGGTCCGCTGCGGCCGGTCTTCGCCAGCGCGTTCCGGCTCGACGACGTCCAGCACACACTTGTCGTACGTCCCGTCCGGGCGCTTGCGCGCGCCGCGCGTACCGGTGACGAGTCGGTAGTGGACGGCGCTGTCGAGGGCAGTGGGCGGGTCGCGTCCGGGCTGGGCGCCGGGCTGGCCGCGCTGCACCGTGCGGCGTTGCCCCGCGCGGCGGCCGGTGTGCTTGCCGGTGCGCTGCTGATCGGCCTGGCGGCGGCCCTGATCGGGGTGGCCCGGTGAGTGCGAGGAGTGAGCCGGTGTTGCGAGCCCCGCAGTCGCGAACGAAGGTGGCCCGGTGAGCGCGAGGAGTGAGCCGGTGTTGCGAGCCCCGCAGTCGCGAACGAAGGTGGCCCGGTGAGTGCGAGGAGTGAGCCGGTGTTGCGAGCCCCGCAGTCGCGAACGAAGGCGACGCCATGAGTATTGGCCAGGTGTTGCTTGTTGCGGTGCTGGTGGTGCCGGCGCTCGGCGCGGTAGCGGTGGCGGCGACGCCCCGGGACCGGGCGGCCCGGCTGGTGGGCACTGTCGCGGCGGCGCTGACCCTGCTGGCCGCGGTACCGCTGGTGTTCGGGGGCCGGGGGTGGTTCGCCTGGTCGGCGGGCACGCCGGCGGTGCGCCCGTGGCATCAGGTGGACCTGCAGTGGGTGCCCGGCCTGGACCTGCGCTTCCACCTCGGCGTCGACGGGATCTCCTGGCCGCTCGTGGTGTTGACGGCGCTGCTCACGCTGCTGTGCTGCGCGTACACGATGTGGCGGGTGCCCGAGGGCGGCAGCGGCCGGTCGCTTGTGGCGTTGCTGCTTGTGGTCGAGGTGGGCATCCTGGGCACCTTCCTCGCCCTGGACCTGGTGCTGTTCTTCCTCTTCTTCGAGGTCGTCCTCCTGCCGATGTACGCGATCATCGCCGGCTGGGGTGGTGCGGACCGGCGGCGGGCAGCCCGGAAGTTCGCGCTCTACACGCTGTTCGGGTCAGTGCTGCTGCTGGTCGGCGTGTACGTCGTGGTCGCCGCCGCAGGCACCGCCGACGTGGTGGCGCTTACCGGTGGCGGTGGGCTGTCCCGGGGCACCCAGTTGGCAGCGTTCACGCTGCTCGCGTTGGCGTTCGCTGTGAAGAGTCCGCTCTGGCCGCTGCACTCCTGGCTGCCCGACGCGCACACCCAGGCGCCGACGGTGGGCAGCATCGTGCTGGCCGGGGTGCTGCTCAAGATGGGCACCTACGGCCTGATCCGGGTGGCGGTGGGGGTGGCACCGGAGGGTGCGCGGTGGGCGGCGCCGGTGTTGGGCGTGCTGGCCGTCGCCGCCATCCTGATCGGTTCTCTCGTCTGCCTCGCCCAGACCGATGTGAAGCGGCTCATCGCGTATTCGAGCGTGGGGCACATGGGTTTCGTGCTGCTGGGCGTCGCCACGTTGACGGCCACCGGCATCCAGGCCGCGCTGATCGGCAACATCGCGCACGGTGTCATCACCGGCCTGCTGTTCTTCCTGGCCGGGGCGGTGAAGGACCGTACCGGCACTGGCACGCTGGCCGACCTGTCCGGGCTGCGGGAGACCGCGCCCCGCCTGGCCGGTCTGCTCGCGTTCGCGGCTGTCGCGTCGCTCGGCCTGCCCGGGCTTGCCGGCTTCTGGGGGGAGGCGTTCGCTGTGGTCGCTGCGGTGCAGGTGGGCGGACCGCTGTGGACCACCCTCGGGGTGCTGGCGGCGGTCGGTGGCGCGCTCACCGCCGCGTACTTCCTGCGGTTGTTGCGTCAGGTCACCCACGGCCGGCCGAGTCCGGCGGTGGGTCGGTCCGGGCCCGGCCTGGCCGGCGCGGAAGTGACAGCGTGGGCACCGCTGGTGCTGCTCGCGCTTGCCATCGGGCTGGTCCCGGCGCTGGTCCTGGGCGTCGCCGAGGCGCCTGTCGACGCGCTGATCGGGGTGGTGGCTCCGTGAGCGCGAGGAGTGAGCCGGGTTTGCGAGCCCCGCAGTCGCGAACGAAGGTGGCCCGTGAGCGCGAGGAGTGAGCCGGTGTTGCGAGCCCCGCAGTCGCGAACGAAGGTGGCCCCGTGACCATGGTGCAGAGCGTGGACAGCGTGGCGCTGCTGCCCGGATACCTGGCGGCAGGCACCGCCGTGCTCGTCCTGCTCACCGATCTGCTGCTGGCCCGGCCACGGGCGACGATTGTGGTGGCCGCGCTCGGCGCGGCAGGCACCGCCGTCGGCTCCGCTCTGGTCGGCGCGGGGGAGCAGCGGCGGACGTTCTGTGTCGGCGCCGACTGTTCCTGGATCTTCGGTGGTCGGGCGGCTCTTGTCGGCGCGGTGGTGGCACTGCTCACCCTTGCTGTGCTCGGGTTGTCGGTGCCGGCGCTGCGGGCCGGGCGGTCGCCGGTGGGGGAGTTCTGCTTCCTGCTCGCCTGCTCGATGACCGGCGGCGTGGTGCTCGGCGCAGCGGGTGACCTGATCACCCTGATCGTGGCCCTGGAGACGCTTACCCTGCCGCTGTACGTGCTTGTCGGCCTGCGCCGGGGCAGCCTCGCCAGTGCCGAGGCGGCGGTGACGTTCTTCGTGGTGAGCGTGGTGGCCACCACGCTGACCTTGCTCGGTGCGGCCCTGCTGTACGCGGTGACCGGCGGGCTGCACCTGGACCGGCTCGGCGCGTTGCTCGCAGATCGGCCGGAGCTGCGGGATCTGCCGCTTACCACCGCGGCCGTGGCGCTGCTGCTGCTGGGGCTGGCGTTCAAGGTGGCGGCGGTGCCGTTCCACGCCTGGGCACCGGCAACGTACGACGGGGCGCCGCTGCCGGTGGCCGCGTACCTGTCGACGGCGTCGAAGCTGGGTGGGCTGGTGGCGCTGCTGGCTGTGGTGCAGCGGGCGTTGCCGGCGGACCAGACGGGCCCGGTGCTCGCCCTGTTGGCGGTGCTCACGATGACCGTCGGCAACCTGGTGGCGCTGCGCCAACGGCGTACCGTCCGGCTGCTCGCCTGGTCGTCGGTGGCCCAGGCCGGCTACATCCTCGCTCCGCTCGGCGCGTTGGCGCTGGTCGCCGGCCGCACGGGCGAGGCCCGGTCCGCCGCGTACGCCGCCGCGATGGCGTACGCGGTCTTCTTCGTGGTGTTGGAGTTGGCGGCGTTCGCCGGGGTGGTCGCGTTGCGCCCGGTGGGTGCGGACGGCGGCACGCTTGCGGACCTGCGGGGAGCGGCCCGCCGGCACCCGTGGCGGGGAACTGCTCTCGGTCTCGCCCTGGTGGGCCTGGCCGGCCTACCGCCAGGGCTGGCCGGGTTGTTCGCGAAGGTGACTGTGGTCCGGTCGCTGCTTGACGGCGGCGGCGCCTGGCTGGCGCTCGTGGTGGCCGTGAACGCGGTGATCGGGTTGGCGTACTACCTGCGGGTGACCGCCGCGCTCTGGGCCTCGCCGCGCCTCGCCGCTCCTGCGGGTCCGAGCGGCGTGGCGGCCGTACCCGTGGTGGGTGTGGTGCTGGCGGTGGCGACGGTGGCCGCCGTGGTGCTCGGCGTCGCCCCCCAGTTGGTGCTCGACCTGGCCGGTCGCTGACCCGAAACCTGCTCCGACCTGGGGATGTCTCAGTTAACTCTCAGCGTTGAGATGGATGGTTGGTGGGTACCGGGTTGTTGAACCGGTCGACGGATCCCGGAGATCCGTGCACCGAAGGAGTGATCGTGCACCACAACCGTCTGAAGACCGCCGCGCTGCTCGGCCTGCTCACCTCGCTGATCCTCGTGGTGGGCTACTGGTTCGGCGGCAGTGGCGGCCTGGTCATCGCTGTCGTCGTTTCGCTCGTCATGAACGGCGTTTCCTACTTCTACTCCGACAAGATCGCTTTGCGCTCGATGGGGGCGCAACCGGTCAGCGAGGCACAGTTCCCCGAGCTGTACCGGATGGTGCGGGAGTTGGCGACCGAGGCCCGGCAGCCGATGCCGCGCCTGTACGTCAGCCCCACGGCGCAGCCCAACGCGTTCGCCACGGGTCGTAACCCGCAGAACGCGGCTGTCTGCGTCACCCAGGGCATCACGGAGATTCTCGACTACCGCGAGTTGCGGGGTGTGATCGGGCACGAGCTGTCACACGTCTACAACCGGGACATCCTGATCTCCAGCGTGGCGGCCGGCCTCGCCAGCATCATCACCCTGCTGGCGAACCTCGCGTTCTTCATTCCGCTGGGCGGCGGGGACGACGAGGACCGGCCCAACCCGGCAGTGCTGCTGCTCACCCTGATCCTGGGGCCGATCGCGGCAAGCATCATCCAGTTGGCGATCAGCCGGAGCCGCGAGTTCCAGGCGGACGCCTCGGGTGCCGCGCTGACGCGTGACCCGCTGGCCCTGGCCAGCGCCCTGCGCAAGATCGATGCGGTGGCGCGGCGTCGGCCGCTGCCTGCCCAGGGCCAGCTCACCAGCACCGCGCACCTCATGATCGCCAACCCGTTCCGGGGTGGTGGCGTCTCGGCGCTCTTCGCCACCCACCCGAAGATGGAGGATCGGGTCGCCCGGCTGGAGAAGATGGCCGCCAACTCGGGGCCGGTGCAGTTCCAGCGCTGACCCGCTGACGTTCGACACTCCGCCCGTACCCGGTCACCGGGTGCGGGCGGAGCTGTGTCTCGGCCGATATCCGGTACCAGCCCACCGATCGACGGCGTTAGGGTCGTTACGGCTCACGCTCATTACAATCTCGGAGGTCCACGGTGGCAGCGCTGCGTCAGTACCTAGGCGTCTGGCGGATCCCCGGTGCTCCCATGTTGCTGGTCGCCGGCATCATCGGGCGGCTCGGGATCGGCATGACCCCGCTGGCGCTGCTGCTGGTGGTCGAGCAGGTGACCGGGCGGTACGCTCTCGCCGCCGTGGCGGGCGGGATCTACGCCGTCTCCGGCGCTGCGCTCAGCCCCGTGGCCGGGCGGATCGCCGACCGGGTCGGCCCGACCCCCGTCCTGCTTGTCACCGCCGTCGCCCACCCGCTGGCGCTCACCGGACTGCTGCTGGCCAGCCGGGCGGGCGACGACGGCCTGCCGGTCATCTACCTGGCGGCCGGCGTCGCCGGTGCGACGTACCCGCCGCTCAGTGCCGCCATCCGCGGGGCCTGGAACGAGCTGACAAGCCTCAACTCCGGCCGATACGCCCTGCGTAACACCGCACTGGCCGCCGAGACCTCGCTCTTCGAGATCGTCTTCGTGCTCGGGCCGCTGCTCGTGGCCGGCTTCGTCATCTTCGCCGACGCTGCCGCCGCGCTGATCGGAGCGGCAGTGGTCACCCTGGTCGGCACGACCGCCGTGGCCCTCGGTCGGGTCATGCGCGGCTGGCGTCCGCACCCGCGTGAGCACCACGCCCGAGGGCTCGGCCCGCTGCGGGTAGCCGGCTTCCCGGCCCTGCTTGTCTGCGTGGCAGGCCTCGGCATCGCGTTCGGCGCCGCAGGTGTGACAGTCCCCGCGTACGCCGGCAACTCCAGCGCCGACGACCCGGAGAGCCTCGCCGGGATCCTGCTGGCGGTCTGGGGTGTCGGCAGCGCGATCGGCGGGTTCTGGTTCGGTGTCCGCCGGCCGGCCGCGAACATGACCCGACAGTTCGCGCTGCTGCTCGCCGCAGTGGCCGGCTCGTTCCTGGTGTTCGCGGTGATGCCCACACCACTGGCGCTTGGCGTCGCGCTTGTCATCGGCGGGGCCACCATCGCACCCGCGCTGACCCTGGAGAACACCCTGGTCGGCCGGATCGCGCCGACGGGCATGCTGAACGAGGCGTACACCTGGGTGGTCACCGTGGCCGTGGCGACGAGCGCCGTCGGCGGCGCGGGAGCCGGCCTGATCGTGGATCACGGCGGCGGCGTGCCGTGGGCCTTCGTGTTCGCCGGGGCGGCGGTCGCCGTCGCGGCAGTGGTAGCCGCACTGCCCGCCGGGCCCATCGCCCGAGCGGAAACCGCGACGGTACGCGCCGACGAACCAGTCGCCGTCTGACCGGTTGTTATCGGCTTTCGTGGTCGCCGTCGTCTTGATCGACTCGGCTTCCGTGAAATCGCGGCATCCCGGTAGCCAGGACACCTCGATTTCCAGGAACCCGAGTCGATCTCATCGGCAAACGGGTGCCTGGTCCCCCGCGAAGGGCAGCGGACAGCAGGCGCTGCCCGCGCAGGCGACCAGATCGTCACAGCCGGCCGAGATCGCCGCCAGCAGGGAGTCCCGGACAGCGGTGAGGTCGGCAAGCCTACGTTCCACCTCGGCCAGCTTCGCCGTGGCCCGGGCCGACAGGCCGGTACGTGCGCGGGGACGCCGGCCCGCGCCGAGCAGGTCAGTGACCTCATCGAGAGTGAAGCCGAGACGCTGCGCCGTCTTGATGACCCGGATCCGGGTGACCGATTCCGCAGGGTAGAGCCGATGCCCGCCCGGCGAGCGCCTGGGCGCGGCGAGCAGCCCACGACGCTCGTAGTAGCGCAAGGTCTGCGGATTCACCTCGGCAGCGTCCGCGAGTTGACCACTGCGCAACCCGTCGCGTGGGCGCGTGGCCGCGGGCGGGTCTGCGGGTGTCGGCGCGCTGCTTTCGGTTGGGGGCGTGCCGTGGGGCGTGTGCGTGCTGCTTTCGCGTGGGGACGTGCCGTCGGGTGGGTGCGTGTTGCTTGCGGCTGGAGGCCTGCCGTGGGGCGTGTGCGTGCTGGGTTTGGCTGAGGGCGTGCGGTCGGGTGTGGCTCTGCCGGCTGCGCGTACCCGGTTGGCGAGGGCGTCGAGGATGCCGACGCGCGACTCTGGCACCTGAACATCGAAGGTCACCGCGTCCGGGCCGTGCCGCGTGACGTCGAAGGTGAAGAACGAGCAGCACGCCGACTCTCGCGCGCTCAGGTCCCGTGCGGTGTGCTCGGCCTCCGCCGTACCGGTCAGGTGTAGTCGCAGGTGTCGTGCCGACGGCCGGTCGAGCCGCCGGACGGCCTCGGCGAAGAACCTGTCGAACTCGGCGAGGCGGACAGGCCGCTCAACTGTGGGCAGGCGGCAGGACTCGGGAACCCACGTGTCGTCGGCCGCTGGGTGCTCGTCGGTCACCATCCGACGGTAAGCCCGTACCCGGGTACCGGATGCAAGCCTTAGCCCGTCGCCGTCGACGTACCCATGTTGCGACTGCTGGCGACGGCGGCCGTGGTGTCGGTTGCCGGCGTGCCGCTGATCTGCCGCCTTGAGCCGGTCCAGCAGACTGGCCACCATGGCCAAGCTGCTGTACTCAGCGACCGCGTCACTCGACGGCTACATTGCCGGGCCGGGCGGAGACATGTCGTGGCTGACCGAGCACCTCACCGGCGAGAACGCGACAGCCGAACGTCTGCTGGCGAACGTCGGCGCCATCCTGGCCGGCAACCGCACCTTCGGCGGCGACGACCCCAACCGCGGCACCGACAGTGAGGGAGCGTTCGGAGGCCAGTACCACGGACCGGTGTTCGTACTCACCCACCGACGGCCGGCCGAACCACCCGAGGACGTCACGTTCGTCGGTGACCTGCGCAGTGCCGTCGCGCAGGCCAAGGACGCTGCCGGCGACAGATACGTGAACGTCCTCGGCGCGGACGTCGCCAGGCAGTGCCTCCGCGCCGGGCTGCTCGACGAGGTGCTGATCTTCTTTGCGCCGGTGCTGCTCGGAGACGGGGTCCGCATGTTCGACGACCCGGGCGGCGCGCAGGTGCGACTGGCGCCGATGCCCGGCGAAACCGCGCACTGGTACAGCGTCATCCGCTGACAGAGTGGCCCGACCCGCCGTCCAGCCTGCTTCGCCTCCGGCGGCGGCCGGACCTGACTAGCGGTAGTTGGTGAACTGGAGGGCGACGCCGAAGTCCTCACCCTTGAGCAGCGAGATGACCGCCTGGAGGTCGTCGCGCTTCTTGCCGGTGACGCGCAGCTGGTCGCCCTGGATCTGGGCCTGGACGCCCTTGGGGCCCTCGTCACGGATCTTCTTGCTGATCGCCTTGGCCTTGTCGGTCTCGATGCCCTGGATCACCTTGCAGTCGATCTTGAAAATCTTGCCGGAGGGCCGAGCCTCGCCGGCATCCAACGACTTCAACGAGATGTTCCGCTTGACCAGCTTCTCCTTGAAGACGTCCAACGCGGCGCGGACCCGCTCCTCGGTCTCCGCCTGCAAGCCGATCGCCTCCTCACCCGACCAGGAGATCTCCGCGCCCGTACCGCGGAAGTCGAACCGCGTCGAGAGCTCCTTCTCCGCCTGACGGAGGGCGTTGTCGACCTCCTGACGGTCAACCTTGCTCACGATGTCGAAAGACGGGTTCGCTGGCATGCGTCTGCTCCTGCTGTCCGGCGGTCTGGTCCTACCATCGGCCGCCGACCAGCGGCACGACCCCCTGACCGTACCCGGTTGCGCCGGTCCCGGGGTGAGCCGCTATCCTTGCTTCCGCCGCCGCGTTGCGACGCGGTGGGGTGCCCTGGCGGGTTGCCCGAGCGGCCAATGGGAGCGGACTGTAAATCCGTCGCGAAAGCTTCAGAGGTTCGAATCCTCTACCCGCCACCAGGTGCAGACACGGCCCCTGACCAGCAGAGATGCTGATCGGGGGCCGTCGCCGTTGATCTGGCTGAGTCCAGCGGTTGCCGACTGGTCGTGGGCAGATCGTTGACGGGTCGATCTTGTGCCCCTTGGTGCCCGACGGGCACGCCTGCTACCACTTCCGACGCCAGTCGAGGCATCCCGGAGGCGCCATCGAAAGGTAGGCGCTCAGGTGTCAACGGCCCACCTCGACAGGCGTTGACACCTGGACAGCTGACGGCGGCCTGTTTCAATCATCGCGTGACGATGCGTTGGGTTGGCGGCAGTGTCGGCGGTGGCTTGGTCGCCGTCGCATTGGCGATGAGCGTTGTGGGTGTCTGGAGAGGCGTGGCCTGGTACTTATTCATCGCGTTTCCGTTAGCGGTGGCCGGGGGCGCCTCGTCGGGCGGGCGATCGGGATGGGGGCGCCAGCTCGGTCGAGATGATCGCACACGTCGGCCCGTCACTGCGGTTGGTAGACGACCGCCCGGACGACACCAGAATCCTGGCGGATCCACCCAGCGATGCGACCCTGGTCATCGAGGTCGACGACCTCGCCCTGTCTGCTGATCCCGGCGAGGCTGAGGTCGTGCAGGACGCCGCGCCGCCAGAGCGCTGGCCGGGCGAAGTTGTCGGGTGCGGTGGACATGGCCAGGATGTCGCCGCTGTTGTTGATTGCCCGCGGCTCGGTGGTGTTGCCGCCGAGGGTGCCGATGTCCATGGCGCGGCCGTTCCGCCAGAGGATTCCGCGCGGGTACTGCTGGGCCGAGAACTGCCAGCCGATCGTCCAGCCGAGGTCGTTGAGGGCGTACGTGTTGCTGCGGTTGAAGGGGCCGGCGCCGAGGTCTGTGCCGCGTCCAAGGTGCCACAGGGCGGCGTGGAAGCCGTCCGGCGGGTGTAGTACGCCGCCGGAGACCTGGCTGCTCTCGTTGATGTCGGACACCGCGTCCAGGGGCAGGGGCCGGACGTGGCCGTTCGTCCACAGGACGGGACCTGTGTCGCCGCTGCCGACGATCTGGCCGCGGTCGTTGATCGCCACGGGCGCGGCGGTCAGGCCGACCAGTGGCCGCAGGACACCTTGGTGCCAGATGTGTGGGCCTAAGCCGCCGTCACGGGTGCCGATGACCTGGCCTTGGTTGTTGACGTCGGTGGGTGCGAAGGCGCCGAGGTCGACCATTTGGCCCAGGTGCCAGAAAAAGCCGCGGTAGGTGCCGTCGGCGGCCTGCGAGCGCCCGACCACGTCGCCGAGGTCGTTCATGGCGCTGGCGTGGCTGTTGTCACCGCCCAAGGTTCCGAGGACCACCATGCGATAGGCCGGTGCTGCGGCGGTGGGTACCTGGATGGGCGCGGCGGTCAAAGCGGCCGCGAGGAGGGTGTTGGCGAGCACGGATGGCACGGGACGGCTCCCTCCGGAGTATCGCCGGGCGAGGTGCGCTCAGCGTAGGCGCGTCTTGCCGTTGCGCCGGGTTGCCGTCACGTAGCGGACAGCAGCTCGCAGAGGTTGAAGTCGCGGTGCTGCCGCGCCTCGTCGACTTGTGTGCGGAGGACGCGGACGTCCGCGACGAGACGGCGGCTGGTCTCGCGGCGTCGATGGTGTCCGCACCAGCCGCCACGAGCAGCACGGCCTTTGCCAAAGGATAGGAAGGAGGTGGGCAGTGTCGTTCCTGGTCGTCGCCAAGATCCACATCCCGCGTCGAACGGGTTCGGTCGCTTGCTTGTGCCGAGCCCGTTAGAGGGTATGGTGGTCGATGCGTGGACCCGCGTCGATGCGCCTCCATGCCGTTCCGGAAATCACGGAACGTAACCGGTTGTGATTGGGCCGGCGGGTGCTCCAGTGCCCTGGGTGAATTGTGCTGAAGGTCGCATCAAGCGCTCTGTGAAGCGCTGATGTCGCAGGAAGGGGCCCTGATCTGGCCCAGCTTGTCGAGGCGGAGTGGGCCGAAGGGTGCAACCTCGCGAACGCTCGGACGGGTCCAGCCCTCACCGCTTTTCTGCGTACCGACCGTGTGGCACGATCGTGGAATCTCCACCATCCCTGTGACACTTCCCCGACAGGAGCAAACATGTCTGGTCGAAGGCTGGGCCGGCTGCTCGGCTCGCTCCTCTTGCTCGCTGCTGTCCTCGGTGGACTGCAGGGCGCCGGCTCCCTGTCCGGCGGTAAGGCTCAACTGGCCGATGTCGTCTGGGGCGCGAGTCAGGGCGACGTGGTCTGGGGCGCGGGCCAGGACGGTGACGTTGTCTGGGGTTCGAGCCAGGGTGACGTCGTCTGGGGCGTCGACGCCCGGTAACTGGCGCGGTCGCCGCCCGTGAGGGCAGCACCAGCGGGCGGCGTCTCTTCGAGGGAGCGGTATGGCCAGGCGTGACCAACGACGCAAGTCCACGGACCACGCTTGGTTTATCACCGGCCCGCTGGCTCTGCTCGCAGTCCTCTGTTGCACCGCCATCAGCGTCATCTCCGATGAGCCGTTCGGCAACTGGGGTCTGGCGTTCCTGATCTTCCTGGCGATGGCGGGCATCAGCATTCCGGTGCTGAACTTCGTCGTCCGCCGGCAGTCGGTGGGCGTGACGCTCACCGAGATCCCCCTCGTCGTGGCGTTGTTCTTCCTGCCGCCGCTGACCGTTGTCCTGATCTACACGCTCGCCTCGTTGATCTGGAGCGCCACGCAGCGCTTCCCACCGGCGAAGTTCTGGTTCAACGTCGCCAAGGCCGCGGCGGCCACGTCGATTGCCAGCCTGTTGCTCCTGCGGCTGCCGTCGCTTGACGACGTGGGTCCTGGCACGTGGGGCAGCCTCTTCCTCGCGGTGAACACCATCACGCTGGTAAGCCTCATCTCGGTTGTCGGCGTCCATGTGCTCCTGCAGGGCTGGCAGGCTGGCCGGGAGGCCCTACGGACCACACCGTCGGTGTTCCTGACCACCTCGATCAACGCGTCCGTCGGCCTGCTCGTCCTGATCGCGCTGGAAGCGACGTGGTGGTCGGCGTTGCTGCTTGCTGCCCTCTTCGCCGCTCTCGCCCTTGTCTACCGGTCCTACGCCCAGTTCTTCCGGCAGCACCGCACCCTCACCGGCATGTACGACCTGGCGCGGCTGATCACCACCAGTGGCGCCGACGCGGCACTCGCCGATGTCCTGCTCGACCGGGTTCGTGCCCTCATGCAGGCGGAGTCCGCCACCCTCTGGCTGCCCGCCCAGGGCCGGCATCCGGAGGTGCTGTTGACGGCCCGGGTCGACACACCGGGGTTGCTGGACGTCGCCCCGACGCCGGCGATCCTGCGGGTGCGGGCGCGCGATCTTGCGAAGACGTTGTCGATGGGGCGTCTGCTCGGCGACGAGAGCGCCCTGCGCCGCGAGATCAGCGCCCGTGAGATCAAAGACGTGATCGTGGTGCCGCTGCGCTCCGGGCAGGCCGTGATCGGCACCCTGGAGGTGGCGAACCGGCTCAGCGACATCGGCCACTTCGCCCCCGGCGACATCCCCATCTTCGAGACGGTGGCGGCGCACGCGGCGGTCGCGCTGGAAAATTCGCGGCTTGTCGACCGGCTGCGGCACGACGCGTACCACGACACGTTGACGCGGCTGCCCAACCGCCGCCGGATCATCGCGGCGCTTGACGAATCGGCCAAGATCGGGGCGCCCGACGAGGTGGTGGCGCTGCTGCTGTTCGACGTCGACGGGCTGCGACAGGTGAACGAATCCCTCGGCCACGCGGCAGGCGACAAGGTCCTCGTCGAGGTCGCCAACAGGTTGCGGGCCAGCGCGCCGTCGTCGGCCCTGGTCGGCCGGGTCGGCGGCGACGAGTTCCTGGTGACGCTGCGTCTGGAGAGCGCCGAAGCGGCGTTGGAGCTGGCCGGTCAACTGCGGGACCAGATCCGCGACGAAATGGTCTTCGACGCGCTCACCCTCGACGTCAACACGGCGGTCGGTGTCGCCGTACACCCGGATCATGGCAGCGATGCCGCGACCCTGTTGCTGCGGGTGGACTTGGCGGCGACCGCCGCCAAGTCGGTGCCGGGCAGCGTGCAGCTGTTCAACCCGGCGCTGGAGTCCCGGTCGCTGCGCCGGTTGGGTCTGGCCGGCGATCTGCGCCGGGCGCTCGACCAGGGCGAGCTGGAGGTCTACTTCCAGCCCAAGGTGACACTGCGGGACCGGCGGCTGGTGGGTGTGGAGTGCCTGGCCCGGTGGGAGCATCCCACCCACGGCACTGTCGCCCCCGAGGACTTCGTGGCGGTGGCCGAGCACACCGGCCAGCTGAGCCGGCTCACCGAGGTGGTGCTCCGCGAGGGGTTGCGGCGGAGCCGGGACTGGGCCCAGGCAGAGCAGGCGCTGCCCATCGCTGTCAACCTCGCCGCCCGTACGCTCACCGACCGGCACTTCCCGGACCGGGTGCAGGAGCTGTTGACCGAGTACGGGGTGCCGGCGCAGCGCCTCACCCTGGAGATCACCGAGGCGGGGGTGCTGGACGGCACCGACCGGCCCATTCCGACACTGCACCGGCTGCGTGATCTCGGCGTCCGGCTGTCGGTGGACGACTTCGGCACCGGCGACTCGTCGCTCGCCCACCTGCGCCGGCTGCCCGTGCACGAGGTGAAGGTGGACCGCTCCTTCGTGCAGGGCATGGCGACCGACCCGGGTGACCTGGCGATCGTCAACGCGGTGGTGACGCTCTCTCAACAGTTCGGCCTGGCCGTGGTCGCCGAGGGCGTGGAGAGCGAGCTGACCCTGGAGCTTCTCCAGGACATCGGCTGCGAGATCGGTCAGGGCTTCCTGTTCAGCCGGCCGCTGCCGTACGAGCGGCTGGCGGCCTGGTTCGGTGCTCAGGCCGACCCCGAAGCGATCTCCGGTACGGAGCTTCCGCGCCTTCGTGTCGTGCCCTGAGCTGGGCGTAGAGGATCACCGGGGATCCGATTTCACCTGCCGGCAGGTGCCGTGTACTCTTACTTCTGCGCGCCTCCCGGGGAGATCGCGCAGGCCCCCTTAGCTCAGTCGGCAGAGCGTCTCCATGGTAAGGAGAAGGTCTACGGTTCGATTCCGTAAGGGGGCTCGAGGGTTCAGCTGGACCCACCGCGGCGGTGTAGCTCAGATGGCAGAGCAAGCGGCTCATAATCGCTGTGTCGCCGGTTCAAGTCCGGCCACCGCTACTCTCGTCTTCCGGGCTCGTTCCCGGTGGTCGTGAACCCGGGCGCCAATGGCGCCCACTTTGCATGTCCGCGCAGTCAGCGTCTAGGCTGACGCGTCGTAGTTGTTTCCGTTAGCGAGGAAGGCACTCCGCCGTGGCGAAGGCTACCGATGTCCGGCCGAAGATCACTTTGGCGTGTGTGGAGTGCAAGGAGCGCAACTACATCACGCGCAAGAACCGCCGGAACGACCCCGACCGCATCGAGCTGAAGAAGTTCTGCCCGCGTGACGGTCGGCACACCGTTCACCGCGAGACCCGCTGACTCGTGGCCGGCTTCGCGCCGGCCACCGTCGCAAGCTTTCCGATCGCCGATCTGACCGGTTCGACGCGGCTTGACCGCCGTCGACCGCCCAGGTCGGCGATCGTTTTGTACGTGTAGGTTCGCGGCATGTCTCTGGACCCTTCCTTCGTCGGCCGGACGTATCCGCCGACGGCCCCCTATCAGGTGGGCCGAGAAAAGATCCGTGAGTTCGCCACCGCCATCGGCGCCACCGATCCGGCCTATCACGACCCGGCGGCTGCCCAGGCCCTGGGCCATCCGGACGTGGTCGCCCCGCCGACCTTCCCGGTGATCGTCGCGGGAGCGGCGAACCAGCAGATCTTCGAGGACCCGGCGTTGGGCGTCGACTACAGCCGCGTGGTGCACGGTGACCAGCGTTTCGCGTACGCCAGGCCGGTCGTGGCGGGCGACGAGCTGGTCTGCACGAGCACCATCGAGGACGTCACCACCCGGGGCGGGCACGGCTTCCTGACCACCCGTACCGACGTGAGCACCGTCGCCGGTGAGCCGGTGGTCGCCGTCTGGACCAAGATCGTCGTACGCGGGGAGGCCTGAGATGGATTTGCCAGCCAAGACGTTCCGGGTGACCCGCGCCGACCTGGTCCGCTACGCGGGCGCCTCGGGGGACTTCAACCCGATCCACTGGAGCGACAGGGTCGCCACGAAGGTGGGGCTGCCCGGCGTGATCGCGCACGGCATGTTCACAATGGCGCTTGTCGGCCGGGCGGTCACCGAGTGGGCCGGCGCGCCCGACGCGGTGGTCGAGTACGGGGTGCGGTTCACCCGGCCCGTGGTGGTCCCGGACGACGACGAGGGGACCGAGATCGAGGTGTCCGCGGTGGTCCGCGAGGTGACCGAGGACGGCCTCACCCGGCTCGATGTGACCGCCACCTGCCTGGGGGAGAAGGTGCTCGCGCAGGCGCGGGCGACCATCCGGACGGCTCGCTGAAACAGACCCGCCACGCGTGGCGGGTAGACCGGTTGGGAAAGTCGGGCGGGTACCCGTACACTGGTCCGCCGTGGGGCAAGTGACCCCTGCTCGGTCGTCTGTGGCCGCGTGGGGCGAGTGTTGCCGCACAGGGGTGTAGCTCAATTGGCAGAGCAGCGGTCTCCAAAACCGCAGGCTGCAGGTTCAAGTCCTGTCACCCCTGCGCCTCAGGCCTGACCGTTCCCGTGGGTCGCGCCGCCGACATGGCGGCGTCCGGCCCGTGGTGGTGGCATCGGCGGGGTGGTTCCGAGGCAATCGGGCCCCCGGTTGATCCACCGGCCGCGGCCCGTCGCGGGACGGTTGGGCCCGGCCGGCGTGACCAGCGCCGCGTACGCCACCCGGCGTGCGACCCGAGATTCCGCGACGGAGGGCGAAGTGGCCGACAACAAGCGGCGCGGCGACGACGACGGCGACGATCGTCTGGACGACGAGATCGTCGACGAGGCAGCCGACGACGACGCCACCAGCGCGGAGGACGAGCCGGTCTCCCGGGGCGGCACCGCGACGCGGTCGCGCGCCCGGGCCGAGTCGGCGGACAGCCGGCCGACCACTCGGTCGGAAACGTCCCGGGTAGGCGTGTTCGGACGCATCGCCCGGTTTTTCCGCGAGGTCGTTGCCGAACTGCGTAAGGTCATCTGGCCGACGCGCAAGGAGCTGCTGACCTACACCGGGGTGGTGGTGACGTTCGTCGCGGTGATGCTGACGATCGTTGCCCTGCTGGATTACGGGTTCGCCAAGGTCGTGCTGTTTGTCTTCGGCAACTCGGACTGACCGGCTGCCTCCAGAGCCGATAGTGACGGAAGTGAGCGAGCGTGCCTGAGTACGACGAGACCGCCGGACCGGTGGACGAGCAGTCCACCGTCGCGACGGCGGCTGGTGACGAGTCGGTTGAGGCCGCCAGCGAGCCGGAGTTCCCCACCACCGAGCCTGCGCCGGACGAGGAGTACGACCCGGTCGCCGAGCTGAGGCAGAAGCTGCGCTACGCACCGGGCGACTGGTACGTGGTGCACTCGTACGCCGGCTACGAGAACAAGGTGAAGACCAACCTCGAGACCCGGATCACGAGCCTCGACATGGAGGACTTCATCTACCAGGTCGAGGTGCCGACCCGGGAAGAGGTCGAGGTCAAGAACGGTAAGCGTTCTCAGATCCAGGCCAAGGTCTTCCCGGGCTACATCCTGGTCCGGATGGAGTTGACCGCCGAGTCCTACTCCTGTGTCCGCAACACCCCGGGCGTGACCGGCTTCGTCGGCGCGACGGACCGGGCTGACCGGCCCGCGCCGCTCTCCCTCGACGAGGTGCTGAAGTGGCTGGCGCCGGCGGTCGAGACCGAGCAGAAGAAGGCGAAGCCGGAGGTCAAGGTCCTCGACTTCGAGGTCGGTGACTCCGTCACCGTCACCGACGGCGCGTTCGCCTCGCTGCCGGCCACGATCAGCGAGATCAACGCCGACCAGCAGAAGCTCAAGGTGCTGGTGTCGATCTTCGGTCGGGAAACCCCGGTGGAGCTCAACTTCAACCAGGTCGCCAAGATCTGATCCGGTCGTGGGGGGGGGGGGCGCCCCGCCCCCACCGACGGCGAAGGCCAACCCCGCGAACACCGGCGGCGCGGCGGGCGCCGGCG
>NZ_JBNCNZ010000002.1:188014-456511 GCF_049847245.1 Micromonospora sp. DT68
GGTGTCGAGCTTCGGTCGGGAACCCCGGGTGGCGCTAAACTTACACCCGGCCCCCAATCTCTGATCGGGTCGTCGGGGGCGGGTCGCCCCGCCGCCGACGTCGGCGTACGCCCTCCCGCTCGACCTCGGCGGACGAGCGGGCAGCGGCCTGCGCTACCCTTGAACGTCGCCGCTGTCGCGTCGCGCTGACCGTGCGCGCCCGCTCGCTGTGGCGTCAGCCGCATTTTCCCAGCTCCAAGCCCCAGGAAGTGACATGCCTCCGAAGAAGAAGCTCGTCAAGACGTTCACGCTTCAGCTGCCGGCGGGCCAGGCCACGCCGGCGCCGCCGGTCGGCCCCGCGCTCGGCCAGCACGGCGTGAACATCATGGAGTTCTGCAAGTCCTACAACGCGCAGACCGAGTCCCAGCGGGGCGACATCGTCCCCGCCGAGATCAGCGTGTACGAGGACCGGTCCTTCACCTTCGTGCTGAAGACCCCGCCCGCCGCCCGGCTGCTGATCAAGGCTGCCGGTGTGCAGAAGGGCTCGGGCGTTCCGCAGAGCGAGAAGGTCGGCTCGGTCAGCCGCGCCCAGCTGCGTGAGATCGCCGAGAAGAAGATGGCCGACCTCAACGCCAACGACCTGGACCAGGCCGAGAAGATCATCGCCGGCACCGCCCGGTCGATGGGCATCACCGTCAACGACTGACGTCGGCCCCCTTTCGAAGACCCGACCGTGGGAGGGCCGCTCCGAGCGGCCCGCCAGAGACCACAGGAGTAATAAGCAATGCAGCGCAGCAAGAGCTACCGCAAGGCCGCCGACGTCATCGACCGGTCGAAGCTGTACACCCCCGCCGAGGCCGTGAAGCTGGCCAAGGAGACCACCAACGTCAAGTTCGACGCCACGGTCGAGGTCGCCATGCGCCTCGGCGTCGACCCCCGCAAGGCGGACCAGATGGTCCGCGGCACGGTCAACCTGCCGCACGGCACCGGTAAGACCGCCCGCGTGATCGTCTTCGCCGGCGGCGCGAAGGCCGAAGAGGCCGTCGCGGCGGGTGCTGACGAGGTGGGCACCGACGAGCTGGTCGCCCGCATCCAGGGTGGTTGGCTCGACTTCGACGCGGCGATCGCCACGCCGGACCAGATGGCCAAGATCGGCCGGATCGCGCGGATCCTGGGCCCGCGCGGTCTCATGCCGAACCCGAAGACCGGCACGGTGACCATGGACGTCACCAAGGCGGTGCAGGACATCAAGGGCGGCAAGATCACCTTCCGGGTGGACAAGCACTCCAACCTGCACCTGATCATCGGCAAGGCCTCCTTCACGGAGACCCAGCTGGTGGACAACTACGCGGCGGTGCTCGACGAGGTGCTGCGGGCCAAGCCGTCCGCTGCCAAGGGCAAGTACCTCCGCAAGGTCATCCTCACCACCACGATGGGCCCGGGCGTTCCGGTCGACCCGAACCTGGTGAAGAACCTTACTGAGGACTCGGCCGAGGCCTGAGCCGACAGTTCGCTCCGCCGGGGCGCCGCCACCACCGTGGCGGCGCCCCGGCGCGTCTGTGCTGTGGCAGTCTCGGCCCATGCGGTTGGAGAACGTCTGGTTGCGCTACCACCGGCGTGGCCCGTGGGTGCTGCGGGGCGTCGACGCGCGGATCGGTCCGGGTGAGGTCGCGATCGTGCTGGGCCGCAACGGGGCGGGCAAGTCGACGCTCCTCCAGGTGGCCGCCGGCGTGCTCCGGCCGGGCCGGGGCCGCGTGGCCGACCGACCCTCCCGGGTGGGCTGGGTGCCGGAACGCTTCCCTGCCGACCAGCCCTTCACCGTGGCCCGCTACCTGACGGGCATGGCGCGGATGGCCGGCCTGGGCCGGGTGGCAGCCGACGAGGCGGTGGCGGCCTGGACGCAACGGCTCGGGCTGGGCGCGTTGCAGGCGGTGCGACTTCCGGAGCTGTCCAAGGGCACCGCGCAGAAGGTGGGCCTCGCCCAGGCGATGCTGCGAAGGCCGGGCCTGCTGGTCCTCGACGAACCGTGGGAGGGCCTGGACGCCGCGACCCGCGACCTGGTTCCCGAGCTGGTCGACGAGGTGCTTGCCGGCGGCGGCAGCGTCCTGGTCAGTGATCACCGGGGGGAGACGGTCCGGCTGCCGGGCGCGCGACGCTTGTCGGTGGCCGACGGCTCGCTTACCGAGGAGACGCCGCCGGCAGACGAGAGGATCGCTGTGGTCGAGGTCGCGGTGCCGGCCGCGCGGGTCGCCGACACCGTCGCCCGGTTGCGCGCCGACGGCCACCAGATCCTTCGGGTACGCGCCGACACCTCCATCGCCACAGCCCAGGTCCATCCCGCTGTGCCAGCGATCCGGCCGGCTGCGGGATCGGCGCCCGAGCAGGCCGGTGCCGCTGCGGTGGTCGAGCCGACGGCGGGGGAGGCGCAGTGAACGCACTGGTCCGGCTGCGGCTTGCCGGCTTCCTGCGTACCGGGCGGGCGTTGGCGCCGCTGCTCGCCGGCCTCGTCGTGCTCGGCACCCTGTACGGCGGCGGTCGGGCCCAGCCCGCTGAGGCGTACGGCGTCTCCGCAGCGCTGCTCTTTCCGGTGCTCGCCTGGCAGACCAAGATCCTGCTGGACATCGAGCCGGACGTGCAGCGCCGCCTCGCCCAGGTGACGGTCGGGGTGGCCCGGGAGCGGGCGGCCGGGCTGCTCGCGGCCGGTGTCGCGGCGCTGGTGGCGGTGGCCGTGGCGCTTGTCTTTCCGTGGCTGGTGGGCGGGGTCACCGGCCCGGCCGATCCGGGGGACCGGTCGCTGCTGGCCGGGCTCTCGCTGGGGCTGTGGGCGCACCTGCTGGTCGTACCGTCGGCGGTTGCCCTTGGCGCGCTGGCAAGCCGGGCGTCGGTGGGCGGCGCCGCGTACGGCGTCGCGGTGCTTGCCGTCGGTGCCGTCGGTGCTGTGGTGCTCGGGCTGAGCGGTTCGGTGGTCCCCTGGCTGGCGCCGCCGATCATGGCGGCGGCCCGGACGACCGCTGGCGACGCCGCCGCGCTCACACTTGTCGGGCTGACCGTGTGGGCGCTGGCCTGGAGTGCCGCGGCCGTCGGCGGTTACCTGTGGCGGCGGCGGGCGCGGGGCTGACCGCGCGGGAGCGCCGGTGACCTGACTCACCGGGGGCGATTTGGCGCTGGTGGGAGTGGGCGCGTACTCTTCAAACGTCATCCGTGTTGTCACGGATGAGGAACCACCCAGAGACCGCTGGTCACCGTGCTCCGGCACGGTCGAAGGTCCCGCGACACGGGCGACCCGCGTAGGGCGGCAAGCGTAACTCGGCAGTGAACATGGTCCGCCGACCGTGTCGATCCGCCGGCCCTCGCCCCGTGCGCCCTGCGCCGGGGCTTTTTCGTTGTCGCCGCCTCCGCCTGACGTCCGGCTTCGGCCGGTACGGGGATCAGCCTCGAGTAACGAGAGAGGAGGGACATGGCGGACAAGCCGATCCGGGCCGACAAGGCCACGGCCGTCGCTGAGCTGACCGAGAGCTTCCGCAGCGCGGGCGCTACCGTGCTGACCGAGTACCGGGGTCTGACGGTCTCCCAGCTCACCCAGCTGCGGCGCTCGCTCGGTGCCGAGACCAGCTACACGGTCGCGAAGAACACGCTGGCGAAGCGTGCTGCGACGGACGCAGGCATCACCGGCCTCGACGAGCTGTTCTCCGGTCCTACCGCGCTGACTTTCGTTTCGGGCGACGTCGTCGAGGCGGCGAAGGGGCTTCGCGACTTCGCGAAGGCCAACCCGAAGCTCGTCATCAAGGGCGGTGTCTTCGAGGGCAAGGCCATTTCCGCGGCCGAGGTCACGAAGCTTGCTGACCTGGAGTCCCGTGAGGTGCTGCTGGCCAAGCTGGCCGGCGCGATGAAGGGCAACCTGAGCAAGGCCGCGGCCCTGTTCCAGGCTCCGCTCTCCAAGGCCGCCCGCGCGGCGGCCGCCTTGGCGGACAAGAAGCGCGAGCAGGAGGGCGCCGAGGCGGCCTGAGGCCCCGCGGCGCACCCACGTTCTTAGACAACCTTTAGAAAGGACGCCAGATATGGCGAAGCTCAGCACCGACGAGCTGCTCGACGCGTTCAAGGAGATGACGCTGATCGAGCTCTCTGAGTTCGTGAAGCAGTTCGAGGACACCTTCGAGGTCACCGCTGCGGCTCCGGTCGCCGTGGCCGCCGCCGGTGGGGCTCCGGCCGCCGCCGAGGCCGAGCCGGAGAAGGACGAGTTCGACGTCGTCCTCGAGGCTGACGGTGGCAAGAAGATCCAGGTCATCAAGGTCGTGCGCGAGCTGACCGGCCTGGGCCTCAAGGAGGCCAAGGACGCGGTCGAGTCCGCGCCGAAGGCCATCCTGGAGAAGGTCAACAAGGAGACCGCCGAGAAGGCCAAGGCCAAGCTCGAGGGCGAGGGCGCCAAGGTCACCCTCAAGTGACCTGAGCTCCACAAGCGCTGCGTTCCGGTTCGTGAGCCGGGACACCATCGCGTCACGGCGGGCGGCGATCCCACAGGGATCGCCGCCCGCCGTGTTGGTGTACCTGTGTGACAGCTGCGCTGAGCTGGGCGCCGATCGTGGTCACCGACCACCCGGACGAGCGTCGACGGTCGCCCTCAGGTGGGAAAGAGAGGACGACCCGGATACCGGGCCTTGACGCGGCCCCGGCCTGCCAGGCACGCTGACACCAGCAAGACACCGCGCTTGCGACAGCCACGATGTGGGTATGTCAGCGGCGGCACCATCGCCGCAGCAACATCCCGAGCGGCCCGGCGGGAACGTTGCGTTCCGAGCGGCCCGGCAGCCCCGGTTTTTCGGGGGCCAGGGCGCGTTCCGCAACGACCTGCGGGTTGGGCTGGACAGCGGTTAGCCTCTCGGCTACACTGCTAGTTTGCGCTGCCTTCCGACTAGACCCCTGCTCGGAAATGTCCGGTTACGGATATTTCTGGTGGGGTCATTGGAGTGCACGCGTACCAGCCGTTCTGCAGCACCGGTCCTCGGAAGGACGCATCTTGGCAGCTTCCCGCCCTGCGAAGACCAGTCGTACGTCGAGCGCATTCGCTCCCCGCCGAGTTTCATTCGGCAGGATCACCGAACACCTCGAGGTCCCCAACCTCCTCGCCATTCAGAACGAGTCCTTCGACTGGCTCGTCGGCAACGAGGGTTGGCAGGGCCGGTCGGCGGACGACCCGCACGCACGCTCGGGTCTCGCGGAGATCCTTGAAGAGATCAGTCCCATTGAGGACTTCTCTGGCACCATGTCGCTGTCCTTCTCAGCGCCGCGCTTCGACGAGGTCAAGGCCTCGATCGAGGAGTGCAAGGAGAAGGACCTGACCTACTGCGCTCCGCTGTTCGTGACCGCGGAGTTCACAAACAACACCACTGGCGAGATCAAGAGCCAGACGGTGTTCATGGGTGACTTCCCGATGATGACGCCCAAGGGCACCTTCGTCATCAACGGCACCGAGCGCGTCGTGGTCAGCCAGCTCGTCCGTTCCCCGGGCGTGTACTTCGACAAGCAGCCGGACAAGACCTCCGACCGCGATCTGTCCAGCGTCAAGGTCATCCCGAGTCGGGGTGCCTGGCTGGAGTTCGACATCGACAAGCGCGACACGGTCGGCGTACGCATCGACCGCAAGCGCCGGCAGGCCGTCACCGTCCTGCTCAAGGCCATCGGATGGTCGGCCGAGCGGATCCGTGAGCGGTTCGGCTGGTCCGAGCTCATGATGACCACGCTCGAGAAGGACCACATCGCCGGCCAGGATGAGGCCCTGCTAGACATCTACCGCAAGCTGCGCCCTGGCGAGCCGCCGACGCGCGAGAACGCCCAGACCCTGCTCGACAACCTCTTCTTCAACCCGAAGAGGTACGACGTCGCCAAGGTCGGGCGCTACAAGTTCAACAAGAAGCTCGAAGTCGACGTGCCGATCACCACCGGCACGCTGACCGAGGACGACATCGTCGCCACCGTGGAGTACCTGTGCCGGCTGCACGCCGGTGAGGACGGCTACGAGGCCGACGACATCGACCACTTCGGCAACCGTCGTCTGCGGACCGTGGGCGAGCTGATCCAGAACCAGGTTCGGGTCGGCCTGTCCCGGATGGAGCGGGTCGTCCGCGAGCGGATGACCACGCAGGACGTCGAGGCGATCACCCCGCAGACGCTGATCAACATCCGCCCGGTGGTGGCGGCGATCAAGGAGTTCTTCGGGACGTCGCAGCTGTCCCAGTTCATGGACCAGACCAACCCGCTGGCGGGCCTGACCCACCGGCGCCGGCTGAGCGCGCTCGGCCCGGGTGGTCTGTCCCGGGAGCGGGCCGGCTTCGAGGTCCGCGACGTGCACCCGTCCCACTACGGCCGGATGTGCCCGATCGAGACGCCGGAAGGCCCGAACATCGGCCTGATCGGCGCGCTGTCCACCTTCGCCCGGGTCAACCCGTTCGGCTTCATCGAGACGCCGTACCGGAAGGTCGTCGACGGTCGGGTCACCGACCAGATCGACTACCTGACCGCGGACGAGGAGGACCGGTTCGTCAAGGCCCAGGCCAACGCGCCGCTGAAGGCCGACGGCACGTTCGCCGAGGACCGGGTCCTGTGTCGCCGTAAGGGCGGCGAGACCGAGGACGTCGTCCCCAGCGCCGTCGACTACATGGACGTCTCGCCTCGGCAGATGACCTCCGTGGCGACCGCCATGATCCCGTTCCTCGAGCACGACGACGCCAACCGGGCACTGATGGGCGCGAACATGCAGCGCCAGGCTGTGCCGCTGGTCAAGGCCGAGGCGCCGCTCGTGGGTACGGGCATGGAGTACCGGGCCGCTGTCGACGCTGGCGACGTGGTGGTCGCCGAGGTCGGCGGTGTGATCGAGGATCTCTGCGCCGACTACGTCACCATCCACCAGGATGACGGCCACCGCCGGACGTACCTGCTGCACAAGTTCCGCCGCTCCAACGCCGGCTCCTGCGTCAACCAGAAGCCTGTGGTCTTCGAGGGCGACCGCGTCGAGGCCGGTCAGGTCATCGCCGACGGGCCGTGCACCGACGAAGGCGAGATGGCGCTCGGGCGCAACCTGCTCGTTGCGTTCATGTGCTGGGAGGGCCACAACTACGAGGACGCGATCATCCTGTCGCAGCGCCTCGTGCAGCAGGACGTGCTCACCTCGATCCACATCGAGGAGCACGAGGTCGACGCCCGGGACACCAAGCTCGGCCCGGAGGAGATCACCCGCGACATCCCGAACGTCAGCGAGGAAATGCTCGCCGACCTCGACGAGCGCGGCATCATCCGGATCGGCGCCGAGGTAGTCCCCGGCGACATCCTGGTCGGCAAGGTCACGCCCAAGGGCGAGACCGAGCTGACCCCGGAGGAGCGGCTGCTCCGCGCGATCTTCGGTGAGAAGGCGCGTGAGGTTCGGGACACCTCGCTGAAGGTGCCGCACGGCGAGACCGGCACGGTCATCGGTGTGCGCACGTTCTCCCGCGAGGACGGCGACGAGTTGCCGCCGGGTGTCAACGAGCTGGTCCGGGTCTACGTCGCCCAGAAGCGCAAGATCCAGGACGGCGACAAGCTCGCCGGCCGTCACGGCAACAAGGGCGTCATCTCGAAGATCCTGCCGATCGAGGACATGCCGTTCCTGGAGGACGGCACCCCCGTCGACATCGTGCTCAACCCGCTGGGTGTGCCGAGCCGGATGAACATCGGCCAGGTGCTGGAGACGCACCTCGGCTGGGTGGCCAAGACCGGTTGGAAGGTCGAGGGCGACGACACGGAGTGGAAGCGGCAGCTGCGCTCGATCGACGCGCACGAGTCCGAGGGGGACACGAACGTGGCCACCCCGGTCTTCGACGGTGCCCGCGAGGCGGAGATCTCCGGCCTGCTGGCGTCGACGCTGCCCAACCGTGACGGCAACCAGCTGATCGGTTCCAGTGGCAAGGCGCAGCTGTACGACGGCCGCTCCGGTGAGCCGCTGCCGGACCCGATCGCGGTCGGCTACATCTACATCCTGAAGCTCAACCACCTGGTCGACGACAAGATCCACGCTCGGTCGACCGGTCCGTACTCGATGATCACGCAGCAGCCGCTGGGTGGTAAGGCGCAGTTCGGTGGTCAGCGTTTCGGTGAGATGGAGTGCTGGGCGATGCAGGCGTACGGCGCTGCCTACGCCCTGCAGGAGTTGCTCACGATCAAGTCCGACGACGTTCTCGGCCGGGTGAAGGTCTACGAGGCCATCGTCAAGGGCGAGAACATCCCGGAGCCGGGCATCCCGGAGTCGTTCAAGGTGCTGCTCAAGGAGCTGCAGTCGCTGTGCCTCAACGTTGAGGTGCTGTCCAGCGACGGTGTGGCACTGGAAATGCGCGAGACCGACGACGAGGTGTTCCGGGCCGCCGAGGAGCTGGGCATCGACCTGTCCCGGCGCGAGCCGAGCTCGGTCGAAGAGGTGTAAGTGGTGAGGGTTGGGGGCCGACCGACCCGCTCTGGGCGGTCAAGCTTGATCCCGACGCGGGTCGGACGGCCCCCAACCTCGCCCATGATCTAGCTGTAAAGACGACGACATAGGGGACATAGTGCTCGACGTCAACTTCTTCGACGAGCTGCGCATTGGTCTCGCCACCGCCGACGACATCCGTCAGTGGTCGCACGGCGAGGTCAAGAAGCCTGAGACCATCAACTACCGCACCCTGAAGCCGGAAAAGGACGGGCTCTTCTGCGAGAAGATCTTCGGTCCGCAGCGGGACTGGGAGTGCTACTGCGGTAAGTACAAGCGCGTCCGGTTCAAGGGCATCATCTGTGAGCGCTGCGGCGTCGAGGTGACCCGCTCCAAGGTGCGTCGTGAGCGGATGGGGCACATCGAGCTCGCCGCTCCGGTGACCCACATCTGGTACTTCAAGGGCGTGCCGAGCCGGCTGGGTTACCTGCTGGACCTCGCCCCCAAGGACCTCGAAAAGATCATCTACTTCGCCTCGTACGTCGTGACGAGCGTTGACGCCGAGTCGCGTCACCGTGACCTCTCGACGATCGAGAACGAGATCCTGGCCGAGAAGCGGCAGTCCGAGAACAGCCGCGACTCGGAGATCGAGAAGCGGGCCGCCAAGCTCGAGGCCGACCTGGCCGAGCTGGAGGCCGAGGGTGCCAAGGCGGACGTCCGGCGCAAGGTCAAGGAGGGCGGAGAGCGCGAGATGCGCCAGATCCGCGACCGGGCCCAGCGCGAGATCGACCGCCTGGACGAGGTGCTGGACACCTTCCGCAAGCTGGAGCCGAAGCAGCTCGTCACCGACGAGCTGCTCTACCGCGAGCTGCGCGACCGTTTCGGTGAGTACTTCACCGGCTCGATGGGCGCCGAGGCGATCAAGGCGCTGGTCCAGAACATGGACCTCGACGCCGAAGCCGAGAGCCTGCGGGAGACCATCCGGTCCGGCAAGGGTCAGCGGAAGATCCGGGCGCTCAAGCGGCTCAAGGTCGTGGCGGCGTTCCTGAACACCCGCAACTCGCCGCTCGGCATGGTGCTCGACTGCGTCCCGGTCATCCCGCCGGACCTGCGCCCGATGGTGCAGCTCGACGGTGGCCGCTTCGCGACCTCGGACCTGAACGACCTGTACCGCCGCGTGATCAACCGGAACAACCGTCTCAAGCGGCTGATCGACCTCGGCGCGCCCGAGATCATCGTCAACAACGAGAAGCGGATGCTCCAGGAGGCCGTCGACGCGTTGTTCGACAACGGCCGTCGCGGCCGGCCGGTCACCGGTCCGGGTAACCGCCCGCTCAAGTCGCTGTCCGACATGCTCAAGGGCAAGCAGGGCCGGTTCCGCCAGAACCTGCTGGGCAAGCGCGTCGACTACTCGGGCCGTTCGGTCATCGTGGTCGGCCCGAAGCTCAAGCTGCACCAGTGCGGTCTGCCCAAGCAGATGGCGTTGGAGCTGTTCAAGCCGTTCGTCATGAAGCGGCTGGTCGACCTCAACCACGCGCAGAACATCAAGTCCGCCAAGCGGATGGTCGAGCGTCAGCGCCCGGTCGTGTGGGACGTGCTGGAAGAGGTCATCGGCGAGCACCCCGTGCTGCTCAACCGGGCGCCGACCCTGCACCGTCTGGGCATCCAGGCCTTCGAGCCGCAGCTGGTCGAGGGCAAGGCCATCCAGATCCACCCGCTGGTCTGCACCGCTTTCAACGCGGACTTCGACGGTGACCAGATGGCGGTGCACGTGCCGCTGTCCGCCGAGGCCCAGGCCGAGGCGCGGATCCTGATGCTGTCGTCGAACAACATCCTCAAGCCGGCCGACGGCAAGCCGGTCACCATGCCCACCCAGGACATGGTCATCGGTCTCTACCACCTCACCCACCTCACCGCAGGTGAGACGGGCGAGGGCCGGACGTTCAGCTCGGACGCCGAGGCGCGGATGGCGTTCGACAACCGTGAGCTGCACCTGCAGGCTCCGGTGAAGATCCGCCTGCGCGGCGTGGTCGGTGTCGACAACGGCGCTGGTGCCGAGCAGTGGACCGCCCCGGAGGGCTGGGTCGAGGGTGACCCGCTGACCGTGGAGACCACGCTGGGCCGGGTGCTGTTCAACGAGACGCTGCCGCAGGGCTACCGCTTCGTGAACTACGAGATCCGCAAGGGTCAGCTCTCCGCGATCGTCAACGACCTCGCCGAGCGCTTCCCCAAGGTGGCCCTCGCGGCCACCCTGGACGGGCTCAAGGAGGCCGGTTTCCACTGGGCCACCTGGTCCGGCGTGACGATCGGCATGGAGGACGTCATCGCTCCGCCGCGTAAGGCGGAGATCCTGGCGAAGTACGAGAAGGAAGCCGACCGGATCGACAAGCAGTACCAGCGTGGTCTGATGACCGCCGAGGAGCGTCGCGGCGAACTCATCGAGATCTGGACCAAGGCGACCAACGAGGTCGCCAAGGAGATGGACACCGCGCTGCCGCAGGAGAACCCACTGTGGAAGATGATCAACTCGGGTGCCCGCGGTAACCTGCTCCAGCTCCGGCAGATCGCGGCGATCCGTGGTCTGGTGGCCAACCCCAAGGGCGAGATCATCCCGCGGCCGATCAAGGCCAGCTACCGGGAGGGTCTGTCCGTGCTGGAGTACTTCATCTCCACGCACGGTGCCCGTAAGGGTCTCGCCGACACCGCGCTGCGGACCGCCGACTCGGGTTACCTGACCCGTCGTCTGGTGGACGTCTCCCAGGACGTGATCATCCGCGAGGAGGACTGCGGCACCGACCGGGCGATCCCGATGCAGATCGGCGAGCGCCTGGAGGACGGCCGGCTGGTCGTGCACGAGCACGCCGAGACCAGCGTGCACGCCCGTACCCTGGCCGACGACATCAAGGGGCCGGACGGCACCGTCGTCGCCGAGCGGGGTCAGGACATCAACTCCATCGGTGTCGACAAGATCGTCTCCGCTGGTGTGGAGACGGTCCGGGTGCGCAGCGTGCTCACCTGCGAGTCGAAGCTGGGCGTCTGCGGTGCCTGCTACGGGCGGTCGCTGCCGACCGGCAAGACCGTGGACGTCGGCGAGGCGGTCGGCATCATCGCCGCCCAGTCGATCGGTGAGCCCGGTACGCAGCTGACGATGCGTACCTTCCACACCGGTGGCGTCGCGGGTGAGGACATCACCCAGGGTCTGCCGCGTGTCCAGGAAATCTTCGAGGCCCGGGTCCCGAAGGGTAAGGCGCCCATCGCCGACACCCCCGGCCGGATCCGCATCGAGGACGGCGAGCGTTCGCGGAAGATCATCGTGGTGCCGGACGACGGCAGCGACGAGATCGTCTACGACAAGATCTCCAAGCGGGTGCGTCTGCGTACCCACGACGGCGGTCACGTCGCGGTCGGCGAGAAGCTCACCGAGGGCACCATCGACCCGCACGAGCTTCTGCGGATCATGGGTCCGCGGGCGGTCCAGGTCCACCTGACGAGTGAGGTCCAGGAGGTCTACCGCTCGCAGGGCGTGCTCATCCACGACAAGCACATCGAGATCATCATTCGCCAGATGCTCAAGCGGGTGACGGTCATCGACTCCGGCTCGACGGAGTTCCTGCCGGGTGTGCTCGTCGACCGGGCGCTGTTCGAGTCGGAGAACCGCCGGCTCGTGTCGGAGGGTGGCGAGCCCGCCGCCGGCCGTCCGGTGTTGATGGGTATCACCAAGGCATCGCTGGCCACCGACTCCTGGCTCTCCGCGGCCTCCTTCCAGGAGACCACCCGGGTGCTGACCGACGCTGCGATCAACTCGCGCAGCGACTCGCTTGTCGGCCTCAAGGAGAACGTGATCATCGGTAAGCTCATCCCGGCCGGTACGGGCATCAGCAAGTACCGCAACGTCCGGGTGGAGCCGACCGAGGAGGCCAAGGCGAAGGTCTACTCGATGACCGGTTACCCGGAGACCGACTACGGGTTCGGGCCGGCCAGCGGGCAGGCTGTGCCGCTTGACGACTTCGACTTCGGGTCGTACCGCTAAGCACCAGTACCGACGAGGCCCCCGGCACCTGCCGGGGGCCTCGTCGTGTCCGGACCGCCCCGGCCACGGCCGGGGTTCGGCATGATGGAGGCATGACGACAGCACCCGGGCAGGTGCCCGTCGCGTCCCAGGGCGTGCGCCACCCGCTGGATCCCGATCCGGCCCGTGCCACGAAGGCGCGGGCGGTGTTCGCGCTGGGGCTGCTCGGCATGCTCACAGGCCTGTTCATCGGCGGGGTGGTGCCGGCGACGGTGGCACTTCAGTTGGCGCGGCAGGCTCGCCGGGAGGCGTACTCCTCGGGGGGTTTCCTTACCGGCGGCGCCTGGCTGCGACGCGGAGAGCGGATGGCGTGGATCGGCCTGGTGCTGGTCGCGGTCAGCGTGGTCGTCGCTGTGGTGATCGGCGTGGTCCGGTTGGCGGACATGCCGTTCGGCCATGACTACCCGGCGAACATGGACTGATCCGACCACGGTCGCGTCGGGCGCGGGTGGCGTCGCGCCCGGCCGGTAGCCTGGCCGGTGTCCGCCGTGCGGCGGTGGTGGCCTGTCGACAGGAGGACCTCGTGACGGAACCGGCGCGGCCCCCGGCGGACGAGCCGGCCGGGCATCCTGGCGCGCCGGCCTCCGGCCCGGCCCCGTCCGAGCCGAGTGGCTGGGCACGACCCGAGACGGCCGACGAGCCCGGCGCCTCCGCGGCCTCTTCCGATTCGGGTACGTCGCCGGCGCCCTCACCCGACCGTGCGCCCGCCGGGAGCGAAGCGCCCCCGACGGCGTCATCGCCTGGCTGGGGTGATCCGCCGCATTCGTCACCGCCGTCCGGGTGGGGAGAAGCGCCTCTCTCGTCCGGCTGGGGGGAACCGCCCCGTTCGGCGCCGGTGTCCGGTTGGGGCGCGCCCGCGTCTGGTTGGGGTGCCTCTCCCGCCGGCTGGGCCACGGCCCCCGGATCCGGCCAACCCGACCCGGGTTCCGGTGCCTCGACACCGCCTGGTTGGGGTCCACCGCAGTCCGGGCCCGGCGCGCCACAGGGCTGGGCGCAGCCGCCGGCATCCGGCGCGCCGCAGGGTTGGGCGCAGCCGCCGTCCGGGCCTGGTGGGCCGCAGGGTTGGGCGCAGCCGCATTCCGGGCCTGGTTGGGCGCAGCCGCCGGCATCCGGTGCGCCGCAAGGCTGGGCGTCTCCGTCCGGGCCTGGTGCGCCGCAGGGGTGGGCGCAAGCGCCGGGCTCTGGTGGGCTGCAGGGCTGGGGGCAGCCGCAGTCAGATGGGCCGGGGTGGGGGACGGCGCCCGCTCGGCCGGTGCCGCCGGCCAGTGATGATCAGCGCCGGCCGCCGAAGCGGGTGGAGGCGGTGTCGGGCACACCGTTCGGTGTGGTGCACCTGGACGTGCCGCCGGTCACCTCCGGGCTGGCCATCGGTTCGCTTGTCGCGGGGATCGCGTCGATCCTGGTCTCGCTGCTTGTGCTCTGCTTCGGGGTGGCGTTCGTCAACGACGGCGGGGCCTGGGCGTCCGGTGCGTTCGCAGTGGTCGGCGTGCTAGCGGGGGTGGCGGCGATCGTCGCCGGCCTGCTCGGCCAGCGGCAGATCCGGCGGCCGACCGAGCCACCGGCGGTGCGGTTCACAGGCCGAGGGCTGGCGGTGGCCGGGATCAGCTGCGGGGCGGTGGGAGCGCTGCTCAGCCTCCTCGGACTGGGCCTGGCGCTGCTGCTCACCTTCGCGTGAGGGTGGCGACCGGGGCACGTGAGGACGGTCACCGACGCGAGCATTCGTCGCAGCTCTCGGACCACGTCTGCGGTGCCTGGTTCGGGGGCGACGGGTGGTGCGGCGGGCAAGCCGGTACACTTGTATTCGTAGGTGCCCTTCGCGGGCGACGAGGCAGGACGAGATCCGGCCGGCGAGCGTGAGACGTTCGCCGGGCCATTCCGTTTTGACCTGGGCGGCTGTGGTAGGTACTCTTTCCCCTTGTGCCCGGGCGTGCCCGGGCAACTCGTGCGTGCGCTGGATCTGATAGTCCGGGCGGCGGCACGACAAGCCAGAGATCCGGGGCGGGGCGACCCGCGTGCCGGTGACAAACCCCGGTACGCCGCGAAAGCGTCCGCACCGGGACCGTGAGTGGGGCGACACGCCCGACCGCGGGTGCCGGGGCCTCCGCAAGGTGGCCCTGGTCGGAATGTAGGAGAGCCGGTCATCAGGCCGGCTAACGAGCAGACGGCGCGGCCGCGACAGCGCGGCCGAAGGGAGCGGAGAAACCCGGTGCCCACGATCCAGCAGCTGGTCCGAAAGGGCCGCCAGGCTAAGACGAGCAAGACCAAGACCCCGGCGCTGAAGGGTTCCCCTCAGCGGCGCGGCGTGTGCACCCGCGTGTACACCACCACCCCCAAGAAGCCGAACTCGGCGCTGCGCAAGGTCGCTCGTGTGAAGCTCAGCAGCCAGATCGAGGTGACCGCCTACATCCCGGGCGTCGGTCACAACCTGCAGGAGCACTCGATCGTGCTCGTTCGCGGCGGCCGGGTGAAGGACCTCCCCGGCGTGCGTTACAAGATCGTCCGCGGCTCGCTGGACACCCAGGGTGTCCGCAACCGCAAGCAGGCGCGCAGCCGTTACGGCGCGAAGAAGGAGAAGAGCTGACATGCCGCGTAAAGGACCCGCTCCGCGGCGGCCGCTGGTCGCTGACCCGGTGTACAACTCGCCGCTGGTCACCCAGCTGGTAAACAAGATCCTGCTGCGCGGCAAGCGCCAGCTCGCCGAATCCATCGTGTACGCGGCCCTCGAAGGCTGCCGCGAGAAGTCCGGCACCGACCCGGTCGTCACCCTCAAGCGGGCGATGGACAACGTCAAGCCGACCCTTGAGGTGCGCAGCCGTCGTGTCGGTGGCGCCACCTACCAGGTTCCGGTCGAGGTCCGTCCGACCCGGGCGACCACCCTGGGCCTGCGCTGGCTGGTCACGTACTCCCGCGCCCGGCGCGAGAAGACCATGGTCGAGCGGCTGATGAACGAGCTGCTGGACGCGAGCAACGGCCTCGGTGCCGCCGTCAAGCGGCGCGAGGACACGCACAAGATGGCCGAGTCCAACAAGGCCTTCGCGCACTACCGCTGGTAACACCCTGGTTCCGGCGTCCCACGGGCGCCGGAACCGCCACCAGTTGAGTCGAGACGACGATAAGTAGGGATTGAAGTGGCCGCCGCAGACGCGCTCGCCAACGTACGCAATATCGGCATCATGGCGCACATCGATGCCGGTAAGACCACTACCACCGAGCGAATCCTGTTCTACACCGGCATCACCTACAAGATCGGTGAAGTCCACGAGGGCGCTGCCGTCATGGACTGGATGGAGCAGGAGCAGGAGCGCGGTATCACGATCACTTCCGCCGCCACGAAGTGCGAGTGGAAGGGCCACACGATCCAGATCATCGACACGCCCGGCCACGTCGACTTCACGGTCGAGGTGGAGCGGTCGCTGCGGGTGCTGGACGGTGCGGTCGCGGTGTACGACGGCGTGGCCGGTGTCGAGCCGCAGACGGAGAACGTCTGGCGGCAGGCGGACAAGTACGACGTCCCCCGGATGTGCTTCGTCAACAAGCTCGACCGGACCGGTGCCGACTTCTTCCGCTGCGTGCAGATGATGATCGACCGGCTGAACGCCACCCCGCTGGTGCTGCAGATCCCGATCGGCGCCGAGGCCGACTTCATCGGTGTCGTCGACCTGGTCGAGATGCGCGCGCTGACCTGGCGCGGCGAGACCCAGAAGGGTGAGGACTACGCGGTCGAGGAGATCCCGGCCGACCTCGCCGACTCGGCCGCTGAGTGGCGCGAGAAGCTGATGGAGACCCTCGCCGACGTCGACGACGCGGTGATGGAGAAGTACCTCGAAGGCGAGGAGATCTCCACCGACGAGATCCGGGCCGCCATCCGCCGCGCGACCATCGGTGGCAAGGCCAACCCGGTCCTCACGGGCACCGCCTTCAAGAACAAGGGCATCCAGCCGATGCTGGACGCCGTCGTGGCGTACCTGCCGTCGCCGCTGGACATCCCTGCGATCGAGGGCACGGCGACCGACGGTGAGACGCCGTTGCAGCGGCAGCCGTCCACCAAGGAGCCGTTCTCCGGCCTGGCCTTCAAGATCCAGACCGACAAGCACCTTGGCAAGCTCACCTACGTCCGGATCTACTCGGGCGTGGTCGAGACCGGCACCCAGGTGGTCAACTCCACCAAGGACCGCAAGGAGCGCATCGGCAAGATCTACCAGATGCACGCCAACAAGCGGGAAGAGCGCGGCTCGGCCCAGGCTGGCGACATCATCGCGGTGCAGGGTCTCAAGCAGACCACCACCGGTGACACGCTGTGCGACCCGGCGAACCCGGTCATCCTGGAGTCGATGACGTTCCCGGAGCCGGTCATCGAGGTCGCCATCGAGCCGAAGACCAAGGCCGACCAGGAGAAGCTCAGCACCGCCATCCAGCGGCTCGCTGAGGAGGACCCGACCTTCCGCGTCAAGCTGGACGAGGAGACCGGTCAGACGGTCATCGCCGGCATGGGCGAGCTGCACCTGGACATCCTGGTCGACCGGATGCGCCGCGAGTTCAACGTCGAGGCGAACATCGGTAAGCCGCAGGTGGCGTACCGCGAGACGATCCGCCGCAAGGTGGACAAGATCGAGTACACCCACAAGAAGCAGACCGGTGGCTCCGGCCAGTACGCTCGCGTGATCGTGAGCGTCGAGCCGCTGCCGCTTGACAACGACTCGCCGACCTACGAGTTCGCAAACGCCGTCACCGGTGGTCGCATCCCGCGGGAGTTCATCCCGTCGGTCGACGCCGGTGCCCAGGACGCCATGCAGTACGGCATCCTGGCGGGCTTCCCGCTCGTCGGTGTGAAGCTGACGTTGCTGGACGGCCAGTACCACGAGGTCGACTCCTCGGAAATGGCATTCAAGATCGCCGGCTCGATGGTGATGAAGGAGGCGGCCCGCAAGGCCGACCCCGCACTCCTTGAGCCGATGATGGCCGTTGAGGTCACCACTCCTGAGGAGAACATGGGTGACGTCATCGGCGACCTCAACTCCCGCCGCGGCATCATCCAGGCGATGGAGGAGCGCAGCGGCGCCCGCATCGTGAAGGCTCTGGTGCCGTTGTCGGAGATGTTCGGCTACGTCGGCGACCTGCGGTCGAAGACCCAGGGCCGGGCTAGCTACAGCATGCAGTTCGACTCCTACGCCGAGGTTCCGCAGAGCGTCGCGAAGGAGATCATCGCCAAGGCAACGGGCGAGTAACTTCCCCGAGCAGGTGATTCGTGGTCGGTCGCGGGTGGTTTCACCCGCCCGCGGCCACCACGATCGGATCGCGTGAGACCGGGCCTGTAGGCTTCATCGCCGCAGAACCCACAAAAGCTCTCCGGCCGCCAGGCCGGAAAGGCTGTCGACAGAGTCCTAAGCGCCGACCGGCGCGCCGGGCGTACGAACCAAGAAGTCCACAGGAGGACACCAGTGGCGAAGGCGAAGTTCGAGCGGACTAAGCCGCACGTCAACATCGGCACCATTGGTCACATCGACCACGGTAAGACGACGCTGACGGCGGCCATCACGAAGGTCCTGCACGACCAGTACCCCGACCTGAACCCCTACACGCCGTTCGACGAGATCGACAAGGCGCCGGAGGAGAAGGCCCGCGGTATCACGATCTCGATCGCGCACGTCGAGTACCAGACCGAGGCGCGGCACTACGCGCACGTCGACTGCCCCGGCCACGCGGACTACATCAAGAACATGATCACCGGTGCCGCGCAGATGGACGGCGCGATCCTGGTGGTCGCGGCGACCGACGGCCCGATGCCGCAGACCCGCGAGCACGTGCTGCTGGCCCGTCAGGTTGGTGTGCCGTACATCGTCGTGGCGCTCAACAAGAGCGACATGGTCGATGACGAGGAGCTCCTGGAGCTCGTCGAGCTCGAGGTGCGCGAGCTGCTCTCCTCGCAGGAGTACCCGGGTGACGACCTGCCGGTCGTTCGGGTTTCGGCGCTGAAGGCCCTCGAGGGTGACCCCGAGTGGACCGGCAAGCTGCTGGACCTGATGACCGCTGTCGACACCGCGATCCCGCAGCCGGAGCGCGAGACCGAGAAGCCGTTCCTCATGCCGATCGAGGACGTCTTCACGATCACCGGTCGTGGCACCGTTGTCACGGGTCGCGCCGAGCGCGGCATCCTCAAGCCGAACGAGGAGGTGGAGATCGTCGGTATCCGCGAGAAGTCGCAGAAGACGGTCTGCACCGGCATCGAGATGTTCCGCAAGCTGCTCGACGAGGCCCGCGCGGGCGAGAACGTCGGTCTGCTGCTGCGTGGCATCAAGCGCGAGGACGTCGAGCGCGGCATGGTGGTCGTCAAGCCGGGCACCACGACCCCGCACACGGAGTTCGAGGCGACGGTCTACATCCTCTCCAAGGAGGAGGGCGGCCGGCACACCCCGTTCTTCCAGAACTACCGTCCGCAGTTCTACTTCCGGACCACGGACGTCACCGGTGTCGTCACCCTCCCCGAGGGCACCGAGATGGTCATGCCGGGTGACAACACCACCATGTCGGTGAAGCTGATCCAGCCCATCGCCATGGAGGAGAACCTCAAGTTCGCGATTCGCGAGGGTGGCCGCACCGTCGGCGCCGGGTTCGTCACCAAGATCATGAAGTGAACTAGGTAACCCCGATTAGACCCGCCGCCGGTCGTGCGGCATACTAGTCAGGTTGCGTAACGACAGTTCGTCGCCTGTGTTCGGCTTTCGCTGAACCTCCGGGTGGCGAGACAGTCGAGCGTGGGGTGGTTGGCGGCCCAGTCGCCAACCACCCTCGCACGGCGTTCAGGTCGCGGTAATGCGATCGGCGCCTTGACCCACCGCGCGGTCAGCACCACTCCGGAACCACGGGGCGGAGCCCGGCCCGAGGGCGCGACACGCCCGACCGCGGGGGTCGGCGAAGTGGGCCTGTGCCAGCCGGTACAGGCGCCCGCAACACAGCGGCATCGAGAGAAGGAACAGAAGCCACCATGGCGGGACAGAAGATCCGCATCCGGCTCAAGGCCTATGACCACGAGGTCGTCGACTCCTCGGCTCGGAAGATCGTCGAGACGGTGACGCGCACCGGGGCGCAGGTCGCGGGCCCGGTGCCGCTGCCCACGGAGATCAACCGTTTCTGCGTTATCCGCTCGCCGCACAAGTACAAGGACTCGCGCGAGCACTTCGAGATGCGCACGCACAAGCGGCTGATCGACATCATCGACCCGACCCCGAAGACGGTCGACTCGCTCATGCGCCTCGACCTGCCGGCTGGCGTCGACATCGAGATCAAGCTGTAGGGACCGGACAAATGGACAGGCAAGTCAAGGGGATCCTGGGCGCCAAGCTCGGCATGACCCAGGTCTGGGACAACAACAAGGTTGTTCCCGTGACCGTGGTCGAGGCCGGCCCGTGCGTCATCAGCCAGGTTCGTAGCGCCGAGAAGGACGGTTACTCAGCGGTCCAGCTGGCGTACGGCACGATCGACCCGCGCAAGGTCAAGAAGCCGATCAGCGGGCACTACGCCAAGGCGGACGTGGCACCGCGCCGGCACATCGTCGAGCTGCGCACCACGGACGCTGGGGAATACTCGCTCGGCCAGGAAGTCACTGTCGAGGAGTTCCCGGCCGGCGTCACGATCGACGTCACCGGAAAGACCAAGGGCAAGGGCTACGCCGGCCCGATGAAGCGGCACGGCTTCCACGGTCTGCGCGCCAGCCACGGTGTCGAGCGCAAGCACCGCTCGCCCGGTTCCATCGGCGCCTGCGCCACCCCGGGTCGTGTCTTCAAGGGCACCCGGATGGCCGGCCGCATGGGTGGCGTGCGCTACACCGTGCAGAACCTCACCGTCCAGGCGGTCGACACCGAGAACAACCTGCTGCTCGTCCGTGGTGCCATTCCTGGCCCCAAGGGCGCGCTGGTTCTGGTCCGTACCGCGGCCAAGAGCAAGGTCAAGAAGGGCGGTGCGGCCAAGTGACCACCGTTGACGTGCGCACCGTCGAAGGCAGCACCAGCGGCTCCGTCGAGCTGCCGGCTGACATCTTCGACGTGCAGGCCAACGTCGCGCTGATGCACCAGGTCGTGGTGGCCCAGCTCGCGGCGGCCCGACAGGGCACGCACAAGACCAAGACCCGCGGCGAGGTCGCCGGCGGCGGCAAGAAGCCGTACAAGCAGAAGGGCACCGGTCGCGCCCGGCAGGGCTCGATCCGCGCACCGCAGTTCGCCGGCGGTGGCGTGGTACACGGTCCCGTTCCGCGTGACTACAGCCAGCGGACCCCGAAGAAGATGAAGGCCGCCGCGCTGCGCGGTGCCCTCTCCGACCGGGCCCGCGCCGGGCAGGTGCACGTTGTCGAGGCGTTCGTCTCGGGCGAGAAGCCGTCGACCAAGGCGGCCCTTGCCACGCTGACCAAGCTCACCGAGGCCCGTCGGGTTCTCGTCGTGCTGAGCAGCACCGACGAGCTGAACTGGGTGTCGCTGCGCAACGAGCCGCGGGTGCACCTGATCGAGTCCGGCCAGCTGAACACGTACGACGTGCTGGTGGCCGACGACGTGGTCTTCACCAAGGACGCCCTGGACGAGTTCCTGGGCGTGCCCGCCGAGACCACCGAGGAGGGTGGCAAGTGAGCACGATCGCCGACCCGCGCGACATCATCGTGGCGCCGGTCGTCTCGGAGAAGAGCTACAGCGAGCTGAACCGGAACTGGTACACCTTCCTGGTGCACCCGGACGCGAACAAGACCGAGATCAAGATCGCTATCCAGCAGATCTTCAACGTCCGCGTCCTGACGGTCAACACGCTCAACCGCCAAGGGAAGCGTAAGCGCACCAAGACCGGCTTCGGTCAGCGCAAGGCGACCAAGCGGGCGATCGTGAAGCTGGCTGACGGTGACCGTATCGAGGCCTTCGGCGGCCCGGTCAGCTGAGGGGTGTAGACAATGGCTATCCGTAAGTACAAGCCGACGACGCCGGGCCGACGTGGCTCCAGCGTTGCCGACTTCGCCGAGATCACCCGGTCCACGCCGGAGAAGTCGCTGCTGGCTCCGTTGCCGAAGAAGGGCGGGCGTAACGCCCACGGCCGGATCACCACGCGGCACCACGGTGGCGGTCACAAGCGCCAGTACCGTCTGATCGACTTCAAGCGGGTCGACAAGGACGGCGTGCCGGCGAAGGTCGCTCACATCGAGTACGACCCCAACCGCACGGCGCGTATCGCGCTGCTGCACTACGCCGACGGCGAGAAGCGGTACATCCTCGCGCCGAAGGACATCAAGCAGGGCGACCGCGTCGAGTCCGGTCCGGGCGCCGACATCAAGCCGGGTAACAACCTGCCGCTGCGCAACATCCCGGTCGGTACCACGATCCACAACGTGGAGCTGCGTCCGGGTGGCGGGGCCAAGCTCGCCCGCTCCGCCGGCGTCGGCATCCAGCTGCTCGGCCGTGAGGGCGCGTACGCGACCCTGCGTATGCCGTCCGGCGAGATCCGGCGTGTGGACGTCCGCTGCCGCGCAAGCGTCGGCGAGATCGGCAACGCCGACCAGTCGAACATCAACTGGGGTAAGGCCGGCCGTATGCGGTGGAAGGGCAAGCGCCCGACCGTCCGTGGTGTCGCCATGAACCCGGTCGACCACCCGCACGGTGGTGGTGAGGGTAAGACCTCTGGTGGTCGCCACCCGGTCAACCCGCAGGGTAAGCCCGAGGGCCGCACCCGCCGTAAGGGCCAGCCGAGTGACCGGCTGATCGTCCGCCGTCGCTACGCCACGCGTAAGCGCGGCTGAGGGAGATAAGACATGCCTCGCAGCCTGAAGAAGGGCCCGTTCGTAGACGACCACCTGCTCAAGAAGGTGGAAGTCCAGAACGACAAGGGCTCGAAGAACGTGATCAAGACCTGGTCGCGGCGCTCGACGATCATCCCCGAGATGCTGGGGCACACGATCGCCGTGCACGACGGACGCAAGCACGTCCCGGTGTTCGTGACCGAGGCGATGGTCGGGCACAAGCTCGGCGAGTTCGCGCTGACCCGCACGTTCAAGGGTCACGAGAAGGACGACCGGAAGAGCCGTCGGCGCTGACGCCGCGGGCATACGGATAGAGGGAACAAGGGGTTACAGCGATGCCAGGAAAGGGCGACGCTCCGGTGCTTCCGGGCGCGCGGGCGGTTGCGCGGCACGTGCGCATCTCGCCGATGAAGGCGCGCCGGGTGGTCAACCTCGTCCGCGGCCTGCCCGCGAAGGAGGCTCTCACGGTGCTGCAGTTCGCGCCGCAGGCTGCGAGCGAGCAGGTGTACAAGGTGCTCGCTAGCGCGATCGCCAACGCGGAGAACAACGAGCGGCTGGACCCCGGCGCGCTGCTCGTCAGCGAGGCGTTCGTGGACGAGGGCCCGACGATGAAGCGGTTCCAGCCGCGGGCGCAGGGCCGGGCGTACCGGATCCGCAAGCGCACCTGCCACATCACCGTGGTGGTCGAAGCGGTCGCGCCGGCAGCGCCGAGGAAGGCCGCGGCGAAGAAGGCCGCCCCGGCCACGGAGGCCGCACCGGCCGAAGCGCAGAGCAAGACGGAGGACGCCGAGTAATGGGTCAGAAGGTTCACCCCACTGGGTTCCGGCTCGGCATCTCGACCGACTGGAAGTCCCGCTGGTTCGCGGACAAGCTCTACAAGGACTACATCGGCGAGGATGTCAAGATCCGCCGGATGATGTCCAAGGGCCTCGAGCGTGCCGGCATCTCCAAGGTCGACATCGAGCGCACCCGCGACCGCGTCCGGGTCGACATCCACACCGCCCGGCCGGGCATTGTCATCGGCCGTAAGGGTGCGGAGGCCGACCGGATCCGCGGCGAGCTGGAGAAGCTCACCGGCAAGCAGGTGCAGCTGAACATCATCGAGGTGAAGAACCCCGAGTCGGACGCTCAGCTCGTCGCGCAGGGCGTGGCCGAGCAGCTGTCCAGCCGGGTCAGCTTCCGTCGGGCGATGCGCAAGGCCATGCAGTCGGCCATGAAGAACCCGGTCTGCAAGGGCATCCGTGTCCAGGTCTCGGGTCGCCTCGGCGGCGCCGAGATGAGCCGGACCGAGTTCTACCGCGAGGGTCGGGTTCCGCTGCACACGCTGCGGGCCAACATCGAGTACGGCTTCTTCGAGGCCCGTACCACCTTCGGCCGGATCGGCGTGAAGGTCTGGATCTACAAGGGTGACGCGGTTCCGGGCCGGGAGGCTCCGGCCGAGGCCGGTCCGTCGCGCCCGCGTCGTGGTGAGCGTGGCGACCGTCCCGAGCGTCCGCGCCGTGGCCGGTCGGGTTCGTCCGGCACCACGGCTGGTGGCACCGAGGCCGGTCGGGCTGCTGCGACCACCATTGCGCAGCAGGCCGAGACGCCGAGCGGCGAGCCGGTCGACAGCGCTGCTGTCGCGGCTGCTGCTGCTCCGGCAGAAACGCAGCAGGAGGGCTGACAGATGCTGATGCCGCGCAAGCCCCCGAAGGGCTTCCGCAAGCCGCACCACCCGGACCGCAGTGGCGCGTCCAAGGGTGGTAACCGGGTGGTGTTCGGCGAGTTCGGGATCCAGGCTCTCGAGCCGGCGTACGTGACCAACCGCCAGATCGAGTCGGCGCGTATCGCGATGACCCGTCACATCAAGCGTGGTGGCAAGGTCTGGATCACGATCTTCCCGGACCAGGCCCTCACCAAGAAGCCTGCCGAGACCCGGATGGGTTCCGGTAAGGGTTCGCCGGAGTGGTGGGTCGCGAACGTCAAGCCGGGGCGGGTTCTCTTCGAGATGTCCTTCCCGAACGAGCAGATCGCGCGAGAGGCGATGCGTCGCGCGATCCACAAGCTCCCGATGAAGTGCCGCATTGTTACGCGCGAAGTGGGTGAATCCTGATGGCAGCGGGCGTTAAGGCGACCGAGCTGCGTGAGCTCTCCGAGGAGGAGCTGGTCACGAAGCTGCGGGAGGCCAAGGCGGAGCTGTTCAACCTCCGCGTGCAGGCCGCAACCGGGCAGCTGGACAACAACCGGCGGCTGCAGGTCATCCGTCGGGAGATCGCCCGGATCTACACGATCATGCGCGAGCGCGAGCTGGGGCTCTCGGCCGCGCCGACTGAGGTGACTGCATCATGACCGAGAACACCACGACTGACGCCACGCGCGCGCGCCGTAAGGTTCGCGAGGGCCTGGTGGTCAGCGACAAGATGGACAAGACCGTCGTTGTCGAGGTCGAGGACCGGGTTCGGCACGCCCTGTACGGCAAGATCATGCGCCGTACGAGCAAGCTGAAGGTGCACGACGAGCAGAACGCCGCTGGCACCGGCGACCGGGTCCTGATCATGGAGACCCGGCCGCTGAGCGCCACCAAGCGTTGGCGGATCGTGGAGATCCTGGAAAAGGCCAAGTAGCGAAGGCTCGAGCTCGCCCGGCGTTGCGTCGGGCGTTGGTTCCGCCAGGCTCCGGCCGCCACGGCGGCCGGAGAACCGGCAGACATAGGAGATAGACGTGATTCAGCAGGAGTCGCGACTGCGCGTCGCCGACAACACGGGTGCTCGGGAGATCCTGTGCATCCGGGTTCTCGGTGGCTCCGGTCGGCGCTACGCGAGCATCGGCGACGTCATCGTGGCCACCGTCAAGGACGCGATCCCAGGTGCCGGTGTCAAGAAGGGCGACGTCGTCAAGGCGGTCATCGTCCGCACCGCCAAGGAGAAGCGGCGTCCGGACGGCTCGTACATCCGCTTCGACGAGAACGCCGCCGTCATCATCAAGGACGGTGGGGACCCGCGCGGTACCCGCATCTTCGGCCCGGTGGGCCGGGAGCTGCGGGACAAGCGGTTCATGAAGATTATTTCCCTCGCGCCGGAGGTGTTGTGACCGTGAAGGTCAAGAAGGGCGACACGGTCGTCGTCATCGCCGGCAAGGACAAGGGTGCCAAGGGCAAGGTCATCGCGGCCTACCCGCGGCAGGACAAGGTCCTGGTCGAGGGCGTGAACCGGGTCAAGAAGCACACCCGCATCAGCACCACCCAGCGTGGCGCCAAGACCGGCGGCATCGTCACCCAGGAGGCCCCGATCCACGTCTCGAACGTGCAGGTCCTGGACTCCGACGGCAAGCCGACGCGCGTCGGTTACCGGATCGACGACAACGGCCAGAAGGTCCGCATCGCGCGTAGCACCGGTAAGGACCTGTGATGACCACGGCTACCGAAAAGACCATGCCGCGCCTCAAGGAGCGGTACCGCAACGAGATCGTGGCCCAGCTGCGTGAGCAGCACAGCTACGGCAACCCCATGCAGGTGCCGCGGCTGGTCAAGATCGTCGTCAACATGGGTGTCGGCGAGGCTGCTCGCGACGCCAAGCTGATCGACGGCGCGGTCCGCGACCTCGCCACGATCACCGGCCAGAAGCCGCAGGTGCGGCGGGCGACCAAGTCCATCGCGCAGTTCAAGCTCCGCGAGGGCATGCCGATCGGCGCGAAGGTCACCCTTCGCGGTGACCGGATGTGGGAGTTCCTGGACCGGCTGCTGTCCATCGCGCTGCCGCGTATCCGCGACTTCCGCGGTCTGGACGGGCGCAAGCTCGACGGGCACGGCAACTACACGTTCGGTCTGACCGAGCAGTCGGTGTTCCACGAGATCGACCAGGACAAGATCGATCGCCAGCGGGGCATGGACATCACGGTGGTCACCACCGCCACGACCGACGACGAGGGCCGGGCGCTGCTCAAGCTCCTGGGCTTCCCGTTCAAGGAGAACTGAGATGGCCAAGAAGGCGCTGATCATCAAGGCGGCCGCGAAGCCGAAGTTCTCGGTTCGCGCGTACACCCGCTGCCAGCGGTGCGGGCGTCCGAAGGCGGTCTACCGCAAGTTCGGGCTGTGCCGGGTCTGCATCCGGGAGATGGCCCACCGCGGTGAGCTGCCGGGTGTGTCCAAGGCTTCCTGGTAAGGGTGACCGCGTCCCGGCTGCCGGCCGGGAACTCCTGCACCGATTAGGTATTGCTCTTCGCCGTAGGCCCGGGGCTGGTGCCCCGGGAACCCCGGCGAGAAAGGCTGACGAAATCCATGACGATGACCGACCCGATCGCAGACATGCTCACGCGTCTGCGTAACGCCAACCAGGCGTACCACGATCAGGTGAAGATGCCCTACTCCAAGATCAAGGCGAACATCGCCGAGGTCTTGAAGGCCGAGGGTTACATCGCCACCTGGTCGGTCGAGGAGCCCGAAGAGGGTGCCGTCGGCAAGCGACTGGTCGTCGAGCTGAAGTACGGCCAGAACCGGGAGCGGAGCCTGGCCGGCATCAAGCGCGTGTCCAAGCCCGGTCTCCGGGTTTACGCCAAGTCGGACGGGCTCCCGCGGGTGCTCGGCGGGCTGGGCGTGGCGATCATTTCGACGTCCCAGGGGCTGCTTACCGACCGGCAGGCCCGCAAGCGGAGCGTTGGCGGGGAAGTCCTCGCCTTCGTCTGGTAACGGGAGACAGGTAGAAATGTCGCGAATTGGACGTAAGTCGATCCCGGTACCGTCCGGCGTCGATATCACGATCGACGGGCAGACCGTCAAGGTCAAGGGCCCGAAGGGCGAGCTCCAGCACACCATCGCCGAGCCGATCACGATCGAGCGTGGCGATGACGGGCAGCTGAGCGTCAACCGCCCGAACGACGAGCGCAAGGCCAAGGAGCTGCACGGCCTGAGCCGTACGCTGGTGGCCAACATGATCGTCGGCGTGACCGAGGGCTACCGCAAGAGCCTGGAGATCGCAGGCACCGGTTACCGGGTAACCGCCAAGGGTTCGGACCTCGAGTTCGCGCTCGGGTTCTCGCACCCGGTGCTCGTCTCCGCGCCGGCGGGTATCACCTTCACTGTGGAGCGGCCGACCCTGTTCCACGTGGCCGGCATCGACAAGCAGCAGGTCGGTGAGGTCGCCGCCAACATCCGGAAGATCCGCCCGCCGGAGCCCTACAAGGGCAAGGGCGTGAAGTACCAGGGCGAGGTCATCCGCCGCAAGGCCGGAAAGGCAGGTAAGAAGTGAGCGCCACGCTGCTCAAGCGCCGCCGCGGCGTCGCCGCCAAGCGCGCCGTTGGGCGTGCGCGTCGGCACTTCCGCGTCCGCAAGAACGTCAGCGGTACGGCCGAGCGTCCGCGCCTGGTCGTCACCCGTTCGCTGCGCCACATGGTCGCCCAGATCGTCGACGACACCAAGGGTCACACCCTGGCGTCGGCGTCGACCCTGGACGCCTCGCTGCGCGGTGCGGAGGGCGACAAGAGCGCCCTCGCCGGCAAGGTGGGCGCCCTGCTCGCCGAGCGGGCCAAGGCCGCCGGCGTTTCCAAGGTCGTCTTCGACCGCGGTGGCAACCGGTACGCGGGGCGTGTCGCCGCGCTTGCCGATGCCGCCCGCGAAGCCGGGCTCGAGTTCTAACAACCCCGTCACGAGAGATAAGGAAGGCTGCTGATGCCAGGTCAACAGCGCCGTGGCGGCGGGTCCGGTGGCAACGAGGGTGGTCGCCGCGACAACCGCCGTGAGGGCGGCCGCGGAAACGCGCCCGTCGAGAAGACCCCGCACCTTGAGCGGGTCGTCGCGATCAACCGCGTCGCCAAGGTCGTGAAGGGTGGTCGTCGCTTCAGCTTCACCGCCCTTGTGATCGTGGGCGACGGCGACGGCACGGTCGGCGTGGGCTACGGAAAGGCCAAGGAGGTGCCCGCGGCCATCGCCAAGGGCGTCGAGGAGGCCAAGAAGCACTTCTTCAAGGTTCCGCGTATCGGCCAGTCGATTCCGCACCCGGTGACGGGTGAGGACGCCGCTGGTGTGGTGCTGCTCAAGCCGGCCTCGGCCGGTACGGGTGTCATCGCCGGTGGTCCGGTGCGTGCCGTGCTGGAGTGCGCCGGGATCCACGACGTGCTCTCCAAGAGCCTCGGCTCGTCGAACCCGATCAACATCGTGCACGCCACCGTGGCGGCTCTGCGGGGGCTCGAGTCCCCCGAGCAGGTCGCTGCGCGTCGTGGTCTGCCGGTCGAGGACGTCGCGCCGGCCGCCATGCTGGCGTCGCGTGCGGGGGTGGCTCGCTGATGGCACGTCTGAAGGTCACCCAGCTCCGGTCCGGCATCGGGACCAAGCAGAACCAGCGTGACTCGCTGCGTTCGCTCGGTCTCAAGCGGATCAACGACGTGGTGGTCAAGGAAGACCGGCCCGAGATCCGCGGCATGATCTTCACGGTCAACCACCTCGTGAAGGTCGAGGAGGTCGAGTAATGACGATCAAGGTGCACCACCTGCGCCCGGCGCCTGGTTCCAAGACCGCGAAGACCCGTGTGGGTCGCGGTGAGGGTTCCAAGGGCAAGACCGCTGGTCGCGGTACCAAGGGTTCCAAGGCTCGCAAGAACATCTCGGCGGCGTTCGAGGGTGGGCAGATGCCCATCCACATGCGCCTGCCGAAGATGAAGGGCTTCAAGAACAAGTTCAAGGTGGTCTTCCAGGTGGTCAACCTGGACCGGCTCGCCGAGCTGTTCCCGAACGGCGGCCAGGTTGGCCCGCTGGAGCTGGTCGAGGCTGGGGCGGTCCGCAAGGGTCACCCGGTCAAGGTCCTCGGCACCGGGGATCTCGGCGGGGTGGCGCTCCAGGTGTCGGCGCACGCGTTCAGCGCGTCGGCCAAGGAGAAGATCGCCGCTGCCGGTGGCTCCGCCACCGAGCTGTAAGGACGTAAGAGACATGGCGCCCGTCCGGTTGTGAGCAACTGGACGGGCGCCATGGTCTGCCTGGGCGCGTGTGCGCCCGGTAATATCGGAATCGGTTTATGTAGCCGGGCGCATCTGCCCGGAGGGGGATAGGGCTGTTAGAGTCCCATCCCAGCCATGGAATCCGGGCACTCGCCCGGGATCCACCCCGACCCGCCAGGGATCACCGGCGGCCCGCCTCGCGCAGGAGGAAGAAGTTGCTGTCCGCCTTTCTCAGTGCGTTCCGTACGCCTGACCTGCGCAAGAAGCTGCTGTTCACAGTAGGCATCATCGCGGTCTACCGACTGGGCGCCACGCTGCCCAGCCCGGGCGTCTCGTACGGCAACGTGCAGAAGTGCCTCGACACCCTCCAGGGTGAGTCGACGGGTGTGCTGAACCTGCTCAACCTCTTCTCCGGTGGAGCGCTGCTACAGCTCTCGGTCTTCGCGCTGGGCATCATGCCCTACATCACAGCGTCGATCATCCTGCAGCTGCTGACCGTCGTGATCCCGCGCCTGGAGCAGCTCCGCAAGGAGGGCCAGGCCGGCCAGGCGAAGATCACCCAGTACACCCGCTACCTGACTCTCGGTCTGGGTGTGCTTCAGGCGTCGGCGTTCGTGGCCCTGGCCCGTTCCGGCCAGCTCTTCCAGAACCGCTGCGACCAGTTCCCGATCATCCCCACCGGCACCGGCATCCCGGACTGGCTGACCCTCACCATCCTGGTGATGACGATGACCGCCGGCACCGGCATGGTCATGTGGCTCGGCGAGCTGATCACCGACCGCGGCGTCGGCAACGGCATGTCCGTCCTGATCTTCACCTCGATCGCGGCCCGGCTGCCCAGCGAGGGTTGGCAGATCAAGACCAGCAAGGGCTGGGACATGTTCGCCCTGGTCATCGCGCTGGTCCTGGTGGTCATCACCGCGGTTACCTTCATCGAGCAGGCGCAGCGCCGGATCCCGGTGCAGTACGCCAAGCGGATGATCGGCCGGCGGATGTACGGCGGCACCTCGACCTACATCCCGCTGAAGGTCAACCAGGCCGGTGTCATCCCGGTCATCTTCGGCTCGTCGCTGCTCTACCTGCCGCAGCTGGCCCTGCAGTTCTTCGACCAGACCGACCCGGGCAAGACCCAGGCGTGGATCCAGAACAACCTGGTCAACCCGAGTAGCCCGATCTACATCGCGGTCTACTTCCTGATGATCATCTTCTTCACGTACTTCTACGTCTCGATCACGTTCAACCCGACCGAGGTCGCGGACAACATGAAGAAGTACGGCGGCTTCGTTCCGGGCATCCGCCCCGGCAAGCCGACCGCCGACTACCTGGACTTCATCCTCAGTCGGATCACCCTGCCGGGCGCGCTGTACCTGGGTGTCATCTCCATCCTGCCGAACTTCTTCTTCATCTGGCTGGACAACCAGCAGTACCAGAACTTCCCGTTCGGCGGCACCGCTGTGCTCATCATGGTCGGCGTCGGTCTGGAGACCGTGAAGCAGATCGAGAGCCAACTCATGCAGCGGAACTACGAAGGGTTCCTGCGGTAGATGAGACTCGTTCTGGTTGGCCCGCCGGGAGCGGGCAAAGGCACGCAGGCCGAGTTCATCGCCGCCCACCTCTCGGTGCCGAAGATCTCGACCGGTGACATCTTCCGATCGAACGTGACCCAGGGCACGCCGCTCGGGGTCGAGGCGAAGCGTTACATGGACGCCGGTGAGCTGGTCCCGGACGAGGTGACCATCAACATGGTCCGGGACCGGCTGGCCGAGCCCGACGCCAGCGAGGGCTTCCTGCTCGACGGCTTTCCGCGGACCACTCCGCAGGCCGCCGCTCTGGACAAGCTCCTCGCCGACCTCGGCACCGCGTTGGATCTGGTCCTGGAGCTCGTGGTCGACGACGACGAGGTGATCCGGCGGCTGTCCGGCCGGCGCACCTGCCGGGGCTGCGGCAAGATCTGGCACGTCGAGTTCGACGCCACCACCCGGCCGGACGTCTGTGACCGTTGTGGCGCCGAGCTGTTCCAGCGGGACGACGACAAGCCGGAGACGATCGCCACCCGCCTGCGGGAGTACGGCGAGAAGACCGCGCCGCTCGTCGACTACTACGGCGCCCAGGGCAAGCTGGTCGGAATCGACGCCACCGGTCCGGTGGAGGACGTCACCACCCGGGCCATCGACGCCCTGCGGTCGTACGGCGGCTGAGGTCCGGCCGAATCACGGCGGATAGAGTGCGAACAGCGGGGTACGCATGACGTGCCCCGCTGAACGGCCACGAAAGGTAAACGCTCCATGCGTCGTCCCCAGCTGGATATCCAGCTGAAGACCCCTGACCAGATCGAGAAGATGCGGGCCGCCGGCCTGGTGGTCGCCGAGGCCCTGCGCCGCATGCGCGAGGCGGTCGCCCCCGGGGTGACCACCGCCGATCTCGACGCCATCGCCGAGTCGACGATCCGTGAGGCGGGCGGCGTCCCGTCGTTCAAGGGCTACCACGGCTTCCCGGCGTCGATCTGCTCCTCCGTGAACGAGCAGATCGTGCACGCCATCCCGTCTGGAGAGCAGGTGCTCGCCGACGGTGACCTGATCTCGATCGACTGCGGTGCGGTGCTTGACGGTTGGCACGGCGACGCCGCGATCACGGTGGGCGTCGGCGACGTCGACCCGGCGCTGCTGCGGATGGCCGAGGTGGCGGAGGACGCCATGTGGGCCGGTATCGCTGCCGCCGCGCGGGGAGCGGCAAGCGGGAAGGGCCGCCTCACCGACATCTCGCACGCGGTGGAGAGCGCGGTCCGCAAGGGCGGCAGGTACGGCATCGTCGACGGGTACGGCGGGCACGGCATCGGCACCGAGATGCACCAGGACCCGCACGTGCTCAACCACGGCCGACCGGGCAAGGGTCCACGCCTGGTTCCCGGTATGGCGCTCGCCATCGAGCCGATGATCACCATGGCGTCGCCGCGTACCGTCGAACTGGCCGACGGCTGGACGGTCGTCACCCGGGACGGGTCGGTCGCGGCGCACGTCGAGCATTCGATGGCGCTGTTGCCGGACGGCGTCTGGGTGCTCACGGCCTTCGACGGCGGCCGGACCCGTCTGGGCGACCTGGTGACGGCCCGCCAACCGGCAGTCTCGGCAGCCTCCTAGACCCCGCACCGCTCTGGCGCACCGGGCGTCAGGGGGTCGGACGGGTGAGACGGTTTTTGTTTCCGGGTGGCATGCTTGCCGGCATGGACGGGCGCGACGGGATGCGAGCGGCGGACGCGGATCGCGAGGCGGTGGCCGAGCGCTTGCGGGCCGCCCTCGGCGAGGGTCGGCTGGACCTGCACGAGTACGACGAGCGGGTGCAGAACGCGTACGCGGCGCGCACGTACGCCGATTTGGACGCCCTGCTTGTCGACCTGCCCCCGGTGGCGCCCGCCGAGCGCTCCGCTGTGGTGCCGGCCAGCCTGCCCGCCGAGCCGCCGAGCGTGGTTGGGGGCCACCATCCGGTCGCAGGTGGCGTCACCGCGCGCTGGCTGGCCGAGGTGTGGCTGCCCTACCTCCAGGTGATCGGCATCGTGGTGGCCGTCTGGGGCGTCACGTCGATGCTCAGCGGCGAGCTGCTCTACTTCTGGCCGGCCTGGGTGGCCGGGCCGTGGGGTGCGGTGCTTGCGGTTCGCACTGTCACCGGGTTGGCCGGGGGAGAGCCGCGACGCCGGGCGATCGAGCGGGAGCGCCGACGGGAGCGCAAGCGCCTGAAGCGTGAGCGGCGGCGCGAACTGCGCGCCGGTGAACCGGACGAACGAGATGATCCTTCGCCAGCGAGCTGAGCGCCAGCAGCCCAGCTCGAAGATCATCGGACGTCCGGGAGGCGGGCCCGTACCCGACACGGTGCTCGGGTGCCGGCCGGTTTGGCGACGGCGTGCAGGTCGGCGTACACTTTCTGTTCGGCGCACAGCGTCCACTCCGGCATGCCCACCCTGCGCTTCGGTGGGAGCTGGAGCCGCGGCTGGCGCGGGCATCTGATCTTGGTCAGTTCCCGTGTAAGACGTTGTGGGCCGCCCGGTGCAATCGACGTCAGGACAGCGGAGGACATGCCGAAAAAAGACGGAGCCATCGAGATCGAGGGTCGGGTCATCGAGCCCCTGCCGAACGCAATGTTCCGGGTGGAGCTCGCGAACGGCCACAAGGTGCTGGCTCACATCAGCGGCAAGATGCGGCAGCACTACATCCGCATCCTGCCGGAGGACCGGGTCGTCGTCGAACTTTCGCCGTACGACCTGACCCGCGGGCGCATCGTCTACCGCTACAAGTAGTCCTGACGACGGCCGGGAAGTCCCGTGTCCGTCTTCGACGTCCGGTCTCGCGCTTCGCGCGTTCCCGGGCCAGATGGGAAGTAAGGCAACCGTGAAGGTCAAGCCGAGCGTCAAGAGGATCTGCAACAAGTGCCGGGTAATCCGCCGGCACGGCCGGGTCATGGTCATCTGCACCGACCCGCGCCACAAGCAGCGCCAGGGCTGATCTCAGCCCGTCCGGCCGGACACGGCCGGGTGGCGTTGGCCCAGGCAGATCCTCAGCGACACACAACACACATGCTCGTCCCAGCCGCGAGCGGTACGTGAAGACGTACTCCTTTCGTGGCTGACCCCCGGTCGGAGGCCGGGGCCCGCTCGGGCAGCGACCGATCCCGGTCGCCGGCGCTTACCGCGTCGGAAAGACGGGACGGCCGGTAGCGGGGTGGGACGGGTCCACACCTCCGCCACACATCACGAGGAGTACGCCCGCACATGGCACGTCTAGTCGGCGTGGATCTCCCCCGCGAGAAGCGGATGGAGATCGCGCTCACCTACATCTTCGGGGTCGGTCGCACCCGCGCCCTGGAGACACTCGCCGCTACCGGCATCTCGCCGGACAAGCGCGCTCGGGACCTCACGGACGAGGAGCTCGTGCAGCTCCGCGACCACATCGAGGGCAACTACAAGGTTGAAGGCGACCTGCGCCGCGAGGTCGCCGCCGACATCCGCCGCAAGGTCGAGATCGGCTGCTACGCCGGCATCCGGCACCGCCGGGGCCTGCCCGTGCGTGGCCAGCGGACCAAGACCAATGCACGGACCCGCAAGGGCCCGAAGCGGACCGTCGCCGGCAAGAAGAAGCCCGGCAAGAAGTAATTCTTTAACCGGAATTCTGGTCGTTCTCCGCCGAGGTAGGCCGGGCTCCAACCGGAACCGGTGCCTACGTCATCAACGGGGCGACAAGCCACAGAACCCATTCAGGAGCGCACAGACTTATGCCACCGAAGGCTCGTGCCGGAGCCGCTGTAAAGAAGGTCCGGCGCAAGGAACGCAAGAACGTCGCCCACGGGCAGGCGCACATCAAGAGCACGTTCAACAACACCATCGTGTCCATCACGGACCCGACCGGTGCGGTCATCTCCTGGGCCTCCGCTGGCCAGGTGGGCTTCAAGGGCTCCCGCAAGTCAACTCCGTTCGCCGCGCAGCTGGCCGCCGAGGCCGCCGCGCGTCGCGCCATGGAGCACGGCATGCGCAAGGTCGACGTGTTTGTCAAGGGCCCCGGCTCCGGCCGGGAGACCGCCATCCGTTCGTTGCAGGCCGTGGGCCTCGAGGTCGGCCAGATCGCCGACGTCACCCCGCAGCCGCACAACGGGTGCCGTCCGCCTAAGCGTCGTCGGGTCTGAGAGGTAGAGAGAGATGGCTCGTTACACCGGTGCAGACTGCCGCCGTTGCCGGCGGGAGAAGATGAAGCTGTTCCTCAAGGGCAGCAAGTGCGATGGTCCGAAGTGCCCGTTCGAGTCCCGGCCGTTCCCGCCCGGGCAGCACGGCCGCGGCCGTACCAAGGAGACGGAGTACCTGCTCCAGCTCCGTGAGAAGCAGAAGGCCCGTCGTGTCTACGGCGTGCTGGAGAAGCAGTTCCGCGGTTACTACGAGGAAGCCGTTGGCAAGCAGGCCAAGACCGGTGAGGTCCTCCTGCAGATCCTCGAGTCGCGGCTGGACAACGTCGTTTACCGGGCCGGCTACGCCCACTCGCGGGACATGGCCCGCCAGCTGGTCAAGCACGGTCACTTCACGGTGAACGGCAAGAAGGTCGACATCCCGTCGTACCGCGTCAAGGAGCACGACATCATCGAGGTTCGGGGCAAGAGCAAGGAGCTCACCCCGTTCGTCGTCGCGCAGGCTCAGGCCGGCTCGAAGACGGTTCCGGCGTGGCTTGAGGCCATCCCGAGCCAGATGAAGGTGCTCGTGCACTCCCTCCCGGCCCGGCAGGTCATCGACACGCAGGTCCAGGAGCAGCTGATCGTCGAGCTCTACTCCAAGTAGTCCGAGCTCGTGCGGTGGCCCGCCCTTCGGGGCGGGCCACCGGAACGGTTTGTGTCGTGGACGTCAAATAGCGGGCGTCCCGGAAGAGAAGAGAAAAGATGCTCATCAGCCAGCGACCCTCCCTCTCCGAGGAGTCGATCAACGAGACCCGGTCGCGGTTCGCCATCGAGCCGCTGGAGCCGGGCTTCGGCTACACCCTGGGCAACTCGCTGCGGCGCACGCTGCTGTCGTCGATCCCGGGTGCGGCGGTCACCTCGATCAAGATCGACGGCGTGCTGCACGAGTTCACCACGATCCCCGGTGTCAAGGAGGACGTGGTCGAGCTCGTCATGAACATCAAGGAGCTGTGCGTCAGCTCCGAGCACGACGAGCCGGTCAGCATGTACCTGCGCAAGCAGGGCCCGGGCGACGTGACCGCGGGCGACATCCAGCCCCCGGCCGGCGTCTCGGTGCACAACCCGGACCTGAAGCTCGCCACCCTCAACGGCAAGGGCCGGCTCGACATGGAGCTGACCGTCGAGCGGGGCCGGGGCTACGTGACGGCCGCGCAGAACAAGCAGTCCGGCGCCGAGATCGGCCGGATCCCGGTCGACTCGATCTACTCGCCGGTGCTGAAGGTGACCTACCGCGTCGAGGCGACCCGTGTCGAGCAGCGCACCGACTTCGACCGGCTGATCATCGACGTCGAGACCAAGCCGTCGATGGGTCCGCGTACGGCGCTGGCGTCGGCCGGTTCGACGCTTGTGGAGCTGTTCGGTCTGGCTCGGGAGCTTGACGAGACCGCCGAGGGCATCGACATCGGGCCGTCCCCGCAGGACGCTCAGCTGGCGGCGGATCTCGCCCTGCCGATCGAGGAGCTGGACCTCACCGTCCGCTCCTACAACTGCCTCAAGCGCGAGGGCATCAACTCCGTTGGTGAGCTCATCGGGCGTACCGAGGCCGACCTCCTCGACATCCGCAACTTCGGTCAGAAGTCGATCGACGAGGTCAAGATGAAGCTCGCCGGGATGGGTCTGGGGCTGAAGGACTCGGCTCCGAACTTCGACCCGGCGCACGTCGTGGACACCTTCGGCGAGGCCGACTACGACACCGACGACTACCGCGAGACCGAGCAGCTCTAGTCCGCGCTGCCGCCACATTTGAGGAGCACCAAAAATGCCCACGCCCACCAAGGGCCCCCGCCTCGGCGGCAGCCCCTCGCACGAGCGGCTGATGCTGGCGAACCTGGCCACCGCGCTGTTCCAGCACGGCAAGATCCAGACCACCGAGACGAAGGCCCGGCGGCTGCGTCCGCTGGCCGAGCAGCTCATCACCAAGGCCAAGCGCGGTGACCTCGCCTCGCGGCGGCGGGTGCTGGGTGTCGTCAAGGACAAGGACGTGGTCTACGCCCTGTTCGACCAGATCGCGCCCCGGTACTCCAACCGCCCCGGCGGTTACACCCGGATCGTGAAGACCGGTCCCCGCAAGGGCGACAACGCGCCGATGGCGATCATCGAGCTGGTCGAGGAGCTTCAGGTCGCCGAGCCCAAGGTGAACAAGAAGACCGCGGCCCGCAAGGCTGCGCAGCAGGACAAGGTCGAGGCGCTCGCTCCGGCCGACGAGGCCCCGAAGTCGGCTCCGGCCGACCAGGACTCCGAGGCGCCGGTGTCGGCGTCCGGTGACACCGACGCCGCCCGCGAGGACAGCGACGAGGCCACCGAGAACAAGGCCTGATCAAGGGCAACGTCGGGCCCGGCACCCCATCGGGGTGCCGGGCCCGACCCATGACAGGAGGTACGAGGTGGACGAGCGGATCCGGCTGCGACTGGACGTCTCCTACGACGGTGCGGACTTCTCCGGCTGGGCCGCCCAGCCGACCCGGCGCACCGTCGCCGGCGTGCTCGTCGAGACCCTGGACCTGGTCCTCGGCGCCGGCACGGCCACCGGGTTGACGGTGGCCGGGCGGACCGACGCGGGGGTGCACGCCACCGGTCAGGTCTGCCACCTCGACCTTCCCGTCGACGTGTGGCGGCAGCACGAGGGGCGGCTGCTGCGTCGGCTGGCCCGGCTGCTTCCCACCGACGTACGGGTGACGGCGATGACCGAGGTGCCGGCCGACTTCGACGCCCGCTTCTCGGCGACCTTCCGGCGCTACGAGTACCGGGTGACCGACGCCGTGTTCGGTGCCGAGCCGCTGCGCCGGCACGAGGTGCTGGCCTGGCCGAGGCCGCTGGACCTGGGCGCGCTGAACGCTGCGGCGGCGGGCCTGGTGGGGGAGCACGACTTCGCCGCGTACTGCCGGCGCAAGGAGAACGCGACGACGCTGCGCGAGGTGACCCGGCTGGACTGGCGTCGGGAGCCGGACGGCATCCTGGTCGCCACCGTGCAGGCGGACGCGTTCTGCCAGGCGATGGTGCGCAGCCTGGTGGGGGCGATGCTGGTGGCCGGCGACGGTCGCCGCCCGGTCGAGTGGCCGGGCAGCCTGCTGACCCGTCAGGAACGCTCCAGCGAGGTGACAGTGGCGCCCGCGCACGGGTTGACACTTGTGGCGGTCGGTTACCCGGCCGACCCGACCGAGTACGCGCGCCGCGCCGACCTCACCCGCCGCCTACGCGTCCCGGTGGGGGACGCGGCACCGGTCGAGGGCTGACGGTCCGGCAGCCTGTCAGTCGCCCGGCAGCTCGTCCTCACTGCCGCTCTGGCTGCCGCTGCCCTCTGTGGCCGCCGGCGTGGGCTGTACGGCCATCGCGGTGTCGGCCCGGCGTTGCAGGACGCCTCGGCTGAGGTGCACCTCGATCATGTCGAACAGCACCTCCCGGATCTTGGCGTCGCCGGACTTGACGGCGGCCCCGTCGGCGCGGACCACCAGGGCGTACGCCAGGTAGTGCCCGCGGACCTGCCAGCCGACCCGCGCCGGTGCGCTTGTCAGCGCGTCGGTGCCGTCGTCGTCGCCGGTGGTCAGACCCCGGAAGCGGCCCTGCCGTTCGTCGAGCAGCTGCCGGAGCCGGTCGCGGGTCCGTTCCGCACTGACCTTGTCGGTGAGGTTGAACAGGCCGGTGGTGACCAGGTGGTCGCCGCTCGGTGACCGCAGGGTGGCCCGTACGACCTGGTTGCAGCCGAGGCGGACCAGCAGGTCGGCCACCTCCCCGGTGGCGGCGACGGCGCAACTGCCGCTGGACTGCGTCTTGAGCACCTTGTAGGCGGGCTGGCCGTCGGCGAGCTTCAGCTCCTTGCCGGGGAAGAGTTCCTTGGCGGTGAGCGGGGCCTGGTCGGTGTCCCGGGAGTCGAGGTCCTGTCGCTGGGCGGGGGCGGGCGCGGCGGCGTTCGGCTGGAGCGTCGGGGTGGTCTGCGGCTCCTGGTTGCGGTCCGCCAGCAGTGCGGCGGCGCCCAGGCCGCAGAGGGCGAGCAGGACCAGGACGGCGGCACCGCCGACGACCGCCTGCCAGAGTCGCCCGGCACTGCGCCGGGTGGACGGATCCACCGGCTGGGCGGAGGTGTAGACCTGACCGAGAGGGGTGCTGGTCCCAGTGGCGGCACGGGTGGCCGGTGGTGGTTGCGTCGAGGGCAGCATCAACTGGTTCGGCCGGGGCAGCGACGGGGCCGGAAAGCGCGACGGGGAAGGCCCGGCCGCCGGAGGCGGCCCGGCGCCGAGCGCGGGCAGGTCGGACCCGGGCTCCGGGTACTCCTCGAATGCGTCCTCATCGGACTCGTACCGATACACCATGTTGCCCAGAGTAGGAGCCATTGTCCCTTTAGGGGCAATAATGGGAAATGTGCGTGCGGGCCGTGTCGTGAGCATGCCGAGCCGGTGCGAGAATTGACGACGTGACCGGCGACCACTACTTCAGCGCTCAACCCGCAAGCGAAGCCCCGGCGCGCGAGGTCGAGTTCACCGTCGCCGACCGCGACTACCGGCTCGGCTCGGCCGGCGGGGTCTTCTCCGCCAGCCGCCTCGACCCCGGCACCGCCGTGCTCCTGCGCAAGGCCGAGCTTCCCACCGCCGACACCACAGGTGACCTGCTCGACCTCGGCTGCGGGTTCGGCCCGATCGCCTGCGTGCTTGCCGACCTGGCACCGGCCAGCACCGTCTGGGCGGTCGACGTCAACGCCCGTGCCCGCGAACTCACCGAAGCCAACGCGGCCCGGGTGAACGCCGCCGACCGGGTCCTGGTCCGCGCGCCGGACGACGTGCCGGCAGAGGTTCGATTCGCCCAGCTCTGGTCCAACCCACCCATCAGGATCGGCAAGGACGACCTGCACGAGTTGTTGCGGCGCTGGCTTCCCCGGCTCGCCCCGGACGGCGTCGGCTGGCTTGTCGTCGCCCGCCACCTCGGCGGCGATTCGCTGCACCGCTGGCTCACCGACGAAGGCTGGCAGGTCGAGCGGCACGCCAGCCAGAAGGGTTTCCGGGTGCTGCGGGTCACCCGGTAATTGGATGTCCCAGCGGCCCGCGCTGGGGCAGGATCCCGGCGTGGGATACGTGGACGTGGCAGCGGTCGGGCACATCCTGCCCGACGGTCGGGAACTCTTCGCCGACGTGTCGTTCCGGGTCGGCGAGGGCAGCAAGGTCGCCCTTGTCGGGCCGAACGGCGCGGGAAAGACGACGCTGCTGAGGATGGTCGCCGGTGATCTGCCGGTGCGTACCGGCACCGTCGCGCGGGCCGGCGGACTGGGCGTGATGCGCCAGTTCATCGGCATGATCGGCGACGAGACGACACTCGCCGACCTGGCCCTGTCGCTCGCCCCGCCACCGCTGCGCGACGCCGGCCGCCGGCTCGCCGACACCGAGGCGGCAATGCGGGCGGCCGAGGTCCGCGGCAAGTTCAGCAGCGCCGCAGGCAAGGCACAGTTGGCGTACGCCGACGCGCTGGGCGCCTGGGGCGAGACCGGCGGGTACGACGCCGAGGTGCTCTTCGACACCGTCGCCACAATCGTGCTCGACAAGCCCTGGGACGCCGTCCGGGACCGGCCGGTGCGCACCCTCTCCGGCGGGCAGCAGAAGCGCTTCGCGTTGGAGTTGCTGCTGCGCGGCCCGGACGAGGTGTTGCTGCTCGACGAGCCGGACAACTTCCTCGACGTACCGGGCAAACGCTGGCTGGAGGCGCGGCTGCGCGAGTCCACCAAGTCGGTGCTCTACGTCTCGCACGACCGGGAGCTGCTGGCACAGACCGCCGACCGGGTGGTCGCCGTGGAGGGTGGCAGCGCCTGGGTGCACCCGGGCGGCTTCACCAGCTGGCACGAGGCGCGGGTCGCTCGGCACGCACGCCTCGACGAGCTGCGCCGACGCTGGGATGAGGAGCACCAGAAGCTGCGCGAGCTGATGCTGATGTACAAGCAGAAGGCGGCGTACAACGACGGGTTGGCCTCGCGCTACCAGGCCGCGCAGACCAGGTTGCGCAAGTTCGAGGAGGCCGGGCCGCCGCCCGTACCCCCGAAGGACCAGGACATCCGGATGCGGCTGACCGGCGGGCGGACCGGCAAGCGCGCGGTCATCTGCGACCAGCTGGAGCTCGACGGCCTGACATTCCCCTTCGACCTGGAGATCTGGTACGGCGACCGGGTGGCGGTGCTCGGTGCCAACGGCACCGGCAAGTCGCACTTCCTGCGGCTGCTGGCCCGGGGCGGCACCGACCCCGACCCGGCGAACGGGCCGGTCGACGGTGCGGGCGCGCTCGCGCCGGTGGCGCACGAGGGCACTGCCCGGCTGGGTGCCCGGGTCCGCCCGGGGCACTTCTCCCAGACCCACGACCGGCCGGAGCTGATGGACAGGACGCTCGTCGAGATCCTGTGGCGGGGCGACGAGCACCGTACCGGGATGGACCGGCACGCGGCGATGGGTGTGCTCAGCCGCTACGAGCTGGCAGCGCAGGGCGACCAGCGGTTCGGGACCCTCTCCGGCGGGCAGCAGGCCCGCTTCCTGGTGCTGCTGCTGGAGCTGTCCGGCGCGACCCTGCTGTTGCTCGACGAGCCCACCGACAACCTCGACCTGGCCAGCGCGGAGGCCCTTGAGGCGGGCCTGAACGCGTTCGAGGGGACAGTGGTGGCTGTCACCCACGACCGCTGGTTCACCCGCTCCTTCGACAGGTTCGTGCTGTTCCGGGGCGACAGCGAGGTGGTGGAGACCCCCGAGCCGGTGTGGGACGTCGGCTGAGAGCGAAGGAGGGGCCCCTTACTAACGCCTGGCGTTAGTAAGGGGCCCTTCCTTCGCTGGGCATAGGGTGGATCTCGTGACTGAGATGACCTATCGCCGGCTGGGTGACTCCGGGCTCGTGGTGTCCGTCGTCGGCATCGGCTGCAACAACTTCGGCCGCAAGCTCGACCTCGACGGCACCCGCGCGGTGGTGGACGCGGCCCTGGACGCCGGGATCACCCTCTTCGACACCGCCGACATCTACGGCGAGCCGCAGGGAGGGTCCGAGGAACTGCTCGGGCAGGCGCTCAAGGGCCGCCGCGACGACGTGGTGGTGGCCACCAAGTTCGGGATGGACATGCACGGTCTCAACGGGCCGGACTTCGGCGCCCGGGGCGCGCGGCGCTACATCGCCCGCGCGGTGGAGGCGTCGCTGCGCCGACTCGGCACCGACCACATCGACCTGTACCAGATGCACGAGCCCGACCCGGGCACCCCGATCGACGAGACCCTCGCGGCCCTCGACGACCTGGTCCGCGACGGCAAGGTGCGCTACCTGGGCAACTCCAACTTCTCCGGGTGGCAGATCGCCGACGCCGACTGGGTGGCTTCCTCCAACGGTCGGTCCCGCTTCATCAGCGCGCAGAACCACTACAACCTGCTGGAGCGCTCCGTCGAGGCCGAGGTGATCCCCGCCTGCGAGCGGTTCGGCCTCGGCATGCTGCCGTTCTTCCCGCTCGCCAACGGCCTGCTCACCGGTAAGTACAAGCGCAGTGAGAAGCCACCGGCGGGCAGTCGGCTCGCCGGCGGCGGCCGGTACGCCGAGCGCCTCGCCGCGGCCAACTGGGACACCATCGAGGCGCTCGAGGCGTACGCCGCCGAGCGGGGTCTGACAATGCTCCAGGTGGCGATCGGCGGGCTGGCCGCCCAGCCGGCGGTGACCTCGGTGATCGCCGGTGCCACCACGCCCGAGCAGGTGCACGCCAACGCCGCGGCCGGCACCTGGGAGCCCAGCGACGAGGACCTGGCGGCGCTGCGCGCCATCGGCTGATCTCGGACGTTCGAACGCGACAGGCCCGCGTTCCCTGAAGTCGGGGTGACCCGGGCCCGGAACACCCCGACTTCAGGGGCCGATCAGTCGTTCTGCGTGCCGGTGCGGCGGCGACCGAACAGCATCGCCACCCCCATCGCGGCGGCGGTGAGCACCAGGCCGGCAGCCGCGATCGGCCACCAACCGCCGCCCGCGCCACTGCCGGCGGCACGGTTCGTGTCCGCCGTCACGGCCACCGGCGCGGGAGCCGGCGCGGTCTGTGCGACCTTCGCCTGGATGTCGGCGGTCGCCTTACCGGGATTCGGGGCCGGAGCGGTCACTGTCACCCGCCACTTACCCGGGGAGAGCAGAGGGCCGCTGCTGTAGAAGCCCTGCCCCTCGGGTGCCGGCTCCAGTTGCACCGGGCCGATCCGCTGCCCGTCCGGACCAGTGCCGGTGAGGACCAACCGCACCGGCTTGTCCAGCCGGTGCCCGTCGCTGTAGGTGGCCTGGATGGTCACCCCTTCGGCACCGTCACCGGCGACCTCGAGCTTCAGCTTGCCGGTGTGCGCCGCCGCAGGGGCGGCGGAGAGCAGCGCCAGGACCAACCCGACGACCACGGCGGTGAACACCGCGCGGATACGAGTCACGATGTCTCCTCACTGAGCTGAGGAGGCCCCTTCCCGACACCGAGGTGTCGGGAAGGGGCCCCGGATGGATCAGAGCTGGCGACCCGGAGCGAGCCGCGTGACGTCGTCACCCAGTCGCCCGGCACCCTTTACGGGCTTGCCCTTGTTCGCCTTGACCCCGGCGTTGCTGGCCGGCGTTCCGCCCAGCCGCACCGTCATGGCATCGGCGTCGCGGACCAGCACGTCCCGGATCTCCGCCTCGGTCACCAACTTGGTGTCCGCGGCGAGCTTCCGGAAGGCGTCAAGCTCCTTGAGCGCCTTGTTGTCGTTGCCGGCCGCCTCAGCCTTGCGGACGGCGTCGAGCTTCTTCGTCAGATCCTTGTGGGCCTTGGCCGAGAGCCGCCCCGTCGCCTTGAACCGGTCCAGCAGGTTCTGCATGTCCCGGAACGAGGTGGTGACGAAGAACCGGACCGCCGAGGTGGTCTTGTTGCCCGCCTTGTCGGTAGCGGTGACGGTCAGCTCGTGCAGGCCGAGCGGCAGCTCGTACATGGCCTGCAAGGTGCCGCTGGCGTACGCCTTGCCGTCCAGCGTGCCGACCACGGACGCGATGCCCGAGGTCGGGTCGACGGCCTGCCAGGACACCCGTACGTCCTGGCTGTCGCCGTAGAGCTGGCCGTCGGCGATGCCGGACACCAGCAGCGTCGGCTTGGTGCCGTCGATGCGCAGCACCGCCGACTTCAGCGTCTCGGCGTTGCCCGCCTTGTCGGTCGAGCGGAACAGCAGCTCGTGCTGCCCGTCACCGGTCACCTCGACCGGCTCCGAGTACGGCGTCCACGCGCCGCCGTCGAGCGACCACTCCACCGACTTCACACCGGAACCGGCGTCGGTAGTGGCCAGCACCACCGGGATGGCCCCGTTGTGCCAGCCCTCGTCGTTCGCCGGAGCGAACGTCGCCGAGGTCACCGGCGCCGTGGTGTCGATCTTGACCGAAACGGTCTTCGTCGACTCCACGTTGCCCGCCTGGTCCGTCGAGCGGAACCGCAGCTCGTGCTCGCCGTCACCGCTTACCGTCACCGGCTCGGTGTAGGGCGTCCACGCGGTGGCACCGTCCAGCTGGTACGACGTACCGGCCAGGCCGCTACCACCGGCCTCGTCGGCGGCGGTAAGCGTGACCGTCACCGGCCCGGTGTACCACCCCTCGGTCGGGGTACCGGACACCGCCGCCGTCGTCACCGGCGCGGTCTCGTCGGCCGACCCGGTGCTGAGCCGGAAGTAGTCGAACGAGGCCGTCTTCGACGCCGTCTGGTTGCCACCGAGGGTGAACAGACCGACCTTGGGGGTGGCCCCGACCGCGCTGTTGGTCAACGACTCCAACGCGGTCCAGGTCGTCCCGTCGGCCGAGTACGACGCGGTGAACGTGTCGCCGCTGCGCGCCAGCCGCAGGTGCCACACCGCCGAGGTCAGGCCCGTCGCCCCCGGCTGCGGGTCCTGGACCGTCCCGCCGATCTCGTTGCGGAACTCGATCCGCCACGACACCGCCTGGCCAGGCTGGTTGTCCGCGACGAAGTCGAACTTCAGGTAGTTGTCGTCGTCCGCCAGCACGATCAGTCCGGCCTGCTGGTACTGCTCGTTCAGCAGGCTGCCGTCGACCTTCGTCTCCAGGGTCCAGTCGCCCGAGGGCGCGGTCTGGAGGATGAAGTTCTTCGGCCCGGTGTTGTCGGCGCCGTAGATGTCACCGTTGGGCACGTCGATCCGCAGCGCGCCACCGGTCACCCGGTAACCCGCCGGGTCCTCCCGCAGGATCGCGTCCCAGCGGCACTTGTCAAGCGTGCTGCCGGTGAACTCGTCCGACGGGTCGACCGGCCCGGCCGGAGCGTCCGGCGTGACCTGGAACGAATCGAAGGCCGCGTCGACCACCGGTGCCTCGGTGCCACCGTTGAGCGCGAAGACCCCGATCCGCGGGTTGGTGATGCCGGCGAGATCGGCCGACCGGCCGACAGTGCTGAACGTCTGCCCGTCGCCCGAAACGGCGGCGGTCAGGTTCGTCCCGTCGCTGGTGATCCGCAGGTACACGGTGTCACCCGCCGGTGCGGCGACGCTGTCGGCGGACTCGTTGCGAGGCGTGCCAGCCGTCTCCCGGATGAACTCCACCCGACGGCTGCCGTTGTACAGCAGGTCCACCTTGGCGTAGTTGTCGTCGTCGCCGTAGACCAGCAGGCCAGCCTGCTGGTAGTTGGCAGTCACCGGCAGGGTGACCTTGGTGGTGATCTCCCAGGCGCCGGTCGGGGCCGGCTGGAGCACCAGGTTGGTGGCGTCGTTGCGAGCGCCGTAGAGGTCACCGACACCGGTCGGCAGCCGCAGCGAGCCGCCGCTGACCGAGTAGAGCTGGTTCTCCCGGACCACTGTCCAACGGTCCTTGTCGAGGCTGGTGCCGTTGAAGTCGTCCGAACGCGCCCCGAAGCAGGACGTGTCCGGAGCGTTCACCCGCACCGGCACCGTGGCGTAGGACTTGGCGCCCTTGCTGTCGGTCACCGTGAGGGTGGCCGTGAACGTGCCAGGGCTGGTGTAGGTGTGGCTGGCGTCCAGAGTGGACGCCGAACCGCCGTCACCGAAGTCCCAGGCGTACGTCAGCGGAGTGTCGCCCTCGGCGTCGGTGGCCGTGCCGTCGAAGGCCACGGTGACCGGCGCGGTGCCCGTCGTCGGGGTGGCGGTGGCGGTGACCACCGGCGGCGCGTTCTCGGTGACGCCGCGCCCGACGAAGTCCATCCAGTTGACGTTGAACAGCGAGCCCGTCCCGCCGTTCGGGTCGCGGGCAACGAAGTACAGCGAGCCGCTCGCGGCACCGGTGACCGGCGCGCTCACGTCCGTGTACGTCTGCCACGCCCCGGTCGCCGGCACTGTGGCAGTTGCGACCACCGGTCCGTCGACAGCACCCGCACGGACCTCGATCCGACCGCCGGCGGCGGCCGAGGCGGCCCGGAACCGGATCTCGGAGATGTTGAGCAGATCCGCCGGGGCCACCGACCACCAGTCGCCGTCCTCGATGAACCCGATGTTCTGGCCGCCGCCCGCGCTGTCGGCGCCGGTCTCCCGCTGCACGCCGGGGTCTCCACCGCCGGTGCTCACCGGCGCGCGGCCGGTGGCGGTGAAGTACTCGGCCTGCTTCTGCTTCGGCTGGAGGATCTCGATCGCCCGGCCGGTGAGCGCGCCGGAGCCGCCGTTGCCGCCCTTGTCGGTGTAGGTGGCCTCGAAGACCGCGAACACGTTCGCCTCGGCGCCGTGCCCGGAGGCGAGCGACGTCTGGACGGTGCCGGTGCAGCCGGTGTGCTGCTCCAACGGGTGGGCGTGCTCGTCGTGGCCGAGCAGCACCTGCAACTGCACCTCGTCGCAGTCGATCTGGCCGTCCTCCGGGTCCGTCACCTTGATCGTGTAGCGGACCTGGTCACCCCAGTTGAAGAAGCCGCCGTCCGGTGGGAACTCGATGGTCACCGTCGGCGCGGTGTTGCCCACTGTGACCGGCACGTTGGCCACCGCGGTACGGCCCTTCGGGTTGGTCACCGTGAGCTGGGCGGTGTAGTTGCCCGCTGAGGCGTACGTGTGCGTCGGGTTCGCCTCGGTGGAGGTCTGCCCGTCGCCGAAGGCCCAGGCGTAGGTGAGCGTGCCGCCGTCCGGGTCGCGGGAACCGGCGCTGGAGAACGTGACAGTCAGCGGTGCCGGACCCGAGGTCGGGGTGGCCGACGCCGCTGCGATGGGCGCGCGGTCCCCGGCGGTGTAGTCGATCCGGTAGACGCCGGAGTTGTCGTTGTTGCCACCGAAGCCGCTGCCCCACTCGATCAGGTACAGCGCGCCGTCCGGGCCGAACTCGAAGTCCATCGGCCGGATCATGCTCATGCCGGTGAGCAACTGGTTGATGTCCACCAACGACTTGCCGTCGGCGCTCATCTGCATCGTGTACATCTTCGACTGGTTCCACTCGCCGAGCAGCGCCTTGCCGTCGTAGTACGCCGGCCACTTCCGCGTCGAGTTGAGGTCCGCGTCGTACCGGTAGACCGGGCCGCCCATCGGGGCGCCGCCGCCGCCGATCTCCGGGTACCGCGCGTCACCGGCGTAGCCGTAGTCGACGGTGGCCGGAACGACAGGCGGGAGGTTGGTCAGGCCGGTGTTGTTAGGCGAGTCGTTAACCGGCGCCGCGCAGTCGAACTTCGCGCCGCTCGGGCCGGACGGGAACGTGTAGTCGTTGTACGCCTCGTTCGTGCCCGTGCAGTACGGCCAGCCGTAGTTGCCGGGGGTGACGACGTTCCACTCGACCAGACCCCGGGGGCCACGGTTCGGGTTGTCCGAGTTGGCGTCCGGCCCGTAGTCCGCCACGTACAGCGTGTTGGTCTTGGGGTCGGTGCCGATCCGGAACGGGTTGCGGAAGCCCATCGCGTAGATCTCCGGACGGGTCTTCTCGGTGCCCGGTGCGAAGAGGTTGCCCGCCGGGACGGTGTACGTCCCGTCGTCCTCCGGGTGGATCCGGATCACCTTGCCGCGCAGGTCGTTGGTGTTGCCGGAGGTGCGCTGCGCGTCGTAGTCCTGGCGGCCCGGCCGCTCGTCGATAGGCGTGTACGCGCTCGACTCGAACGGGTTGGTGTTGTCACCGGTGGCCAGGTACAGGTTGCCGTCGCTGTCGAAGGTCATGCTGCCGCCCGCGTGGCAGCAGGTGTTGCGCTGGGTGTCGACCCGCAGCACCTGCTTCTCGCTTGCCGCGTCGATGGTGTCGCCGGTCACCGTGAACCGGGACAGCAGGTTGCGGGCGACGTTGTCGTTCGGGGCGTAGTAGAGATACACCCACTTGTTCGTGGCGAAGTCCGGGTCGAGCCGGATGCCGATCAGGCCGTCCTCGTTGCCGGTGAAGACGTCCAGGTCGATGGCGGTGACGGTGTTGCCGGTGTCCGGCTTGATGATCTGGACCCGACCGTCGCGCTCGATGTAGAAGACCCGCCCGTCCGGGGCGATGTCCAGCTCCATCGGGTTGCTGGTGTTGCTGTCGAGGGTGACCTTCTCGAAGTTTGAGGTCTTCGAGGCGCCGCAGTCGGCGTCGACAACGCCGGCAGCCGTCTGGATGCCACCGAGCAGATGGCTGAGGAACTCCGGCTCGGCGAACGACTCACGCGTGTGCCCGCCCCCGGTGTACCAGGAACGGCCGCCGTCGAAGTCCTGACACCAGGCCGTCGGGTGATCGGCGCCCATCGCGCCGGCGCCCGGGCTGTAGCTCTTCTCGTCCAGGCTGGCCAGCACGTGCACGTCCGGCCGCGGGTTGGTCTGGAAGTTGTACCACTCGTCGAAGCGGGACCAGCGGTCGGGCAGCTCCGCAGTGGACGGGTGGGCGTGGTCCTCCACCTTGACGGTGGCCTGCTGGTTGGCCGGGTGGTTGGCGAAGTACGCGCCGACCAGATCGCCGTACCAGGCCCAGCTGTACTCGGTGTCCGAGGCGGCGTGGATGCCGACGTAACCGCCGCCGGCCTGCACGTACCGCTCGAACGCCGCCTGCTGTTCGGCGTTGAGGACGTCGCCGGTGGTGGAGAGCCAGATCACCGCCTTGTACTTGGCGAGGTTGGCGTCGTTGAACGCCGCGCCGTCCTCAGTGGCGTCCACTGTGAACCCGTTCGTCGCCCCGAGCTGCTGGATGGCGGCGACGCCGGTGGGGATGGAGTCGTGCCGGAATCCGGCGGTCTTGGAGAAGACCAGGACCGAGAAGGGATCAGCGGCGGCGGCCTTCGGTGCCTTCGGCACCACCTGACTGACGGAGGTGACGGCCTGCGCGTCCCGCGGGGGGACCTGGGCGGGGGCCGGGGCTGCCTGTGCGGGCAGGCCGAACAGGGTGGTCGAGACGAGGGCCAGGGAGAGCAGGGTAGCGGTTAGTGGTACGCGGGCACGACGAGATCGTGACACGCCGCCTCCTATGTCGCGGTGGACAGGAAATGCGGGGGGCGGCTCGCCGAAGACCGTCCCAGATGGAGCCGGGTGAGGCACCGTGCCAGGGTGCCCGCGCCGGCATTTTTGTCGAATCGCTGAACAAATTAATTCCGTTGGATCTATGTCGGGCAAGATGCCGGCGGGTAACGGTTCTGCAACGGCGGGCGACATTCCTGGCAGGACCGGGATGAAGTGCCCGACGGATCCCGCCATCTGAGCCGGGGCATCCCGCCCTTGGCACGTCAACAGAACTGTCGTACGGTGATGTGCAAGTAACCCACGGGAGCCCGGTGCACCGGGCTGAGAGGGGGGCTGAAGCCCCCGACCGTCGAACCTGATCCGGGTAATGCCGGCGCAGGGAGGAGAGTTGCCGTGCCGTCCCTCGGTCGACTGCATCTGATCACCGACACCCGCCCCGGGCAGGACCCCCTCACAGTGGTCCGGGCCGCCCTCACCGCGGCCCGCGCCGACCTGGTCGTCCAGGTGCGGGTCGAGGACTCCGCCACCGACCGTGAGGCGTACGACCTGGCCCGCCGGGTCCTCGCGCTCTGCACGCCGTACGGGGCGACGTGCCTGGTCAACGACCGCCTGCACGTGGCGCTCGCGGTGGGAGCCGCCGGTGGCCACGTCGGCGCCGACGACCTGCCGGTCGCCGCCGGACGCCGGGTGCTCGGCCCCACAGGCGTGCTGGGCGCCACCGCCCGGGCGCCGGAAACAGCGATCGCTGCCATCGCGGCGGGCGCCGACTACCTGGGCGTCGGCCCGTGCCACGCCACCACCACCAAGACCGGGCTGCCGGACCCGATCGGCCCCTCAGGGGTACGCGCCGTCGTCGACGCCGTCGACGTACCCGTCATCGCGATCGGCGGGGTGACCGCCGCCCGGGTGCCGGCACTGCGCGACGCCGGGGCGTACGGGGTGGCTGTCGTCGGCGCGGTCTCCGCAGCCGCCGACCCCGCTCAGGCCGCTGCCGAGCTGCTGCGGGCGCTGACGTGTTAACAGGGGGCCCTTCCTCTACAGCAGCCGTTAACAAGGGGCCCTTCCTTGCGGACGTGGCGGTGGTGGGGGCGGGGCCGATCGGGTTGGCGATCGCCTGGCGGTGCGCCGTACGCGGCCTGCGGGTGGCGCTGCACGACGCGGCACCCGGGTCGGGCGCATCCGCAGTGGCCGCCGGGATGCTCGCCCCGGTCTCCGAGGCGTACTTCGGCGAGCGGCAGCTCACCGACCTGCTGGTGGCCTCCGCCGCCCGCTGGCCGGCGTTCGCCGCAGAGCTGACCGAGACGACAGGCGCCGACCTCGGCTATCGGACCGACGGCACACTGCTCGTCGGGTTGACCGGCGACGACCTGGCCGAGGCGCGCCGGCTGTGGGCGTACCAACAGGGTCTGGGATTGCCGGTGACCCCGCTGCGTCCCAGCGAGCTGCGCCACCACGAGCCGGCGCTCGCGCCACGGGTGCGCGGTGGCGCGCTCGCACCCACCGACCACCAGGTCGACCCACGGCTGCTGGTGCCGGCGCTGCGCACTGCCGCGCAGCGGGCCGGCGTGGTCTTCGTGCCGAGCGCCGTCGACCGTTTGTCCGATGTGGACGCCGACCTCATCGTGGTCGCCGCCGGCTGCGGCGCCGCGGCACTCACCGGTCTGCCCGTGCGGCCGGTGAAGGGCCAGATCCTCCGGCTACGCGCGCCCGGCGGCGTCGCGCCGGGCTTCCGGCACGTGATCCGGGGGTACGCCGACGGGGAGCCCGTCTACCTGGTGCCCCGCGCGGACGGTGAGGTGGTGCTCGGCGCGACAGTCGAGGAGCGCTCCGACACAGGCGTCACCGCCGGTGCCGTGCAGCGGCTGCTGGGCGCCGGTGTCGACCTGCTGCCCGAGCTGGCCGAGTACGACATCGTCGAGGCCGTCGCGGGCCTGCGCCCCGGCACCCCTGACAACGCGCCGATCCTCGGGCCGCTGCCCGGACGGCCCGACGTGCTCGCCGCCACCGGCCACCACCGGCACGGCATCGTGCTCACCCCGATCACCGCCGACCTGATCGCCGACCTGGTGGTCACCGGTGTGGCCGACCCGCTGCTCGCGCCCTTCGGGGCGGACCGGTTCGGCACCTCGGATCGCGAGGGACGCGTTGCCGGCGGGGTGCGCGTTCCCGCCGGAGCGGTCGGTGTGGGCGGACCTGAACGGACGATGGAGGAGAACCGGTGGAGTTGACGGTGAACGGGACCGGCCGCAGCGTGGCCGGTGGGACGTCGGTGGCCGACCTCGTCGGCGACATCGCCGGGCAGCACCGCGGGGTGGCGGTGGCGGTGAACGGCGAGGTGGTGCCCCGGGCCGGCTGGCCGGCGACCGTGCTGCGCGACGGCGACCGCGTCGAGGTGCTCACCGCCGCGCAGGGTGGGTGAGCTGCGTGCCGTTCGAACTGGGCGGGGTCACGTTCACCTCGCGGTTGATCCTCGGTACCGGCGGGGCCGCGAACCTGCATGTGCTGGAGCAGGCGATCCGTGCCTCCGGCACCGAGCTGGTCACAGTGGCGCTGCGCCGCGTGGACACCGCACCGGGAACCGCCGGTGGGCTGCTGGACCTGCTGGAGCGGTGCGACGTACGCCTGCTGCCGAACACCGCTGGCTGCTACACGGCTACCGAGGCGGTGAAGGTGGCCCGGCTGGCCCGGGAGGCGTTCGACACCGACTGGATCAAGCTTGAGGTGATCGGCGACGAGCGGACCCTGTTGCCCGACGGCGTGGAGTTGCTCCGCGCCGCCGAGGAACTCGTCGCCGACGGCTTCACAGTGCTGCCGTACACGAGCGACGACCCGGTGCTCGCCCGTCGACTCGCCGACGTGGGCTGCGCCGCAGTGATGCCGGCCGGCTCGCCGATCGGCTCCGGGCTCGGCATCGGCAACCCGCACCACATCCGGCTGATCCGGCAGAGCGTTGACGTGCCCGTCATCCTCGACGCCGGCATCGGCACCGCGTCCGACGCGGCCCTGGCCATGGAGTTGGGCTGCGACGCCGTCCTGCTTGCCAGCGCTGTCACCCGGGCCGCCGACCCGGTGGGGATGGCGACGGCGATGCGGTACGCGGTCGAGGCGGGCCGCCTGGCCGCTCGCGCGGGCCGGATCGAGCGGCGCTTCCACGCCCTCGGATCCACCCCGGACGAGGGAAGACCCGACCTGTGACCCCCCACCCGCTCGCCGCTGATCACCCACGTGCAGATCTTGGAAGCGAACTGCCCCGCACGGGGCCGAATCCTTCCAAGATCTCGGCGGGGATCGTGCCGTCAGGTGTCGTGCTGCTCACCGATCGGCTTGTCGCGTCGGGACCACTCGACCTGGTTGTCGCTCGGGCGGTGGCCGGGGGAGTGCGGTGGGTCGTCCTGCGGGAGAAGGACCTGCCCCGCGTCGAGCGCCTCGCCCTCGCCGGCGACCTGCGCGCGATCCTCGCCGACGTGGGCGGAACCCTCATCGTGGCTGGCCCGGATCCGCTCGACGGTGACGCCGTCCACCTGCCCGCCGCTGGCCCGTACCCGCCGTCGACCCACACAGTCGTCGGCCGCTCCTGCCACGACCGGGCCGAGCTGGCCCGGCTGACCACCGAGCACTACGCCACCATCTCCCCGGTCTATCCCACAAGGACGAAACCCGGGTACGGCCCCCCGCTGCGACCCGACGGACTCCGCAACCTGATCCAGGTCAGCGGCGTGCCAGTCCTCGCCCTCGGCGGCGTGGAAACACCGGAGCAGGTCAATGCATGCGTGCGCGCGGGAGCCGCCGGAGTGGCCGTGCTGGGCGCGCTCATGCGAGCAGAAGACCCCACCGAAACAGCCACCACGCTGACCAGAGCGTTCAAGGAGGCGGTCGCCCCAAGCTCGCGCAGAGGCAGCCAGGTCCCAACGCCCCAAAGCGCAACCAAAGAGGGAACATGACCCCGCGCACAGTCCTCACCATCGCCGGCTCCGACTCCGGCGGTGGCGCCGGCATCCAGGCCGACCTCAAGGTCTTCGCGGCGCTCGGCGCGTACGGCACAAGCGTCCTCACGGCGATCACCGCGCAGAACACCCAGGGTGTCGACGCCGTACTGCCGCTGCCCCCGCGCACGATCACCGAGCAGATGGACAGCGTGCTCGCCGACTTCACAGTGAGCGCTGTCAAGACGGGAATGCTCGGCACACCCGCCGTCGCCGACGCTGTGGCACAGGCCGCCCGCGACGGCCGGCTGCCACAGCTCGTCGTCGATCCGGTGCTCGTCGCCACGAGTGGCCACCGGCTCGGCGTGGTGGCGTCGGTGGAGCGGCTGCTGCCGTACGCGAGGGTGGCGACGCCGAACTGCGCGGAGGCCGCGGCGATCACCGGACGCCCTGTGGACGACGTGGCCGCGATGGTCGTGGCGGCCGAAGCACTCGGTGCCGGCGGCCCGGAACACGTCGTCGTCACCGGCGGCGACCTGGACGGCGACGAGGCGGTCGACGTGCTGTGCGGCGGTGGCGTCACCACGGTGCTGCGCGGGCCACGGGTGGACACCCGGCACACCCACGGCACCGGGTGCTCGTTCTCGGCGGCGATCGCCGTGCGGCTCGCGCTCGGCGATCCGGTGCCGGCGGCGGTCGCTTCCGCAAAGGAGTACGTGCTCCGCGCGCTTACCGGTGGGCGGGGTTGGGAGCTGGGTGCGGGCCGCGGGCCGCTTGATCACTTCGGCTGGTCCGCTTGATCACCAGGGAGGCTGTCATGCAGGCACGAGGCAAGGTGTACGTCGAAGGGTCGCGCCCCGATGTCCGGGTGCCGTTCGCCGAGGTGACGCTCACCGGTGATCACCCGCCGGTGCGCCTCTACGACACGTCCGGGCCCGGTTCCGACCCGGAGGTGGGGCTTCCGCCGCTGCGCGGGCCGTGGATCGCCGAGCGCGGTGACGTGGCGCCGGTGCGGGGCGCGGGCACGCCGCTCGCCGGGGCGGACGGTCGCCGACCCACCCAACTCGCGTACGCGCGGGCCGGTGTGGTGACGCCGGAGATGGAGTTCGTGGCGATCCGGGAGAACGTCGACGCGGAACTGGTCCGGGCCGAGATCGCCGCCGGCCGGGCGGTGCTACCGCTGAACGTCAACCACCCGGAGTGCGAACCGGCGATCATCGGCAAGGCGTTCCTGGTGAAGGTGAACGCCAACATCGGCACCTCGGCCGTCAGCTCGTCGGTCGCCGAGGAGGTGGAGAAGCTCACCTGGGCCACCCGCTGGGGCGCGGACACCGTGATGGACCTGTCCACCGGCAAGCGGATCCACGAGACCCGCGAGGCGATCGTGCGGAACTCGCCGGTCCCGATCGGCACGGTGCCGATCTACCAGGCCCTCGAGAAGGTCGGCGGCGACCCGGTGAAGCTGAGCTGGGAGGTCTTCCGCGAGACGGTGATCGAGCAGGCCGAGCAGGGCGTCGACTACATGACGGTGCACGCTGGCGTGCTGCTGCCGTACGTGCCGCTGGCAGTGGACCGGGTCACCGGGATCGTCTCGCGGGGCGGCTCGATCATGGCGGCGTGGTGCCTGGCCCACCACGAGGAGAACTTCCTCTACACGAACTTCGCCGAGCTGTGCCAGATCCTGGCGCGCTACGACGTGACGTTCTCCCTCGGTGACGGGCTGCGCCCCGGCTCGATCGCCGACGCCAACGACGAGGCGCAGTTCGCCGAACTGCGTACCCTCGGCGAGCTGACGACAGTCGCCTGGGAACACGACGTACAGGTGATGATCGAGGGGCCGGGGCACGTGCCCATGCACAAGATCAAGGAGAACGTGGATCTCCAGCAGGAGTGGTGCCACGAGGCGCCGTTCTACACGCTCGGCCCGCTGACCACTGACATCGCGCCAGCGTACGACCACATCACCTCGGCGATCGGCGCCGCGATGATCGGCATGTTCGGCACCGCGATGCTCTGCTACGTCACCCCGAAGGAGCACCTCGGCCTGCCCGACCGCGACGACGTCAAGGCGGGCGTGATCGCGTACAAGATCGCGGCCCACGCGGCGGACCTGGCCAAGGGACACCCGGGTGCGCAGGCGTGGGACGACGCGCTGTCGAAGGCGCGGTTCGAGTTCCGCTGGGAGGACCAGTTCAACCTCTCACTGGACCCGGAGACGGCGCGCTCCTACCACGACGCGACGCTGCCCGCCGAGCCGGCGAAGACGGCGCACTTCTGCTCGATGTGCGGCCCCAAGTTCTGCTCCATGAAGATCACCCAGGAACTCAAGGAGTACGCGGCACGCGGCATGAAGGACAAGTCGGAGGAGTTCGTCTCCGGTGGTGGACGGGTCTACCTCCCGCTGGCCTGATCAGCTCAGTCGCGGTGGTGGCGGCCGGTGGAGCGCAGGGAGCGCCGGCCGTCCTCCTGCTCCGGTTCGTTGTCCGCGACAGGCTTGCCGAGGCCGGCGACCCAGTCTACGAACTCTTCGTCCTGCGTGGGCAGCGGCTCCGACGCAGCCGTCCCGGGTCGATTCTCCGCCTCGGTCCGGGACCGGCCGCGCCGGAACAGGCTGCCGAGCCGTTCGCGCCGGCTGGGCTGCTCCGCGTCGCCGCTGGTCGGCCCGTCGGTGGTGCCGGGCTGTCCCGGTACCACAGTGGACGCGCCTGGTCCGGCCGGGGCTGCCGTCTCGGAGGCAGCACCTTGCTCGGAGTCGTCGATGGCACTGGTGGCCTGGCCGGGAGTCCGTGGGACTGCCGTCGGACCGGGCTGCGAAGCCGTCGGGTCGGTGCGGCGGGCCGTGTTGAAGGCGTCCCAGCTGCTGACCCGGCTCAGGTCCGGCAGCGGTGCCCGGTGCCGGGGCCGGGGTGTCCACCCGGACGACTCCTCGGAGGTGCCCGACGTGCCCGGAGCAGGCGCTGCGGTGTCATCGACCTGCGGTGACGTCGTCCACGTCGGGGCCACGGGCCAGGCCGGCGGAGCCGGCGTCCAGCGGTCGGTCCCCGGATCTGCGGCGGCCGGCGTGCCGAACAGCGAGCCGCCGGCAGCAGCTTCGGTCGCGGGCTGGGCGGCGCGGGCCGCATTGGACGCGTCGGCGATCGCGGGCTCGCTCGTCGGCCCGGCTGTGGCGTCCGGCTGCGCTGCCGGCCCTGCGTCGGAGGTGCCTGCGGTAGCAGTGGTTGTGGAACCGGTCATGGCCCGCTGACCCTTTCGGCCGGTCGTGGTGGCCCGGCCCGCCTTTTCGCGGGTCGGCGTGGCCTGGCTCTCGCCGGCCGGCTGAGCGTCGCCCTCTTCGCCGGGGCGAGTGCCGCCCTCCTCTGCCGGGGCGTCGGCGCTGATGTCGGCGCTTACCCTGCCGGACCGGGCGGACTTGCGGGCGCGGCCGGCAGCCGGTGCCGCCGCGACAGCGGGTCCGTCCTGCGCGGCGCTTTCGGTGACGGTGCCGGGCGCGGGCACGGCCTCGGTGCCGGATGCGGCGGCCTCGGTGGTGCTTGTCGCTGCGGCCTTCGTCTTGTGGGTCCGACGCGGCTTGGGGGCCGGCCCGTCGCCCGCACTCCCGGTGGCCGCGCTCGCACCTGTCGCATCGGTGCCGGCTGTGCTCGCGCCCGGCGTGCTCGTGCTCGTCGGGACCGTGCCCGCGTCCGCCGTACCTGTGCCTGTCTCGACGCCCGTCCTGCCCGTGGTCGGGTGGTCTGTCAGCACGCTGTCGCTTGTCGGCTGGGCCGCGCCACTCGTGGCCGTCGCCGCGCTGGCGGCGAGGCCGCCATCGGCCGTGCCGTCCACTGGGCCTGCGTCTCCGGTGCGACCAGTGTCTCCGATGTGCCCTGCGGCTGCGGCGCGGCCTGTGTCGCCGATACGGCCGGCCGGGACGCTTGACGTCGAGGTGGTGCCGGCCGAGCCGATGATCTCGGTGCTGGCCGTTCCGGACGGCCCGGAGAGGCCGTCGCCTGTCGTACCGGTCGGTGGGGAAGCATCTGTCGACGCGCCCGCTCGCGCCGGGCTGGTGGTGGCTGGCCCGTACTGACCGCTGGCCGTGGTCGTCGGCCAGTCCCAGTGGGCGGGGACGGTGCGTACGGCGGCGATGTCGTCGGTGGCGCGCGGGCCTGGACGGGCCCCGGCCAGCTCGGCGCCGACGGTGGTCGGGTCGGTGGCCGCTGTGGTGTCGCCGTCGCCCGCCGGATCCGCCGATGTCGCAGGCGCGGTGCCCGGTAGCGCCGGGCCGGCGGCGAGCGGACGCAGGATGTCGGTGGGCTCGATCGCCTGTCGACCGGAGGTGCTGCCGGCACCGATGGGCCAGCGCAACAGGGCGGCCGCGGCGGCTCCGAGCGCACCGGCGAGAACCGCGATCAACGCGCCGTAGTAGGGGGTTGCCTGGTAGCGGTCCACAGCATCGCCGGGGCCGGCGGTCAGGTAGGCGAACGCCACAAGGACCGGACCGGCCACCCCTGTCGCGCCGCTGACCAGCGGAACCTGGCCGCGCGAGCGGGCCAGCGCGGCTGTCGCCGCTCCCGCGAGCAGCGCCACGATGGGCAGCAGGACGAGCGCCAGCCGTTGCGCTGCGGCGTCGTCCAGCCAGCTCGGTTCGAGTACGCCGAGTCGGACCGTGGGCAGCGGGCCGACTGTGCCGAGGGACGGCAGGACGGAGATCAGCGCCAGGAGCCAGACCGCGCCGGCCACGGCCGCCATGTTCCAGCCCAGTTCGGGTCGGAGCAGGACGGCGATCGCCGCACCGGCCCCGATCACCGCGCCGAGCACGGCGCAGATGCCGACCGCCCAGACCGGGTCGACGGAGATAAGCTCGGCGGCCCGTGCGGGCTGCATGCAGAGCGGGGCGACCACCGTGGCGCCGAGCGCGGCGGCACCGCCGACGGCCAGTTGCCGGCCGGTGCTGGCCGTCGGGGCGTCCCGGCGGGCCAGGCGACCGGTAAGGACGGCGCCGGCCACTGCCGCGTTCGCGGCGAACCAGCCGACCCACACGAGCTGGGCCGGCCACTGGTTGACGGTCGTGCCGGTGAACGCGCCGGTGAGTCGGACGATGCCGAAGCCGTACGCGACGCCGAGCTGGCCCGCTCCGGCCAGCACGCTCACCCCAAGCGCCGTGAGCAGGAGCTTGCCCCAGGTCCGATAGGCCATGTCGGGCACGTTACGCACCCGGTACACCCGATCGCCACCGGCGCGCCGCGCGGCGCGCCGAGGCGCGCTACGGCGGGTCTACTTGAGTTCGACCAGGCGGGCCAGGTATGTCGTGTCCCCGACATTGGTGAGCATATGCACCGCTCCGGGGTCGCGGTAGACGACACCGCCGGTGGGTTCGTCGGCGTCGATCCGCGTGCCGTCGATGGTCTGCACGATGTTCTTGGCGCCCTGAACCGCGATCACCAGGTAGGGGTGGTCGTGCCGGTGCAGGGGCTGCCGCTCGCCCGGTTCGAGCCGGATGTGCCACACCCGGACCCGGTCGTTCTCGTACACGATCTCCTGGCCCACCGGCCCGAGTTCGGTTTCGTCGATCGTTTCGCTCATCGTGCACCGTCCAGTTGCGGGAGCACCTCGGCGGCGATCAGCTCGAGGTGGTCGAGGTCTGAGAGGTCGGTCATGCGCAGGTGCACCCGGGTGGTGCCGATCTCGGCGAACTCACCGATCCGCTGCACGAGCTGTGCGGGCGAGCCGACCACCGGGTCCTCCGGCGGCAGCGCGCTCTTCTCGTGCAGTGGTGCGGCCCGCCGCTGCGCCTCCGCGTCGGTACGCCCGATGGCCACCACGATCCCGGCGGACAGCACCAGCGGCGGGCGCCCCGATTCGGCACGGGCGGTACGGGCGCACGCCTCGCGTACGCGGTCGTACGCGCCGGAGGTCTCCGCCACGGACTTGAAGGGCATGTTGAACTCGGTCGCATAGCGGGCGGCCAGGTCGGGGGTGCGCTTGGGGCCGCGTCCGCCCACGATGATCGGCGGGCCGGGCACCTGCACGGGCTTGGGCAGGGCGGGCGCGTCGACCAGCTGGTAGTGGTCGCCGGTGAAGCTGTACGTCTCGCCCGGCGGGGTGGTCCACAGGCCGGTGAGCACCTCAAGCTGCTCGGCAAGCCGGTCGAAGCGCTCGCCGACGGCCGGGAACGGGATGCCGTACGAGGTGTGTTCGCGGGCGTACCAGCCGGCGCCGATGCCCAGCTCGATCCGGCCCCCGCTCATCTGGTCGACCTGCGCGACCATCACCGCCAGCGGGCCGGGCAGGCGGAACGTCGCCGACGTCACAAGGGTGCCGAGGCGGATCCGTTCGGTCTCGCGGGCAAGCGCGGCGAGGGTCAGCCAGGCGTCAGTGGGGCCGGGCAGACCCGGGTCGTCACCCATCGCCTGGTAGTGGTCGGCGCGGAGGAAACCCTCGTAGCCGGCGGCCTCCACGAGGCGGGCGAACCGCAGTTGGTCGTCGTAGCTTGCGCCCCGGTGCGGCTCGGTGAACACCGACACCCGCATGGTCATCGTCCTTCCGCGCCGGCCGCGGCCGGCTGGTCGCGTTCCATCAACAGCTCGTGCAGGTCGGCGCTGACCTGGGCCACGTCGGCGAGGTGGGCGTTGCGGCCCAGGGTGCGGGGTCGGGGGATGTTCACCTCGACGACCTTGCGGATCCGCCCGGGGCGAGGGCTCAGCACGACCACCCGGTCGGCGAGCAGGACCGCCTCGTCGATCGAGTGGGTGACGAAGACGATCGTGGGCTTGTTCTCCATGTGCACGCGCTGGAGCTCGCCGGAGAGTTCCTCGCGGGTGAGCGCGTCCAGCGCCGAGAACGGCTCGTCCATCAGCATCACCCGGGGGTCGCCGATCAGCGACCGGCACAGCGACACCCGCTGCTGCATGCCGCCGGAAAGCTCGTGCGGCAGCCGCTTCTCGAACCCGGCAAGCCCTGCCACGTCGAGCAGTTGCTGGGCCCGCTCGCGGTGCTTGGCGCGGCTCCAGCCGAAGATCTCCACCGGCAGCAGGACGTTGTCGAGCACTGTGCGCCAGGGCAGCAGGGCCGGCTTCTGGAACAGCATGGCGATGTCCCGGCGGGGACGGGTGATCGGCGTACCGGCCACTGTGATCTCGCCGGCGGTCAGCGGGATCAGCCCGGCGATCAGCCGCAGCAGCGTGGACTTACCGCAGCCGGAGCGCCCGAGCACGGCGACGAACTCGCCCTCGGCGACGTCGAGGTCGATGCCGCGCAGCGCCTCCACACGGCCGGACCGGCCCTCGAAGGTACGCGACACCCCGGACAGTCGGATCATCTCCGGCGGACCTCCGCTGAGTGGACGGTCAGGAATCCGACAAAGGCTAGCGGTCGCGTCTCGGTATCGCACCGTCCGGGGTGGTCGTCATGTTGTTTCCGTTCCGCAACCCGATATGCCTGGCGTCGCAACTGTGGGTTTCTCGTACGCTGTGCCCGCGAAGAGTCCCCTCACGACGGCGGTGCCCGGCTTCTACCCCTCCTGCCGGTTCCGTCGCGACAACCCCTCCGTGGCCTGCGGCCCCGGTCGGAAAGGACATGGTGCTACTGATGAGAAGGCTGACCCGTACGGTCGCTACGGCCGCGTTGGCCACTGCCCTCGCCCTCGTCTCCGCCTGCAGCAGCGGGTCGGACTCGTCGGACGACGCCAAGGGCGGCAACGGCGGGACGTTGGAGAAGGTGACCTACCTCACCTCCTTCGGCAACTTCGGCCGCGACTCCTACGCCTGGGTGGCGAAGGAGAAGGGCTTCTTCAAGGACGCCGGGTTCGACGTAGAGATCAAGGCTGGTCAGGGCACCGGCGGCGTGATCCAGACCGTCGTCGGCGGCCAGGCCGACTTCGGGCCGATCGACCTCACCGGCGGTCTGCTCCAGCTCGGCAACGGGCAGGCGAAGGACTTCGTGGCGGTGGCCGCGATCCAGCAGCGCACGATGGCCGCCATCGCCACCGTCGAGGGCAAGAACATCAACTCTCCGAAGGACCTCGAGGGCAAGAAGCTTGCCGACACGCCGGGGTCCGTGGTCCGCAACCTGTTCCCGACGTACGCCCGGCTCGCCGGTGTGGATGTCAGCAAGGTGACCTGGGTCAACGGTGAGGCGCAGGCGCTGATCGGCACGCTTGCCAACGGTTCGGTGGACGGCATCGGCCAGTTCGTCGTCGGCCAGCCGACCATCGAGGCGGTGTCCAAGAAGAAGGCAGTCATGCTGCCGTACAGCAACGTGATGCAGGACCTCTACGGCAACGTGCTGATCACCTCCTCGAAGATCGCCAAGGAGAAGCCCGACATGGTGAAGCGCTTCACCGCGGCGCTGCTCAAGGGCCTGGAGTACAGCCTGGCGAACTCCAAGGAGGCCGGCGAGATCCTGAAGAAGAACGTCGACGCCGCCAACCCGGCCGCCGCCGCCGCGGAGCTGGACCTGATGGCCGCCTACGTCCGCTCGGGTAACTCGGGCACCGCGATCGGCACGCTGGACAGCGGCCGCGTCGCGAAGAGCATCGCGATCCTGCAGGGCGCTGGCGCGCTCAAGCAGAACATCGCCCCGGAGCAGATCATCGACTTCAGCCTCGCGCCGAAGGCCTGATCGTCCGGTCGTCACAAGGGGGGTACGTCGCGCCGGTTCCGGCGTGACGTACCCCCGTCGCTCGTCGGCCCCAAGGGCCTTCGGATATCGAGGAGGAAAGATGGCCGACGTCCGGTCAGCGGAGCCGGCGGTGACGGCGGCCCCATCCCCGGGCACCGGGCCGGTGGCGGGGTCGACGGGTCGGGGCTCCGGCCTGCGTGCCGGGACCGGAGCGGCGTTGCTGCCCGTGGCCGGCCTCCTGATCGCCTTGGCGGTGTGGTGGCTGGTCGCCCGGCTGGAGCTGGTGCACCCGGCTGCGCTGCCGCCGCCGGGGGACGTGCTCACCGCGTTCGTTGACAAGCCCGTCCAGATGCTGGAGCACACTTGGGTCACGCTGCTGGAGATCCTGATCGGCTTCGCCCTCTCGGCGGTCGCCGGTGTCCTGATCGGACTCTCCCTGGCCAGCTCCCGCACCGTGGAGCAGATGTTCACGCCGCTGCTTGTCGCGATCAACGCCGTACCCAAGATCACGTTGGGTCCGCTGCTGGTGGTGGCGCTCGGGTGGGGTCAGAAGCCGATCCTGACCATGGTGTTCCTGCTCTGCTTCTTTCCGATCGTGCTCTCCACGGCGACCGGGCTGACCACCACGCCGGCCGATCTGGCCGAGCTGGTCCGCTCCTGGAACGCCTCCCGCTGGCAGGCGTTCCGCAAGGTACGGTTCCCGGCCGCGCTGCCGCAGATCTTCGTCGGGCTCAAGGTGGCGATGCCGCTGGCCGCGATCGGCGCGGTGATCGGTGAGTTCCAGGCCGGCGAGGACGGCCTGGGCTACGTGATCCTCCAGTACGCGGGTGTCGGCGACACAGCGACCGCCTGGGCGGCGATCATGCTGGTGGCGCTGGTGAGCATCCTGCTGTATGCGGCGCTGCTGCTCATCGAGCGGCTCGCCCTGCCCTGGGTCCGAGAAACCACAAGCAGCCACTGAGAAACCAAAGATCAACCCACAAAACGCAAAGGGCCGGCCCCAACCAGGGGCCGGCCCTTTGCGTTCGACGCTGCCCCACCCCACCACCCGGCACACGACGAGAGCCAAGCCGGACGACAAGAACCAAGGAGGCCCGGCGCGTTACCCAGCCAACCGCCACCGGCCGTTGCGGGCGACAAGCGTGGTGAGTGCCTGCGGCATCAGTCCGGAGTGGTTGTCGGGCGTCATCCGGATGGGGCCGGACAGGCCGTCCATCTGGGACGTCTCCAGCACGTCACGGATGCCGTCGCGGTCGACCTGACCGATCGGGCCGCCGGCACGCAGCTCGGCGTCGGCGATGAGCTGGATCGCGTCGGCGGCGAAGGACGAGGACCCGTTGTACCCGCCGAAGCGTGCCGTGTACTCCTGGAACCACTGGCGTCGGGCAGCCTTCGCCGGTGTGGTGGCAATCACGTCGTCGATCACCATCGTTTGAGTGAAGATCAACGTAGCTCGTTCGGTGGCCCGGGCCGCCGCGCCGAGGAAGAGGTCGCCGGCCGCTGCGGCGTCGAAGAAGAGCGCCCCCCGGAAGCCAGCCTGCTGGGCGCTGGTGGCCGTGAGGGCTGCCTGCTCCGGCGGGGTCCAGACCACCAGGGCGTCGGGCTTGAGCCGGTTGAGCTTGCCGACCTGCTGACCGACCTCCGTGTCGGTGTTCTTCACCGACTCCTCACCGGCGGCCTTGATGTTGGCCTTGGTCAGTTCGCGGCGTAGCGCTACCACGCCCTCCCGGCCGTAATCGTCGTCGCTGTAGAGCAGGCCGACCTTGCGGATGTTCTTGCGGCGCAGTTCGGCGGTGAGTGCGGCGGCGCTGTCGACGGCGTTCGGACCGAGCTTGAACACGTAACGCCGCTGGGCGACCGGGCTGGCGATCGCCCCGGAAGCGGCTAGCGCAATGGTGGGAATCCGCTTCTCGTTGATGACGCCAACCGCGCCGACAGCGCATTCGTTGCAGCCGCCCATGATGATGGCGCTGACCCGGGAATCGCTGCTGAAGTCGGCGATGTTGCGCAGTGACTCGGCGGCGTCGGAACGGTTGTCCTTCACCTTCAGCTCGATCTTCCGGTCATTCAGTGCTCCGGAGGAGTTCAACTGGTCTCTCTTGAGTTCCAGCGCGCGCTGGTATGCCCGGCCGACGGGTGCGGCGGCGCCGGACAGTTCGAGGTCGGCGGCGATCACGATCGGACTCGTGTCCCGCTCCGCTCCGCCGAACTGGCAGCCGGTGAGCGTGGTGGCCACTACGGCCGATGCGAGCGCCGCGATGGTCGCGGAGCGGATGGGGCTCAACTCAGTCCTCCAGGTGCGGGCGCGGGCGCTGCCCGGTCACCGCCGCTAATCCGTCCTCAGTGGAGGACGGGATCTCCTCTGCCGTACGGTGTGTGCGCGAAGCGTGCAAAACCTTGCCAATGGCTGGCGCTGTGGTCAAGCGCGGACCCCGGTCGCATTTTCGGGACGGCCATCCCACATGCTGGGGTAGCGCAATGTTTGCAAAAGCTCACTTTGCATACACGCGTGACCACTCTGGAGTTACATGCCCTGTTCAGGGGCTTGCGGAAATGAAGGTATCAGTTGACCGGATCACGGGTTCCGCGCCGTCCGACCGTTTCCTACCGCCCTGCGGCTTCCCAAACAGGATCTTCTCTGATGAAATCGCGGCCGTGCCGCGCGTGGTCCCCTCCGCTTACGGCATGGTTCGGCGGGTCAAGCGGGGAAGAAACGACGGAGGCGATGTCGTGAGCACCGGACCGACGACCCTGCCCGCGCCCGGCGACGCCGCTGGGCGTACGCGCCGGAGGCTGCCGAGACTGCGGGACGCCCGGATCCGGTCCAAACTGGCGCTGATCCTGGTCGTTCCGGTGGCCGCGGTGATCGCGCTGGCCACCGTCCGGCTCATCTCGGTGGGCGAGGGCGCCTTCGACGCCACCCGGGCGCGGTCGCTCACCGCGCTCTCCATCGACGTCAGTGCGCTGACCCAGGATCTCCACGCCGAGCGGATGGCCGCAGCCGCCTATCTGGCTGCCCCGCAGCAGCCGGCCGACGCCTACAACCTGCGGGTGCGGCAGACGCAGCAGCGGACGGACGAGTACCGCGCCGAGCGCGCCCGGATCGGCGAGGTGCCGGCGGCGCTGCGAGGCCGGCTCAAGGCCATCGACGACCACCTGGCCACACTGGACGGCACCCGCCAGGAGGTGCTGGACCGCCGGCAGATGGCCGTCGCCGAGGCGGTGCTGCGCTACGGCGTCATCCTCACCGACCTGGTCGCCTACGGCGACGGGCTGGCTCAGCTGCCCGGCGACGAAGGCCTCTCGGACAGCCGCCGGGCGGTCGCCGCGTTCGCCCATGCCAAGGCGGCCGTCGCCGAGGAGGAGGCGGTCGCCTTCTCGGCGCTGACCGCCGGCCAGCTCGACCCGGAACAGTTCTCGTCCTTCGTGGCAACGTTGACCAGCCAGCAGGAGGCCCTTGTCGCCTTCTCACTCGCCGCCGACCCCACGCAGCGGTCGCTGGTCAACAGCACGGTGGCCGGTGACGCGGTCGGCCTGGCCGACCGGGTGGCGAGCGACATCACCCGCTCCGTCGGGCAGCGTCCGCTGGTAAGCGCCCAGGACGCCACCGCCGCCATCGGCGCGGTGAACGACCTGATGCGCTGGGCCGAGATCCAACTTCAGGACCGGCTGCTCGCGCAGGCCGACGAGGCGCGTGCGGCAGTCATCCGGCAGGCAGTGGTCGAGTCCATCCTGGTGCTGCTCACCCTCATCATCGCCATCTCGCTGGCCGTGGTGCTGGCTCGTTCGCTCAACCACTCGCTGCGCCGCCTCCGTGAGGGTGCGCTCTCGGTGGCCAACCACGACCTGCCCGACGCCGTGCAACGCCTACAGAACATGGGCAGCGTCGGTGACGGCGGGGTGGAGGAGATCGTCCGGCAGGTCCGGGACCCCATCCAGCTCAACAACCGCGACGAGGTCGGCCAGGTGGCATTGGCCTTCAACGTCGTCCACCGCGAGGCGGTACGGGTCGCGGCCGAGCAGGCAGCTCTGCGTACCAGCGTCTCGGCGATGTTCCTCAACCTGGCCCGCCGCAGTCAGACCCTGGTCGACCGGATGATCGGCGAGCTGGACGCGATCGAGCGCGGCGAGGAGGACCCGAAGCGGCTGGCGCAGCTCTTCGAGCTGGACCACCTGGCCACCCGAATGCGCCGCAACGACGAGAACCTGCTGGTCCTGGCCGGCGCAGACTCCGCAGTGCCGCGCCGCGACGACGCGCTTGTCGTGGACGTCCTGCGCGCCGCCCAGTCCGAGGTGGAGCTGTACAACCGCATCGAGTTCGGCACCGTCGACACCGACATCTCGGTGGCCGCGCACGCCGTCAACGACGTGGTACGGCTCGTCGCCGAACTGCTCGACAACGCCACAAGGTTCTCGCCGCCGAACACCACTGTCGTCGCCGACGGTCGCCGCATCCGCGACTACGTGCTGATCCAGATCGAGGACCGCGGCCTCGGCCTCAGTGACGAGCAGCTCGAATCGCTCAACCGGCGACTGGCCGCGCCACCGAGCGTGGACGTCGCCGCGTTCCGCCTGATGGGTCTCGCCGTGGTGAGCAAGCTCGCCGCCCGCTACAGCATCCGGGTGGAGCTGCGCCGCAACGTCGAGGGCGGCACCGTCGCCCAGGTGACACTGCCCGCCGCCACAGTGGTGCTGCCCACCAACCGGGGGCGCGAGCAGACGCTCACCCGGCAGCGCCAGCCGATGGCAGTCGAGCAGACGCCGCTCACCCCCGTCGGCCACGCCGAGTCGTACGCCGGAGCCACCACCTCGGCCCCGACGTTGCCGGACCAGTGGCGGACCAGCGCGCCGGCACCGGCGCCGGCACAGTGGCAGTCCCCGCTCGACACGCGGGACACCACTCCCGCCGTGCAGGCCGGCGGCTTCGCCGGAGCACGCCCGACGGCACCGCCCGCCGCGGCACCCGCCGCCCCGCTTCCACCGGCCCGGCCCGCGTACAGCAACGGCGCGGGCACCTCGATGGGCAGCCCGACAGTGGCGTACCCGACCATCGCCCCGCTGCCCCGGCGCAGCGCGACGGCCGACCCCGCCGACGGTCGGAACGCACCGGTGCTGCCGGTCGGACCGGTCGCCGGCCCCGGTGCCGTCGCGCCGCCCGCCGCCCCGCCAGCCCGGCCGGTCGCGCCGCCCACGCCGCCCGCCCCGGTGACCAACCGGCCGGACTTCCCGGCAGAGGCACCGATATTCCGGGAGATGGAGGCGGTCTGGTTCCGGTCACACGGGGACGACGCCACAGCGATCTTCACCCGGCCGCAGTTCGACACGCCGCCTGCACCCGCCGACGCAGGCCTGGCGAATGCCGGGATGCGCGCGAGCACCGCAGGCCAGACGGCCGCCGCGTCCGCGCCGACAGTGACACCGGCCCGGCCGCCGCTGCCGACGCGTACCCCGGGTAGCTCCGGCGACGGCACCGGAACGGCAGGCGGGGGGAGCATGGACGGGTTCAGCAGCGGAAGCAACGGCGGCCGCGACGCCGCGCCGTCGACGCCACCACCGTCGTACACGCCGCCGCCGGCCGCCCGGCCGGTGCCGGCAGCGGCCACCCCTCCGCCCGCGCCCCCCGCCCCCGACGCGGACGCCTGGCGGACCGCGGCGGACGAGGGCTGGTCCCGCGCCAGCCGGGCCGCCGAGCCGGCGCCGGCGGGCACCACCCGCTCGGGTCTGCCCAAGCGGGTGCCGCAGGCGCAGCTCGTGCCGGGCGGCATCGAACCCAAGGGTGGCCGGGACCGCAGCCGGCGGACCCCCGATGAAGTACGCGGCCTGCTGTCGGCCTACCACCGCGGCGTGCAGCGCGGCCGGTCGGCCGGCACGGACCTGAACAGCACCTCGACCAAGGAGAGCCGATGAACAGGCCAGCTGCCATGCAGGACATGGGTTGGCTGCTCACCAACTTCGCCGACAGCGTGGCGGGGATCGCCCACGTGGTGGCGGTGTCCGCCGACGGGCTGCTGCTCGCCTCCTCCCGGGACCTGCCGGGGGACCGGGCGGACCAGCTCGCCGCCATCACCTCCGGCGTGGTGAGCCTGACCGAGGGCGCGGCACGGATGTTCAGTGCGGGCGGGGTGTTGCAGACCGTCATCGAGATGGACAGCGGCTACCTGTTCCTCATGTCGATCAGCGACGGCTCGTCGATGGCAGTGCTCGCGGCGCGCAGTTGCGACGTGGGCCAGGTCGGCTACGAGATGGCGCTGCTTGTGGAGCGGGTGGGTGCCGCGCTGGTGCCGCTGCCGCGAGACGCGGTGCGCTCGTAGCGCCGAAACCGGATGCGGACCGCGTGCCGGAACAGGGATGGGAGGCGGTGTGCGCCGACTCCACCACGACGAGGAGGTGATCGGGGATGGACCAACGACGCGCTGACCCGCGCGGCGCTCTGGTACGTCCGTACGCGGTCACCCGCGGTCGTACCGAGCCCCGGCAGGACATCGCCCTCGAGGCGGTCCTCACGGCCTCCCCCACCCAGGTTGCCGAGTCCCGCTTCGCGGGGCACGACAAGCACCGCATCGCCACGGTCTGCGAGGGCCGGGCGCAGTCGCTGGCGGAGATCGCCGCGTACACCCGGATGCCGCTTGGCGTCGCCCGGGTGCTGGTCGCCGACATGGTGGCCGAGAGCCTGCTGACGTTACACACTGCTGCTCCCGCCGAGGGGTTCGAGGAGCGGATGGAACTGCTTGGAAGGGTGCTAAGTGGACTTCGCAGGCTATGACCCCGCTGGGGGGCGGCCGGGCCGGGGAATCGTCTCCGCGAAGATCGTTGTCGCGGGCGGGTTCGGCGTCGGTAAGACGACCCTTGTCGGTTCGATCTCCGAGATCCAACCGCTGACGACAGAGGCGGTGATGACCGCGGCCGGTGTCGGCATCGACGACCCGTCCAAGGTGCCGGGCAAGGAGACCACAACGGTCGCCATGGACTTCGGCCGCATCACGATGGCCCAGGACCTGATCCTGTACCTCTTCGGTACACCGGGTCAGACCCGCTTCTGGTTCATGTGGGACGAGATCATCCGGGGCGCGGTGGGTGCCGCAGTGCTTGTGGACACCCGACGGATCACCGACGCGTTCGCCCCGCTCGACTACTTCGAGAACCGCAACCTGCCGTACGTGGTGGCGCTCAACCACTTCGACGGCGCTCCGCAGTACGAGCTGGACGAGGTCCGCGAGGCGTTGGCCATCTCGCCGCAGGTGCCGCTGGTGATGACCGATGCCCGGCACCGGGACTCGGTAAAGCAGGTGCTGGTGACTGTCGTCGAGCACGCCATGCTCCGGTTGCAGGCCGAGCACGGTCGCGGGTTCCCCACGCCGGTCGGCTGACCGTCCCGGCCGGCCGGCGTACACCGGCCGGCCGGGCAGCTCAGTCGACCCGGAGCCGGTAGCCGCGTTTGACCACGGTCTGCACCACACGTGGCGCGCGCAGGCCGGCCCGCAGCCGGGCCACCGCCATCTCCACGGCGTGCTCGTCCGCGCCCCGGGGCAGGGTCCGCAGCAGTGCCGTACGCGACAGCACCCGACCGGGGGACTGGGCCAGCGCCCGCAGCACCGCCATCGGCGCGGGTGCCAGGGGTCGCAGCTCGCCGTCGATCACCGCTGCGTGCCCGCGCAGGGTGAGCAGGTGCCCGCCGGCCTTGAACGTCACGGTCCGGCGAGGTAGCTCGTCGGCGATGGTCCGCACCAGCGCGCCCAGCCGTGCCCGCCCCGGCGCGCTCACCGGAACCCCGTGCCGCAGCAGGGGTTCGGCCGTCACCGCGCCGACGCAGCTGGCGAGCACGTCGCTGCGGAACGCCGACACCACCGCGTCGGTGCGGTCGCCGGCCGCCCGCAGCAGCGCCTCGGCCGCCGGCGCCGAGGTGAACGTCACCGCGTCCACCAGCCGGCCGGCGATCAGGTCGATGAGCCGGTGCAGCGGCGCCAGGTCGGTAGGCGGCGCCCAGCGGTAGACCGGAACCTCGATCACAGTGGCGCCGGCGGCCTCCAGCGCGAGCGTGCACTCCGGCTGCCGCTCCCCGTGCAACTGCATGGCGATCACCTGCCCGGCCACACCGCGCCGACGCAGGTGGTCGACCACCTCGTCGCAGCTCTCCGAATCCGGTGACCACTGGTCGTGCAGCCCTGCCGCCCGGATCGCGCCACGTGCCTTCGGGCCTCGGGCCACCACGTAGGACTGGGCCAGCACCGAGCGCAGCGGCTCCGCCAGCCCCCAACCTTCGGCCGCCTCCAACCACCCGCGCATACCGATGCCGGTGTTGGCCATCAGGATGTCCGGCGGCTGGTCAAGGCAGGCGCGCGTCGCCTCGCGCAGCTCGGTGTCGTCGGAGAGCGGAACGATCCGCAGCGCAGGGGCGAGCACCACACGTGCGCCCCGGCGTTCGAGCAGCGCTGCCAACTCGTCGCGCCGCCGGTCGGCGGTCACCCCGATCGTGAAGCCGGCCAGTTCCTCCCGCATCAGCCCTCCCGTCTCAGCCGCACCTCGACAAGCCCGTCACGGCAGCGAGCGTCATGCCGGGCCACTGCCACCTCGGGCAGATCGAGGCAGGCGCCGCTGCGCAGGTCGTACACCTGCTTGTGCAGCGGCGAGGCGACAGTCGGCACTCCGGCGCGGCTGCCCACGATGCCCCGGGACAGCACGTACACGCCGGAGACCGGATCGCGGTTGTCGATCGCGAACAGCCCTTCTGCGGTGCGGAAGAGGGCGACCTGAACCCCGTCGACAAGGGCGGCGACGCCCCGGTCGGGGTCCAGCCGGTCGATGGGGCAGACAGCTGTCCAGTCCAGTGTGCTGTGGTGGCTCATCGCCGTACCTCCGGGAGGCCGAGCGTCACCGGCTGCCGGCGGTGGCCGTTCGCCGGCACCGGTTGGCCGCGTTCCTGCGTGAAGGTGATCGACGGGTCGGGCACGTCGGGGGCGTTGACGAAGGAGGTGTAGCGGCGCAGCCGGTCCGGGTCGTTCAGCACGTCGCGCCACTCGTCGGAGTACGTGGTCACGTGCCGGGCCATCGCCGCGTCAAGGTCTGCGCACAGGCCCAGGGAGTCGTCGACGATCACCGAGCGCAGGTGGTCCAGGCCGCCGTCCATCGACTCGATCCAGCCGGCGGTGCGTTGCAGCCGGTCGGCGGTGCGGATGTAATACATCAAGAATCTATCGATTAGTCGAATCAGCGTTTCTGTCGACACATCGGTGGCGAACAGGTCGGCGTGCCGGGGCCGGAAACCGCCGTTGCCGCCGACGTAGAGGTTCCAGCCGGTCTCGGTGGCGATGATGCCGAAGTCCTTGCTGCGGGCCTCGGCGCACTCGCGGGCGCAGCCGGACACCGCCGACTTGAGCTTGTGCGGGGCGCGCAGCCCGCGGTAGCGCAACTCCAGCGCCACGGCCAGCCCCACCGAGTCCTGCACCCCGTACCGGCACCAGGTTTCACCGACGCAGGACTTCACAGTGCGCAGCGCCTTGCCGTACGCGTGACCGGACTCGAAGCCGGCGTCCACCAGCCGCCGCCAGATCAGCGGCAACTGTTCCACCCGTGCGCCGAACAGGTCGATCCGCTGCCCGCCGGTGATCTTCGTGTAGAGCTGGAAGTCCCGGGCGACCTCACCGATCACGATCAGCTTCTCCGGGGTGATCTCGCCGCCGGGGATCCGGGGCACCACCGAGTAGCTGCCGTCGCGTTGCAGGTTGGCAAGGAAGTGGTCGTTTGTGTCCTGCAACGACGCCTGCTCCCCGTCGAGCACGTGCCCGTTGCCCAGCGAGGCGAGGATCGACGCCACCACCGGCTTGCAGATGTCGCAGCCGCGCCCCCGGCCGTGCTCGGCGACCAACCGGGAGAACGTTCGGATGCCGCGTACCCGGACGATCTCGAACAGGTCCCGCCGGCCCACGTCGAAGTGCTCGCACAGCGCGGCGGACTGCGCCACCCCGGCCGCGTCAAGCAGTTGCTTGAGCATCGGCACGCAGGACCCGCAGCTGGTGCCCGCTCTGGTGCACGCCTTCAACGCCGGCACGTCCACGCAGCCGTCGGCGATTGCGGCGTCCACGTCGCCGCGGGTCACCGCGTTGCAGGAGCAGACCTGCGCGCTTGCGGGCAGCGCGCCGGCGTCCGCGCCGCCGCCGTCCGGCGCGAGCAACGCAAGCGGCGCGGCCGGCAGCGGGCCGCCCACACTGGCCCGCAACGTCGGGTACGCGCTGGCGTCGCCCACCAGCACCCCGCCCAGCAGGGTGTGCGCGTCGTCGGACAGGACCAGCTTCGCGTAGACCCGGGTGGCCGGATCGGTGAACGTGACGTCCAGGCAGCCCTCGGTGGTGCCGTGCGCGTCACCGAACGAGGCCACGTCCACGCCGAGCAGCTTCAGCTTGGTGGCGGTGTCCGCGCCCGGGAAGGTCGCCGCGCCGCCGACCAGCCGGTCGGCCACCACCTCGGCCGTCGCGTACCCGGGAGCGACCAGACCGTGGCAGGTGCCGTCGACCGCAGCGCACTCACCGACCGCCCAGATCCGCTCGTCGGCGCTGCGGCAGGTCGCGTCGACAAGCACCCCGCCGCGCGGGCCGAGCGGCAGGTCGGCGGCCCGCGCCAGCTCGTCGCGCGGTCGGATGCCGGCGGCCACCACCACCAGGTCCGCGTCGACGGTACGGCCGTCGGAGAGTTCCAGGGCCTCGACAGCGCCGTCCGCCCCGGCCCGGATCGCCGTGGTGCCCACCCCGAGGTGGGTACGCACACCCAACTCCTCGACGTACCGACGGAGCATCGCCGCGCCGGCCTGATCGACCTGCACCGGCATGAGGCGGGGCGCGAACTCGACAACGTCGGTGCTCAGGCCCAGCAGTCGCAGGGCGTTTGCCGCCTCCAACCCGAGCAGCCCACCGCCGATCACCGCGCCGACCCGCCGGCCCTGCGCGTACGCCCGGATCGCAGCCAGGTCGTCAAGGGTGCGGTAGACGAAGACTCCGGGCAGGTCGGCGCCGGGCACCGGAGGCACGAACGGGTACGAGCCGGTGGCCAGCACCAGCGCGTCATACGGGTACTCGCCGTCGACGGTGGTCACCACCCGCCGGTCACGGTCGATGGCGGTGGCCGGCTCGCCGAGGCGCAGCCGCACCCCGTCGTGCGGGGTGTGCACGTTGAGTTCGTCCTCGCCCACCCCGTCGAAGAACGCCGAGAGCCGCACCCTGTCGTACGCCGGACGCCGCTCCTCGGCCAACACGGTGACCCGCCAGTGTTGCTGTGGATCGCGGGCGCGCAGCGCGTCGACGAAACGCTGCCCCACCATGCCGTTGCCGATGACGACCAGGTCACCGCCGCTCATCGCGTCACCTCCACCGATTCCGCTTGGGACAGCCAGTCGACGATGCCGGCGACGGCGTCCCGGCACCCCCCGCATCCGGTGCCGGCGCGGGTGGACGCCACCACCGCGTCGACAGTTCGCGCTCCGGCCCGCCAGCACCGCACAAGCGTTCCCTTGGTGACGGCGTTGCACTGGCAGACGACTGCGGCGTCCGGCATGAGCGCAGGTGTTGCGGCCGGAGTCGTGGCGGCACCGCCGCCGAGCGCTCGGCCCAGCAGCAGCGCCCGCCGGTCGGCCGGCACCGGGTGACCACGGTCGAAGAGCTGGATCACCGTGCCGACTGCCGGGTTGTCGCCCAGCAGGATCGCGCCGGTAAGCCGCTCGTCGTGGATCCGCAGCCGCGCGTACGTCCCCCGGGTCGGGTCGGCGAAGGTCAGCACCTCGCCCGGCTCGCCGCCCACCGGGTCGCCCATGGCCGCCAGGTCGATCCCGGCCGCCTTGAGCCGGGTCACCACTGGCCGGGGCCGGTAGCGGGCCAGCGGGTCCGTCCCGGTCAGCACGTCGGCGAGCACCCGGGCCTGCGCCCAGGCGGGTGCGACGAGCCCGGTGAGTACGCCGTCGTGCTCGGCGCAGTCGCCGATCGCCGAGACGCGCCGGTCGTTTGTGCGCAGCCTGTCGTCCACCACCACGCCGCGTCGCACGGCCAGCCCGGCGGCCGTCGCGAGGGCGGTGTCGGGGCGTACCCCGCAGCAGAGCACAAGCAGGTCGGCGGTGAGCGTCCGGCCGTCGGCCAGGTCGAGGCGGACCCGGTCGGCGTCCGCTTCGATCCCGGCCGCCGGCACCGCGAGCTCGACCGTGACGCCGAGCCCGGCGAGCGTGCCGGCGAGCACCGCGCTTGCCGCCGGGTCGAGTTGCCGTTCCATCAGGTGCTCCCTCGGGTGCACCACTGTTGTGACAAGCCCTCGGGTGGCGAGCCCTCGGGCGGCCTCCAGGCCGAGCAGCCCGCCGCCGAGCACGATCGCGGTGCCGGCGCCGTCAGCCACGGCGAGGATCCGGCGGCAGTCGTCGAGGGTCCGGAACGGGACCACCCGGTCCGGTAGGTGGGCCGGGTCGAGGCCGGGCAGCGCCGGCAGCACCGGCCGGCTGCCGGTGGCCAGCACCAGATGGTCGTAGCCGATGCGTTCGCCGTCGGCGGTCTGGACCTCGCGGCCCGACCGGTCCACGGCGGTCACCTGCACGCCGGTACGCCTGTCGATGCCGTGCCCGGCGGCCTCGGTCAGCTCCACGTCCGGCTCGCCGATCCGGCCCGCCAGCAGGGTGGAGAGCATGATCCGGTTGTACGCGCGGTGCTGCTCCGCCCCGAGCACTGTGACCTTCCGGTCGCCCTCGCGGGTGTGCAGTTCGCTCGCGAGACGGGCACCGGCCATCCCGTTGCCGACGATCACGACGCGGCCGCTCATGCCTTCTCCACCCGGACCGCGCAGATCTTGAACTCGGGCATCCCGGAGATCGGGTCCACCGCGTCGTTCGTCACCGAGTTGGCACGGGCCGCACCGGGCCAGTGGAACGGCGCGAAGACAGTGTCCGGCCGGATCCCCGGGCTGAGTCGGGCCGGGGCGTGCAGCTCCCCTCGGCGCGAGGTCACCCGCACCCTGTCACCGTCGTCGACGCCCAACCGGGCGGCCAGGTCGGGGTGCAGCTCGACGAAAGCCTCACCCGCGGCCCGGCGCAACGCGTCAACCCTGCGGGTCTGGGTGCCGGACTGATACTGCGCCAGCACCCGGCCGGTGGTGAAGTGCAGCGGGTACGCGTCGCAGACCTCCTCGGCGGCCGGCCGGTGGTCCACGGGATGGAAGCGGGCACGACCGTCCGGGGTGCCGAACCGGTCGGCGAAGAGCCGTGGCGTGTCCGGCCCGTCCTCGGTCGGGCAGGGCCAGAAGACGCCGTCGGCGGCGTCGATCCGATCCCAACTGATGCCTGCGTAATCGGCTACCCCGCCGGCGGAGGCGCGGCGCAACTCGGCGAACACGACGGCCGGGTCACTCGGAAACCGCGTCGCCGCGGCACTCCGCGCGCGGGCGCTGGCGGCTTCGGCGGTGCCCCGTGCAGGGCTCGGCGTCGCGGCGACGGTCGGGCCGGTGCCGGTTTCCTCCGCGGCTGCCAGCCGGGCCGCGAGGTCGGCGATGATGGCCAGGTCGGTGCGGACGTCCGGCGGGGGTGGGCGCAGCGCGCGTCGGCGCAGCACCCGGCCCTCCAGGTTGGTCATGGTGCCGTCCTCCTCGGCCCACTGCGCGGTGGGCAGCACCACGTCGGCCAGCGCCGCGGTCTCGGAGAGCAGCAGGTCGGCGACGACAAGCAGGTCGAGGTCGCGCAGCCTGCCCTCGATCCTGCTCGCGCGGGGAGCGGAGACCACCGGGTTCGAGCCGAACACCAGCAGCGCCCGGGGGCCGCCGGGAGTGCCGAGCGAGTCGAGCAGTTGCAGGGCCGGCACGCCGGGACCGGGCAGGTCGTCGGCCGGTACGCCCCAGACCCCCGCCACGTGCTCCCGGGCCGCCGGGTCGTCGATCCGCCGGTAGCCGGGGAGCTGGTCGGCCTTCTGCCCGTGCTCACGCCCGCCCTGGCCGTTGCCCTGGCCGGTGAGGCAGCCGTACCCGGAGCCCTCCCGGCCGGGCAGACCGAGGGCGAGGGCCAGATTGACGTACGCGGTGACAGTGTCGACGCCCTTGGCATGCTGTTCGGCGCCGCGAGCGGTCAGGATGATCACCCGCCCGCCGGTGCCCAACGCGCGGGCGGTCGCCTCCAGGTCGGCCACCGGAACGCCGGAGAGTTGTTCGGCGCGGGCCGGCCACCAGGCGGCGACGCTGCGGCGGACCGCCTCGAAGCCGGTCGTGCGGTCGGCGACGTACGCCTTGTCGACCCAGCCCTCCGTGAGCGCGATGTGCAGCAGCGCGTTGGCAACCGCGAGGTCGGTGCCGGGCAGCGGTTGCAGGTGCAGGTCGGCCTGACGGGCGGTGGCGGTGAGCCGGGGGTCGACGACGATCAGCCGGCCGCCGCCGCGTCGCTGCTCGGTCAGCCAGCGCATCAGCGGCGGCATGGTCTCCGCCGGGTTCGCGCCGACCAGCAGCAGGGTGTCGGCGCGGCCGAGGTCGGCCAGCGGGAAGGGCAGGCCCCTGTCGACACCGAAGGCGCGCATCCCGGCCGCCGCCGCCGAGGACATGCAGAACCGTCCGTTGTAGTCGATGTGCCTGGTGCGCAGCGCGACGCGGGCGAACTTTCCCAGCGCGTACGCCTTCTCGTTGGTGAGCCCACCGCCACCGAAGACGGCGACGGCGTCCCGGCCGGCGCTGCCCTGGACGGCGTGGATGCCGGTGACGATCCGGCCCAGCGCTTCGTCCCAGCTCGCGGGGCGCAGGTCACCGGTGACCGGGTCGCGCAGCAGCGGGCTGGTCAGCCGCTCCGGATGGTCGAGCAGGTCGGCGGAGGTCCAGCCCTTCTGGCAGAGGCCGCCCCGGTTGGTGGGGAACTGGCGGGGGAGCACCGTCACCCGGCCGTCGTCCTCCCGCAGTGTCATCCCACACTGGAGTGCGCAGTACGGGCAGTGTGTGGCTGCCTCCCGGGGCGTCCGCCCCGGTCGAGTTGCCGACCATGCACCGTCTGTCATGTCGGGAAAGCGTGCCGCCGGGCGGTTTCGCGTCGGCGTCCCTTCTGTTTCGGTCCTGTCAAGTACGGCTCACACCGCACGAAGGCATCGGAAGTGACGGCTGGGTCCTGATCGCCGACCTGCCGGCCGCCTCGCGGGAGGCGTCCGGCAGGTGTCTCACGCTGCGGTCAGGGGTGCACCGACCGGCCGCTGAGGGTCTATTATCTGGGAAAGTCGTCTCAATTCTTGGGAGTCACGATGAGTGTGGCGGAAGCGTTCGACGCGGTGGCCGGCACCTACGACGAGGCACGCCGCAGGCTGGTGCCCTGCTTCGATTCCTTCTACGGCACCGCCGTCCAGGTGGCCGCGCCACCGTTGCGCGCCGCGCTGGCCGCCGGCCGTACCCCAGAGGTGTTGGACCTGGGCGCCGGCACCGGCCTGCTCTCGCTCCTGCTCGCCGCCGCGGTGCCGGGAGTGCGGCTGACCCTGGTGGACGCCGCGCCGGCAATGCTGTCCCGCGCCGCCGACCAGTTGCGCGCCCGCGCCGTGCCGCACCGGACCGTCCGGGCCGACCTGGCCGACGACCTGCCGACCGGCCGGTACGACGCAGTGGTCAGCGCGCTGGCGATCCACCACCTGGACGACGCCGGCAAGCGGGCGCTCTACCGGCGGGCCGCCGGCACGCTGGCACCCGGCGGCGTCTTCGTCAACGCCGAGCAGGTGGCCGGGCCGACCCCTGCCCTGGACCGGCGCTACGACGAGGCGTGGACGGCGCGGATCACCGAGCTGGGCTCGCCTCCCGACGAGATCGCCGCCGCACGGGAGCGGATGCGGCACGACCGGCCCGCTACCGTCGCCGACCAGTGCCGGTGGCTCGACGAGGCGGGGCTGGTCGACGTCGACTGTTTCTTCAAGGAGTGGCGCTTCGCGGTGTTCGGCGGCCGGGCAGGCGAGCAGGCCCGGTGAATTGCGCCTTTCGCCCGCCAGTGGCAAGCGGGTAAGCGTGCGGATGACTGATAGTCATACCGCTGGGTAATCTCATCGGCATGACTGCCAAGGTGACGTTGTCGTTCACAGACGAGACAATCGAGGACGCCCGACGCTTCGCCAAGCGTGAAGGGCTCTCGCTCTCGGCCTGGATGGACCAGGCCGCCCGGGAAAAGGCGCTGCGCGAGGTCTTCACCGCGCACGCCGCCGCCGTGGGCCGCGCCAGCCTCGACCTGGAGTCCGCAGCCCTCGCCGACGCCCGCGAGGCAGGCATGGTCAACGACCTCCTCGCCGACGGACGGCCGCGTGCTGCGTAGGGGTGAGGTCTGGCGCATCGAGGGCGCCCGGGAACGCCTCGGCCTGGTGATCAGCTCAGACGTCTACAACTCCACCGACGTGCCCATCGTGATCGTCGTCGAGGTTGTCGAGGAGTCGCTGCTGCGGGATTCCCCGCTCGCCGTGTCCATGGGCCGCTACGTGGTGATGCCCGACCGGATCTCGTCACCCATGAAGAAGTGGTTCACCAGTTGCGTGGACGTCGCCGACACCGACACCATGCTCCGGGTCGGCCGCGCGCTGCGCATCCTCCAGCAACTCTGACCGCGCTCACCATCGTCGTCGGCCCGTGGTGCGGTCCCCGTATCCCGGCCGACCCGCGACGGGCACTGCCGGGTAATCCGGTGTTCCTAGCGTTCCTCCCTGTCACATCGACGAGGAGGAGCCGCCGTGAGCACGCTCACCAGCACCGCAGTCAGCGCCGGCCCACCGGCCACCACCGCGACCCGACACCGGCTCGACGACTGGCGACCCGAGGACCCCGAATTCTGGCGGACCACCGGCGCGCCGATTGCCCGACGGAACCTCTGGGTGTCGATCTTCGCCGAGCACGTCGGTTTCTCCGTGTGGAGCCTCTGGTCGGTGACAGTGCTCTTCCTCGGCCCCGAGTACGGCATCGACCCGGCCGGCAAGTTCCTGCTCACCGCCGTGCCCGCCGCGCTGGGCGCGGTGCTGCGGCTGCCGTACACGCTGGCCGTGGCCCGCTTCGGCGGCCGGCGCTGGACGATCATCAGCGCCCTGCTGCTGCTCGTACCGACAGTGCCGATGGCGGTGCTACTGGAACCCGGGGTGTCCTACGGCACGCTCATGGTGCTCGCCTGCCTCACCGGGGTCGGCGGCGGCAACTTCGCCTCCTCGATGGCGAACATCAACCTGTTCTACCCGTCCCGGCTCAAGGGGCGGGCCCTCGGGCTCAACGCGGGCGGCGGCAACCTGGGCGTACCCGCTGTGCAGTTGGTCGGGCTCGCGGTCCTCGCGACCGCCGGTGCCGCGTACCCCCGGCTGGTGCCGGCGGTCTACCTGCCGCTGATCGTGCTTGCCGCGCTGGCGGCGGCCCGCTGGTTGGACACCGTGCCCGGCGCGCGCAACGAGCCCGGAGCGCTGCGCGAGGCCGCCCGCGATCCGCACACCTGGATCATGTCCCTGCTGTACGTCGGCACGTTCGGCTCGTTCATCGGGTTCGGCTTCGCCTTCGGCCAGGTGCTGCAACTCGAGTTCGCGGAGCGGTTCCCCACCCCCGTCGACGCGGCCTGGCTGACCTTCCTCGGCCCGCTCGTCGGTTCGCTGATCCGGCCGCTGGGCGGGCACCTTGCCGACCGCCTGGGCGGCGCCCGGGTGACCTTCTGGAACTTCGTGGCGATGGCAGCCGGCGCCAGCACCGTGCTGTACGCGGCCCGGGAACGCTCCTTCGGGCTCTACCTGACCGGGTTCATCGCCCTCTTCGTGTTCTCCGGCATCGGCAACGGCTCCACCTACAAGATGATCCCGGCCATCTTCCGGGCCCGGGCGGCGGACGCGGTGGTAGCCGGGCGTGACCCGGAGGACGCCGCCCGCTGGGCACGGCGGATGACCGGTTCGTTGATCGGCATCGCCGGTGCCGTCGGCGCCTCCGGCGGGGTGCTCGTCAACATCTCCTTCCGCCAGTCGTTCCTCGGCTCCGGCAACGCCGACGCCGCCTACCTCGTCTTCATCGGCTGGTACGCGCTCTGTTTCGCCGTCACCTGGGTGGTCTACCGTCGTCCGCGTGCCGGGCAGCTCGCCGGAGTGTGAGCTGAACCACGGCCGGCGCGTCGGCGCGCGGGACCGCACCCCCGTTTTGACCTGCGGACGGGGCGCCGGGTATCGTTGCCTGCTGTTGTACGACATCCAGAGGCGTGCCCTATCAGGTACGCTTGGTCGTTCGTGCGCGCTGGTCCGGCCTGCAAGATCTGGTCACCTCGGCGCGCGACCCCAGACCGACGACGAGACAAGGTAGACCTGTGCGTACGTACAGCCCGAAGCCGGGTGAGATCGAGCGTCAGTGGCACGTCATCGACGCCTCTGATGTCGTGCTGGGCCGCCTGGCCACCCACGCCGCCACGTTGCTGCGTGGTAAGCACAAGCCGACTTTCGCGCCGCACGTCGACACGGGCGACTTCGTCGTCATCGTGAACGCGGGCAAGGTTGCGCTGACCGGCAACAAGCGCCAGACCAAGGTCGCTTACCGCCACTCCGGTTACCCGGGTGGCCTGAAGCAGATCGGCTACGACGAGCTGCTGACCAAGCGCCCGGAGCGGGCCATCGAGCTCGCTGTGAAGGGAATGCTCCCGCACAACAAGCTCGGCCGTCAGCTGATCAAGAAGCTGAAGGTCTACGCCGGTGCCGAGCACCCGCACCTCGCGCAGCAGCCGGTGCCGTTCGAGATCAAGCAGATCGCGCAGTGAGCGCGGGCGAAGGAAGCAGCATGACCGACATCACCGAGACCGAGGTTGCCCCCGAGGCCACCGAGGCGCCGGCGCCCGTCGCCCGCGCGCCGCGTGGTGACCGCCCGATCCAGACCGTGGGTCGGCGCAAGGAGGCCATCGTCCGGGTTCGTATCGTCCCGGGCACCGGCAAGATCACGTGCAACGGCCGTGACCTCGAGGCGTACTTCCCGAGCAAGGTGCACCAGCAGCTCATCAAGGACCCGCTGGTCACCGCCGAGAAGCCCGAGGCGTTCGACGTCATCGCCAACCTGCGCGGCGGCGGCACCACCGGCCAGGCCGGTGCGCTGCGGCTGGCCATCGCCCGTGCGCTGATCGTCAGCGAGCCGGACGACCGCCCGGCCCTCAAGAAGGCCGGCTTCCTCACCCGTGACGCCCGGGTCAAGGAGAGCAAGAAGTACGGCCTCAAGAAGGCCCGTAAGGCTCCCCAGTACTCGAAGCGCTGATCTTTCCCAGCGCGTTGTACTTCTGACGGACGGCCGGTCCGCCTCCCCTCGAACGGGGGAGGTGGACCGGCCGTTCCGCTTTCTCCTCATAGGCAGTGCTCATCGGAGGTTGGCGGGTATGGGTCGGTTGTTCGGCACGGACGGCGTACGCGGGCGGGCGAATGCGGATCTCACACCGGAGTTGGCGCTCGCGCTCGCCGTGGCCGCCGCGCACACGCTCTCCGAGACGGATCGCAGCCATCCGCCGCTCGCCGTCGTCGGCCGCGACACCCGGGCCAGCGGCGAGATGCTGGAAGCCGCAGTCGTGGCGGGGCTCACCAGTGCCGGCGCGAACGTGGTGCGGGTGGGCGTGCTGCCCACCCCGGCCGTGGCGTTCCTCACCGCCGAGGCCAAGGCCGACCTCGGGGTGATGCTGTCCGCGTCACACAACCCGATGCCGGACAACGGCATCAAGCTCTTCGCCGCCGGCGGCCACAAGCTGCCCGACGAGATCGAGATGCGGATCGAGGCGGCAGTCGAGACGAACGCCACCACCGCCTGGGACCGGCCGACCGGCGCCGGCGTCGGCCGGGTGCACGACCTGCTCGACGGGGCGGACCACTACGTCCAGCACCTGGTCGGCACCCTGCCGCACCGGCTCGACGGGATCAAGGTCGTGGTCGACTGCGCCAACGGCGCCGCCGCCGAGGTCGCTCCGGTCGCCTACCGGGAGGCCGGCGCCGAGGTCATCGCCATCCACGCCGAGCCCGACGGGCTCAACATCAACGACGACTGCGGCTCCAACCACATCGAGACGCTGCGCGAAGCCGTTGTCGAGCACGGCGCCCACCTCGGCATCGCCCACGACGGCGACGCCGACCGCTGCCTGGCGGTCACCGCCGACGGTGACGAGGTCGACGGCGACCAGGTGATGGCGATCCTCGCGCTGGCCATGCGGGAGGCCGGAACGCTCACCCAGGACACCCTGGTGGCCACCGTGATGAGCAACCTCGGCCTGCGACTCGCGATGTCCGCGCAGGGCATCCGGCTGATCGAGACCAAGGTCGGCGACCGGTACGTCCTGGAGGAGCTACGTGCCTCCGGCCTGGCGCTCGGCGGCGAGCAGAGCGGGCACATCGTCATGCCCGCACATGCCACCACCGGCGACGGCGTCCTCACCGGCCTGCACCTGATGGCCCGCATGGCAGCCACCGGCCAGTCCCTCGCCGAACTGGCGTCCGTGATCACCAAGCTGCCTCAGGTGCTCATCAACGTGCCCGTCGGCGACCGGACCGTCGGCGCCAACGCGCCGGCCGTCCGTGCCGAGGTCGAACGGGCCGAGGCGGAGTTGGGCGAGACCGGCCGGGTGCTGCTGCGTCCCTCGGGCACCGAACCGCTGGTCCGCGTCATGGTCGAGGCGGCAACCGAGGCGACGGCGCGGTCCGTGGCCGAACGCATCGCGGATCTCGTCCGCACCGCCAGCCCCGCTAGCTAGGAGCAGCACCTCCGCGCCCGTGCCCAGGCCGGCCTGCTCGGGCCGGCCTGGCTCGGGCTGGCCTGGGCTGACTCGGCCTGGCCTGGGCTGACTCGGTTCGGGCTGGCCTGGCTCGGTCTGGGCTGGCCCAGGGTCGGCCGGCTGGCTCGGGTGATCCGTCGGTCAGCGGTCCGGGGTCAGCGCGCGTAGTCGGGTGACCGCCTCGCTCAGCACCTCCGGGCGCTTGCAGAAGGCGAACCGCACCAACCGCCGGCCCGCCTCGACGTCGTCGTAGAAGACCTGCGTCGGCACCGCCACCACGCCGCAGCGCTCCGGCAGCGACCGGCAGAACTCCACCCCGTCCGAACCGCCGAGTGGCGTGATGTCGGCGGTGACGAAGTACGTCCCCTCCGGCACCAGCACCTCGAACCCGGCGTCGGTCAGGCCGCCCACGAGTTGGTCACGTTGCTGTTGGAGCCCATCGCGGAAGCCTGTGAAGTAGTCATCCGGCAGTGCCAGCGCCACGGCGACGGCCGGTTGCAGCGGGGAGGCGTTCACGAAGGTGAGGAACTGCTTCACCCGCAGCACGGCCGACACCAGAGCGGCGGGACCACTGGCCCAGCCGACCTTCCAGCCCGTACAGGAGAAGGTCTTGCCGGCCGACGAGATCCGCAACGTACGCTCGCGCATCCCCGGCAGCGTGGCCAGCGGCACGTGTGCGCTCGACGCGTCGCTGAACACCAGGTGCTCGTACACCTCGTCGGTGACCGCGTACGCGTCGAACTCCTGGCACAGCTCGGCGACAAGCGCCAGCTCGGCCGGCGTGAACACCTTGCCGGTCGGGTTGTGCGGCGAGTTGAGCAGCACCAGGCGGGTGCGAGGGCCGAACGCCGCGCGCAGCGCCGCCGGGTCGAAGGCGTACCGGCCGCCGTCGACGGGACGCAACGTGACCGGCCGCCGGACCGCACCGGCCAGAGCGATCGATGCGGCGTACGAGTCGTAGTACGGCTCGAAGCACACCACCTCGTCGCCCGGCTCGCAGAGAGCGAGGATGCTCGCCGCCACCGCCTCCGTCGCACCCGCCGTGATCACGATCTCGCCGTCGGGGTCGTACTCCAGCTCGTGGAACCGCCGCTGATGGGCCGCGACCGCCGCACGGAGGGCGGGGATCCCCGGACCGGGCGGGTACTGGTTCTGCCCACTGCGGAGCGCCTCAGCCGCAGCGGCCAGCATCTCCGGAGGGCCGTCGGTGTCCGGGAAACCCTGGCCCAGGTTGACCGCCCCGGTGCGTACGGCGAGAGCGGACATCTCAGCGAAGATCGTCGTGCCGAACGGCCGCATCCGGGCCACCAGCGGGTCGACATCGGTGCTCGTCACCTGCGCCAGCCTACGGCCACCCCAGCGTCCCGGATACAAGAGAGATTCAGGCGCAGCCTTCCCAACAAACCCCGCCCAGCCCTCGCCCCGCCCAGCCCCAGTCCTCACCAGCCCTGGCCCCGGCTCAGCCCTGGCCCCGGCCCCGGCCCCGGCGCAGCCGCAGCCGCAGCCGCAGCCGCAGCCGCAGCCGCAGCTCAGCCCCAGCCCTGGCCCGACCAGCCCTTGTTCCCGGGCCCGCTCAGCTCTCATCGGGCGCGGCTGGCCCTTGTCCCGGGCCCGACCAGCCCTCGTCCCCGGCCGCCCAGCTCGGCCCTGTCCGCCTAGCTCTGCACCCGACCCTGTCCCGGGCCGCCTAGCTCCGCACCGCCCCGGTTCCTGTCCGCCTAGCTCCGCTCCGATCCCGCCCCGTCGATCATGGAGTTGTGGTGGTAGACGAAAGCGACATCGCAGCACTCTCCGGGCACCACAACTCCATGATCGACGGTGTGGGCTCGTGGGGCGGCGGTTCTCGGCCTTCTTCCTGCGGATCTTGCACTTGCTGCCGTGGCATAGCGGTCGTTCCACGCGTAACGGCGACACGAACTGCATGATCGCTGGGGCTGGGGCTGGGGCTGGGGCTGGGGCTGGGGCTGGGGCTGGGGCTGGGGCTGGGGCTGGGGCTGGGGCTGGACCGGGGCGGCATGGGCTGGACTGGGGCGGCATGGCTGGATCGGGCTGGGATGGCATGGCTGGTTGGGTCGGGCTGGACCGGGGCTGGTCGATTCGGGTCGGGGTGGACCGGGTGGGTGAGGTGAGTGGGAACGGGTATGGCTTGCGGGCTGGCTGGCTCTTGTATTCGAGTGGCTCGGGTTGTCCTGGTCTGGACGCTCTACCCGCCGATCGCTCAGATTCCGTGATTGATAGGCCGACTTTCGAGCACCCAAGGTGAGCGAAACTGGGTTAGGCTGCGGGCCATGTGTGGAATCGTGGGATACGCGGGCGCGCGCCCCGCACTGGGCATCGTGCTCGATGGGCTGCGGCGGTTGGAATACCGCGGCTACGACTCGGCGGGCGTCGCGATCGTTTGTGACGGTCAACTGCTGGCCGAGAAGAAGGCCGGCAAGCTCGCCAACCTGGAGAAGGTGCTCTCCGAGCGGGCCGCCGACGACCCGACCTCCTGCGCGGCCAGCCCGTTGGGCATTGGTGACGGCACCACAGGCATCGGGCACACCCGCTGGGCCACCCACGGCGGTCCCACGGACCGCAACGCCCACCCGCACACCGCCCCCGACGGCCGGGTCGCGGTCATCCACAACGGCATCATCGAGAACTTCGCCAAGCTCCGCGCGGAGTTGGAGGACGACGGCGTCCAGTTCACCAGCGACACCGACACCGAGTGCGCCGCGCATCTGCTCTCTGCGGCGCTGGCCGACCTGCGGGCCGCCGGTCAGCCGGACAGCCCGCAACTGCTCGCCGCCGGCATGCGGGTGGTCTGCCAGCGGCTGGAGGGCGCGTTCACACTGCTGGCGGTCGACGCCGCGGTGCCCGGCGCGGTCGTCGGCGCCCGGCGCAACTCGCCGCTGGTGGTCGGCCGGGGCGACGGAGAAAACTACCTGGCCAGCGACGTGGCCGCGTTCATCGAGCACACGCGGGACGCCGTGGAGCTGGGCCAGGACCAGATCGTCCTGATCACCGGCGACAGCATCGAGATCACCGACTTCGACGGCCAGCCCGCAAGCGGTAAGGACTTCCACATCGACTGGGACTCGTCGGCGGCCGAGAAGGGCGGCTACGACTGGTTCATGCTCAAGGAGATCGAGGAGCAGCCGCAGGCCATCGCCGACACCCTGCTCGGCCGGCTCACCGAGACCGGTGAGATCGCCCTGGACGAGGTCCGCCTCAGCGACCAGGATCTGCGGGACGTCGACAAGATCTTCATCGTGGCCTGCGGCACGGCGTACCACTCCGGCATGGTCGCCAAGTACGCCATCGAGCACTGGACAAGGATCCCGTGCGAGGTGGAGCTTGCCAGCGAGTTCCGCTACCGCGACCCGGTGCTCGACCGGTCCACGCTGATCGTGGTGATCTCGCAGTCCGGCGAGACGATGGACACCCTGATGGCGCTGCGGCACGCAAAGGAGCAGAAGGCCCGGGTGCTGGCCATCTGCAACACCAACGGCTCGACGATCCCGCGCGAGTCCGACGCCGTCCTCTACACCCACGGCGGGCCGGAGATCGCCGTCGCCTCCACAAAGGCGTTCCTCACCCAGCTCGTCGCCTGCTATCTGATCGGGCTGCACCTGGCCCAGGTACGCGGCATCAAGTTCGCCGACGAGGTAGGCGCGGTCGTCGCCCAGTTGCAGGAGATGCCGAGCAAGCTGCGTGAGCTGCTGGACCGGATCGAGCCCGTCCGCGAGCTGGCCCGAGAGCTGAAGGCCGAGCCCACCATCCTGTTCATCGGCCGGCACGTCGGCTACCCGGTCGCCCTGGAGGGCGCACTCAAGCTCAAGGAACTTGCGTACATGCACGCCGAGGGCTTCGCGGCCGGCGAGCTGAAGCACGGCCCGATCGCCCTTATCGACAAGGGCACCCCGGTGATCTGCGTGGTGCCGTCGCCGGTCGGCCGGGGAATGCTGCACGACAAGGTCGTCTCCAACATCCAGGAGGTACGGGCGCGCGGCGCACGCACCATCGTGATCGCCGAGGAGGGCGACGAGGCTGTCGTCCGGTACGCCGACCATCTGATCTACGTGCCGCGTACGCCGACCCTGCTGGCACCTCTGGTCACCACGGTCCCGTTGCAGGTGCTCGCCGCCGAGATCGCCGCCGCCCGGGGGCACGACGTGGACCAGCCCCGCAACCTGGCCAAGTCGGTCACCGTCGAGTAGCCCTCAGCGGCCCAGCACGACCCGGGCCATCCCGTCCAGTGCGGGGTTGCCCGGGTCCCAGTAACCGGAGTGCCCGCCTCGCCCGCTGCGGAAGACCCGACCGCCGAACCCTGGATCGGCAGGGTCGTGACCGAACCACAGCTCGTGGCCGGTGCGGTCGGGCCAGCCCAGCACGGCGGCGAGTGGTGCCGCGCCGAGCAGGGCCCGCCGGCCGAACTCGTCCACCGGCTGGGCCAGGCGGATCACGTCGTCGGGGGCCTGGCTGGCCCAGACCTGACCCGGCGGTACGCCCAACTCGCCGGCGTGTGCCGCACCGACCCCGGGTGAGCCGACGAACATCAGCGCGTCGGCGGCCAACCCGTGCTCCCGGGCGGCCACACCCACCACGAGCGACCCGTAGCTGTGCCCGAGCACGGTCTGCCGGGCTGGCGGTCCCTCGTGGCTGGCGCGCAGCCCCTCCTGGAAGCGGTGCAGCGCCGGGCCCGCATCTCGGGCCTGACCGGCCGACGCCGCCTCGTGGAGGAAATCCGGCGCGTCGTAGTCCAGCCAGAGCACCGCCGCGCTGCGCTCACCCGGGGCGAGCGCGGCGCACCGGTCGAGCACCCGCGCCGCCCGACCCAGCTCGCCGGGGGCGTCGTCCAGACCGGAGCCCGTCCCCGGCACGTACGTAAACACCCGGTCGGCTTGGTCCGGGTCGCCGAGCGCCACCACCACCCGGCCCTCGCCTGCGGGATCCAGCCCCAGCAGGTACGCCCGCGGCTCCCCGGACGCCGTCAGGCGCTCGACAAGCGCGTCCAGGCCGGCCAGGCGGGCCGCCACCGCCCGCAGCCGCACCGACGCGACAGGCCCCGGGGGCACCCGCGCCAACAGCCGCCGACGCTCGGCGAGCAACTCCGCACGTCGGGACCCGAGCAGCAGCCGGTTGGCCTGGTCCCGGGCGGCCACCGGCACCCCGTCCAGGCGGCCGACCAGGGCCGGCTCGCGCACCACCAGCCACCGTCGCTGGGCCGGGGTCAACCCGGACCACCAGGCGCGCACCAGGGCCGGCGAGGCCCCGGGAGCGGGCCGGCCGGGCGGCGGTGGGGACACCCAACCGGAACCGGCGGCCCGGGCCAGCTCGTCCAGTCGGTCGGCGGCCAGCCGGTCCGCCGCGCCGGCCCGGTCGAGGGCGTCCCGCAGCGCTGCCGTGGCCCCGGCCGCCGCGACGCCGGCCCGCTCGGTCGGCGCCACCCGGGACGGATCGGCCCGCACCGCGCCCGTCCGATCCACCACCAGACCCGCTGCGTCGGCCAGTCTGACCGCCTCGGCCAGCCGGGCCTTCGCCACCGTCAGCCGCCCGGCCAGCTCGGCCAGCACCTGATCGGCCTCGATCAGCGCGGGGGCGACCGATGCCAACTCCTCGCGGAGACCGCCGAGGCGGGCACCGGCAGCGGTGGCCGCCGCACCCGACCACCCGCTGCGCAACCGCCCGGCGGTCGCTCCCAGGCCGTCGACGCGCTGCTGCACCGGCACTGTCAACCCGGCCCAGGCCGCCCCGGCGGCCCGCCACCTGCCCGGGTCGGCGGCCCAGAGCTGCCGGTAGCCGACGCCGGTCACCGGGGCAGGCCGGTGAACCGGCCGGCGGCCCGGTCGTCCACAGTCTCGTACGCCTCAGCTGACGCCCGCACCCCACCCGAGGCCGCCGCCACCTGGGCGCCCAGCCGGCAGAACCAGGAGTGCCCGGCCGCCTCCAGCCCGGCCAACGCCGTGGCGGCCCGCCAACCGTCCGCCGGCACCAGCAGGCCGGGCACCCGGGCCAGACCCAACGCCAGCCGGTACGCCTCGTCGTCGAGCGCACCGGCCACGACGCGCAACTCCTGCGGCTGGACGGCGAACGGCTCCTCGGTCATGACCCCACCCCCGTGGACGATCGGCATCGACGCGCTGACGCTAGGCCCGGTCGGAGGGAGGCGGGGTGCCCTGTGGACAGCGGGCTGTCGGCGTACCCCCTGGGTGTCCACAGGCGTTGCCCACCGCGTGCCCGACGGCTAATCTGCGGCCCCCGCCGCCGGTAGGGTGAAGTGGTGATCGTCGGCATCGGCCCTGTGGGCCGCGCCGGCCCATTCGTGAACGGATGGAGCACGGTGACATGAGACCGGTGTGGCGGGTGGCCGACGTGCGGGCGGCCGAGGCGGGGCTGATGGGCACGCTGCCGAGCGGCACGCTTATGCAGCGCGCCGCCGCCGGGCTTGCCCGCCGGGCCGCGCTGCTGCTCGCCGAGCGGGGCGGGGTGTACGGCGGTTGGGTGCTGCTGCTTGTCGGCTCCGGCGACAACGGTGGTGACGCGCTCTACGCCGGGGAGCGGCTGGCCCGCCGGGGCGTCGAGGTGTCCGCCCTGCTGATCGCCCCCGGACGGGCGCACGCCGCGGGCCTGGCCGCGCTGCGGGCCGCCGGCGGTCGGCTGGTCCAGGGCCCGAGCGGCCCTGTCGACCTTGTCCTCGACGGCATCGTCGGCATCGGTGGTACGGGCGGGTTGCGGGCGAACGCCGCCGGGATGGTCAAGCGCCTCGACGAGCTGCGCGGCCGTGACGGAGGGCGGGCCACAGTGCTGGCCGTGGACGTGCCGAGCGGGGTGGCCGTGGACACCGGGCACGTCCCGCCGGCCGTGTCCGATCGGCCTACAGCGGTACGCGCCGACGTGACTGTGACGTTCGGTGCGCTGAAGCCCGCCCTGGTGGTCGGGCCGGCAGCCGCGCTGGCCGGGCAGGTGGAACTTGTCGACATCGGGCTGCGGCCATGGCTGCGGGGCACCCCCGCGCTGCAGGTCACCGAGTGGTCCGACGTCGTGCGGTGGTGGCCGGAGCTGGGCGCGGCGTCGGAGAAGTACACCCGGGGTGTGGTCGGGGTGGCGACCGGCTCGGCGACGTACCCGGGTGCGGCGGTGCTCTCCGTCGGCGGCGCCCTCGCGGGACCGACCGGCCTGGTCCGCTACGCCGGGGGCGCCCGGGGCGAGGTGCTGCACCAGCACCCCTCGGTGATCGCCACCGGCCGGGTCGCCGACGCCGGCCGGGTGCAGGCCTGGGTGTGCGGCTCCGGACTGGGCACCGGCGAGGACGCGGCAGCCGAGCTGCGGGCAGTCCTGGCCGCCCCGGTGCCTGTGGTGCTCGACGCCGACGCGCTTACCCTGCTTGTGGACGGCTCCCTCGCCGACCGGCTGCGCGGCCGGGACGCGCCGATCGTGGTCACCCCGCACGACCGGGAGTTCACCCGGCTCTGTGGGGAGGAGCCCGGCGCCGACCGGGTCGGTGCCGCACTGCGGCTGGCCGCCTGGATGAACGCGGTGGTCCTGCTCAAGGGGGACCGTACGGTGATCGGCACGCCGGACGGCCGGGCGTACGTCAACCCGACCGGCAGCCCGGCGTTGGCCACCGGTGGCACTGGTGATGTGCTGGCCGGACTGCTCGGCTCGTTCCTGGCGGCCGGAGTGCCGGCGGACCGGTCCGCTGCCGCAGCCGCGTACCTGCACGGGCTGGCCGGTCGGGAGGCGGCCCGGAGTGGCCCGGTGACCGCGCCCGACGTGGTGACCGGGCTGCGCCCGGTCATCGCCCAGTTGGGCAGGTAGTGACCGTTTCGGGTTGACTGTCGGGTTGACGGTCGGGCCGTGCGTCGCCGCCCGCGGTGATCAGCGCGGAAAGTAGGCTGGGTGCATGTGGCAGGCCGAGGTACGTGTCGACCTTGACGCGATCCGTGAGAACGTGAGCCGGCTCCGCTCCGGCACGACCGCCGAGGTGATGGCGGTCGTCAAGGGCGACGGGTACGGCCACGGCATGCTCCCGGCCGCCCGCGCCGCCCTGGACGCTGGCGCCGACTGGCTCGGCGTGTGCACCCTCGACGAGGCGCTCACGCTGCGCCGGGCCGGGATCACCGCACCGGTGCTGGCCTGGTTGCTCGCACCCGGGTTGCCCCTGCACGAGGGGGTAAGCGCAGGGGTGGACCTGAGCGCGGCCAGCCTGCCGCAACTGGACGAGATGATCGAGGCGAGCCGCCGCGCCGAGCGTCCGGCCAGGCTGCACCTGAAGATCGACACTGGGCTCTCCCGAGGTGGCGCCACAGTCGCCGACTGGCCGGAGATGCTGGACGCCGCCGCGAAGGCGCAGACCGACGGCCTGGTCGAGGTGGTCGGTGTGTGGAGCCACTTCGTGTACGCGGACATGCCCGGCCACCCCACCACCGACCGCCAGTTGGCCGTCTTCCACGAGGGCCTGGCCATGGTCGAGCAGGCCGGCCTGCGACCGCGCTGGCGGCACCTGGCCAACTCGGCGGCCACTCTGACCCGTCCCGACACCCACTTCGACCTGGTCCGCCCCGGGCTGGCCGTCTACGGTCTGTCTCCGGTGGCCGGCGAGACGTACGGGCTGCGGCCGGCGATGACCGCCCGCGCCCGGGTGATGCTCACCAAGCGGGTGCCCGCCGGCACCGGCGTCTCCTACGGGCACACGTACACCACGGAGGCGGACGCGAATCTGGCCCTGGTGCCTCTCGGGTACGCCGACGGGGTGCCCCGGCACGCGTCCAACACCGGGCCGGTGCAGCTTGCCGGGGCACGCCGGACCATCGCCGGGCGGGTCTGCATGGACCAGTTCGTGATCGACTGTGGTGACGACCCGGTGGTCGACGGCGACGTCGCGACGTTGTTCGGCGACGGCAGGGACGGCGCACCGACCGCCGACGACTGGGCCGAGGCGGCCGGCACGATCAACTACGAGATCGTCACGCGGTTCGGCAGCACGCGGGTGCCGCGTGTCTACGACGGCGAGCGGGCGCCGTGAGCGCGAGGAGTGAGCCGGGTTTGCGGGCCCGGCGGTCGCGGGCAACGGTGACGCCGTGAGCTATCGCATTCCTCGTCCGCGGACGGCGGCCGGTCGGGTCGCCGGCCTGCTGGGCGCGGTGGGTGTCGCCGCGGCCGGTCTGGCCGTCGGCGTCGCTACCGAACGCACCCTGGTGCGCCGGCTCAAAGCCGACCCCACTGACCGGTACGCGCACGAGACGTTCGACGAGTTGCCGTGCGACGAGGCGTTCCGACTGGAGCTACCGGACGGCACCGACATCCACGTCGAGGTGGTCGAGCCGACCCGCCCGGCGCCCGGGCATCCCACTGTGGTGCTTGTGCACGGCTTCTGCCTGGACATGGGCACATTCCACTTCCAACGCCAGATGCTCGCCGCCCGTGGCGACTACCGGATCGTCGCGTACGACCAGCCGGGTCACGGCCGGTCCGGCCGGTTGGAGACCGGGGAGTACGACCTGGCGGTGCTGGGCCGGACGCTGCGCCAGGTGATCGACCGGACCGCCCCGGACGGGCCGCTGGTGCTTGTCGGCCACTCGATGGGCGGCATGACCATCATGGCGTTCGCCGAGTTGTTCCCCGAGATGTTCGGTGACCGGGTGGTGGGCACCGTGCTGATGGCCACCTCGGGCGGTCTGATCGCGGAGACCAAGCTGGTCGCGCCGGCGCTGCTCGGCAGGGTCGGCGGCCCGGTGCTGTACATGGCAAGCAACGCCACCCGGTACGGCGGCCAGGTGATCGACAAGGCCCGCAAGTCCACGTCGAACGTGGCCTGGCTGCTCACCCGCAAGTACGGCTTCGGCACGCGTAAGCCCAGCCCTGCGCTGGTGTCCTACGTGGAGATGATGAACTCCCGGACGTCGGCCGACACGGTGACCCGCTACCTGCGCACCATCGCCACGCACTCGCGGTTCCCGGCGCTTGCCGCATTGGCGAACGTCCCGGTGCTTGTGGTCGTCGGCGACAAGGACATGATCACTCCGGTGACCCACTCGGAGGAGATCGTCCGGCGTTTGCCGCATGCCGAGTTCGTCAAGATCAAAGACAGCGGGCACGTGGTGATGCTGGAGCACGCCGACGAGGTAAACGCCGCTCTGGAGCGGTTTCTCGAGTCACTGGAGAGCGTGGAGGACCGGTGAGTCACGTCGTCAAACTGCCTACCGTCGAGGACACCCGCGAGTTCGGCCGCAGGCTGGCCGGCCTGCTGCGCGCCGGTGACCTGGTGCTGTTGACCGGGCCGCTGGGCGCCGGAAAGACGGCACTCACCCAGGGCATCGGCGCCGGGCTCGGCGTGCTGGGCGACATCACCTCGCCGACGTTCGTTATCGCCCGGGTGCACCGGCCCGACCAGGCACGGGGTGGCCAGGTGTCGTTGGTGCACGCCGACGCGTACCGCCTGGGCGACGCCAGCGACCCCCGCGCCGAGATCGACGACCTGGACCTGGACGCCTCGGTGGACGAGTCGGTCACCGTTGTGGAGTGGGGCGAGGGCCTTGTGGAACAGTTGGTCGACGCGCACCTGCGGGTCCGCATCGACCGCCGCGACGACGACACCCGGATCATCGAGCTGGACCCGGTGGGCGGCGACTGGGCACGGAGGATCGCCGACCTGGGTTAGGCCGACGGGCCGCTGTCGTACGCGGTGCCTAGAGTGCGGAGGACCGACCCGCGCTGGAAGAGGTTCCTGATGCCCGACGACGCTCCCGCCCTGGATCTGTTGGCCCTGTTGCCGGAGCCGTGGCTTTCCGTGCTCACCCCCCACCTGGATCCGGCCCGCACCACCGCGCTGGCCGAGTTCGTCACCCGGGAGTACGCGACGCACACGGTCTTCCCACCTCTGGAGGACCTGTTCTCGGCATACCGGCTCTGCCCGCCGCAGAGCACCCGCGTGCTGATCCTCGGGCAGGACCCTTACCACCGGGCCGGGCAGGCGCACGGGCTGAGCTTCAGCGTCCGGGACGGGGTTGCGGTGCCGCCGTCACTGCGCAACGTCTTCAAGGAGTTGGCCGAGGACGTCGGCGTGCCCAAGCCGAGTGGCGGCAACCTCGCCGGCTGGGCCTCGCAGGGCGTGCTGCTGCTCAACGCGGTGCTTACCGTGCGCCAGGCCACGCCGGGCTCGCACGCCAACGCCGGCTGGGAAGAGTTCACCGACGCCACCATCCGCGCACTTGACGCCTCGACGGACCGGGTGGTCTTCCTGCTCTGGGGCGGCTACGCCCGCAAAAAGGCGGCACTGGTCACCAACCCGCAGCACGTCGTGCTGGAGGCCGGTCACCCCAGCCCGATGAACCCCCGTGGCTTCCTGGGCAGCCGCCCGTTCAGCGCTGCCAACAAGGCCCTCGCCGACGCTGGCCTACCCACCATCGACTGGGAGCGCACCGCCGGTTGACCGGGCCTGCCGTCTGCTGACCGGGCCTGCCGTCTGCTGACCGCGCCTGGCGTCTGCTTACCGCGCCGCAGCTGCTGGCCGGTGGGGTCAACCCCCGCTGGCCAGCTGTCGGGCCCGATAGCGGCGCAGCAGCTCGGCGGCCCTCGGTTCGGTCAACTCCAGCTCGACCAGCGGCACCACCTGGTAACCCCGCCCGTCGTGGCGTACCTCGATCGTTGCCGGCAGCTCGTCGCACATCGTGGCCCGGATCTCGCCGTAGCGGGTCGACCAACGGTGCTCGCCCGGTTCTTCAGGATCCAGCCACACCCCGCCGAACTCACCCCAGCGGGCGTTCCACCGCTGGCCGTAGTTCGCCTCCAACCAGCCTGTGAACTGTTTCGAGTCCTGCCAGCGCAGGGCGATCTCCAGCGCGTCGACCGGCACCGGCGCGCCCTGCAACAGTGCTGCAGTGCTTCCGGTGATCACCTGCGGGAGATCGGGGAGCCGGTCGAGCAACCGACCCAGACCCAGTTCATCGATCCGCTCGGCGATCGGTCGGGCGGCCAGGTCGTCGATCCGGGCGTCGAGGTGCGCGTCGAGGGGTTCGACCCCGACGGTCAGCTGGAGGCCCATGGCCGCGAGCAGCCGCTCCAGCACGGGGATGCTCGGCGTGCGCTCGCCGCGTTCGATATGCGCCACCGCCCCCTGGGTGACCCCGGCCAGCGCTGCCAACTGTCGCTGGCTCAACTCGCGCAGGTTTCGTTGTTGCCGCACTGCGGCGCCGAGGAGGGAGACAAGGCGAGTGGGTGACATCCCGGCATGGTGGAACAAGCCGGGCGGCTTGTTCCACCGGTGCGGCGTATTCACGACTCGGCGTTGCGCCGGCCGAGGTCAGCGCCGGATCGATGACCTGCTGGTGGGCGGTGCCCTGTCCAATGAACGTGATGTCTGTGAGTCATTTTGATGACTCACAGACATCACGCTCATCGAGGGACGCCGCCCGTCGCCGTCAGGTGGGCGGGCCGCAGGTGGTGGCCGCGGCGAGTGGGGCCGATGCGGCTGCAAGGTGACGCCAGCCCGGTAGAACCGGAGCGACGGCAATGCGGCGGGGTGCCGAGGTTGCGGGCGTGGCGGGCGTGGTGGGCGTGGCGGGGCGGCGGGCCTGGCGAGGTTGCGGGCGTGGCGAGGTGGGGCGTCGTGAGGTGAGGGCGCGACGAGGTTGCGGGCGTGGCTGGGCGGGGGCGTCGCGGGATGGCGGGGGGTGGCGGGCGTGGGCAGGAGCTGACCGGGGCGGCGGTCGTGGTGGCGGTGGGGCGGCTAGGCTGGCTAACCGTGCTCGTACTCGTGGTGGACAGCTCAACCCCCGCGGTGACCGCAGCGCTGGTGGAGGTCTCGGCTGCCGGCGTGACGTCCCGTGCGCACCGGTGCACGGTCGACGCCCGCGCGCACGGTGAACTGCTCGCGCCCCAGATCGACGCGGTCCTCGCCGACGTCGACGCGCGTCCGGGTGACCTGACCGCCATCGTCGCCGGGCTCGGTCCGGGGCCGTTCACGGGGCTGCGGGTCGGGCTGGTCACCGCCGCGACGATGGGTCAGGTGCTCGGCATCCCCACGTACGGCGTCTGCTCCCTCGACGGGATCGGCCACCCGGCAGCCGTCGGCGAGCCGGTGCTGGCGGCCAGCGACGCCCGCCGGCGGGAACTGTACTGGGCCGTCTACGACGGCGCGGGCCAGCGAATCGTCGGTCCGGAGGTGTCCACGCCGGCAGTGGCCGCCGCCCGCGCCCGGGAACTGGGAGCGACTGTCGCGGTGGGCGACGGAGCACACCGGTACGCCGAGGTCCTGGAGATGCCGGTACGGGTCGAGCCCCGTTACCCGGATGCCACAGTGCTGGCGCTGCTTGCCGGCGAGCGGATCCGGGCCGGCGCGCCCGGTGAACGGCTCACCCCGCTCTACCTGCGCCGCCCGGACGCGGTGGCGGCGACCGGCCGCAAACCGGTCCTCCCGTGAGCACGACCGTCCGGCTGGACCCGTTCCGTTGGTGGCACATCGACGAGGTGCTGCCGATCGAGGCGGACCTCTTCGGCGCTGAGCAGTGGTCGCCGGCGATGTTCTGGAACGAACTGGCCAACGGGCATTACTACCGTGTCGCGGTCGACGCCGACGGCACCGTTCTCGGCTACGCAGGGCTCGCCGGAGCCCCGCCGGACGAGGTGTGGGTGCAGAACATCGCAGTCCGCCGGGACGCCCAGCGACGCGGCGTGGGACGTGCCCTGCTGGAGGACCTGCTCGCCGAGGCGGCCCGGCGCGGCGCACGCAACACCCTGCTGGAGGTCGCCGCGGACAACGTCGCCGCGCAGCGGCTCTACGCGATGTACGGCTTCGAGCCGATCGGGGTGCGGCGCGGCTACTACCAACCGAGCAACACCGACGCGCTGGTCATGCAACGCGTCGCCGAGCCGACCGGGAACGGACCACACGACAATGGCTGACGAACCGCTGATCCTGGGCATCGAGACCTCCTGCGACGAGACCGGCATCGGCATCGTGCGGGGGCACACCCTGCTTGCCGACGCGCTCGCGTCAAGCGTCGAGGAGCACGCCCGCTTCGGTGGCGTGGTGCCCGAGGTGGCCAGCCGGGCCCACCTGGAGGCCATCGTGCCGACAATGCAGCGGGCGCTTACCGAAGCCGGTGTCACCCTGGCCGACATCGACGCCATCGCGGTCACCTCCGGGCCTGGTCTCGCCGGTGCCCTGCTCGTCGGCGTCGCCGCTGCCAAGGGGTACGCGCTGGCCGCCGAGAAGCCGGTGTACGGCGTGAACCACCTCGCCGCGCACGTCGCGGTCGACACGTTGGAACACGGGCCGCTGCCGGAACCCGCCATCGCGTTGCTCGTCTCCGGCGGGCACTCGTCCCTGCTGCTCGTCGACGACCTGGCCCGTGGCGTCACCCCGCTCGGCGCCACAATCGACGACGCGGCCGGCGAGGCGTTCGACAAGGTCGCCCGGCTGCTCGGGTTGCCGTTCCCGGGCGGTCCGCCCATCGACCGGGAGGCGCGGGCCGGTGACGCCGCCTCGATCGCCTTCCCGCGGGGCCTGACCGCCGCCAAGGACCTCGCCGCCCACCGGTACGACTTCTCGTTCTCCGGGCTGAAGACCGCAGTGGCCCGTTGGGTCGAGGCTCGGCAGCGCGCCGGTGAGCCGGTGCCGGTGGCCGACGTGGCCGCGTCCTTCCAGGAGGCGGTGTGCGACGTGCTGACCAGCAAGGCGCTCGCCGCCTGCCGCGCGAACGGCATCGACACGCTGGTGATCGGCGGGGGAGTGGCGGCGAACTCCCGGCTGCGGGCGATGGCCGAGCAGCGGGCCGAGAAGTACGGCATCCGGGTCCGGGTGCCCCGGCCGAAACTGTGCACCGACAACGGGGCGATGGTGGCGGCGCTCGGTTCGCACCTGGTCGCCGCCGGGGTCGCGCCGAGCCGGCTGGACCTGCCTGCCGACTCGGCGCTGCCGCTGACAACGGTAAGCGTGTGACGGGGGCACCGGAGATGATCGTGCGGATGTGGGAGGCGCGGGCCGAGGCGTACGGTGTCGCGGACCTGATCACGTGGGTGTGCGACACGGCCTTGCCCGAGTTGGAGCACGACCCGCTGCACGTGTCCAGCGAGGTTTTCTCCTCCACCGACCACCGGGTGGTGGTGATCTCCAAGTGGCGCAGCAACCCGCGCCCACTGCCCGACCCGCCTGCCCTGCTGGTGGCCCGCGCCCCGCACTCCTGGGACTTCACCCAGGTCGACCGCTGAACGGGGCCACCAACGACGGACTGTGGACTGTCAGTTGCGGCGCAACATGCGGTAGGTGGCGATTCCGCCGGTGCCCAGCGCGGCGAGGAAGACCAGCCAGACGACAGTGCTGCTGACCCCGACCTGTGGGCCGGTGTTGGCTGCGGCGGCGGCCAGCAGCCCGTCTGAGCCCGGAGCAGGCAGGGCGGCCGGCGGCAGTTCCGGCCAGCGGACCAGGCCGGTGCTCTCCAGCATCTGCATGTGGTGCATGACAAAGCCGTTGGCGTCGTCGCAGAGCTTGCGGACCGTCGCGTCACGGGTGCTGGCCCGCACCGCGCCGATCACCGGGAAGATCTTGCCGTGGGCCACCCGGAGCCGGGTGACGAAGATCTGGTCGAACCGGGCGCCGGATGCCTTCTGCATCTCGGCCAGCCAGCCCTTCTGCTCGGCGGTCGGCTCGCTGGGGATGGTCGCGCCGAGTTTGTTCGCGGCATCCACGACGAGCTGGTCGAGCTGCTGGTGCTCGTTTGCGATGCCCGCACCGATCTCCCGGACCTTTGCCGACTGCCCCTTCTCGGCGGCCATCTGGCCGGCGGGCATCTCCCACAGCCCGGCCAGCCGCACCCCGTTGAGCAGCGTCATGTCTGCGGCGTTGAGCTGCTGCCCACCAGCGGGAGCGGCGACGGCCACCCCGGGCAGCACACCGATCCCCGCGACGATCGCGATGAGTAGCATCGCCGCCCGGTGGGTCCGGTTGCCCGGCTGGCGACGGGCGGATCTGATCGGTGCCATGTCTGGGGTGCCTCCTCGGTCCGGACCGAAACGCGTCTGGACCGGGCAGCCGTTGCCTGCCGGCTGCCCGTCCGTCCACTGGTACGGACTTTCCGCCCGATCAGTTCATCGGCGCGGGCGCGGATCAGCGGGTGATGGCGAGGAAACCACCGAGCAGCAGCAGGGTGACAGCGGCGACAGCGAAGAGCACCAGCAGCTCCCGGCGGCCGTGCCCCAGATGTTCGGTGCCGGCCGGGGTGCTGGCGCCGGCGCCAGGCAGAGCTGGCAGGTCACGGGTCAGCACGGCGAGGTCACCGAGGGTACGCGCCGTCCACACCGCACCGACCCGCTCGGAGAACTCGTCGAGCGTCAACCGGCCCGCTGTGGTGTGCCGGTGCAGCTCGGCGACCACCCGGTGGCGGTCGTCGTCGGAGGCGCGCAGCTCGACATCCACGCCGGACAGGGTACGCGCGTCAGCCCACGTCGAGGGGGTCTGCGAGGAGCCGTTCGAAGGCCAACTCGGCGGCGCCGATCAGGGGTGCGTCCTCGCCCAGCTGGGGGGTGCGCAGCCGGACGTGCTCCAGGCATGCGCCGAGCGCGTTGGAGTTGAGGCGGCTGCGGATCTGGGCTGCCGCGGCGAGGTAGAGGTCGCGCATGGTGCCGCCGAAGATGAGCATCTCGGGGTTGAAGACGTTCACCAGGTTGGCCACTCCGAAGCCGAGCCAGTCGCCGGCCTGACGTACCGCCGTCTGGGCTCGTGCGTCACCGCGGTCGGCGGCGTCGAAGACGGCCAGCAGCGCGTCGCGGCCCCGGGCGTCGGAGCGGCCGGCGGCGCGCAGCAGACCGTGCTCGCCGATCTCGGTCTCCCAGCAGCCCCGGGCGCCGCACTCGCAGGGCAGGCCGTCGCGGACCACCTTCATGTGGCCGACCTCGCCGCCGTATCCGCCGTGCCCAGTGAGCCTGCGTCCACCGGCGATGATGCCGGCGCCGACGCCGACGTCGCCGTACAGGTAGATGACGTTGTCGCAGCCGGCCGCGACGCCCCTGGTGTGTTCGGCGAACGCCGCCACGTCGGCCACGTTGCCCACCGTGATCGGTACGTCGATGCCGAGTTCGGCACCGAGCGCCGCACCGATCGGCTCGTCCACCCAGCCGGTGGTGGGACCGAGCCGGACCAGGCCGTCGTCCCGGCGGACCATGCCGCAGACGGCCACGCCGGCGCCGACGCAGATCGCGTCGGCGGGCACCGTCTGCTGCATCTCCTTGACCGCGCCGGCAAGCAGCGGCGCGGCCTCGGCGGCCAGCAGGCCGCGTGGTCGGTCCAGGTCGCGGCGCTCCAGCACCGCTCCGCCGAGCCCGACGCGGGCGGCGCGCAGCCGGTCAACCTCGACGGAGTACGCGTACGCGTACACCCGGTTGGATTCGGGCCGGACGACCAGTGACGGACGTCCGGCCCGGCCGGTCTCCTTCGGTGTGCCCTCGCTGACCAGCCCCACTGAGGTCAGGTCGGCGGTGAGTGCCCCGATGGTGCTGCGGTTCAGCCTCAGGGTGGTGGTCAGTTCAGCCCGTGTGGTCGCCCCGTGGACGTGTACGTGGCGCAGCAGAGCCCCCAGGTTCTGCCGCCGGACCTCGTCCTGGCTTGGTGCCGGGCGCATGTGGTGTCACCTCCCCCCGCGTGATCAGCGGGTGCCGGTGGCGGCTGCCCGGCGGCGGGAGAAGGCGTCGACGCTGGCGGCGAGCATGAGCACGACGCCGGTGACCACGTACTTGACTCCCGCGCTGTAACCCATGAGGCCCATTCCGTTGTCGATGACCGCGACCACCGCTCCACCGAGGACGGCGTCGAAGACCCGGCCCTTGCCACCGAAGAGGCTTGTGCCGCCGATCACCGCCGCCCCGACGGCGTAGAGCAGTACGTTACTGCCCCCGGTGTTGGGGTCGACTGAGTTGGCTCGGCTGGCAGCCACGATGCCGCCGACGGCAGCCATCGAGGAGCAGATGACGAATACCGAGATCCGGATGCGGTCCACCTCGATGCCGGCGCGTCGGGCGGCTTCCCGGTTGCCGCCCACAGCGTAGATGTGGCGGCCGTAGCTGGTGCGCTGGAGCACGAAGGTCCAGATGATGAGCAGTACCGCGATGACCGGTACGACGATCGGCACGCCCTTGAGGGAGACGACCAGCACGTTGCGGCTGCGCTCCAGGTTGAGGATGAAGACCGCCGTGCCGAGCAGGACGGCGAGCCCGACGATCCGGGCGGCCACGACGGCCAGCGGATCGGTGATCAGGCCCCGGGCGATCCGGTTGCGGTGCCTCAGCAGTTGCACGGCCGCGTAACCGGCGACCGCGACGATGGTGAGCACCCAGCCCAGGACGGGGCCGAGGTTGCGGTTGGCGATGGCGACAAGCACGTCGTCGCGTACGGAGATGTTCGTGCCTTCCTTCATGAGCATCAGCACGATGCCCTGGAAGGCGAGGAAGCCGGCGAGGGTGACCACGAAGGACGGAATGCCGATCTTCGCGACGAGCAGGCCGAGGGCGGTGCCGATGACGACGCCGGTGGCGACAGCGGCGAGCACGGCGACCCACCAGGGGTAGCCGAGCACTGTGACCACATTGGCGAGTACGGCCGCGCAGACGCCGCTGGCGAAGCCGGCGGAGAGGTCGATCTCGCCGAGCAGCAGCACGAAGACCAGGCCCATCGCGATGAGCGTGACCGCCGCGCCCTGGGTGAAGAGGTTGGCGAAGTTACCGGCCGACAGGAACGACGACGGCCGCATGACCGCGAAGACGGTGCAGAGCACGATCAGGCCCAGCACCGCGGGCAGCGCGCCGACGTCGCCGCCGCGTACCCGACTCAGGTAGGTGCGGGCGTGGCTCCCGACGGTCGGCGGCGGTGTGACGGCCGCTGGGCCGTCCTTCCGCACGGCGGTGGTGGTCATCGGTCGCCTCCTGAGGTCGAGTCGGCCAGCTGGTTGCCGTTGCCGTTGCCGCCCGTACCCGGGTCGGTGGCGAGGCCGAGCCCGCCCGAGCGCCCTGCGGTGATCAGCTCGACCACCTGGGAATGAGTGATGTCGGTGGTCTTCACCTGGGCGACCATCTGGCCGAGGTACAGCGCGGCGATGCGGTCGGAGACGGCGAAGACGTCGTTCATGTTGTGCGAGATGAGCACCACGGCGAGGCCGTTGTCGGCGAGCCGGCGGACCAGTTCGAGCACCTGGGCGGTCTGCGCGACGCCGAGCGCCGCGGTCGGCTCGTCCAGGATGACAAGCTTGCTGTTCCACAGCACCGCCTTGGCGATGGCCACGGTCTGTCGCTGGCCGCCGGAGAGGCTGGAGACGTGCTGGCGCAGCGAGGTGACGGTGCGCACGGAGAGCCCGGCGAGTGTCTCAGCGGCGAGCTGTTCCATCGTCGGCTCGTCCAGGACGATGCCGCGGCGCTTCTCCCGGCCGAGGAACATGTTCTGCACGATGTCGAGGTTGTCGCAGAGCGCGAGGTCCTGGTAGACGACCTCGATGCCGAGGGCCGCAGCGTCGCGCGGGTTGCTGATGTTCACCTGTTCGCCGTTGAACAGGACCTCGCCGGCGTCGATGGGGTGAATGCCGCTGATGCACTTGACCAGTGTCGACTTGCCGGCGCCGTTGTCACCGACCAGCGCGGTCACTTCGCCTGGGTGGACGGTGAAGGCGACATCGCGGAGCACCTGTACGGGACCGAAGCTCTTGTCGATCCCGCGTAGTTCCAGCAGGGGGGTCGCGGACACGGGGGTCTCCTTAGGAGGGTCGGGGCCTGGCCGGCGGGCGCCGCCCGGCACGGGAGGGTGCTCCCGTGCCGGGCGGCGGGTGTCGTCCCGGCGGGTACTGCGTCGTCGGTCAGCTGATGCCGGCGTCGGCGCAGAGCTTGGCGTACGTCCCGGCGCAGACCTCTTCCTTGGTCACGTACCCGTCGGCGATGACGTCCTTGACGTTCTCCTTGTAGATGGCCTTCGGGGTGAGCAGCACCGAGGGGACGTCGCGGCCGCCTTCGGGGTCCTTCACCGTCTGGCCGGTGTCCTTCTTCTCGCCCTTGGCCAGTGCGATGGCCAGGTCGGAGGCGGCCTTGGCCTCTTCCCGGACGGCCTTGTAGACGGTCATGCACTGGTCGCCGGTGAGGATGTTCTGCAGGCCCTCGGTGCTGGCGTCCTGCCCGGTCACCGGCACCTTGCCGTTGAGCTTGTTCTTCTTCAGCACGGAGATGGCGGCGTTGCCGAGGCCGTCGTTGGCGGCCAGCACGCCGTCGATCTTGCCGTTGGCCTTGGTGAGCTGCTGCTCGAAGATCGTCGTCGCCTGCGCGTTGTCCCAGGCCGGTACGGCGTCCTCGGGGCCCTTGACGTATTCCTTGGAGTCGAACTTCGGCTTGAGCACCGAGTCGTAGCCGTTCTTGAACAGGGTGGCGTTGTTGTCGGTGGGGGAGCCGTTCAGGTACGACACGACCGGGTTCTTGACGCCCTGGGTGGTCAGGCACTTGGCCAGGCCCTCGCCCTGGAGCTTGCCGACGGTCTCGTTGTCGAAGCTGACGTAGTACTGGGCCGAGCCGCCCAGGGTGAGCCGGTCGTAGTCGATGGTGGCGACGCCCTGCGACTTGGCCTTGTCGAGCACGGCCTTACCGGTGCCGGAGTCCAGGTTGACGATCATCAGGACGGTGACGCCACTGGTGATCATCTGGTCGGCGATGGTCTGGAAGGCGGACTTGTCGTTCTGCGCGTTCTGGATGTCGTACTGGACGCCGGCGGCCTCGAACGCTTCCTTGAGGAACTTGCGGTCCGCGGTCTCCCAGCGGACGGAGGACTTGCTGTCCGGGAGGATCACGCCGATCTTGGGAGTCTTGGCGGAGCTGGCCTGGCCGCCGGAGTCGTCGTCGCCACAGGCGGTCAAGCCGCCGGTCGCGAGCAGGCCCACGGCGGCGATGGTGAGGATCCCCTTACGCATGTGCAGGGTCCTTTCGGAAGGTGGGGGAGGTGTAGTTTGTTGTGCCCGGCAACGTATTGCGCGGCGCGCCGAGTCCACAAGACCGCGTAGGTGCAGAGTTTGTTGATAGCGATAACAATTCAGCAACGCGACTGTTACTCATCGCTCATCCACCGGACGTCGACCGTCATGAAAGCCCTCAGTGGGCTTGCAACGCCGCGGTGCGGGCCTCGGTCAGAGCCACCAGGTCAGCCGCCGCCAGCTCCAGTTGCAGACCGCGCCTACCAGCGGAGACGTAGATCGTCGGCAGGTCCAGTGCGGACTCGTCAAGCACTGTGGGCAGGCGCCGACGCTGCCCGAGCGGGCTGATGCCACCCCGTACGTAGCCGGTGGCCCGCTCAGCGACCGCCCGGTCGGCGAGCGTCGCCCGCTTGCCGCCGGCCGCCGCCGCGAGGGCCTTGAGGTCCAGTTCTCCGGTGACCGGAACGACTGCCACCGTGAGCGCGCCGTCGACCTCGGTCACCAACGACTTGAACACCCGCTCCGGTGCCACACCGAGCGCCGCCGCCACCAGCGCGCCGTAGTTCGGCGCGTCCGGAGACACCCGGTACGGATGGATGCGATGCGCGACGCCATGCTTTACCAGCAGTGCCGTCGCCGGAGTGCCCTGTCCCGCCACGCCTGAGAACCTAGTCGACAGGCCGGCAGACGAGCACTGTCGGCGACCCGGCGACCCGGGTCAGCACCAGGCTCGCCGCCTGGTCGCCGGCCAGCCGCAGGTCCTTGCGGAGCTGCTCCGGGGTGAGCGCCGAGCCCCGCTTGAGGATCTCCACCCGCCCCACCCCGCGGTCGCGCAGCAGTGCCCGCAGGCGCTTGAGCGAGAACGGCAGCACGTCGGTGACCTCCAGGCAGCGCGCGTACGGGGTGCGGGTCGGCTGGTCGGCGTAGAGGTAGGCGATGCTCGGATCGCCGAGGGTGGCGTCCAGCTCACCGGCCAGCTCGGCGACGAGGTGCGCGCGTACCACCGCCGCGTCCGGGTCGTACAGGTAGCGGCGTGGCGGCCCGACCGGGGCCTCGACGGCACCCGAGCCGGTGAGTTCGTGGCGGCGGTACCCGGCGCCCTCCTGCCGGTGGACTGTGGCGCGGCGGGGCTCCCGGGCCAGTTCGCCGCACCAGAGCGCGGCCTCGACGAGGTCACCGTCCACGCTCACCCACTCCGCCTCGGCTCCGGGCGGGATGAGCGCGTGGTCCAACCCCGGTGCCACCTTCACCACAGTGCGGGGCACCCGTTCGGCAAGCCCTGTCACGAAGTCCCACGGTGGTGAGTAGGCGCGCGGGTCGAAGATCCGCCGGCCGGTGCCGGCCCGACGTCGGGCCGGGTCGCAGAAGACGCCGTCGACCCGGGAGACGTCGAATGCTGTGGCGTCGCCGCACTCGACCGTGAAGCGCTCGGCCAGCCCTGCCGCTGCGGCGTTGGCGGCTGCCATCTCGGCGGTCACCGGGTCGGCTTCCACCCCGTACACCCGGATGCCGGCGCGGGCGGCGGCGAGCGCGTCGGCGCCGAGGCCGCAGCCCAGGTCGGCAAGCGCGCGGACGCCGGCCGCGTGCAGCCGTTCGGCGCGGCGGTCCGCGACGACCCGGCGGGTGGCCTGCTCCAGCCCGGCGCGGGTGAGGAACATCCCGGCGGCGGCCGGGCCGAACTTGCCGACCGCCCGGTGGCGCAGCTCCGCCTGGGTGAGCGCCGCCGCGGCGAGCGCGGGTGGCACCCCTGCCGATCGTAGGGCCGACGCCGCCGCCAGCGGGTCGCCGCCGGCCAGCCCGGCCGCCGCCGCGAGCGCGGCCGACCCCTCGGGGGTACGCAGCGCGGCCAGCTGATCGAGATCCACCCGAGCATTGTCCCGACCAGCGGCAGGGGCGGCCGGTCCGGGTTGATTACCGACGTCGGCTCGCCGAGATTGTGGCGACACGACAGGCCGCGCGTTGGCACTCTCCTTGACGGAGTGCCAGCCACGGAATAACCTGCGATTAGCACTCTCACCCCGAGGGTGCCAGCTTCCGGGTCTCGCGACCCGGGTGCGCAACGCCAGGCGGACCGGCACCCGCGACGACGGCCCCGCCCGGTGGCATGTGGCAAATGACGCTGGTCGGCCCCGCCGACCGGTAACGAATCCAGTACCCCAGGAGGGTATGCCCGTGACTACCGCGACCAAGGTTGCGATCAAGCCGCTCGAGGACCGCATCGTGGTCCAGGCGAACGAGGCTGAGACCACCACGGCGTCGGGCATCGTGATCCCCGACACCGCCAAGGAGAAGCCGCAGGAGGGCACCGTCCTCGCTGTGGGCCCGGGGCGCGTCGACGACAACGGCAACCGGGTTCCGGTTGACGTGCAGGTCGGCGACACCGTCCTCTACTCGAAGTACGGCGGCACCGAGGTCAAGTACGCCGGCGAAGAGTACCTGGTGCTCTCCGCCCGCGACGTCCTCGCGGTCATCGAGAAGTAAGCAACCGATCAGTGTCGTTGCCCCGGTCCGGCTCGCCGGGCCGGGGCAACGTCGCTTCGAAGGGACATTCATGGCGAAGATCCTGAGCTTCTCGGACGACGCCCGACACCTGCTGGAGCACGGTGTCAACGCCCTCGCTGACGCGGTCAAGGTCACCCTCGGCCCGCGCGGGCGCAACGTCGTCCTGGACAAGAAATTTGGTGCGCCGACGATCACCAACGATGGTGTGACCATCGCCAAGGAGATCGAGCTCACCAACCCCTACGAGAACCTCGGCGCGCAGCTGGTCAAGGAGGTGGCGACCAAGACCAACGACGTCGCCGGCGACGGGACCACCACCGCGACCGTGCTGGCGCAGGCGATGGTCCGTGAGGGCCTGCGCAACGTGACCGCCGGCACCAACCCGGCCGGCCTCAAGCGGGGCGTCGACGCGGCGGCCACCAAGATCTCCGAGGCGCTGCTCGGCCGTGCCGTCGAGGTCGCCGACCAGAAGGCGATCGCGAACGTCGCCACGATCTCCGCGCAGGACTCCACGATCGGCGAGCTCATCGCCGAGGCGATGGAGCGGGTCGGCCGCGACGGCGTCATCACCGTCGAAGAGGGCTCGATGCTCACCACCGAGCTGGAGGTGACCGAGGGTCTCCAGTTCGACAAGGGCTTCATCTCGCCCAACTTCGTCACCGACCTGGAGGGCCAGGAGTCCGTCCTCGAGGACGCCTACATCCTGGTCACCACGCAGAAGATCTCCGCGATCGAGGAGCTGCTGCCGCTGCTGGAGAAGGTCCTCCAGAACAGCAAGCCGCTGCTGATCATCGCCGAGGACGTGGAGGGCCAGGCGCTCTCCACCCTCGTGGTCAACTCGCTGCGCAAGACCCTCAAGGTCTGCGCTGTGAAGGCCCCGGGCTTCGGTGACCGGCGCAAGGCGCTGCTCCAGGACATCGCCATCTCCACCGGCGCCGAACTGGTCGCCCCGGAGCTGGGCTACAAGATCGACCAGGTTGGCCTTGAGGTGCTGGGCACCGCTCGGCGCGTGGTGGTCGACAAGGAGAACACCACGATCGTCGACGGCGGCGGCCAGAAGGCCGACGTCGAGGACCGGGTGTCCCAGATCCGCAAGGAGATCGAGGCCTCCGACTCCGACTGGGACCGGGAGAAGCTGGCCGAGCGGCTCGCGAAGCTCTCCGGCGGCGTGGCCGTGATCAAGGTGGGCGCGGCGACCGAGGTCGAGATGAAGGAGCGCAAGCACCGCATCGAGGACGCCATCGCGGCGACCAAGGCTGCGGTCGAGGAGGGCACCGTGCCCGGCGGCGGCGCCGCCCTGGTGCAGATCCTCCCGGTGCTCGACGACGACCTGGGCTTCACCGGTGACGAGAAGGTCGGCGTCTCGATCGTGCGCAAGGCGCTCGTCGAGCCGCTGCGCTGGATCGCTCAGAACGCCGGCCACGACGGCTACGTCGTGACCCAGAAGGTCGCCGAGATGAAGTGGGGCCACGGCCTCGACGCCGCCACCGGCGAGTACGGCGACCTGGTCAAGGCCGGCATCATCGACCCGGTGAAGGTGACCCGCAACGCGGTCACCAACGCCGCCTCGATCGCCGGCCTGCTGCTCACCACGGAGAGCCTCGTGGTGGACAAGCCGGAGCAGGCCGAGCCGGCCGCCGCCGGTGGGCACGGCCACGGCCACGGTCACCAGCACGGCCCGGGCTTCTGACCCGATAGCGTCACCCTTTCCGGGGCACACCGTCCACGACGGTGTGCCCCGGCTTGTTCCCGAGATATCCATCGAGGGCCGCCACGGTTGGCAGCCCGGCGAGTCGACCGCGCACACTGGGTCGATGAGCACGACGTCACGGCGGTACGCCGCGCTGGCCGGAGTCACCGCCGCCGCCGTCGCCATCGGAGTCGCCGAACCGGTGGCCGTCCTGACCGGCCCTCGGTCGGCGCCGCTGGTAGCGGTCGGCGGGGTGGTCGTCGACGCCGTTCCCGAGCCGCTGAAGCAATTCGCCATCGACGTCTTCGGCACCGCCGACAAGATCGCCCTGCTGGTCGGCACGGCAGTGCTGCTGGGCGGGTTCGCCGCGCTGATCGGGGTGCTCGCGGCACGCCGACTGGCCGTCGGTCTGGCCGGCATCGGCGCGCTGGGCGCCGTGGGGGTTGCCGCCGCTCTGACCCGTCCCGGCGCGGACCTCGCCGACGCCCTGCCATCGCTCGTCGGCGGTGGGCTCGGAGCGCTGGTGCTCTGGCTGTTCATCGCCGGCCCGTTCGAGATGGACCCCTGGCCCTGGACGCCACCCACGCCACCCGAGCCGACCACGAGCGGTCCGGCACCAGGGCTGCCGACCGCCTCGTCGGCCAACGAAGACCTGCACGCACCGGCAGCTCCGACCGCCTCGCCGCCTTCGGGTGGGTCTCCGAACCCGGTGGGGTCGGAACGGCAGGAGGGGGTCGACCCGGAGTCGCGGCGGCGGTTCCTCACCGGCACCGGGGTTCTGCTCGGCACGGCCGCGGTGGCCGGTCTGGGCGGGCGCTGGCTGGCCGGGCGGCGTGGGGTGTCGGCCGCCCGGGACGCGATCCGCCTGCCCGCGCCTGCCGTACCCGCGGCGGCGGTGCCGGCGGGGGCGGACCTCTCGCTGGCGCAGCTCGCGCCGTACGTGACCCCGAACTTCGGCTTCTACCGCATCGACACCGCGCTCGTGGTGCCGCAGGTGGACCCGGACACGTGGCGGCTGCGCATCCACGGGCGGGTCGGCAACGAGCGCACCTACACCTACGCCGACCTGCTGGCCCGGCCGCTGGTCGAGCGCTACGTGACGCTTGCCTGCGTCTCCAACGAGGTGGGTGGCGACCTGATCGGCAACGCCCGCTGGCTTGGCGTACCCCTGCGGGAGTTGCTCGACGAGGTCGAGCCGGACGACGACGCCGACCAGGTCGTCGGTCGGTCGGTCGACGGCTGGACCTGCGGCACCCCCACGGCGGCTCTGCGCGACGGGCGCGACGCGCTGCTGGCCATCGGCATGAACGGGGAGCCCTTGCCTGTCGATCACGGCTTCCCGGCCCGAATGGTGGTGCCGGGCCTGTACGGCTACGTGTCGGCGTGCAAGTGGGTCACCGAGTTGGAGCTGACCCGGTTCGCGGACTTCGACGCGTACTGGGTGCCGCGCGGCTGGTCCGTCGAGGGGCCGATCAAGACCCAGTCGCGGATCGACGCGCCCCGCAGGCGCAACCGGCTGACCGCAGGGCCGGTCACCGTCGCAGGGGTGGCCTGGGCGCAGCACCGGGGCATCCGCAGGGTCGAGGTGCGCGTCGACGACGGCGAGTGGCAGGAGGCGGAGTTGGCGCCGACGGTGTCGGTGGACACCTGGGTGCAGTGGTCCTGGCGCTGGGACGCCACGCCGGGCGAGCATCGGCTCCAGGTCCGGGCCACCGACGCGACAGGCGAGACCCAGACCGAGCGTACGCAGGGTGTCGTCCCGGACGGTGCCACCGGCTGGCACACGGTCCCCGTCCTGGTCCGCTGAGCACCCAACCACGCAGATCTTGGACAGTTACCGTTCCGCGCGAACGGTAACTGTCCAAGATCTGCGGGCCACAACGCGCGAACCGCGCCCCCGTTGTGGGGGCGCGGTTCGCATGTTGGTCTGGGGAGTGTGGGTGTCAGGCGACGTTGCGCTGGGACGGAAGAGTCGACCTGTGCGTGCTGCCGAGTCGGGCCTCCAGCCGTGAGACGTCGACCCGGGCGTGCCGGCGGTCCGCGACGTCCTCCCAGCCGAGGGCGAGCAGCCGCAGCCGCTCCGACTCGCTGAAGCCGCCCCACACGCCGTACGGCTCACGGACCGACAGCGCGTGCGCCGCGCATTCGGCGCGGACGGGGCATGCGCGGCAGACCGCCTTGGCGGACGACTCCCGACGCAGCCGGGATGAGCCCCGCTCGCCGTCGGGGTGGAAGAACTGGGCGCTGTCGCGGCCTCGGCAGGCACCGAGCCGCTGCCAGTCCCAGAGGTCGACGATGGGTCCGGGCAGTCTACGTACGTTCGACATCAGCACCCCTCCTCCCGCGCGGCACCGCGAGATCCTTGTGGCCGGCTTCCGGGCGGCGGGCCGCGCAGGCGCACCGTTCCCGGCCTGGCCCCTCCGGTACCCCAGTCGTTGCCGACTCACACACCTGTGATCGAAAACGCTTGGCAACTTAGGGCTTTTGCCCTAGTTGTCGGAAAAGTTCAGATGATTGCCCGGAACCTCCTCCGGGGCCGACCTCGTCATGGTCTGCTCGTGTGCGGAGAGGAGACCACCACAGTGCGTACTGTTCTTGTGTGCGTTCGGACACCGCTCGCGGCCCAGCACCTGACATCCGCTGCCGCGCGGCTGGGGTTGTCCGCGATCGTCCGTACCGCCGTCTCCGATCCCGAGGTGATGCTCCGGCTCGCCGAACGGCCGGTCGACGTGGTGCTCGCCGACACGGCCCTCACCCGGCCGGACAGCGCGGGCTTCGTCCGCCGGGTGCTCGCCCGCGCGCCGCAGGCCGCCGTCCTGCTGCTCGGCACCGAGGAACCCGAGGCCGCGGCGGCCACCATCAGCGCCGGCGCGCGGGGCCTGATCCAGAACGTCGACCATGACCTGACCAGCGCGGTGGCCAAGGCCCTGCTGCTGCTCACCGTGCCCGGCCGGGCCTCCCGGCAGCGGGTCACCGACCCGGCCCGGGACACCGCGTCGGTCGGCGGATCGGGCCGCTCGGTGCCATCCCTGCGGGGCTCCGCCGAGCCGGGCTGGACCGCCGTGGCGGGTGAGGGCTCTGCCGGCATGCCGTCAGTGCCCGTGCAGCGGGGCGAGGACGAGGTCGACCCGGCCACCGACGAGCAGGCGACCGGCCAGAACGACGCCGCCCGACCGGCCACGAACACCCGACCCACCCGGGCGTCCATCGGTCTCACCGAGCGGGAGTTGCAGGTCCTGCTCGGCATGGCCGAGGGCAAGAGCAACGCGGAGATCGGCCGGGAGCTGTTCGTGTCCGAGGACACTGTCAAGACCCACGCCCGGCGGCTGTTCCGCAAGCTCGGTGCCCGGGACCGGGCACACGCGGTGGCCGCCGGCTTCCGCGCCGGCCTAGTCGCCTGACGGCGCGAGCAGGCCGGGCAGTCCCGTGACGGCGTGAACGGGCTAAGCACTCACCCGGCGGCGGGAACAGACCAGCCTCGTCGCCCGACGGCGCGAGCGGGCCGGGCCGTCTCGCCTGAGGCCGTGAGTAGGCCGGGCAGTCGCGTGACGGTGGGAACAGGCTGCGGCAGTCAGGCGGTCGTCGGGGTGCCCGGCTCGTCCTCGGTGCCCTCGGTCAGGGTGTCGTGCACCCCGTCGGCGTACCCACGGGCGTAATCCCAGGTCACGTAGTGGTCCGGGTCGGGGTCGTAGGCCGGCTCGTGCACGCGCGGACGCCCCGAGTTGAGCAGGTGCCGCAGGTTGCCCCGCAGCAGGTCCCAGTCGAAGTAGTGCGGCTCCCGGCAGTCCTCGCACTCGATCACCAGCCCGCGCACCCCGATCGGTGCCAGCAGAGCCTGGTAGATCTCCAGGTCGGCGAGGTCTTCGAGCACGTCCTGCCGCTCGACGTCGGTAAGCGGATCCGGCGTCGCGTCGTCGCCCGGATCGTCAAGCCCCGCAGTCGGGTCGGCCGGGTCGCCGTTGAACGGGTCGATGGGCTCGTCGTGCACCCCCTCACCGTAGACCCAACGCGGCGTGAACGTCCGCCCCCCGGCACCGCGCCGGGAGTGCCGCCACCGCCGGAGGTCGCCCAGCTCACTGGGTACGATGGGACGACCGGCCGGCACCGCGGCGTGTCCCTGTGTCCGCCCGCGCCACCTCGCTGAAGCCCATCCGAGCAGCTCAGGGGAGCAATCGTGGAAATTTCGCCCAGCACCGATCTTCCGGCCGGCGTCGAACACGCCGACCTGGGCGGCCACCTGCCCGAGTTGCCGGCAGGGTCGGCGCGGGTAGTTCCGCTCGGGCTCACCTTCGACGACGTGTTGTTGCAGCCGGGCGAGTCGGATGTCGTGCCCAGCCGGGTCAACACCCGTACGAAGCTCACCCGCAACATCGAGTTGACCATTCCGCTGCTGTCGAGTGCCATGGACACCGTCACCGAGGCGCGGATGGCGATCGCCATGGCCCGTCAGGGCGGCATCGGCGTGCTGCACCGCAATCTGTCCGTTGACGACCAGGCGCTCCAGGTCGACCTGGTCAAGCGCTCCGAGTCCGGCATGATCACCAACCCGGTGACGGCAAGCCCGGACGACACACTGCGCGAGGTCGACGAGCTGTGCGGCCGGTACCGGATCTCCGGTGTGCCGGTGGTCGACGGCGACGGGCAGTTGGTAGGCATCGTCACCAACCGCGACATGCGCTTCGTGTCCGAGCCGAGCACCCCGGTCCACGAGATCATGACCCGTACCCCGCTGATCACCGCCCGGGTCGGCGTGAGCAAGGACGACGCGTTGGCGCTGCTGCGTCAGCACAAGGTCGAGAAGCTGCCGATCGTCGACGAGTCGGGCCGGCTGCGCGGGCTGATCACCGTGAAGGACTTCACCAAGAGCGAGCAGTACCCGGAGAGCACGAAGGACGCTGCCGGACGGCTCCGGGTGGCCGCCGCGATCGGTGTCGGCGAGGACTCCTACAAGCGGGCACGCACGCTTGTCGACGCGGGCGTGGACGTGCTGATCGTGGACACCGCGCACGGGCACCAGCGGGCTGTGCTGGACATGGTCCGCCGGCTCAAGAAGGACGTGAGCGTCGACGTCGTGGGCGGCAACGTGGCGACGTACGCCGGCGCGAAGGCGCTCGTCGATGCCGGCGCCGACGGGGTCAAGGTGGGTGTCGGCCCGGGTGCGATCTGCACCACCCGGATCGTCGCCGGGGTCGGCGTTCCGCAGATCACCGCGATCATGGAGGCGGCCCGCGCCGCCCGTCCGGCCGGTGTGCCGGTGATCGGCGACGGCGGCATCCAGTATTCGGGTGACATCGCCAAGGCCCTTGTGGCCGGCGCCGACACGGTGATGCTCGGCAGCCTGCTGGCCGGCTGCGAGGAGAGCCCCGGCGAGCTGATCTTCGTCAACGGCAAGCAGTTCAAGACGTACCGGGGGATGGGCTCGCTCGGCGCGATGCAGTCCCGTGGCCAGGCCAAGTCGTACTCGAAGGACCGCTACTTCCAGCAGGACGTGCTCAGCGACGACAAGCTGGTACCCGAGGGCGTCGAGGGCCAGGTGCCCTACCGGGGGCCGCTGTCGCGGGTGGCCCACCAGCTCGTCGGTGGGCTGCGACTGGCGATGGGATACGCCGGCGCGGAGAACATCCCCGACCTGCACCACCGTGGCCAGCTCATCCGGATCACCGCGGCCGGTCTCAAGGAGAGCCACCCGCACGACATCCAGATGACCGTCGAGGCGCCCAACTACCACACCCGCTGACCCACCACCCCCAACCACCTGGAGTCCCCCATGCGTGACGTGGTCGAGATCGGGCTGGGCAAGACCGCGCAGCGCGGCTACCACCTGGACGACATCGCCATCGTGCCGAGCCGCCGGACCAGGGACGTCGACGACGTCTCCACGGCCTGGCAGCTCGACGCGTACCCGTTCGGTATTCCCTGCGTCGGGCACCCGTCCGACGCCACGATGAGCCCGGCGTCGGCGGTGCGGCTGGGTCAGCTCGGCGGCCTCGGCGTGCTCAACGTCGAGGGGCTGTGGACCCGCTACGAGAACCCGACGAAGGTGCTTGATGAGTTGGCAGGCCTCGACGAGGACGCCCGCGCCACCAAGCGGCTCCAGGAGGTGTACGCCGAGCCGATCCGCCCGGACCTGATCGCCGAGCGGGTCCGTGAGCTGCGGGCCGGCGGCGGCACCGTGGCGGTGCGGGTGTCCCCGCAGCACACCCTGGCGCTGGCGCCGGTGATCCTGGACGCCGGGGTGGACATCCTGGTCATCCAGGGCACCATCGTCTCGGCCGAGCACGTGTCGACTACCGACGAGCCCCTGAACCTCAAGGAGTTCATCGCCGACCTCGACCTGCCGGTGATCGTCGGCGGCTGCACCGACTACAAGACGGCGCTGCACCTGATGCGCACCGGCGCGGCCGGCGTGATCGTCGGCATCGGCGGCGACGAGTGGTCGACCACCGAGTCGGTGCTGGGCATCCGGGTGCCGATGGCCACCGCGATCGCCGACGCCGCGGCGGCCCGCCGGGACTACCTCGACGAGACCGGCGGCCGGTACGTGCACCTGATCGCCGACGGCGACATCCAGACCTCCGGCGACATCGCCAAGGCGCTCGGCTGCGGTGCCGACGCGGTGATGCTCGGCGAGCCGTTGTCGCTCTGCGAGGAGGCGCCCGCCGGTGGCGCCTGGTGGCACTCGGCGGCGAGCCACCCGTCGCTGCCCCGGGGCGCGTTCGAGGTCTCCGGCGACCCGCTCGGGTCGATGGAGCAGTTGCTGTTCGGCCCGGCCGACGAGGCCGACGGCCAGCTCAACCTGTTCGGCGGGCTGCGCCGGGCGATGGCCAAGTGCGGCTACCGCGACCTCAAGGAGTTCCAGAAGGTGGGCCTGGTCCTCGACCGCTGACCTGCCCCCTGCATGCCGGAAGGCCGGCCCCGCCACGTTGCGGGGCCGGCCTCCGTCGTTCCCAGGGGGTCAGCCCACTGTGAATTCGACCCAGTTCAGGTTGCCCAGGCCGCTGGTCGGCCCGCCCGGTACGGCGGTGTAGACCAGGTAGAGCCGGTGCGCCCCGGCCGGCTGGTTCACCGGCACCGAGGTGCTGGTGAAGGCCGCGTTGCCGGTGGTCGCGTTCAACGTCGCAGTGGCGACGAGCGGGCCGGTCGGCGAGTCGAGCCGCAGTTCCACCGCCGCGCGGGGGGTGCCCGCTGTGGCGGCCGAGCCTCCGGAGTGCCGCAGCGTCACGCTGGACACCCCACCCAGGTTGATCGGGTCGAAGGCGATGTGGTCGCCCGGGTCGATCGAGCTGACGTGCTGACCGCCGCCGGTGTCACCGGTGTTGGCGATCGTGACGCCCTCCTTCACCTGGGCGTTCTCGGCCTGCTGGCGAGGCGTCTGGATGATCGCCTGGCCGACTGTGGTGAGCGGGGCCTGCCCGCCGCCGCCCAGGTCGGTGTAGGAGGCGCTGATCCCGCCGTACAGGTAGCCGCCGGCGTGGTCACCGCCGTCGGCGGGGGTGGCCAGGATGCCCGTGCAGCCGGTGGTGGAGCTGTCCGGGTGCCCGTGGCTGTCGTGGCCGAGGACGAACGTCACCGTCACCCGTGAGCAGTCCACCGGCCCGTCCTCCGGGTCGGTCACCGTGACCGTGAACGGCACCGTGTCACCCCAGTTGAAGAAGCTGCCGGACACCGGGGAGGTGACTGTCACTGTGGGCGCGGTGTTGCCGACCACGATCTCCCTGGTGAGTACGGCGGTCCTGCCGCTGGAGTCGGTCACCGTCAGCTTGGCGCTGTAGGTGCCGTTCGCCGTGTAGGTGAACGACGGGTTCGGGTCTGCCGAGTCGACGGTGCCGTCGTTCGTGAAGTCCCAGGCGTACGAGATGGACTCGCCCGGGTCCGGGTCGTAGCTGCCGGCCGAGGAGAACTGCACGGTCAGCGGCACGGTCCCGGAGGTTGGCGTGGCGTCGAGCTTCGCCACCGGCGACCGCTGGCCCTTGACGTACCGGATCACCGACAGTTGCGCGTCGGGGTTGGCCCGGAAGAAGCCGTCGCCGTACTCCAGCAGGTAGAGCGAGCCGTCCGGCCCGAACTCCATGTCCATCGGGTTGTCGAAGACGAAGCCCGGCAGGAACTGCTCCACGCCGGTCAGCTTGCCCTTGCCGTCGGTACGCATCATGAAGATCTTGTCGCGGGTGAACTCACCGAAGACCACAGCGTTCTGGTAGTACTCGGGGAACTTCACCTCGGAGGTCGACTTCGAGTCGTACGAGTAGATCGGGCCGCCCATGGGGCCGACGCCGCCGGTGCCGATCACCGGCCACTTGAAGTCGCAGGCGACCGGCGGGTTCTCCAGGTACGCCCCGGCGCACGGGGTACGGGCGTCGAACGTGTACCAGAACTGCGGCTGCTCGACCTTCGGCAGCACCCGCAGGCCGGTGTTGCGCGGCGAGTCGTTTACCGGGGCACCGCAGTTGAACGGTGCGCCGGAGGTCCGGGTGACGAAGTCGTAGTCGACATACGGCAGGCTCGGCGAATAGCAGTACGGCCAGCCGTAGTTGCCGGCCTTCTTTGTGGCGAACCAGCGGCCGGTGCCGTCCGGGCCCCGGGTGGCGCTGGGCACGCGGGAGTCCGGCGAGTAGTCACCGACGTAGACAGTGCCGTCGGCGCCCACGTCGTACCGGAACGGGTTGCGCAGCCCCATCAGGAAGATCTCCGGCCGGGTCTTGCCGGCCTGGTCCTTCGCCTCGTCGAAGAGGTTGCCCTTCGGGATTGAGTACGTGCCGTCGGACCGTACCTTGATCCGCAGCAGCTTGCCGCGCAGGTCGTTTGTGTTGCCCGACGAGCGCTGCGCGTCGTACCCGGGGCCCTGGGCCGGCGACTCGTTGATCGGGGTGTACCCGTCGGAGCCGCCGGCGTTGGTGTCGTCGCCGGTGACGAGGTAGAGCAGTCCCTTGGCGTCGAACTTGATCTCGCCGGCCACGTGGCAGCAGATGCCGCGGTCGGCCTCGACCCGGAGGATCTGCTGCTCGGTGCTCATGTCCAGGCGCGGGGTCGGGGTTTCCACGAGCTTGACCCGGGAGAGCTGGTTGTAGCCCTTGAACTTGTCCCACACCGTCGGGTCGTTCGACGTGGCGGGCGCGTCGCCCTCGTTGACGCCCGGGGTGCTCGGGTCGTCGACCGGGGTGTTGAGCTTCGGCGCGTAGTAGATGTAGACCCACTTGTTCTTCGCGAAGTCCGGATCGATCGCCACCGACTGGAGGCCGTCCTCGTCGTGCTGGTACACGTCGATGGTGGTGATCACCGGGCTGGCGCCGGTCGCCGGGTCGTAGAGGCGTACCTCGCCGCCACGGGTGTTGTGCAGCACCCGGCCGTCGGGGAGCACTGCCAGCGACATCGGCTCGCCCGGTTCGCCGTTGAGGGTGACCTTCTCGTAGTTGCCGAGCACCGTCGCGCCGCAGTCGCCCTCGATCACGCCGGCGGACCACTGGATGCCGCCGAGCAGGTGCTCACGGAACTTCGCCGAGCGGTACGTCTCGATGCTGTGCCCGAGGCCGGTGTAGAAGGAACGCCCGCCCTGGTAGTCCTTGCACCAGGTGATCGGGTGGTCGTACCCCATCGTGCCGCCGGTGTAGGTCTTCTCGTCGACAGTGGCCAGGACGTGCGAGGTGCCCCGGACGTTGCGGTCGAAGTTGTACCACTCCTCGGTGAGGGTGAGCGTGCGCGGCAGCGTCTCCGACGCCGGGTGGGCGCGGTCGGCGACGTCGACCACGCCACGGGTGACGGTCGAGGCGCTTGCCACCTTCGCGCCGACCAGGTCCTGGTAGAAGGTCCAGTCCGGTTCGGTCTCCGCTGCGGCGTGTACGCCGACGTAGCCGCCGCCGGCCTTCACGTACGCCTCGAAGGCTGCCTCCTGGCTGGCGTTGAGGACGTCACCGGTGGTGTTGAGGAAGACCACGGCCCGGTACTTCGCCAGCTCGGTGGGGGTGAACACTGCGGCGTCCCGGGTGACAGTGACAGTGAACTTGTTGGCCTTGGCCAGTTTCCGGATCGTGTCGACACCGTCGTTGATGGACGCCCGGCGCTCACCGGCGGTCTTCGTGAACACCAGGACCTGGTAGGTCTTCGGGGCGCGCTTGGGGGAGCGGAGCGCGGCGGGGCCGTTCTCCACGACGGCTGTACCGCTCGGGGGTGGGTCGGTTGGCGCCGCAGTGGCGGGTGCGGCGGAGATGAGGGGGACGGTCAGGATGAGCCCAGCGGCGACGGCGAACCATCGTCGTCCGGTCGGTCGGATCATCGTTCCTCCGGTGGTCGGCGGGCGCGCGGCATCCCCGGCCCGGTGGGGCCGGCCGCGCGACTGCGTGGGGGGATGGACCGTGCGCGTCCCGTCGCCGTACGGGAGCGCGAAGGTGATCGGGGACGGCGGTTGTCCGCGCCCGTCACCACCGCCGGCTCGACGGCCGGCGGAGTGTGGGCACGGCCGGCGTCGAGCGGACGCCGGCCGTGCGGGGTGTTACTTCTTCAGGTAGATCGTCAGGTCGGACATGTTGCGGTAGCTGAGCGCCGCGAGGTCGAGCGACTGTCCCCGGTTGGCGGTGCCGCCGGGAGCGGTGTCCATCTCCCAGTTGGCGTGGTGGAAGTCCCGCTCGCCGATGGTCTGGAAGAACTGCTGGAAGTTGATGTCGCCCTCGCCGAGGGGTGCCATCTGGTGACCGTTGGGCACGCTGGTGTCGCGGTCGCCGTCCTTCGCGTGGAACAGCGGGAACCGGGTGGTCCGGTCGGCCACGTTGAGGATCGGGTCGAACAGGTCGGTCACCTCACGCCCGGCCGGGTCGACGTACTTCTGGTGCTTGTAGCGGGCCACGTAGCCCCAGTAGATGTCGAACTCGAAGAAGACGTACTTCGGGTCGGTCTTGCCGAAGAAGTACTCCAGCCGCCGGACGCCCGACGAGCGGGTGGGGCGGCCCTGCGCGTCGAGCGGCCCGGAGTCGAGCAGGAAGCTGTACGCGACGTCGTGGTTGTGCGTGTAGAGCCGCATGCCCCGGGCGCGGGCCTGCCGGCCCAACTCGTTCCAGAGGTCGGCGGCGGCGTCCCAGTCGGCCTTGTAGGCGCTGTTGGTCGGGTCGCTGCCGGTGCCGATGTTCTTCATGCCGAGTTCCTCGGCGATGTCCAGCTGCTGCTGGAAGGTGGCCGCCTGGATCGAGGCGTGGGTGCCGTTGGCGACCAGGCCGTTGTCGTCGAGGATCTTGCGGATCTCGCGCGGGGTGATCTGCCGGCCGAGGATCGAGGTGTGCTGGGTGTAGCCAGCGAACTCGATTTCCTTGTAGCCGATCTCGGCGAGTCGGGCGAGGACGCGTTCGAAGCCGTACGGCACTCCGCTGTCGTCGGGCGCTGCGGTGATCCGGTCCCGGACGCTGTAGAGGATGATGCCGCGGTTCTTCTCCGGGATCAGCGGTTCGACCCGCAGCTTGCTCTTGTCCTTACCCTTACCCTTGCCCTTGTCTTTGTCCTTGGGGTGGGCGAGGGCAGGGGAGCCGGTGGCGAGGACCGGCAGGCCGGCCGCGCCAAGTGCGGCGGCGACGCCTGCGGAGGCGGCGAGCAGGGACCGGCGGTTGATCCGGTTGGTCGGCGTGGCGTCGGTGTGGTCTGGCATGGTCCCACCTTTCGCGACGGCGTATGCCGTCGATAACGATCAGCAAGGGTGCGACGAGGGTCCGTCGCAGGGCGCCGCCGAGCGCCTTGTCCGCGTCTCCGGCGAGGCCGGGGGCCTGCGGTGTCGTGACATCGAAGGGGCAACTGCACGCCGCCGCCACGGCGTGTCGGTGTGGGACGCGACGTCCCGCTCCTGGACGCGATCGGCTGGGATGTTCCGAACGCGTTACATCTTGGGGTCAGACAGTAACGTCGGCGGTGGCCAAAAGAAAGTGTCAATGTGAGCTAACTTTTGCTTGTTTAAACGAAAGTAACTGACGATCGTCGATACACACCTCCGGCCCGGCCGTGCTGGCTACGCTCGTCGTGACCCGGGCGACCGGGCGAAAGGAGACGTGAATGGTCCTGACCGGACGGACGCCGCGCCGCCACCGGCTGGCCATAGTCACCGCGTTCACCTGTGCCGTCGCGCTCGGCGCCGCCGGATGTACGGGTGCAGACAACGACGGGTTCCGGCCCGGCGCCGCCGACGCCGGTGACCCGTACGTGCCCGGACGCGGCAACGGCGGCTACGACGTCACGCACTACGGCCTGGGCGTCCGCTACGACCCGACGACCGACCGGCTCACCGGCCGGGCCGCCATCACGGCCACCGCGACACAGGATCTGTCCCGGTTCAACCTGGACCTCGCCGGCCTGGACGTCGGCGCGGTCACCGTCGACCAGGCGCGGGCCGAGCACCGCCGCGACGCCAGCGAACTGGTGGTGACACCGCGCGACCGGCTGCCACGCGGCCGACAGTTCACTGTGGTCGTCGACTACCAGGGTGTGCCCAGTGCCGTCACCGACGGTGCGCTGGGCAGCGGCGGCTTCCTGCACACCGACGACGGCGCGATCGCGCTCGGTCAGCCCGACTCCGCAGCCACCTGGTTTCCGGTCAACGACCACCCGTCGGACAAGGCCAGCTACGACATCGCCGTGACCGTTCCAGACGGACTCGCCGCGCTCAGCAACGGCGTGCCCGGCCCGCGGAGCAGCGCCGACGGCTGGACCACCTGGCGCTGGTCGGAGCGCACCCCGATGGCCAGCTACCTGAGCACCCTCGTGATCGGCAACTACCGGGTGGTCGACGGCAACCACGCCGGACGGCCGATTGTCACCGCCGTCGCGGCGAGCCTCCCGGCGACCGGTGGCGCGGCAGGCTCGCTGGCCCGCACCGGCGAGATCGCGGACTTTCTGGCCAGCCGCTTCGGCCCGTACCCGTTCGACTCGTACGGGGGCATCGCCGTCGCGGACGACCGGATCTCCTACGCGCTGGAGACCCAGTCCCGGCCGGTCTACGGGCCCGCCTTCTTCACCGACGACAGGCCCAACCCGGGCGTTGTCACGCACGAGTTGGCCCACCAGTGGTTCGGCGACAGCGTCTCCCTCAGCAGGTGGGGCGACATCTGGCTCAACGAGGGTTTCGCCAGCTACGCCGAGTGGCTGTGGGAGGAGCACGACGGCGGCCGGACCGCGCAGCGCAACTTCGAACTCCAGTACGCGGTGACCGACTGGTCGCAGCCGTCGGTCGAGCCGGGCCGGGAACGGATGTTCGGCACCGCCGTCTACAAGCGCGGCGCGCTCGCCGTGCACGCGCTACGCCGGACCGTCGGTGACGACACGTTCTTCCGCATCCTGCGTACCTGGACCACCGAGCGGGCGGGAGGAAACGCCACCACCGCGGACTTCGTGGCGCTGGCCGAGCGGGTGTCGAACCGGCATCTGCGGCCACTCCTTGACGCCTGGCTGGTCGGCGGCACGGCACCCACCCTGCCGTGACGGGCCTGTGATGCCCTGTCGATAGGCTGCCGCCTGCGATCGGCACGGGCACCGGTCACGCGCGGGCGGCGATGCCTCCGCGCTGCCATACGGGGAGGGTTCGCGATGCGGAAAACGCCGCGCAGGCTGCGGGTGGCCGCCGCACTGCTGGTAACCGGGGCGCTAGTGACATCGGGGTGCGACTCGACAGCGCCGGACACTGCGACACCGGCGCCGAGCACGTCCCCGAAGCCTTCGCGTGTGTTCACCGCCGGTGCGGCCGGAGTCGGCGACAGCTACTTCCCCACCTACGGCAACGGTGGCTACGACGTCGGGCAGTACACGATCAAGGTGCGCTACGACCCGGCGAAGGACCGGCTGACCGGCACCGCCACAGTGCAGGCCACAGCGACAGCCGACCTGTCGACGTTCAACCTCGACCTGGCCGGCCTGACCGTCTCAGAGGTCACGGTGGACGGCGCGCCGGCCACCCACAGCCGGGACAAGAACGAGCTGGTGATCAAGCCGGCTGCCGGCCTGATCAGCGGCAACGGGTTCGTCGCCGAGATCACGTACTCCGGCGTGCCGAAGCCGCTGGAGAACGAGGCCCTCGGCAGTGGCGGCTTTCTGCACACCCCCGACGGCGCCATCGCGCTGGGCCAGCCCGAGTCGGCGAGCACCTGGTTCCCGGTCAACGACCACCCGTCCGACAAGGCCGCCTACGACATCGAGATCACCGTCCCGAAGGGCCTCACCGCGATCAGCAACGGCGTGCCGGGCGGCTCGACCACCACTGACGGCTGGACGACCTGGAAGTGGTCGGAGAAGTCGCCGATGGCCAGCTACCTGAGCACCGTGGTGATCGGCAAGTTCCGGATCACCACCGGCGAGCACAAGGGGCGGCCGGTCTACAGCGCGGTCACCACTACCGTGGCCAAGGGCGCCCCGGACGTGTCGATCGCGCAGACCGTCAAGGTGGCCGACTACCTGGAGAGCGTCTTCGGGCCGTACCCGGTCGACGCGTACGGCGGTGTGGTGGTCTCCGACAGCCGGATCTCCTACGCGCTGGAGACCCAGAGCCGCCCGGTCTACTCCGCAGGCTTCTTCAGGCGTGGCGAGAACACCGATGTGGTCGCCCACGAGTTGGCCCACCAGTGGTTCGGCAACAGTGTGGCGATTGCCAAGTGGGAGGACATCTGGCTCAACGAGGGCTTCGCGACGTACGCGGAATGGCTCTGGGCTGAGCACACCCGGCAGTCCACGGCCAAGCAGGCGTTCGAGGCCCGGTACGCAGGCGTGCCGGCCGAGGTGTGGAGGACGCCGCCGGGCCGGCCGGGGATGACGAAGCTGTTCAGCGAGTCGGTCTACCAGCGCGGAGGAATGACAGTGCACGCGCTGCGGGTGGCCGTCGGGGACAAGGCGTTCTTCGAGATCCTCAAGGCCTGGCTGGCCGAGAAGCGCAACGGCACCGCCACCACAGCGGAGTTCGTGGCCTTGGCCGAGCGCATCTCCAACAAGAAGCTCAAGCCCCTCTTCGACACCTGGCTCTACGGCACCCAGAAGCCCCCAACCCCCAAACCCCTCTAACCCCCCTCGCGCGCGCCCTTCCACCCCCGCGATCTTGCACTTTCTGCCAGGGCGAAAGGGTCGAATCACCACGAACCGGCGACCGCAAGTGCAAGATCGCGGGGGAAGGTGGGGTGGGGTTAGGTCTTTACCAGCAGGGTTGGGTGTTTTGTTAGGTAGGCGTCGGCTCGGCCGGCGCGGAGTTCGGTGAGGAACCCTCGGCCGGTCGCGGTGAGCTGCTCGCCGCGGTAGGCGCTGCCCCTGCCGACGCCCGAGCCGGGCAGGCCGACAAGCACGAACCGGTTCTCCGGCACCTTGCTGAGCGCGTACGCCAGGTCGACGATCTGGCGGCCACCAACGTAGATCAGGGTGTTTCCCAGCGCCTTGACCACCTGGTCGACGCGTTCCGGCTGCCGGGCCAGGTCCTCGGCGAGGATCTTGCGGGTCAGGGCACGGATCAGCTGCTGCTGGTGGCGTTGCCGGGCGTAGTCCCCGCCCGTCATGTAGCGCTGCCGCGCGTAGTCCAGCGCCTGCCAGCCGTTGAGGTGCCGCTCGCCCTTCTCGTAGACCATCTGTGGCCCGGTGTAGCCGCCGGGCGCGCTCTGCCGGTGCTTGCCGTCCGGCCGGCGGTGCATCGACGCGACCCGCTGGTCGACGTAGATGTCCACCCCGCCCAGCGAGTCGACCAGCCGGTCGAACCCGGTGAAGGTGAGCACCGCGCCAGCGTCGATGCGCAGCCCGGTGTAGCCGCTGACGGTGCTGCGCAGCAGCTCGTACCCCTGGGCGGTGTTCGGCTGCTTCGGCTTGCCCGGCACCCGGCTGCCGTAGCTCATGGCGTGGGTGAGCTTGGTCCGGCCGCCCGGGTAGCCGGCCTTGGGGAACGCCGGGATGTCCACCACCAGGTCGCGGGGCAGGGAGAAGAGGTACGCCTTACCCAGCCCTTTCGGAACGTGCAGCACGAGTACGGCGTCGGAGTGCGGCTCCCAGCCGGGCACGCTGACCCGGGTGTCGACCCCGACCAGCAGCAGGTTCAGCGGGCCGGTGATGTCGGCGCCCGGCGGCGGGCCGGTGGGGCTCGGGGTGGGCGTGCTGGCCGGCGACGGGCTCGGCGAACCGGCCGCCGGTGCCGCGCGCTGTGGCGTGTCGTCTCCGGCCAGCCGGTTGACGACCACCGTCCCGGCCACGACAAGCGCCACGATCGCCAGGGCGGTCAACCCGAGTAACAACCACCGTCGGCGCGGTGCCATCGATCCCAGAACCATCTCTGCTTCCTTCCCCGTATCGGAACAACGCTCCGACGGGTGCTCCGGGTTGCGGCCGGAAGGCTCCGGGTCGGTCGGCCGGAGCATGATCGCGCGAAAACTGCCGCTAGCGCGAGCGCTACTCGCGAGTAATGATGCGTGTATGCGGTATGACGTGCTCGTCATCGGATCCGGGTTCGGTGGCAGCGTCACGGCGCTCCGCCTCGCCGAAAAGGGCTACACGGTCGGCGTGCTGGAGGCCGGCCGGCGCTTCGCCGACGACGAGTTCCCGCAGACGTCCTGGCGGTTCCGCAGGTTCCTGTGGGCGCCAAAGCTGGGCTGCTACGGCATCCAGCGGCTCACCCTGCTCCGCCCGGCCGAGCGGCGCTCCGGAAACGGGGTGCTGGTGCTCTCCGGTGCCGGTGTGGGCGGCGGGTCCCTGGTCTACGCGAACACCCTCTACGAGCCGCTGCCCGCGTTCTACACCGACCCGCAGTGGCGGGACATCACCGACTGGCGCGACGAGTTGGCCCGCCACTACGACCAGGCGAAACGAATGCTCGGCGTCACCACGTACCCCGTGGACACCGGCGCGGACCGTGCCATCCGGGCGGTGGCCGAGCGGATGGGGGTGGGAGACACCTTCCACGCCACCCCGGTGGGTGTGCACATCGGGCGCCCCGGCGAGCGGGCCTCCGACCCGTACTTCGGCGGCGTCGGCCCGGAGCGCACCGGATGTCTGCACTGCGGCTCGTGCCTGACCGGCTGCCGGCACGGGGCCAAGAACACGCTCGTGAAGAACTACCTGTGGCTCGCCGAGCGGCTGGGTGTCACAGTGCACCCACTGACAACTGTGACCGCCGTCAAACCGGCCGCCGGCGGTGGGTACGACGTGCACACCGTCCGCACCGGCGCCTGGGTGCGTCACCGCCGTCAGGTGATCCACGCCGACGAGGTGGTGTTCGCCGCCGGGGCGCTGGGCACCCAACGGCTGCTGCACGCGATGAGGGACGACGGCGTGCTGCCGAAGCTCTCGCCCCGCGTCGGCGAGCTGACCCGGACCAATTCGGAGGCGATCCTGGGCGCCTCGGTGGCCCGCCACCGGGCCCGGTCCGAAGGGCTGGACTTCACCGACGGGGTGGCGATCACCAGTTCGTTCCACCCCGACCCGCAGACCCACATCGAGCCGGTCCGTTACGGGCGCGGCTCCAACGCCATGGGGCTGCTCCAGTCGTTGCTTGTCGACGGCGGCCCGCACCGGGTCCGGCGCTGGCTGGGCAGTATCGCGCGGCAGCCGAGGCTGGCCGCCCGGATGCTGTCGGTGCGCGGCTGGTCGCAGCGGACGGTCATCGCCCTGGTGATGCAGTCGGTGGACAACTCGCTTACCACCCGCTGGCGGCGGGGCGTGTTCGGCCGCAGGCTGGTCACCGGCCCCGGCCACGGAGCGCCGAACCCGACCTGGATCCCGGCTGGCAACACCGCCGCCCGGCTGCTCGCCGACGAGATCGGCGGTACGCCCGGCGGCTCGGTCACCGAGCCGTTCGACATTCCGGTGACCGCGCACATCCTGGGCGGGGCGGCGATCGGCGCCACCCCTGCCGACGGGGTGATCGACCCCTGGCACCGGGTGTACGGCCATCCAGGGCTGCACGTCGTCGACGGTGCCGCGGTCTCGGCCAACCTCGGGGTCAACCCGTCGCTGACGATCACCGCGCAGGCGGAGCGCGCGATGTCCTTCTGGCCCAACAAGGGCGACGAGGACCCCCGCCCGCCTCTCGGCACCCCGTACCGCAGGCTCCCGCCCGTACCCCCGAACAACCCGGCAGTCCCGCCAAACGCCCAAGGCGCGCTACGCCCCTAACCCCCACCCCACCCGGGAGCCCGAGCCCAAGCCCGACCGCATCGTCGATCATGGAGTTGTGGTGCCTCGCAAAAGGTGCATCTAGCCGCCATTTGCCCACCACAACTCCATGATCGACGTGGGCTGGCCCTCGGCTCGCGCGATCTTGCGGTTTTGGTCGGGCATGCGTGGCTTAGGAGGCGTTTGACCCGGGCGGCAACTGCAAGATCGTGGAGGAGAGGTGGGGGGAGACGCGGGGGTGTGGTGACTGGCGAGCCGGTGCTGGGGGTGGGGGTGACTGTCGGTAGGCTTTGTGCACATGAGCCTGCCTCGCCCTGTCCTCGTGGTGGACTTCGGAGCCCAGTACGCCCAGCTCATCGCACGCCGGGTCCGCGAGGCGAGGGTCTACTCCGAGATCGTGCCGCACTCGATGCCGGTCGCCGAGATGCTGGCGAAGAACCCCGCCGCGATCATCCTCTCCGGCGGCCCGTCCAGCGTCTACGCGCCGGACGCCCCGCAGATCGACGCCGGTATGTTCACCGCAGACGTGCCGGTCTTCGGCATCTGCTACGGCTTCCAGGCGATGGCCCAGGCGCTCGGCGGCACTGTCGCGAAGACCGGCAACCGTGAGTACGGCGGCACGCCGCTGCGCCCCCGCCTCCTCGAGCCGGGTGTGCTGCTGCGAGACCTGCCGGCCGACCTGCCGGTGTGGATGAGCCACGGCGACTGCGTAACCGAGGCCCCGGAGGGCTTCACGGTGACCGCCGAGTCGGCCGGCGCGCCGGTGGCGGCGTTCGAGGATGTGGCCGGTCGCCGGGCAGGTGTGCAGTTCCACCCGGAGGTCGGGCACACTGCCCACGGCCAGGAGATGCTCCAGCGCTTCCTGTACGACATCGCCGGCATCGAGCCGACCTGGACGCCCGAGAACATCATCGACGAGCAGGTGGCCCGGATCCGCGCCCAGGTGGGCGACAAGGAGGTCATCTGCGGCCTGTCCGGCGGCGTGGACTCCGCGGTCGCCGCCGCGCTCGTGCACAAGGCCGTCGGTGACCAGCTCACCTGCGTCTTCGTCGACCACGGCCTGCTGCGCGCGGGTGAGGCCGAGCAGGTGGAGAAGGACTACGTGGCGGCCACCGGCATCAAGCTCAAGGTGGTCGACGCGGCGGACCGGTTCCTGGGCGCGCTGGCCGGGGTGACCGACCCGGAGCAGAAGCGCAAGATCATTGGGCGGGAGTTCATCCGGGTCTTCGAGGCCGCCGCCCGCGAGATCGCCTCACACGGCGACGTGGAGTTCCTGGTCCAGGGCACCCTCTACCCGGACGTCGTCGAGTCCGGCGGCGGCACCGGCACCGCCAACATCAAGAGCCACCACAACGTCGGCGGCCTTCCGGAGGACCTGAAGTTCGCGCTTGTCGAGCCGCTGCGCACGCTCTTCAAGGACGAGGTCCGGGCGCTCGGCCTGCAACTCGGTCTGCCCGAGGCGATGGTCTGGCGGCACCCGTTCCCCGGCCCCGGCCTGGCCATCCGCATCATCGGCGCTGTTGACCAGGAGCGGCTCGACCTGCTGCGCCGCGCCGACCTGATCGCCCGTGAGGAGCTGACCGCTGCCGGGCTCGACCGGGGCGTGTGGCAGTTCCCGGTGGTGCTGCTCGCCGACGTTCGCAGCGTCGGTGTGCAGGGTGACGGGCGCAGCTACGGGCATCCCGTGGTGCTGCGCCCGGTCTCCAGCGAGGACGCCATGACCGCCGACTGGTCGCGCCTTCCCTACGAGGTGGTCGCCCGGATCTCGACCCGGATCACCAACGAGGTGGCCGAGGTCAACCGGGTGGTGCTGGACGTCACCAGCAAGCCGCCGGGCACCATCGAGTGGGAGTGAGCACCGCTCAGGCCGCCGGCGGCGGCGTGCTGGGCGGGGTCGACGGCGGCATGCTCGGCAGGGTCGTCGTCGGCGTGCTGGGCGGGTAGGGCGGCGTCGGGGCGTACCCCTGCTGGCCGCCCATCGTGGGCGGACCGTGCGGCGCGGCACCCGCCGGGTGCGGCCACGCGGGCGCGCTTGTGGGCTCCTCGGGCATCAGGAACCACATGATCGGGTACGCGAACAGCGCCAGCCCGCCGGTGAGCAGGCCGGTGACCGCGAAGATCACCCGGACCGCTGTGGGGTCGACGTTGAAGTAGCGACCGAGACCGCTGGCGACACCGGCCACCATGCGGTCGGTCGTGGGTCGCCGGAGCTGCTTGTACGGGGCGCGGGGAGGGGCGGTGTCTGTCATGCCTCCACGGTCCGCGCTGACGCCCGACCCGACCTCGGTGACCGCCCGGATCCTTACCCTGACCGACCCCTGAGTGGGGCCGCAAAGTCAGGAATCCGACTCTTTTCCGTTCCGGTAACCCGACCCGGGGAGAATTTGGTTCCGTGACCACCATGCTGGAGCCGCTTCGCAGGATCGCGGCATACGCAGTTTGTGCTGATTCAGACGGCCGAGTGTTGCTGGTCCGCGCATCGGAGCGCTCCGGCACCCCCGGCACCTGGTCGCTGCCTGGCGGGGCGGTCGACCACGGCGAGGACCCCAACCACACAGTGGTCCGCGAAACCGCAGCCGAGACCGGCCTGTCCGTCGCCGTGGCGGGCCTGGCCGACGTGCTCGCCGACATGCGGGCCCTGCCCGAGCGCGGCATCACCATCCACACCGACCGGCTGATCTACCGGGTCGGGGTGCGCGGCGGGACGCTCGCCGACCGGGCTGGCGATCGCCCCACCGACCTGGCCCGCTGGTACACCCTGGACAAGGCCCGTCGGCTGCCGCTGCGCTCGTTCACCGCACGTGCCCTGGGGCTGCCTGCGTCCTCAGCCGACGTGGTGCCCGACGAGGCACCCGAGTTCCCCTCCTTCTACGCGGTTCCCGGCCCCGACGGGCTGCACCGGGCGCAGCGCTTCGCCGCGTACGCCGTGTGCACCGACCCGGCCGGTCGGGTGCTGCTCACCCGGGTCTCCGACGGCTACCCGGGCGCCGGCTGCTGGCACCTGCCCGGTGGCGGCACCGACTACGGCGAGCAGCCCGGCGCGGCGCTGATCCGTGAACTTGTCGAGGAGACCGGCCAGACCGGTCGCCTCGTCGAGCTGCTCGGTGTGGCCAGCCACCGCGACGCCGCCTCGCTCGGCCCGGAGGGCTACCCGATCGACTGGCACGGCGTCCGCGCCTTCTACCGCGTTGTCGTCGACCAGCCCAACCCGCTGACCATCGCCGACGTGGGCGGCTCCACCTGCGAGGCCCGCTGGTTCGCCCGCGACGAGCTGGGCGCCCTCCCCACCGACCGCCTAACCGAGGTAACAGCAGAAGCGGTCCAAGCAGCCCGCCTAACCTAACCCCCGCCCCCACCTCCCCGCCCCCACCCGCCCTGCGTTGTTGATCATGAGGTTGACGGGGTGATCTGTCTGTCCCGGCCCCGCTAACCTCATGATCGATGACACTGGCGGGTGGGCGGGAAGCGCGTGGGTGGGGGCGGCAGGTGCGGGAGTTAAGACAGGTCGGGGCGTACGGAGTGCTGCGGGACGAGCACGGGCGGGTGTTGCTGGCGCGCGGGTCGGAGACCTCCCCGTGTCCGGGGGTGTGGCAGTTTCCCGGGGGTGGGGTCGAGCACGCTGAGCACCCGGCCCGGGCGGTCGAGCGCGAGTTCGCAGTGGGGACCGGGCTCGCCGTCACGGTGGGCGCGATCCGCGCGGCCGTCGCCGATGTGGCCACCTTCCCCGACGCCGACGCCGACGCCGACGCCGACGCCGACGCCGACGCCGACGCCGCCCACGCCGATGCCGCCCACGCCGACGTCAGGATGCACACCGACCGGCTGATCTTCGAGGTCGAGGCGACAGGTGGTGACCTTCGGCCGGAGCCCGCCGGTGGCACCGACGAGCTGGGTTGGTTCAGTCCCGATGAGGCGGCCCTACCGCTGATGCCGTTCACCGCCGAGATGCTCGGGCTGCCGGTGTCACCCCTGCCCGCCGGTCTTCCCCGGATGCCACCGCCCGATCCGGTCCCGAACGCCGACCGCCGCCTCCGCTTCGGGGCGTACGGGCTGGTCACCGATCCGGCGGGACGGATCCTGCTCACTCAGATCGCCACCGGCTACCCGGGGTCCGGCAAGTGGCACCTGCCCGGCGGCGGCACCGATCACGGCGAGCAGCCGACCACGGGGCTGCTCCGTGAGTTGGTCGAGGAGTGCGGTCAGTTGGGCCGGGTGGTGGAGCTGCTCGGGGTGGACAACCTGCACAACCCCGCCGCGCTCGGCCCGGAGGGCCGTCCACTGGACTGGCATGGCGTCCGGGTGATCTATCGGGTGCTCGTGGACGTACCTACCGACGCGGTGGTGACGGAATCCGCAGGCGGCTCGACTGCTCGGGCCGGCTGGTTCACCCGGGCCGAGATTGCCGGCCTGTCGTTGACAGGGGTTGCGGCGATGGCAATCGGGCAGCTCGGCCGATAGCCCTCCGCTCGACGAGCCGAGATGGTGACCCTCCGGTACAGTCAGAGGTGGGAATGATGGAGGAAACGGGCGATGAAGCCCGGGATGGGAATAAGACAGCGATTCGTGCGGTTTAAGCCTACAAGTACCGCCGGCAGCTATCGCCAAGCCACATTCCCCTATGCGATGGTGTACTCCGCAGAACGGCTGCCGGGCCCACGCAAGGTCCGGCACTAGATGACCGGACACCCGCCCCCACGGCGGTAAGCCGATCCGGTGATGGAGGAAACGTGCCGAGAGCCCCATGGCGCCGGCGTCGTACGACTGACAGTCCGCGCCCCGCCGGGCGTCGCTGGGCGGGCCGGTTGCGCCGCAGCAGCACGTTCGCCCGCCAGGTGCTTCTGGTTCGCGTGGGCCGCCGCGACGGCGACCTGCGCCCCACCGACCTCGCGCTGCCCGAGCACCGGTACGCAGAGCGGCAGCGTCGCCGCTACGGCCTGGACCGGCTCAACCGGCAGTCGCTTACCGCCAGCCGGGCGGAGATCGAGGCGGTGACGCCGGTCAGCCCGGCGCTGCCGCCCAGCGCGTACGCCGACGAGGCGTCGTCCAGCACGATCCCGCTGCTCCCTGGGGAGCGCACTGTCGCCCGCCGGATGAAGTTCGCACTGGTCAACGCCTGCACGCTTGCCAGCCTGATGCTCGGCATGCTGGCGATCTTCCTTGCCATGCAGGGTCAGGTGCAGATCGCCGCGCTCTGCCTGATCGCCTGCGTCGCCTTCGACGGTCTCGACGGCGCACTGGCTCGCCGGCTCGGCGTGGCCAGCCCGTTCGGCGCTCAGATGGACTCGCTTGCCGACATGTGCTCGTTCGGCCTCGCGGCACCCGTGGTGGTCTACGCGTCGCTCGCCGGCTCCGTTCCGACGGCTGCGGCCGCGGTGGCCTGCGCCCTGGTCGCAGCCTGTGCCGCGATCCGGCTGGCCCGCTTCAACGTCTCGCCGAAGGACGGCCGGTTCTTCTCCGGCGTCCCCACCACGATGGCGGCGGCGGTGCTTGCCGTGACCGTGGCGATCGGCGTGCCGGTGCCCGGCCCCGTGCTTGTCGCCGGGGTGGCGCTGCTCGCCTTCGCGATGGTGTCCAGCTTCCCGTACGCCAAGCTCGCCCGCCTGGTGAAGCTGCCGCCGTGGCTGTGGCTTGCCCCGGTGGTCGGCGCGCTTGTCGACGTCCAGCTCACGTTCGTCCTGATCGTGGTGGGTTACCTGGTCAGCGGGCCGGTGCTCTGGCTGCGCCAGCGTCGCACCGCCTGACCCGAGCACCCGAAACCTCCGAGCACACGAAACGGGGCGCCGCTGACAAGCGGCGCCCCGTCTCGCTCGTCGTGGGTCAGCGCCAGCGGGCGATGACAGTGGAGCCGCCGACGACCTTGTCGCCGGGCCCCACCAGCGGCTCGGCGGCGTCGGCCGGCAGGTAGACGTCGGTCCGCGAGCCGAACCGGATGAGCCCGAAGCGCTCGCCCTTGGCCAGCAGCGCGCCGATCGGCGCGCGCTGCACGATCCGCCGGGCGATCAGGCCGGTCCGCTGCGCGACCACCACCGTGCCGTGGCTGGTGTCCAACACCGTGTACGCGGCGACGTTGTGCTCGGCATCCGGCTTCATGGCGTTGACGAAACCGCCGTCGGCCACGAAGTAGTCGACCACCTTGCCGGCGACCGGAGACCGGTTGACGTGCACGTCAAGCACCGACAGGAACACCGCGACGCGCAGCCACTCGGCGTCGCCGAAACGCTCGTCGTGCAGGCGCTGCACCGACAGGACCTTGCCGTCCGCGCTTGCCACCACGGCGTTCGGATCCTCGGGTACGTCCCGCTCCGGGTCGCGGAAGAACGCGGCGACCGGCCCGGCGGCCAGTGCCGGCAGCAGCCACAGCTTGGAGGACGGCCGCGCCACCCGGGCCAGTGCGGCCAGGCCCAGCGTGATGCCCGCCGCCGCCACCCCGTTGGAGTCGATGTGCATGCCTCGGACCAGCGGCACGCTCGACGGCCGGTACGCCGGAGCCAACCGGTCCGCCGCAGCGGGAGCAGCCGTGGTGAAACGCAGCCGGTAGACGCGCACCGGAGGCACGTTGCGCACCACGAGGTCGGCGCCGACGCCGTAGAGGGCGTCCTGCCTGGCCAGCTCGGCAGCGGCGCCGGTGGTCCGGCCCGGTGTCGCCGGGGTGGCGACGCTGAGCACCGCGCCGTCGGTCAGGTGCTTGGCCAGCCCGTCGATGGCGCTGCGGGTCTCCTCGGCGGTGCCGGTGAACGCCTCACCGGCGATGACCACCGCTGCGGCCTCCGCCTCGGGCAGCGAGTCGACCACGCGTACCCGGTCGGCGACCCAGCGGCCCTGGGCGGTGACGTGCTCGCGGAGCGCGGTGGCGTCGGACGTCTCGGCGGGGACCACTGTGAGCCGGTCACCGGGGAGCAGCGCCTCGATGGCCGCGGCCAGCACCGCGGACTCCGGGCTCGCGCCGACCAGCAGGGCGGCCTTGGGGTCGTTCATCCGGGCCAGCTCGGCCACGAGCGTACGGGCGGCTCGCTCGCCGATGCGGACCGGACCGGACCGGCCGGTGGTACGCACGGCGGGGGACTGCGTCATGTCGGGCGGGCTCCTGACGGGGGTAGAGACGGGAATCGCGGCGGGGCCGTCACGGCGGGACGGGCCGGCCGGCGGAGGCGAGATCTCTCCAGCGGCCAGCATATGCGCCTGCGCGCGCCGACCGCACTGCCGTGGTGGTGCGGCAGTGCGGTCGGCGGCGACACCATGGTCACGATTTCGGCTGCGGGCCCTTCCGCTCGTCTGCCGGGTCGACGTCGGGCTGCCGGAGGTCGACCCGGGTCGGCCCGTCGGCCCCGGCCCCGACACCAGCACCGGCCCCGGCCTCGGGTGGACCGGAGACCGGCGCGCCCGCCGCCTCCGTCGGTGGCTCTGCCTCCGTCGACGGTTCCGCCGTCTCAGCCGCTGGTTCCGGTTCGGCGGGCGGATGGGCCAGCCAAGCGGGGTGGATCACGTCCGCCGTCGACGGTTGCGGGGTCGATGCCTGTGGCGTCCGCAGTTCGGCGGTCGGCGTCTCCGGCGTCGATAGTGGCGGAGGTGCGCCCCAGGTCGGTGCCTCCGGCGCCGGTCGTGACGGGGGAGCGTCCCAGGTCGGCGCTTCCGGTGCCGGTGACGGCGAGGGAGTGTCCCAGGTCGGCGCCGAGCCGAAGGCCAGGGTCGGTGCCCCGGAGGTCGGTGCCCCGGGCTCGGCACCGACAGTGTTCGGTGCGGCGTCGTCCGGCGCCGGACGGCCTGGTTGGCCGGAGCGCAGCGCGCCGACCAGTCCGAAAACGCCGATCAGGATCAGCGCGCCGGCCAGGAACCAGCCCACCGGCGGCAGGACGAGCCCGAGCAGCTGGGCGAGCAGCCACCAGGCCGAGAGGGCGAGGAAGAGCAGCCCGAAGGCGAACGAGATCAGATCAGTGCGGTGAGCCTTCACCGGGTCACCTCCAGGTTGCCGGCGTTGACATGGATGTACAGGCGCAGTGTTCCGCCGCCGGCGCCGTCCGCACCGAGGTCGGTGGACTCCCGCAGTTCGCCGTCAAGCCCGCCGGAGCGCTTGCCGAAGATGATGGCGTCGCCCGCGTTGACGTCTGCCACCGTCGTCACGTCCACGTTCGGGGGAACGACAACTGTCGCGTGACCGAAGTTGACCTGCACGGTCACCTGGCTCTCCTGCTTCGTGAAGTCGATCCCCCGCAGGTCGAGCACTGCGTCGCCGAAGCTGTTCTCGTACCGGTCGGCGAGGTCGCGGTGATCGGTTGGTGCCCAGGTGACCGCGCCGTCGACGCCGCGGATCCGGTCGTAGGACTCGGCGACCGTCGCCGTCCCCAGCGCGGCTGCGGTCACCAGACCGAGCGCGATCAGCCAGCGGGCCCGGCCGAACCAGGTGCCGACCAGCAGCCCCAGCCCCACCGTTGCCAGCGCGGCCGCGAAGTACGCCGACGCGCCGAAGGTGAAGACGTCCAGCAGGTCGAGCAGACCGACCAGACCGAGGGCCAGGAAGATCAACGAGAAGGTGACCGCGCCGAGCGGCGAACGCTCCCGGGGCCGCTTCGGCGGCTTCGGTGGTTTGGGCGGGGGGGACGCGGCCGGAGTCGCCGAGGCGTACGGGCCGTGCGGCGCGAACGGGGGACGGTAGCCGCCCGGTGTCGCCGCGCTCCGGTGACCGGTTGGCGCGCCGGTCACCGGAGCCGACGGCCAGCTGGCGCTGCGCGTGCCGGTGGTCGGCGTGCCCGTGCTGGGCCAAGTGGACGTGCCCGTGCTGGGCCAGGTCGGCGCGGGAGCCGACAAGCCCGCCGGCGAAGGAGCCGTCGAGTCGGCAGGCGCCCCGGTCACCGGCTGCCCGGATACCGGCTGTTCGGTCGTCGGCTGCTCGTACACCGACTGCTCGGTCACCGGCTGCTCGGTCACCGGCTGGCCGGTCGCCGGCTGCGCGGTCGCGGGCTGCGCGGCGGTCGAGGGTTGTGCCGCGTAGGCGGGGGCGGTCGGTGGTGCGGTCGTGGTGGCGTACGCCGGGTCACCGCCGGACAGCGGTGCCGTAGCGAGCGGGCCGGCGGGCGGTGCCGCACCGTGCGCCGGTGCCGGCCAGGCGACCGGTGGGACCGGCCCGGGTGGCGTGCCGGCCGGGCCGGGCGGGGTGCCAACCGGAGTTCCGGGCTGTGGCCCCCGGCCGTCCCGGTTGAGCAGCAGGGCGCCGCCGATCAGGATGGCAACGCCGAGCAGCACCGCGCGGAAGGCGTCCGTGACGATGTAGCCGAAGCTTGCCGCGACCAGGATGCTCAGCACGATGACTGTCACCGGCGACATGCTGGAACGGCCGCGGCCCAGCATGGATTCCACCGGGGACGCCGTGTCGCCCTCGTTCGGGATGATCAGCCAGGCGGCGACGTACACGAGGATGCCGATGCCGCCGAAGAAGCCGAGGACTGCCAGCAGTACCCGCCAGAGCACCGGATCGGTGTTTGTGGCCCGTCCGATCGCCGCACAGACGCCGGCCAGGTAGCGGCCGTCGCGGGGCCTGACCAGCCCGTACCGCGAGGTGAAGCCGTTGCCCCCCAGCGGGCCGACCGACGGTCCCCCCGGCCCGGGTGGCGGCGTGCCGGCGCCACCGCCCGCTCCGTACCCGGGTCCGTATCCCGTGCCCGCCGCGAACCCGGCAGCGGGCCCGGAGCCGGTCGCGCCCGGCTGGAAGCCGCCACCGGGGTGTTGGCCCGTGCCCGGCTGGGAACCGGCGGATTCATACGTGCCGGACGGGGCGCTCGGTGTCGGTCCGCCGGTCGGGCCGGCGCTGGTGGGCGGGCCGAACGTGGTGGGCTCGGTCCAGCCGGCGGGTGTCGTGGCTGGTGCGGGCGGTGCTGAACCGCCCGGCGGTGACGACCCGGGGCGGGGCGACGGGGCAGCTTCCTCGGTCATAGGTCGATCCTGCTGCCCACTGCGCCCGAGCGACCTCAGGACCCGACCCTGACCCCACCCTGAGATCCGGGCCTCCGGAATGTCGGGGGGCTCCCCGTGGTCGTGGGACGCCGCAGCGTGTGACGATCGGACGCACCGACCTCGCCCATCCACCACACCGTGACCAGGGAGCCTCCGATCAGCACCGTGACCACGCCACCGCGCCTCTACCGCGCACCCGAGCATCGGATGGCCGCCGGGGTCGCTGCGGGCATCGCCGACCACCTCGGCATCTCGGTGCTGCGCGTGCGGGTCGCCTTCATGGTGCTGCTCGGGCTGAGCGGGCTCGGCCTGCTGCTCTACGCGGCGTTCTGGGCGGTGGTGCCGCTGCGGCCCGGTGACACCGCCGTGCCACCTCGACGCGACGTGGGGCAGCTTCTGCCGTTCGTCGGGATCGGGCTCGGCGTCCTGCTGATCCAGGTGATGGTCTTCGACTCGGTGGGGGCGGCAGGCACCGCAGGCTGGCTGGTGGCGATCATCGCGGTCGGCGCGGGGGTCATCTGGCACCAGTCCGCGCCCGAGCGGCGGCGGCAGTGGGGCGACACGATGGCGGTGCCCTGGCTCGGTGCGGTCGTGGAGGAGAGTGACCGGCGGGCCTTCGTCCTCCGGTTCATCGGCGGCGGGATCCTGGTCGCGGTCGGCATCATCGGCGTCGCCGCCGTCTACTCGCCGGCGCAGAACTTCGACGCGGTGATCAACGGCGTGATCTTCGCGCTGGTGGGGCTGGCCGGCGTCGGTGTGGTCGCCGCGCCGGTGCTGTGGCGCACGTACAGCCAGCTCCGTTCGGAACGGGAGGGCCGCATCCGCGAGCAGGAGCGGGCCGAGCTGGCGGCGATGGTGCACGACCAGGTGCTGCACACGCTGGCCCTGATCCAGCGCAACGCCAGTGACGTCAAGACGGTGCAGCGGCTGGCCCGCGGGCAGGAGCGCTCGCTGCGTAACTGGCTCTACAAGCCCACCGCGTCGCCGAACGAGCGCTTCGCCGCCGCCCTGGAGCAGGCCGCCGCCGAGGTCGAGGACACCTTCGCCATCACCGTGGAGGCGGTGGTGGTGGGGGACCGGGAGACCGACGAGCGGGTCGGCGCGCTCGTCGCCGCCGCGCGGGAGGCACTGGTGAACGCCGCACGGCACGCCGGCGTGCAGACCGTGTCGCTCTACGCCGAGGTGGAGCCCGACCAGGTAAGCGTCTTCGTCCGGGACCGAGGTGCGGGCTTCGACCCGGATACCGTGGAGGACCACCGGCACGGCGTACGCGGCTCGATCATCGGGCGGATGAAGCGGCACGGCGGACGGGCCGAAATACGGTCCGGTCCGGGGGAGGGGACCGAGGTCCGGTTGATCCTGCCGATCTCCCGGGACTCGTCCGCAGCGGAGAGGAACAAATGACCATGTCCGAGCAGCCGACGGAGCACCTGGACCCGGCGAACGACCGCCCCGAGCGGCTCAGGGTGTTCCTGGTGGACGACCACGCCATGTTCCGTGCCGGCGTACGCGCGGAGCTGGGTGCCCACGTGGAGGTGGTGGGCGAGGCGAGCACTGTGGCCGAGGCCGTCACCCGCATCGCTGCCGTCGCCCCGGACGTGGTGCTCCTCGACGTGCACATGCCCGACGGCGGCGGCCGCGCGGTGCTGGAGGCGATGCGGCGCAGCCACCCGCAGGTCAAGTTCCTGGCGCTGAGCGTGTCCGACGCCGCGGAGGACGTGATCGGGTTGATCCGGGCCGGTGCCCGGGGGTACGTCACAAAGACCATCTCGCCGGACGAGCTCGCGGCGGCGATCCGCCGGGTGGCCGACGGTGACGCGGTGTTCAGCCCACGGCTGGCCGGGTTCGTGCTGGACGCCTTCGCGGCCCGGCCGGACGCCCCGGTGGCCGACCCGGAGCTGGACCAGCTCACCAACCGGGAGCGGGAGGTGCTGCGGCTGCTGGCGCGGGGCTACGCGTACAAGGAGATCGCCAAGGAGCTGTTCATCTCCATCAAGACGGTGGAGACGCACGTGTCGAACGTGCTGCGCAAGCTCCAGATGTCCAACCGCTACGAACTCTCCCGCTGGGCGGCGGACCGTCGGTTGGTGTGATCCGCCCCTATCTGTTTCGCCTTCGGCCCCGGCCCGCTCTCGCGGTGCCGGGGCTGATGTCTTCTACGCCCGTGACGAGGACGGCCCGGTCGATGTCTTCGGCGCCGTGACGGCCACGGCTCCGGCCGCTGGGCCGACGCATCGGGTAGGTAATTCGGTTGCGGGTGTCGATCGAGAGCGGCGGCACCGTCGCCCGCCGATGATCAGACGGCCTACCTCGGCGTCTTCATCCGCCCGGCCGGTGATGACACCCGTGCAGACGAGGTCGACATCGTCCGGATGGCCAAATAGCAGGGCTGCGCGCTGACGTCGAATGTGCCGGGACGGGACGCGGGAAAGCTCACAGAATGCCCGGACCCAGGTCGTGCGGCGACGTCCGGCTAGCCACGTTTCTCCTGGTCAGAGCTGTTTGAGTGGCCGGTTTTATGATCATTTTTCAAGTATCGGCAACGTGGCGGGCAACTAACGTCTTGATAACGGCACCTTCACGGAACCGGCAGGTAGGTGTCACAGTGGCAGCACCTCACCCTCGGTGTAGGGCACTCCGCACGGCTCGCGACCACGACCTCCGCTGTTTCCCGGCGATTCGTGGTCGTGATGCCTGCGTAGAGTCGTGCCCCGTCGGGTGGGGAGCCCGGCGGATCGGAACATCAGGGGTGTCCCCAGCTTCCCTGTGGTCCCGGCGACCCCCGCCCCGGGGTGGTCGGGCGGTGTCACCCCCAAAACGTGCGTGAAACCCACGACGGAACCAGGTTAGAAAGAGGAGGCCCCTCGGAATGAGAGTCTCGAAGCGGGCGACGAGCGCGATCGCGCTCAGCGCGGCTGCCGCGCTTGTCGCGAGTGGTTGCTCGAGCGGTGACGGTGACGGCGACGCCGCCGCCAGCAAGGACGGCTCGATCGTCATCCACGGCGTCCAGCCGGAGAACCCGCTGGTCCCGTCCAACACCACGGAGACCGGCGGTGGCAAGGTCATCGACTGGCTGTGGACCGGCCTGGTCGAGTACCCGAACGACGGTGGGGCCCCGCGCAACGCGCTGGCCGAGTCCATCGACACCAAGGACTCCAAGGTCTTCACGATCAAGATCAAGAAGGGTACCAAGTTCCACGACGGTACCGAGGTGAAGGCGAAGAACTTCGTCGACGCCTGGAACTGGGCCGCCTACTCCCCGAACGGTGCGCAGAACGGCACCTTCTTCTCGGACATTGACGGCTTCGACAAGACCTACACCTCGGACCCGGATGGCCCGGACGGCCCGCAGAAGGCCCCGGAGCCGTCGGCCAAGGAGATGTCCGGTCTCAAGGTCATCGACGAGCAGACCTTCGAGGTCACGCTGGCTGCCCCGACCGCGGTCTTCCCGACCAAGCTCGGCTACAGCGCCTTCATGCCGCTGCCGGACGCCTTCTTCACCATGAAGCCCGAGGAGTTCGGCAAGAAGCCGATCGGTAACGGCCCGGTGAAGTTCGTGTCGTGGGACGACAACGTCCTCATCAAGCTCACGCGCTTCGATGACTACAACCTGCGCGACAAGATGAAGATCAAGGACGTCGACGTCAAGCTGTACCAGGACGAGACGGCGGCCTACAACGACCTGCTGGCGAACAACCTCGACTTCATGGAGGTTGTCCCCACCTCGGCGCTCGCCGGTGACAAGTGGAAGACCGACCTCGGTGACCGGGGCATCTCGACCGTCACGCCGTCGACCGCTTTCATCGCGTTCCCGATCTACGACAAGCGCTTCCAGGACCCGCGCCTGCGTCGTGCCGTGTCGCTGTCGATCAACCGGCAGGAGATCTCGGACAAGATCTTCTTCGGTACCCGCAAGCCGGCCGACAGCTGGGCCAACCCGCTGACCCCGGGTGCCAAGCCGGGTAACTGCACCGCCTGCAAGTTCGACCCGACCACGGCGAAGCAGCTGCTGGACGAGGCCGGCGGCTTCAAGGGCGAGATGGTGCTGTTCTACAACGCCGACTCCAGCCACAAGGACTGGATGGACGCCGTTGCCCAGCAGATCAAGACCAACCTCGGCATCGACGCTCGGGCTGAGGGCGTGCCGACCTTCGCGGTCTTCCGCCAGAACATCAACGCCCACAAGATGACTGGTCTGTACCGCGCTGCCTGGCAGCAGGACTACCCGGACGTGGAGAACTGGGTCAACCCGCTCTTCATCACCGGTGGTTCCTCGAACGACGGCCTCTACAGCAACAAGGATGTCGACGCTCTTGCCAAGCAGGCCAGCGCCGCGCCGAGCCTGGAGGCCTCCCACGAGGCGTTCGCCAAGGCCGTCGAGCTGGTCGACAAGGACGTCCCGAGCATCCCGGTCTACTTCTACGGCCAGCAGTCCGGCCACTCGGAGAAGATCAAGAAGCTCGAGCTGACCAACGTCGGCGAACTCGACATCACCTCGGTCGAGCTCTGATCCGAACGGTCTGACCCCGGGTCGGGCTCGCCACATCCGGTGAGCCCGACCCGGGGCCGTTCCGCGAGTGGGTGTCACCACACGCACTCGCACGTTGTCACCCCGTGTCGGCCGTCCGACGCGCCCCTTGTCTGGAGGACCACCCCATGGGCCGTTATCTGTTGAGGCGGCTGCTCCAACTCGTGCCCGTCTTCATCGGGACGACGTTCCTGATCTACGCCCTCGTCTGGGCCGTTCCGGGAGATCCGTTCGCCGGCAAGTGCGGTGAGCGCCGTTGCCCGGACCAGTACATCGCCTTCATGACCGAGAAGTACAACCTGGACCAGAACGTCGTCGTCCAGTACGCCAGCTACATGAAGAACCTGCTGCAGGGCGACTTCGGTCAGACGTTCTCGCAGCGCGAGATCAGCGACATCATCCTCACGTCGTACCCGAACACGCTGAAGCTGGCCCTTGTGGCCCTCGCCATCGAGGCCGTGATCGGCCTCGGCGCCGGCGTCCTGACCGGCCTGCGGCGCAACGGCTTCCTCGACAACCTCGTTCTGGTGTCGACCCTCTTCCTGATCGCGCTGCCGGTGTTCGTCATCGGCTTCGTGCTCCAGTGGCTGCTCGGCGTGCAGTGGGGCATCATCAAGCCGACCGTCTCCTCCGAGATGCGGTTCTCCGAACTGATCGTGCCGGGCTTCGTGCTCGGTAGCGCGTCAGTGGCATACATCGCGCGGGTGGCACGAACGAGCATCGCGGAGAACCGCCGTGCCGACTACGTGCGTACCGCCATCGCCAAGGGCCTTCCGATGCGGCGGGTGGTGGGCGTGCACCTGCTGCGCAACTCGCTCATCCCCGTGGTCACCCTGCTCGGCACCGACCTCGGTGCCCTGATGGGCGGCGCGATCGTCACCGAGGGCATTTTCGGCATCAACGGAATCGGGCGCCAGGTCTTCCGTGCGATCGTCACCAAGGAAAGCGCTACCGTGGTAGGGATCGTGGTTGTCCTGGTGCTGGTCTATCTCGTGATGAACCTGCTGGTTGACCTGCTCTACGCCGCCCTGGACCCGAGGATCCGCTATGAGTGACCCGAGTACCGCATCGATCGTCAGTACCCCTGCCGCGCAGCCGACCGAGGCGGGCACCCCTGCCACCGGCGCGCCGCAGAGCAACGAGAAGCCGCGTGGCCTGCTCGGGGATGCCTGGCGTGACCTGCGACGCAAGCCGCTGTTCTGGATCTCGTCCACGCTGATCGTGATCTTCCTGCTGATGGCCGCCTTCCCGGCGCTGTTCGCCCCGGGCGACGCGGTCAACGGCGCGTTGTCCCGCAGCCTGGTCAAGCCGGGCGCGGACGGCTGGTTCGGTTACGACGTGCAGGGCCGGGACGTGTACGCCCGGGTCATCTACGGCGCGCGTGCCTCCATCGTGGTCGCCGTGCTCTCCGTGATCGGCACACTGCTTGTCGGTGGCACCATGGGCATCATCGCCGGCTACCGTGGTGGCTGGGTGGACGCCCTGCTCAGCCGCATCGCCGACGTCTTCTTCGGCCTGCCGTTCGTGCTGGGTGCGATCGTCATCCTCACCACGTTCAACGGCTCGGGCACCAGCAACAGCAAGGCCGAGATCATGGGCCTGGTGATCGTCTCCCTGGTCGTGCTGAGCTGGCCGGTCGTCATGCGCCTGATGCGTTCCTCGGTGCTCGCCACCAAGGAGGCCGACTACATCGTGGCGGCCCGCGCACTGGGTGCCGGCACCGGGCGGATCATCCTCAAGCACCTGCTGCCGAACTGCCTGGCCCCGCTGCTGGTATACGGCACGATCATGGTCGGCTCGTTCATCGGCGCCGAGGCAACGCTGTCGTTCCTGGGCGTCGGCCTGAAGTCGCCGGTGGTGTCCTGGGGCATCATGATCAGCGACGGGCAGCAGTTCATCCGGGTCGCGCCGGGTCTGGTGTTCTTCCCCGCCGCGTTCCTCGTCGCCGCAGTGCTGAGCTTCGTGATGCTCGGCGAGGCGGTCCGCGAGGCCCTCGATCCGAAACTCCGCTAGGGGAGATCCAGTTGTCCGACATTCTCGTGTCCGAGCAGTCCGCGCCGGGAACCGGCGGCTCCGGACGTCCCTCCGGCCGGTTGCTCGAGGTCGACGACCTGCGGGTGGAGTTCCGTACCCGGGACGGCGTCGCAAAGGTCATCAACGGGGTCACGTACCACGTCGACGCGGGGGAGACCCTTGCCGTGCTCGGCGAGTCCGGCTCCGGTAAGAGCGTCACGGCACAGACCATCATGGGCATCCTCGACACGCCGCCCGGCTTCGTCACCGGTGGGCAGGTCCGCTTCCATGGCAAGGACATGCTCAGCATGGGCCAGGAGGAGCGCCGCCGCATCCGCGGCGAGGGCATCGCGATGATCTTCCAGGACGCGCTCTCCGCTCTGAACCCGGTCTTCACCGTCGGGTTCCAGATCGCCGAGCAGTTCCGGGTCCGGCGGGGCATGGGTCGCGCCGAGGCCAAGAAGCGCGCGATCGAGATGCTCGACCAGGTCAAGATCCCGAACGCCAAGAGCCGGTTCAGCAACTATCCGCACCAGTTCTCCGGCGGTATGCGGCAGCGCGCGATGATCGCGATGTCGCTGGCGCTCGACCCGGAGGTGCTGATCGCCGACGAGCCGACCACCGCGCTCGACGTGACGGTGCAGGCCCAGATCATGGACCTGCTCGCCGAGCTCCAGCGTGAGCGGCAGATGGGCATGATCCTGATCACCCACGACCTCGGTGTGGTCGCCGACGTCGCGGACCGGATCGCTGTCATGTACGCGGGCCGCATCGTCGAGGAAGCCGACGTGTACGACCTGTACGCCAAGCCGGCGCACCCGTACACGATGGGTCTGATCGACTCGATCCCGCGCATGGACGAGAAGGGGCAGCAGCTCCGGACGATCAAGGGCCTGCCGCCGAACCTGATGAACATCCCGCCGGGCTGCCCGTTCAACCCGCGTTGCCCCATGGCTCAGCCGGTATGCCGGGAGAAGATCCCCCCGCTGCTGCAGGTGGGTCCTGCCCGGGCCAGCGCCTGCCACTTCGCCGAGGAGCTGGTGAACCGTGTCTGAGAACATCCTCGAGGTCCGTGACCTGGTCAAGCACTACCCCGTCACCCAGGGCGTGGTGTTCAAGAAGACCGTCGGTCAGGTCAAGGCCGTCGACGGGGTCTCGTTCGGTCTGCGTACTGGTGAGACGCTCGGCGTGGTCGGCGAGTCCGGCTGCGGCAAGTCGACCCTCGCGCGGGTGCTGATGAACCTGGAGAAGCCGACCGCGGGCAGCGTGGTCTACAAGGGCCAGGACATCTCCAAGCTCTCCGGTGGGGCACTGCGGCGGCTGCGTCGGCAGATCCAGCTGGTCATGCAGGACCCGTACACCTCGCTGAACCCGCGGATGACTGTCGGTGACCTGATCGGCGAGCCCTTCGAGATCCACCCGGATGTGGCACCGAAGGGCAGCCGGCGCACCAAGGTCCGGGAGCTGCTCGACCTGGTGGGCCTCAACCCGGAGCACATCAACAGGTACCCGCACCAGTTCTCCGGCGGTCAGCGCCAGCGCATCGGCATCGCCCGCGCGCTCGCGCTGCGCCCTGAGGTGATCGTCTGCGACGAGCCGGTCTCGGCGCTCGACGTCTCCATCCAGGCCCAGGTGATGAACCTGCTGGAGAAGCTGCAGAGCGAGCTGGGGCTGTCGTACGTCTTCATCGCGCACGACCTCTCGGTGGTCCGCCACCTGTCGGACCGGGTCGCGGTGATGTACCTCGGCAAGATCGTCGAGATCGGCACCGAGGACGAGATCTACGAGCGGCCGACCCACCCGTACACCCAGGCGCTGCTCTCGGCGGTGCCGGTGCCGGACCCGACACAGCGGAACAACAAGACGATCATCCGGCTCACGGGTGACGTGCCGTCGCCGATCAGCCCGCCCTCGGGCTGCCGGTTCCGGACCCGCTGCTGGAAGGCGCAGGACATCTGCGCCGAGCAGGTTCCGCTGCTGGAGGTCCGACGCGACTCGGACCACCCGAGCGCCTGCCACTTCGCGGAGCGGCGCGAGATCGTCGCCACCCACGAGGCGTAACAGGTCATCGGAACTGCCTGCCGACGTCACCACGACGTCGGCAGGCGGTTTCGTCTGTCCGGTGTTCCCTCAGCGGGCCGGTGCGACCCCGAACCCCCGACCGGTGCCCGGAGTGCCTCCGGTGCCCGGCGGAAGGCCGGAGGCGGTCACAGCGGGCCGCGACCCGCACGGAGCAGCAGCAGTGCCAGTTGGGTGCCGTCCGCGCCGAGCGCACCCCGGAAGCGTTCCAGGATCTCCCGCTCCCGGGAGAGCACAAGACGCGTCCCGCCGGAGGCCATCCGGGTCACCCCGACCTCCTGCGACAGCGCGGCCCGCTCCTGCCAGAGCGAGATCAACGCGTGGTCGATCTCGTCGATCCGTTCCCTGATCTGCACGATCCGTGCGGCTGCGGTCGGCTCAACGGTGCCGGTACCGGTGCCGCTGCGGGCCCCGGCCGTGTCGCGGGCCTCGACCGAGGGCTGGTCCGGCTCCGGCAGGGTCGGGCCGCTGCTGTGCTCCACCACGTCTGTCATCATCGGGTACCTCTCGCGCTGTGGTGCCCGGTGCCCAGAACCCGGGACGAAAAAGCCCCGGGCTCCAGGAGCCCGGGGCTTTCGCAGGTCTGATCGATCAGGCGCGACCTACGGCAGCCGGACTCCCGGTGCCGTAGTAAAAGTAGTAGCGCTCAGCGATCACGCGGTCGAGTATGCCCACGTCGACTGTGGGTGCGCAAGGATTCCGCGGCAAAAGGCGGCCCCTGCCACAGCGGGAAGCGTCGGCAGTGGGAGCCGTCCACCGCCGGAGGACGCGGTCGGCAGGCTGCCTGCTCCGGCGACGGCGCGGTCGGGAAGTGTCCGGCCGGCGGCATAGACTTGTCGCGCGATGCATCCTCTCTTCGACATTCCCGCGTCCCCGCCCGCGCCGGAGTCCGCGCCGGCCCGTCCGCACCGCCCCGGGTCGGCCTCAGCCCGCCTCGATCCGCGTGAGCTGCTCGCCGGGTTGAACGGGCCGCAGCGCGACGCGGTCAGTCACGCCGGCTCGCCGCTGTTGATCGTGGCCGGGGCTGGGTCCGGCAAGACCCGGGTGCTCACCCACCGGATCGCCTACCTGCTTGCCGCCCGGGACGTGCATCCCGGAGAGATCATCGCCATCACCTTCACCAACAAGGCGGCCGGCGAGATGAAGGAGCGGGTCGCGGCCCTTGTCGGCCCGCGGGCCCGGCTGATGTGGGTGTCGACGTTCCACTCCGCGTGTGTCCGCATCCTTCGCGCCGAGCACGAGCACGCCGGCCTCAAGTCGACGTTCTCGATCTACGACGCCGACGACTCCCGCCGGCTCATGCAACTGGTCACCCGGGAGCTCGACCTCGACCCGAAGCGCTACCCGGCGCGCGGGCTGGCCGCCCAGGTCTCCAACCTCAAGAACGAGCTGGTCGACCCGGAGCAGTTCGCCGCGCGGGCCAGCGGGCCCAACGAGCGGGCGCTCGCCGAGGCGTACACGCTCTACCAGCGCCGGCTGCGCGAGGCGCACGCGCTCGACTTCGACGATCTGATCATGACGACGGTGCACCTGCTCCAGTCCCACCCGCACGTCGCGGAGAGCTACCGGCGACGGTTCCGGCACGTGCTTGTCGACGAGTACCAGGACACCAACCACGCCCAGTACGTCCTGATCAAGGAGCTGGTGTCCGGCACCGACGGGCTGGCGCCGGCCGAGCTGTGCGTGGTCGGTGACGCCGACCAGTCGATCTACGCGTTCCGGGGCGCGACGATCCGCAACATCCTGGAGTTCGAGCGGGACTTCACCGACGCGCGGACGATTCTGCTGGAGCAGAACTACCGCTCCACCCAGACCATCCTCAACGCTGCCAACGCGGTGATCGACCGGAACACCTCCCGCAAGCCGAAGCGGCTGTGGAGCGAGGCCGGCGACGGCGAGCGGATCGTCGGCTACGTGGCCGACACCGAGCACGCCGAGGCGGACTGGGTGGGCCGGGAGATCGACCGGCTTGTCGACGCCGACGAGACCCGCCCCGGCGACGTCGCGGTGTTCTACCGCACCAACGCGCAGTCCCGCGTCTTCGAGGAGGTGTTCATCCGGGCCGGTCTGCCGTACAAGGTGGTCGGCGGGGTGCGCTTCTACGAGCGCAAGGAGGTCCGCGACGCACTGGCGTACCTGCGGTCGGTGGTGAACGACGACGACACGGTGAGCCTGCGGCGGGTGCTGAACACTCCGCGCCGGGGCATCGGTGACCGCGCGGAGGCGTGCGTCGAGGCACTGTCCAGCCGGGACCGGATCTCTTTCGGGGCGGCGCTGCGCCGGGCCCGGGAGGCGCCCGGCATCTCCACCCGGGCGGCCAACGGCATCGCCGACTTCGTGGCGCTGCTCGACGGCGCCCGGGAGATGGCCGAGACCGGCACCCCGGAGGAGGTGCTGGAGGCTCTGCTGACCCGCTCGGGCTACCTCACGGAGCTGGAGGAGAGCCTGGATCCGCAGGACGCCGGCCGGGTGGACAACCTCCAGGAGCTGGTGAGCGTCGCCCGGGAATACACCGAGCGGATCGAGGCGACCGGCGCCGACGGCGAGCGGGCCACGGTGGCGGGCTTCCTGGAGCAGGTGGCGCTGGTCGCCGACGCCGACCAGATCCCCTCCGACGACCCCGACCACCAGGGCGTCGTCACGCTGATGACATTGCACACCGCCAAGGGCCTTGAGTTCCCGGTGGTGTTCCTCACCGGTCTTGAGGACGGCGTCTTTCCGCACCTGCGCTCGCTCGGTGACACCCGCGAGCTGGAGGAGGAGCGCCGGCTGGCGTACGTCGGCATCACCCGCGCCCGGCAGCGCCTCTACCTCTCCCGTGCGGTGACCCGCTCGGCCTGGGGCCAGCCGTCCTACAACCCGCCGTCGCGGTTCCTGGAGGAGCTGCCACCGGAGCTGGTGCGCTGGGAGCGCACCGAGGGGTCGTACACCTCGTGGGCAGGCGGTGGCGGCGGCGTCGGCGGGCGCGCGGACCGCGCACCCGGCGGTCGCGGCACCTTCACCGGGGGTACGCCGAAGGCGGCGCAGTTGGCCCAGCGGCTCGGCGTGGACGCCAGTCGCCTCACCACGGCCAGCGAGTTGCCGCAGGGACCGAAGGTGTCCGCCGGTGACCGGGTCAACCACCAGCGCTACGGGCTGGGGCGGGTGCTCGCCGTCGAGGGGCACGGCCCGGGCGCCCGCGCGCAGATCGACTTCGGTGACCAGACCATGTGGCTGGTGCTGCGGCACGCCCCTGTCGACAAGCTCTGATCAGGGCGGCCACGGCTGCCCGCCGCGCGACCGGCCGGCATCGCGCTGTTGCACGGAAAGAGTGGCCTCGGCGCTGCCGGAGGCCACTCTTTCCGTGCTGTCGCAAGAACAGGCGGACCTGCCAGGTGCGCTGGTTCAGCAGCCGAGGTCGACGCCGCGCGCCCGCATGAACGGCGCGGGGTCGACCTGGTTCCACATGCCCTGGTGCACCTCGAAGTGCAGGTGCGGGCCTGTGGAGTCGCCGGTGCTGCCCTCGTAGCCGATGACCTGACCGGCCTTGACCTTCTGGCCGACGGTGACCGCGAGCCGGCTCTGGTGGGCGTAGTGGGTCAGGTAGCCGTTGCCGTGGTCGATGAAGACGGAGTTGCCGTATCCGTCGTAGGCGTCGCCGGCCTTGGTGACGGTGCCGGCGGCCGCGGCGTGGATGGGCGTGCCGGAGGGCAGCGCCAGGTCGATGCCGGCGTGCAGGGTGCCCCAGCGCTGCCCGTAGCAGGAGGTGATCGCGGCACCCGACATCGGGTTCACCCAGGCGGCCGTGGTCTTCGTGGTCTTCGTCGCCGCCTTCTTCGCCGTTGCCTTCGGCTTGGCGGTGGCCTTCTTCGTCGGCGTCGGGCTGGCGGTGGCCGACGGGCTCACGGTCGGGCTCGCGCTGGGCGTAACCGACGGGGAGTCCGGCGCTGTCGACTCGCGGGCGGAGCGGTCAGCCCGGCTGGCGGCATCGGCCCGCGACTGCGCGTCGAGCGAGACGGCGGTGGGTGCCGGGCGGTCGCCGCCGGTGGTGGCGACGGCGACGCCACCCAGGCCGAGGGCCACCAGGGCAGCTGCGCCGAGCGCGATGCGACGGTTCCGCTGGCGGGCGCGTCGCGGCTGCTCGGTGATGGTGTCGGGGGTGTTCTCGTTCTGGACGGGGCTGTCTTCCTGCACGGCGGACCTTCACAGTCGAGGGGGCACTTGACCTCGAAATACTGGTGTCGGGTCGAGCCGGACGGGGCATCGGGACCGGGCGGCCGATCAACGGGCGCGGCGCCGACTGCCCGGATTTGAGGCACTACGAAGCGGTCTGTCCGAAAAAAGGATCATGTGGGATGGTGCCGTCGGTCACACTCGCCACTGTGATTCGGCAGACATCCGGCGGCGGCCGGCAACGAAAAACCGCCCGGATCGACAGATCCGGGCGGTCAACGGTCGGTACGCAACGTCAGGACGCGGCTACCTCGCTGTAGATTGCCTCGACTTGCAGCTTGATGTCCACTCCGCGCTTCTGGAGGTAGGGCACCGGGTCGATGGGCTGGCCCTTGACATGCAGCTCGAGGTGCAGGTGGGTGCCGTAGGCGTGGCCGGTCTGACCCACGAGGCCCAGTTGGTCGCCTGCCTTGACCTGCTGCCCCTCCTTGACGCTGAGCGCGGAGGAGTGGCCGTAGATGGCCTCGCTGCCGTCCGGGTGCTGGACGATCACCGCGTAGCCGTAGCCGCCGAACCAGCCGGCCTTGGTGACCAGTCCTTCGTGCACCGCCACGTACGGCGTGCCCTCGGGGACGACCAGGTCGACGCCGGTGTGCAGCTTGCCCCACCGCATCCCGTACGGCGAGTTGAAGTCGTAGCCCTGCAGCGGCAGCATCCAGACCTCGGGCTCGGCCGCTTCCTTGCCGCGGCTGTCCCGGGAGGCACGATCGGCGTTGCCCGCACGCTCTGCGGCGTCCTGGCTGGTGACCGACGCCTGCTTGAGCTCGTCGAGAACCGACGGGCTGACGTCCTTGGCGTCGGGCAGGGCGCTCGCGCCGAGGGCGACGAGGCCGGCACCGACGAACGCGGTGGTGACGACTGCCGCGTAGCGGCTACGCGGGGGGGTGGGGACACGGCGACGACCGCGATATCGATCGGGCTCAGACGACAGGCGCTGGCGCACGCACACCCTCCGTTGTCGGGGTTCCGAAGCGGCTAATGGACGTCCGTGAAGCTCGGATGAACGTCTGCCAACCGCGTCGTCACCCGTCCATGGACCTGATGACAACCGTGGACACGTTAGCCAACCCCCAGGCGAGTCACAAGCCAGAGTGAAGAATTGGCGTGTCGATCTGTCCGTTTGCGTTCCCGATTGTCACGCATCACGGCGTCGATCGGTGCCCCCGTAACTGCCCGTTCGTCGCCGAGCGTGACCGGACCGGCGGAGTCGTCCGACTTGACGCTGCAGCCTGCCGGACTTCGTGCTCCGGCGGGTACGCCAGGTCGGTGCGGCCGGAACGCCAGGCGGTTTTCCGGTCCGGATTTCCCGCCCCCCGTCGTACGGGTTACCGTTCGTTCAGGTGAAGGTCGTGTAGCCGGTGAAAGGTGTGCGCTGATGAGCTCTCGAATTCGGGTCGTCGTCGCCAAGCCGGGCCTGGATGGCCATGACCGGGGCGCGAAGGTCGTGGCGCGTGCCCTGCGGGACGCCGGGATGGAGGTCGTCTACACCGGCCTGCACCAGACCCCGGAGCAGGTAGTGGAAGCCGCCATCCAGGAGGACGCCGACGCGGTTGGCCTCTCCATTCTCTCCGGCGCGCACATGACGCTGTTTCGCCGGGTGCTCGAACTGCTGGGGGAGCGGGACGCCCGCGACATCGTCGTGTTCGGTGGCGGCATCATCCCCAACGGCGACATCCCCGAGCTGGAGAAGATGGGCGTAGCCAAGATCTTCACGCCGGGAGCCACCACCCAGGCGATCGTCGAGTGGGTCCGGCAGAACGTCGGACAGCCCGTCGCCTGAAAGACGGTGCGCCGGGGGTGTCGAACCGGAGCCGGGCACGGGGGAGGGGCCGGACGCACCCCTCACACGTCCGGCCCCTCTATGCACGATGCCCCGCCGCCACCCCTCGACCGACAGGGCATCGGCCGTCTCCCGTCATCGCGCTGTTCAGCGCTCCGACACCTGACTCAACGACGCCCCCACGGCCGGGTTACGCACCCTTGCCAACATCGCCCGGTCGATTGATGCCGGCCAAGCCGTGACCGGAACTCCCACGTCAGGTGTCCGGTTGTGCATTACCGCACACCGCGCACCCGCTCGGTTGCCGGCCGTGCCCACCTCGCTAGGCTGCCGCCAATGGCCTGTGTGAAGTGATGACAGGCGTCAAACTGTTTTTGAACGCTGGTGGCGGCGCGACGGCGCGCCGCGGAGACGGGACGGGACGCGCAATCGTGGACCTGTACGAGTACCAGGGGCGGGACCTGTTCGAGCGGCACGGCTTGCCCGTGTTGGCCGGCGGCGTCGCCACTACCCCGGAGGAGGCCCGCGCGATCGCCGAACGCCTCGGCGGTCGGGTGGTCGTCAAGGCGCAGGTAAAGGTCGGCGGCCGAGGCAAGGCCGGTGGCGTCAAGCTCGCCGAGGGCCCGGATGAGGCGGTGGCCAGGGCCACCGACATCCTCGGCATGGACATCAAGGGCCACACCGTCCACAAGGTCATGATCACCGTGACCGCGGACGTGGCCGACGAGTACTACTTCTCTTATCTGCTCGACCGGGCGAACCGCACCTTCCTCTGCATCGCCAGCGTGGCCGGCGGTATGGACATCGAGCAGGTCGCCGCCGAGACCCCGGACCGCGTGGTCAAGGCCCCCATCGACGCCGTCAAGGGTGTCGACGAGGCGAAGGCCCGCGAGATCGTCACCGCCGCCGGGTTCCCGGCCGAGGTCGCCGACCAGGTCGTCGAGGTGGCTGTCGGGCTGTGGCAGGCGTTCGTCGCCGAGGACGCCACCCTGGTCGAGGTGAACCCCCTCGCGAAGAACGGCGACGGGCGGCTGCTGCTGCTCGACGCCAAGATCAGCCTGGACGAGAACGCCGCGTTCCGGCACCCGGACCACGAGGCGCTTGTCGACCAGGCCGCCGTGGACCCGCTGGAGCAGGCCGCCAAGGCCAAGGACCTCAACTACGTCAAGCTCGACGGCGAGGTCGGCATCATCGGCAACGGCGCGGGTCTTGTCATGTCGACCCTCGACGTCGTCGCGTACGCCGGTGAGCGGCACGGCAACGTCAAGCCTGCCAACTTCCTCGACATCGGCGGCGGCGCGAGCGCCGCGGTGATGGCGAACGGGCTGGAGATCGTGCTCTCCGACCCGGCCGTGAAGAGCGTATTCGTCAACGTCTTCGGCGGCATCACCGCCTGCGACGAGGTCGCCAACGGCATCATCCAGGCGCTGGCCCTGCTCGAGCAGCGTGGCGAGCAGGTCACCAAGCCGCTCGTCGTCCGCCTCGACGGCAACAACGCCGAGGCTGGCCGGGCGATCCTGGACGGCGCGAACAACCCGCTCGTACAGCGGGTCGACACCATGGACGGCGCGGCCGAGCGGGCCGCCGAGCTGGCAGCTGCGGGGGTCTGATCATGGCTATCTGGCTGACCAAGGACTCGAAGGTCATCGTTCAGGGGATGACCGGCTCCGAGGGCTCCAAGCACACCCGGCGGATGCTCGCCGCAGGCACCAACGTCGTCGGCGGCGTCAACCCGCGCAAGGCGGGCCAGAAGGTCGACTTCGACGGCGCCGAGCTGCCGGTCTTCGCGTCCGTGGCGGACGCCATGGCCGAGACCGGTGCCGACGTCACAGTCATCTTCGTGCCGCCGCAGTTCACGAAGGCCGCAGTGGTCGAGGCGATCGACGCCGCGATCCCGCTGGCCGTGGTGATCACCGAGGGCGTGCCGGTGCACGACACGGCCTCGTTCTGGGCGTACAACCTGTCGCAGGGCGAGCGGACCCGGATCATCGGGCCGAACTGCCCCGGCATCGCCTCCCCGGGCGCCGCCAACGCCGGCATCATCCCTGCCGACATCACCGGCTCCGGCCGGATCGGCCTGGTCAGCAAGAGCGGCACGCTGACCTACCAGATGATGTACGAGCTGCGCGACATCGGCTTCTCCACATGCGTCGGCATCGGTGGCGACCCGATCATCGGGACCACGCACATCGACGCCTTGAAGGCGTTCGAGGCCGACCCGGACACCGACGCCATCGTGATGATCGGTGAGATCGGCGGCGACGCCGAGGAGCGGGCTGCCGAGTTCATCAAGGCCAACGTCACAAAGCCGGTGGTCGGCTACATCGCCGGCTTCACCGCGCCCCCCGGCAAGACCATGGGCCACGCCGGAGCGATCATCTCCGGTTCGGCCGGCACCGCCGAGGCGAAGCAGGCGGCGCTGGAGGCGGTCGGAGTCAAGGTCGGCAAGACGCCGACCGAGACCGCGAAGCTCATGCGGGAGATCATGTCCGGCAACTGAGCCGGTCAGGCAGCAGCGCAGGGGTCGACCGGTATCGAGCCGGTCGACCCCTGCGGCGTACCACCCAGGCGAAGTGGCCCAGGATCAGTCGTTGTTGCTCCAGAACGGGTAGTTGCCCGTCGACCGGAGGATCGCGCTCCCGATGATGTTGATCACGCCGAATGCGATGGCGAGGTAACCGAGAACCGGCGACTGGCCGTACCGCCGGGCGTCGCGGATCGACAGGTAGCCGAAGATGACGCCGAGAATGCCGCAACAGATCAGGCCCAGCACGATGCCCAGCACGCCCCAGAGCGTGGTGCGGTCCCGGCCCCTGGCCGGAGGGGGTGGGGGCGGTGGGTATGCGGTCGTCACGGCTACCTCCGGGCGATCATGGGCGGGCCGACCCGGGAGTGACCGGCGGACCCGACCCGGAAGGCGGCGACGGGCCACCTCCTCTGGGCCGAGGCTAGACCCGGCCGGGCGGCTCCGAACCCCGGTTCGCCCAACTCGCCGCAGTCCAGGCCGCTTAACGGACTGCCACCGCCCGTCTGACATGCCAGAGTAGAGCGGATGTCCCCCGTCACCCCTGACCATCCCAGTCGCCCCGGCGGCGTGCGTGCCGACGACCTGTCGGTCGACCGCGCCGCACCGCGGCGGCGGGTGCCCGCGCCCCGCGCCGGCGAGTCGCCGCGCGGGCGGGCACCGCTGCCCGTCGCCGCCGGGGTGGCCGCCGGTTGGGCAGCCCTCACCTCGTACCTGCCGGTCGCCATCGTGCTCGGCCTGGTGCAGCTCGGCGCCGACTCCACCACCCTGAGCGGCACCCTGCGCACCGCGCTGGCCGGCTGGCTGGTGGGGCACGGCGTACCGCTGCACACCGACGCCGGCCCCTTCGGTCTCGCCCCGCTGGCGCTCACCGTGCTCGCGCTCTGGCGACTGACCCGGGCCGGCGTGCACGTCAGCCGCGCGATCGGCGCGCGTGACAGCTATTCACCGCGACGAGCGCTTATCGCCGCGGGCACTGTCGGCCTGGCGTACGCGCTGCTCGGCGCGCTGGCCGCGGTACTGGTGGGCACGGGAGGGCCGGACGTGTCCCCGGTGCGGGCGGCGGTCACGTTCGCGGTGGCCGCCACGCTCGCCGCACTTGTCGGCGCAACCCGGACCACCGCTGTGACCCGCCTGCTGAGCACCCGGCTGCCGGATCCGCTGCGAGACGCTGTGCGCACCGGGCTGGTGGCCGCGCTCCTGCTACTCGGGGCGGGTGCCGGCGCGGCAGGTCTGGCTGTGGCCACGGGCGGCGGTGACGCCGCGGACATGATCGGCGCGTACCAGACCGGGGTGGCCGGGCAGGCCGGGATCACCCTGGTCAGCATGGCGTACGCGCCGAACGCCGCGATCTGGTCGACAAGCTATCTGCTCGGGCCGGGCTTCGCGGTCGGCGTCGACACCGCCGTCCGCACAAGCGAGGTGTCGGTGGGCGCGCTTCCGGCCATCCCATTGCTCGCCGGCCTGCCCCGTGGCCCCGTGGACGGCCTCGGCGCACTGCTCCTCGCGGTGCCGGTGCTGGCCGGGATGGTGGTCGGCTGGTTGCTGGCTCGCCGGATGGCCCGCCTCGCCGGGCCGGAGCAGGCCCCGCTGCGCTGGGGCGGGCTGTTGGCGCCGGCGGCACTGGCCGGGCCGGTGGCCGGCGTACTCCTCGGCGTGGCCGCCGCGGTCTCCGGTGGGCCGCTCGGTGCCGGCCGTCTGGCGCAGGTCGGTCCGGTGGCCTGGCAGGTCGGGGTGGTCACGGCCGCTGTCATCACGGCCGGCGCACTGCTCGGAGCCGCCGCCACCCGGACGCTCACCCGGAGCCCTCGCGGCAACCAGCCCCGCCGGCGCGATCCGGAGCCGGACCGGCGCGACCTGTCCTAGACGAACGCGCCGTTGCGGCTCGCTGGACGCGGCCCGGATGTGCTGGGGACGGCGCGGGGCGCCCCGGACGAATCCGGAGCGCCCCGTCAGGACCGGACCGATCAGGGCTGGGCCGGCAGGTTGATGTTCGCGAAGATGCCCAGGATGATCAGCAGGATGCCCAGGCCGGCACCGACTGCACCGCAGATCAGACCCGTCTTGGCCTGGCCGCCGTTGCTGGCCTGGCCCTGAGCGGCCTTCTGCTGGCCCAGGTAACCGGTCACCACAGCGGCGATGCCGACCGGGATGCCCAGGTACAGGCAGCAGACCAGCGGGATCGACGCGATGCCGAGGATCATCGACACCAGGCCGAGGGTGTTGTTCTGGCCCTGCTGCTGCGGGTAGCCCGCGTTCGGGTAGCCGGGAGCGCCACCGTACTGCGGCTGCTGACCGTACGGGTCCTGCGGCTGCTGGCCGTAGGGCTGGCCCGAGGTGGGCTGCTGGCCGTACTGCTGGCCGTACGGGTCCTGCGGCTGCTGACCGTACGGCTGGCCCGAGGTGGGCTGCTGACCGTAGGGCTGACCCGACGTCGGCTGCTGGCCGTAGGGGGCGGCCGGCGGCTGACCGTACGGGTCGTGCGGCGGCTGGGGTGCGGTCGGGTCCGGGTTCGGCTGCTGGCCGTACGGGTCCTGACCGGGGTTGCCGGGCTGCATTCGAGAAGCTCCTTGGATTGTTCCGTTAGTTACTGCTGCCGTTCCCACTCATGATCGCGCTCAGACCGCCCAACGCGCAGCACAGCAGCACGATGACATACCACGCAATGCCGACGATAAGTGCCCACTTGGACCACTTGCGTGATTCTGCGGCCGCGGCCTGGGCCCCGGCGTAGTCGCCCTGCTGAAGCAGCGGGTTCACCTTTGACGCGTTGATGATCGCTGGGATGGCCAGCGGCCAGAAGAGGAAGACAGCGACGATCGACATCGTCATGTTGTTGTCGACCGGCGGTTGCTGCTGGGGGTGGTGACCGGGCTGCATGGGGGTGCTCCTCATTCCAACGACACGGCTGGCGTGCCGGAACAGTGACGTGGTGCGGGCCGGCACGGTGTCCAGCCCGGGCGACCGGCAGCGTACCTGGTCGATGCCCGTGAAATCTGTCAGAGATCGGCGCGCCGCCCAGCCGGAGAGCGTCCTGACCTGCCCGATAGGGTGGCCCGGTGACCGCGTCCGTCGCCCGCCTCGTCGTCCTCGTCTCCGGCTCCGGAAGCAACCTTCAGGCGCTGCTGGACGCCGCCGCCGACCCCGCGTACGGCGCGCAGGTGGTGGCGGTCGGCGCGGACCGCGACGGCATCGCGGGCCTGGACAGGGCGCAGGCCGCGGGGGTGCCGACCTTCGTCGAGCGGGTCCGCGACCATGAGACGCGCGAGGACTGGGACCTGGCGCTCACCGCGCACGTCGCGAAGCACCAACCCGACCTGGTCATCTCCGCAGGCTTCCTCAAGCTGGTCGGTGAGCATTTCCTCGCCGCCTTCGGTGACCGCTACCTGAACACCCACAACACTCTGCTGCCGGCGTTCCCCGGCATCCACGGCCCGCGCGACGCCCTCGCCTACGGCGTGAAGCTCACCGGGGCCACGCTCTTCTTCGTCGACGCCGGCATGGACACCGGGCCGATCGTGGCGCAGGTCGCGGTGCCGGTGCTCGACGACGACGACGTGGACGCGCTCACCGAGCGCATCAAGGAAGCCGAGCGGCGCCAGCTCGTCGAGCAGGTCGGCCGCCTGGTCCGCGAAGGCTGGACCATCACCGGAAGGAAGGTCACGGTTCCGTGAGTTCCACTCAGGACGGGCGCCGCCCGATCAGGCGGGCGCTGGTCAGCGTCTACGACAAGACCGGGCTGGTCGAGCTGGCGCAGGCCCTGCACGCCGCCGGTGTGGAGATCGTCTCCACCGGCAGCACGGCGGGCACCATCGCCGCCGCCGGGGTGCCGGTGACGCCGGTGGAGACGGTGACCGGTTTTCCCGAGGTGCTCGACGGCCGTGTGAAGACCCTGCACCCGAAGGTGCACGCGGGTCTGCTCGCCGACCTGCGCAAGGACACCCACGTGGCGCAGCTCGACGAGCTGGGGGTGGCGGCGTTCGACCTGTTGGTCTCCAACCTCTACCCGTTCCAGGCGACGGTCGCCTCCGGTGCCGGCGTCGAGGAGTGCGTGGAGCAGATCGACATCGGTGGGCCGGCGATGGTGCGGGCCGCCGCCAAGAACCACGCCTCGGTGGCGGTGCTGACCGACCCGGCGGGATACCCGGCGTTGCTCGGCGCGCTCGGCGAGGGCGGCTTCACGCTGGCCCAGCGTCGCGCCCTGGCTGCCCGCGCGTACGCCGACATCGCCGAGTACGACGTGGCAGTGGCCCAGTGGTGTGCCCGGGAGCTGGCCCCGGCCGACGACTCCTGGCCGGCGTTCGCGGGGACCGCACTGCGTAAGTCGACGGTGCTGCGCTACGGGGAGAACCCGCACCAGCCCGCCGCGCTCTACACCGACCCGGACGCCCCGGCCGGGCTGGCGCAGGCAGAGCAGTTGCACGGCAAGGAGATGTCCTACAACAACTACGTCGACGCGGACGCCGCCTGGCGGGCTGCGAACGACTTCGCCGACCAGCCGGCCGTGGCGATCATCAAGCACGCCAACCCGTGCGGCATCGCCGTGGGCGCGGACGTGGCCGAGGCGCACCGCCTGGCGCATGCCTGTGACCCGGTGTCGGCGTTCGGCGGCGTGATCGCGGTCAACCGGGCGGTCTCGGTCGAGATGGCCCGGCAGGTGGCCGAGATCTTCACCGAGGTGGTGGTCGCCCCCGGCTTCGACGAGGGCGCCGTCGAGGTGCTGCAGGGCAAGAAGAACATCCGGCTGCTGCGCGCGCCGGTGTGGACCCCGGCGACTGTCGAGTGGCGGCAGGTGACCGGTGGCGTGCTGACCCAGGTCGCCGACCGGGTGGACGCCCCGGGCGACGATCCGGCCAACTGGCAGTTGGCAACCGGTGAGGCCGCCGACGAGGAACTGCTGCGTGACCTGGCGTTCGCCTGGCGGGCGGTCCGCGCCGTGAAGAGCAACGCGATCCTGCTCGCCAAGGACGGCGCCACAGTCGGCGTCGGCATGGGTCAGGTCAACCGGGTCGACTCGGCGCAGCTCGCGGTCAGCCGCGCCGGCGCCGACCGGGCCCGGGGTTCGGTGGCCGCCTCGGACGCGTTCTTCCCGTTCGCCGACGGCCCGCAGATCCTCATCGACGCCGGCGTCCGCGCCATCGTCCAGCCCGGCGGCTCGATCCGCGACGAAGAAGTAATCGCAGCGGCCAAGAAGGCAAACGTAACGATGTACCTAACCAAAACCCGCCACTTCTTCCACTAACCGCGCTGCCCCACCCCCCCCACCCCACCCCACCCCACCCCGCCCCGCCCCACCCCACCCCGCCCCACCCCGCCCCGCCCCGCCCCGCCCCCACCCCGTCGATCATGGAGTTGTGGTGCCCCGCAAAAGGGGTATCGGCTGAGAAATCGCCCACCACAACTCCATGATCGACGCGATTGGTGGGGGGAGGGCGAGAGGGGTTAGGGGGTTGGGGGGCGTAGTTCTGCGAAGTGGCAGGCGGACGGGTGGGGGTCTGCTGCGCGGGGCACGGTTTGCGGGTCCTCGACCGCGCAGATCTCCTGGGCCTTCCAGCAGCGGGTGCGGAAGTGGCAGCCACTCGGCGGGTCGGCAGGGCTGGGCACGTCGCCGACCAGGCGGATCATGTTGCGCTGGTCGCGTACCTCCGGGTCCGGCACCGGCACGGCCGAGAGCAACGCCTGGGTGTACGGGTGGGTGGCCCGCTCGTAGATCTCGTCCTCGGTGCCGATCTCGACGATCCGACCGAGGTACATGACCGCCACCCGGTCGGCGATGTGCCGCACCACGGACAGGTCGTGCGCGATGAAGATGTAGGAGAGCCCGAACTCGTCCTGGAGCTGCTCCAGGAGGTTGATCACCTGGGCCTGGATGGAGACGTCGAGCGCGGAGACCGGCTCGTCGCAGACGATCACCTCGGGCCGCAGCGCGAGCGCGCGGGCGATGCCGATGCGCTGGCGCTGACCGCCGGAGAACTGGTGCGGGTACCTGTTGATGTGCTCTGGGTTGAGCCCGACGACGTCCAGCAACTCCTGTACCCGCTTCTGCTTGCTGCCCTTCGGCGCCGCGTCGCGGTGGATCTCGAACGGCTCCCCGATGATGTCGCCGACGGTCATCCGCGGGTTCAGCGAGGTGTACGGGTCCTGCATGACCATCTGCATGTTGCGGCGCAGCCGACGTAGTTCGCCGCCGGAGGCCTTGAACAGGTCCTTGCCCTCCAGGGTGGCCCGTCCGGCGGTGGGTGTCTCCAGCCGCATGAGCAGCCGGGCGAGTGTGGACTTGCCGCAGCCGGACTCGCCGACGACGCCGAGCGTCTCGCCCCGGCGCAGCTCGAAGCTCACGCCATCGACTGCCTTTACGGCGCCGATCTGCCTCTGGAACAGCACGCCCTGGGTGATCGGGAAGTGCTTCACCAGGTTGTCGACGGAGAGGATGGTCTCGCCCCGGACCTTCGTGGGGCTAGCGGGCGCTGTCATCACGGACCTCCTGCGCGAAGTGGCAAGCGCTGGTCCGGCCGTCGCCGAGGACCAGGTCGTGCGGCACCACGTCCACGCAGACCTGCTGGACGTACGGGCACCGGGGGTGGAACGGGCAGCCGGAGGGGATCCGCATCAGGTTCGGCGGCAACCCCTTGATCGTCGACAGTTCCTGGCCGCGGACGTCCATCCGCGGGATCGATTCCAACAACCCTTTTGTGTACGGGTGGGCGGGCGCCTTGTAGAGCGAGCGGACGTCGGCGTGCTCGACGATCCGGCCGGCGTACATGACGGCGATCCGGTCCGCGACGCCGGCGACCACCCCGAGGTCGTGGGTGATCAGGATCATGGCCATGTTGAGGTCGCGGCGCAGGTCGGCCAGCAGGTCCATGATCTGGGCCTGCACTGTGACGTCGAGGGCGGTGGTGGGTTCGTCGGCGATGAGCACCTTCGGGTCGAGCGCCAGCGCCATGGCGATCATGACGCGCTGCCGCATGCCGCCGGAGAACTGGTGCGGATAGTCGCCGACCCGCTTGGCCGCCCCGGGGATCTTGACCAGGTCCATGAGTTCGATGGCCCGGCTGCGGGCGTCGCTGCGGGACATACCGGAGCGCTGGCGTAGCGTCTCGCCGATCTGCCAGCCGACCGGGAAGACCGGGTTCAGCGCCGAGAGCGCGTCCTGGAAGATCATCGCGATCTCCTTGCCGCGGACCTGCCGGCGCTGCTCCTCGGAGCTGGTGAGCAGGTCCTGACCCTGGTAGAGGATCTGGCCGGAGCGGACGAACGCGGGCGGGGTGTCCAGGATGCCCATGATCGCCTGGGCGGTGACCGACTTGCCGGAGCCGGATTCGCCGAGCACCGCGAGGGTCTCCCCGGCGTCCAGGTGGTACGACACGCCGTTGATCACCCGGGCCACGCCCTCGTGGGTGCGGAACTCGACGTGCAGGTCCCGCAGCTCCAGCAGATGACCGCCCTCGGGTGTGGCGGAGGCGGGCGTGGGTTGAACGGTCATGACGGTGCCTGCCTTTCGCTCGCGACTGCGGGGCTCGCTTCGCTCACTCCTCGCGCTCGCACGGTGCCTGCCTTTCGCTCGCGACTGCGGGGCTCGCTTCGCTCACTCCTCGCGCTCGCACGGAGAATCTCACCGCAGCTTCGGATCGAAGGCGTCACGGATCGCGTCGCCGAGCATGATGAACGCCAGTACGGTCAGCGCGAGGAAGGCCGACGGGACGATCAGCGGGGTCGCCGCCTCCCGCATGTGGATCCGGCCGGTGTCGATGTCCTGGCCCCACGAGATGGTCGGTGCTTTCAGGCCGATGCCCAGGAACGAGAGTGTGGCCTCGGCTGCGATGAACGAGCCGAGCGCGATCGTCAGCACCACGATGGCCGGGGCCAACGAGTTCGGCAGGATGTGCCGCCACATGATCCGGCCGTTGCCGGCGCCGAGCATCCGGGCCGCCGCCACGTAGTCCTGTTCCTTGGCGGTGATGACCGAGGAGCGGACGACACGGGCGGCCGTGGTCCAGCCGAGGATGGCCAGGACGAAGATCACCGCGGCGATCCGGGCGTTCTCGCTGTCACTGGAGACGCGCTTGAGCAGCACGATCGCCGCCAGCAGCAGCGGGATGCCGAGCACCACGTCGATCACCCGGGAGAGCAGCGCGTCGATCCAACGGCCGAAGTACCCGGCAAGCATGCCGACCGTCAGCGCGATCACCCCGGTGCCGAGCGCGGCGAGCGCGCCGACAAGCAGCGAGGCCCGTGTGCCGTAGACCGCCCGGGAGTACGTGTCGCAGCCCTGGAAGTCGTACCCGAAGATGGCCCCGCCGGACGGCCCGGCGTGCTGCCGGGACAGCAGGCAGTCGTTCGGGCTGTTGGCGGTGAACAGGCCGGGGGCGAGGGCCATCAGGGTGAAGACGATGACAAGCGTCAGCGAGATCCAGAAGATCGGGTTGCGGCGCAGGTCGCGCCACGCGTCGCCGGCCAGGCTGCGCGGTCTCTGCGGCGTGTCGACCTGGTTGGGTGCGCCGGGTTCACCGGAGGGGCCGCGACGCGCCGCCTGGTTCTCGGTGGCGGCCACCGTCTCGAAGTCACTCATGCCGGCACCTCGCTGTGCTCACTCATAGCGGATCCTCGGATCGAGTACGGCGTACAGGACGTCCACCAGCAGGTTCGAGACCAGGTAGACCACGACGAGCACGCTGACGATGCCCACCACGAGAGGGCCGTCCTCGGTGCGGATGCCGCGGAAGAGGTTGAAGCCCACACCGGGGATGTTGAAGACGCCCTCGGTGATGATCGCGCCGCTCATCAGGTTGCCCAGCTCCACACCGAGGAAGGTGACCACCGGGATGAGCGAGTTGCGCAGGACGTGGACGGTGACGATGCGACGTTTGACGAGGCCCTTGGACCGGGCGGTGCGCACGTAGTCGGCGCGGAGGTTCTCGGCCACCGAGGTGCGGGTCAGGCGCAGCGCTGTGGCCAGGGACAGCGAGCCGAGCACGATGCCCGGCAGCAGCAGGGCGTAGAACGTCGGTTGGGAGCCGGCGGTGGGCGGGAAGAGCTGCCACTTGACGCCGAGGAAGTACTGGGCGAGCGGTGCCAGCACGATGGTGGGGATGCCCAGCACCAGCAGTGTCAGCACCAGCGTCGAGTTGTCGAAGATGCTGGCCCGGCGGATGCCGGCGATCACACCGGCGCTGACGCCGAAGATGATCGCCACGGCGAGCGCTATGAGTGCGAGCTTCACGGTGACCGGCCAGGCGGCCTGGAGGATGTCGCCGATCTGCCGGCCGGTAAGGGACTGGCCCAGGTCGCCCTGGAGCAGGTTCTTGACGTAGTCGAAGTAGCGGTAGAAGAAGCCGCCGACGCCTGTCGCGTCGAGGTGGTACTTCTCCGTCAGGTAGGCCCGCTGGGCCGGCGTCACCGGTCGTTCGCCAGCGAGTGCCTGGATGGGGTCACCCTGGCCGGCGAACATCAGCGCGTAGACGATCAGGGTGGTCCCGAAGAACGCCAGGACCATCTGGAGGAGGCGCCGAAGGATGTAGCGGAGCATGCTTAGCAGTCTCTCCGGAAATATGCGAAAGGGTCGCAGGACGGCATCTCTGGTCGTACCCGAAATATCGGAGATGTGCCGTCGGCCCCGGTGGAGGTCCGCACCGCCGGTGTCGCGCCCGCGTCAGCGGGCCGGCGGGTACCGCGCGGTTCGGGCCACCCGGGCGTTGTCGCTCGGGTGGCCCGCACCTCGGTCAGCTCAGCTGGCCGCTTCGATCTCGATGAGGTTGACCCGCTGGAACAGGTCCATCTCGACGTTCTTGACCTTGGACGAGTGGCCGTACACGTTCTCGCCGAAGCGGAGCGGGATCACCGGCATGTCCTTGGCCAGGATGTCCTCCGCCTGCTGGTACTTGGCGATTGCCTCGTCCTGCGTCTTGGCGGCGGCACCCTCCTTGAGGAGCTTGTCGAACTCCGGGTTGCTGTAGCCGTAGTAGTTCGACGAGCCGTTCGCGCTGTACAGCGGGCCGAGGTAGTTCTCCATGGTCGGGTAGTCCATCACCCAACCCATCCGGAAGGCGCCCACCGGCTGCTTGGCCTCGACCTTGGTCAGCAGGTCGGCGAACTTCGGCTCGGCCGAGCCGACGGCGTCGACACCCAGGTTGGCCTTGAGCTGGTTGACCGTGGCGTCGACCCAGTCCTTGTGACCGCCGTCGCCGTTGTAGGAGATGACGATCTTCGACGGGCCGCCAGCGGCCTGGTAGAGCTTCTTGGCCTCGGTCGGGTTGAACTCCCCGGCCGCACCCGCCGTGTTCTCCCGGTAGCCCGGAAGCACCGGCGAGACGAACGAACGTGCCGGCGCCTGCGAGTCCTTGAAGACCGACTTGGTGATCTCGTCACGGTCGATCGCCATCGAGATGGCCTTGCGCACGTCCGGGTTGCTGTAGTCCTTGTCGAACGTCGGGAACGCGAGGAACTGGAACGACGACATCGGGCTGGACTGGTAGCGGTCGCCCAGATCGCTCGGCGCGGTGCTCAGGCTCTCGGTCGGGATCGTGGGCAGCACGTCCAGGTTGTCGGCGAGGACGTCCGCGTAGGCCGCGGTGAGCTGCTGGTAGATCCGGAACTCGACGTTCTTGACCTTGGGCTTCTCGCCCGGGTACGCGTCGTACCGCTCGACCTCGATCTTGCTGTCGTGCTGCCAGGAGCCCTTCATCTTGAAGGGGCCCTGACCGATCGGCGCCTGCTCGTACGAGTCCTTGATCACGCCCGGGGCCGAGAACGCGGCGTCCGGCAGCGGGAAGAACGCGGTGTAGCCCAGCGTCGTCTTGAAGTCGATGTACGGCTCGGAGAGGGTCACCTGGAAGGTCAGGTCGTCGACCTTCTTCAGGCCGGACAACTCCTTGGCCTTCGGCTTGTCGCCCTGCATGTCGGCGTAGCCAGCGATCTTCTCGAAGAAGTAGTTGCTGTCCTGGCCGTTGGGGGCGTACGCGCCGTAGTTCCAGGCGTTGATGTAGTCCTCGGACGTCACCTTCTCGCCGTTGTGGAAGGTGTAGCCGTCCTTCAACTTGATCGTCCAGACCTTGTTGTCGGACGAGGTCACCGACTCCGCCGCCACCTCGTACGGCTTGTTCTGGGCGTCGTAGTCGATGAGCGGGCTGAACAGGCCGGCGAGGACCTGCGCACCCGACGTCTCGGTGGTGTTTGTGGGAACCAGGTGCTTCGGCTCGCTGATCTGGATGCTGACCGCTGAACTTCCGCTTCCGCCGGACCCACCGTCTCCGCCGCTGCCGCAGGCCGCGAGGCCCAGCGTCACCGCGAGCGGGAGGGCGGTCCAGGCGGCGAGCCTACGAACTCGCATTGTGCCTCCTCATCTCCTCACGCTGCGCAGTCAGGCCCGACGCTGGGTTTACGCTGCGCAACAAGCGGCAACGGTAGGTCGCGCTACCGGCCGTCGACAACGGCTCGGTAGCGGGCGCGTAACGGTCGGAATACCCTGCCGGGTGACGCAGGCGACAGTCGCCTGTATCGAATCGGACGGGCTGGCTCTGGCCTAGACATATTCGCGTCTGGTCAGGTGCCCACTGTGTTCGTGTGGCCCGGATTCGCCACTGCTCGGTTCGTCGTCCGGGCTCCGCCCGATCGATCACTCTGACCGGTCCGCGCGTGACCAGCTCCACAAATGCTCACTGATAGTGACGAGAAGTGTGTCACTATCCGTTACTGATTCGGGTCCGGGTGCCCGTCCAGCGAGGTCGTCTGAAGGGCAGGTGCCGGACATGAGACGATCTGCTCGTGACGGCGACGCTTCTGGACGGCAAGGCGACCGCGGCGGAGATCAAGGACGAGCTGCGGATACGCGTGAAGGCACTCGCGGAACGCGGCATCATCCCCGGGCTGGGCACGGTCCTGGTCGGCGCGGATCCCGGCAGCCAGGCGTACGTCAACGGCAAACACCGTGACTGCGCCGAGGTCGGCATCGCCTCGATCCGGCGGGAACTGCCGGCCGACGCCACCCAGCAGCAGGTCGACGATGTCATTGCCGAGCTGAACGCCGACCCGGCGTGCCACGGCTACATCGTCCAACTGCCGCTGCCGGCCCACCTCGACACCCAGCGCGTGCTGGAGCTGATCGACCCGGACAAGGACGCCGACGGCCTGCACCCGGTCAACCTGGGGCGACTCGTGCTCGGCTACGACGGGCCGCTGCCCTGCACCCCGCGCGGCATCGTGGAGCTGCTCCGCCGGCACGACGTGGCGCTGCGCGGCGCGACAGTGGCGGTTGTCGGCCGGGGCAACACCGTCGGCCGACCGCTCGGCCTGCTGCTCACCCGCCGCAGCGAGAACGCCACTGTGACGCTCTGCCACACCGGCACGCTCGACCTCGCCTCGCACACCAGGGCCGCCGACATCGTGATCGTCGCGGCAGGCGTACCCGGTCTGCTCACCGCCGACATGATCCGGCCCGGCGCCGTTGTCGTCGACGTGGGCATCACCCGGGTGATCGGCGCGGACGGCAAGGGCCGCTACACCGGTGACGTGGCCCCGGAGGTGGCCGAGACGGCCGGTGGGCTGGTGCCCATGCCCGGTGGTGTCGGTCCCATGACGCGGGCCATGCTGCTCACCAACGTGGTCGAACGCGCCGAGCGCGGCTGAAGTGTAAGGAAGGGCACCTTTCTTGCCGCCACCCGCGTCTGACGGGGCCCTTCCTGGCTCAACCAGGCCGTAACCGTCCGCCCCTGGCCTGATCGGTGCCAGGATGGCTGATACGGTCCGGAAAACCGACTGGTAGCAGGGAGTGGGACGACCATGGGTAAGAAGGTCACTGTCGTCGGGGCTGGCTTCTACGGCTCCACCACCGCACAGCGCCTGGCCGAGTACGACGTCTTCGACACCGTCGTGATCACCGACATCGTGGATGGCAAGCCCGCGGGACTCGCCCTGGACCTCAACCAGTCGCGGGCCATCGAGGGCTTCGAGACCAAGGTCGTCGGCGTGACCACCGGCCCGAACGGCGAGGGCTACGAGGCCATCGAGGGCTCCGACGTCGTGGTGATCACCGCAGGCCTGCCGCGTAAGCCCGGCATGAGCCGCATGGACCTGCTCGAGACCAACGCCAAGATCGTCCGGCAGGTGTCCGAGAACGTGGCCAAGTACGCCCCGAACGCCGTGGTCATCGTGGTCTCCAACCCGCTGGACGAGATGACCGCCCTGGCCCAGCTGGCCACCCAGTTCCCGAAGAACCGGGTGCTCGGCCAGGCCGGCATGCTGGACAGCGCCCGGTTCACCAACTTCGTCGCCGAGGCGTTGAGCGTCCCGGTCGCGTCCGTACGGACGCTCACCCTGGGCTCGCACGGCGACACCATGGTGCCGGTGCCATCGAAGAGCACCGTCAACGGCAAGCCACTGCGTGACGCGATGCCGGCCGCGCAGATCGAGGAGCTGGTCGTCAAGACCCGCAACGGTGGCGCCGAGGTCGTCGCGCTGCTCAAGACCGGTTCGGCGTACTACGCGCCGTCCGCCGCCGCCGCCCGGATGGCCAAGGCCGTCGCCGAGGACTCCGGCGCGGTCATGCCGGTCTGCGCGTGGGTCGACGGCGAGTACGGCATCTCCGGCGTCTACCTGGGTGTCGAGGCCGAGATCGGCGCCGAGGGCGTCAAGCGGGTCGTCGAGACCGACCTGGACGCCGACGAGCTGGCAAGCCTGAAGGAGGCCGCCGAGGCCGTCCGCGCCAAGCAGGGCGACGTCGCCAGCATGTGATCGAACCCAGCCCATGCTGAAGGGGCGCGCCGGCAGAGCCGGCGCGCCCCTTCAGCGTCCGCGTCCCTTCCGCCTCGCCCCACCCGCCCCGGCGCGGCCCGATCCTGGTTGTAGTGGTCTCCTGGGCTCTCCAGGCCCATGTATCCAGGAACAAGCGCGATCTTGGCCCGCTCGACTGATGATCATGGTTGGTGGAAGGGTGTGAAGGGGTCGCCCAGATGCGGCGTGGCGAGTACGACGGGCGAGAGGCTGCCGAGCAGGCCGGTGCGGGAGCGCCGGGCCGCCTCCGGGTCCACCTCGTGGGCGTACGCCAGGTCGGGGTCGACCAGTTGCACGGCGTGCACCAGCAGGTCACCGGTGAACAGCATCCGCTCGTCGGCCGCCTCCAGCAGCACCGACTGGTGGCCGGGGGTGTGCCCGGGAGTTGGCAGCAGTCGTACCCCCGGGGTGAGGGTGGTCTCGCCGTCGACCACCCGGAGCTGGCCGGCGGCGCGCAAGGGCGCGACAAGGCTTGCCCGCAGCCCGGGGTTGATCATCTCCAGGGCGGCCAGCTCGGCCCGCTGCACGAGGTAGTTCGCATTGGGGAAGTACGGCCGCCCCGGCGTGCCGGTCACCGCCCAACCGACGTGGTCGGTGTGCAGGTGGGTAAGCACGACGGCCCGCACGTCGTCCGGGTCGATCCCGGCCGAGGCCAGCTCCGCCGGCAGCCGGCCCGGCACCGGCGCCCAGCTCGCGGCGGGGGAGTCCACCGGCCCGATACCGGCGTCGACAAGGGTTACCGGCCCGTCGCCGGCACGGAGGGCGAAGCTGCGGAACGGCAGCAACCACCGCCCGTCGACGGTGACACTTGTCGGGTCGCGCCGGTCGGCCTCCCGCCAGTGCGCCGCGGTGGCCGCCGGAAACGCCCTCGCGCGGGACTGGAAGAACGGCCCCTCCCCGTCGGTGAGTGGGGTGACCGTGATAGACCCGAGGGTGCGGCTCAGAGGCATCGGGTGATGGTGCCAGGGAAATCCTGTGCCGTGCAGCCCGGTATCCGCCGGCCGGTCGAGGCCGGGTGGGGGCTGCCGGCCCATTTGCAGTACGCTCGTACTGCTTGAGCACGTGTCCCCCGAGAGGAGCGCCGGCCGATGGCGAAGATCAAGGTAAACAACCCGGTCGTGGAGCTCGACGGCGACGAGATGACCCGGATTATCTGGAAGCAGATCCGGGAGCAGCTGATCCTGCCCTACCTCGACGTCGACCTGCACTACTACGACCTGTCGATCCAGCACCGCGACGAGACCGACGACCAGGTCACCGTTGACGCCGCCAACGCCATCAAGGAGCACGGCGTCGGCGTCAAGTGCGCGACCATCACCCCGGACGAGGCCCGGGTGGAGGAGTTCGGCCTGAAGAAGATGTGGCGGTCGCCCAACGGCACCATCCGCAACATCCTCGGCGGCGTCGTCTTCCGCGAGCCGATCATCATGTCCAACGTGCCGCGGCTGGTCCCCGGCTGGACCAAGCCGATCATCATCGGCCGGCACGCCCACGGTGACCAGTACAAGGCCACCGACTTCGTCGTCCCCGGCCCGGGCACGGTGACCATCACCTACACCCCGGCCGACGGCGGCGCCCCCATGGAGATGGAGGTCGCCAACTTCCCCGGCGGCGGCATCGCCATGGGCATGTACAACTACGACGAGTCGATCCGGGACTTCGCCCGCGCCTCGTTCCGGTACGGCCTGGACCGCAACTACCCGGTCTACCTGTCCACCAAGAACACCATCCTCAAGGCGTACGACGGCCGGTTCAAGGACATCTTCGCCGAGGTGTTCGAGAACGAGTTCAAGGCCGAGTTCGACGCCGCCGGCATCACCTATGAGCACCGGCTGATCGACGACATGGTCGCCGCCGCGCTCAAGTGGGAGGGCGGCTACGTCTGGGCCTGCAAGAACTACGACGGTGACGTGCAGTCCGACACCGTCGCGCAGGGCTTCGGCTCGCTGGGTCTGATGACCTCGGTCCTGCTCTCCCCGGACGGCCGTACCGTCGAGGCCGAGGCCGCGCACGGCACTGTCACCCGGCACTACCGGCAGTACCAGAAGGGCGAGAAGACCTCGACCAACCCGATCGCGTCGATCTACGCCTGGACCCGGGGCCTCGCCCACCGGGGCAAGCTGGACGGCACGCCGGCGGTGACCGAGTTCGCCAACACTCTGGAGCAGGTCATCGTCGACACCGTCGAAGGCGGCCAGATGACCAAGGACCTCGCGCTGCTCATCTCGCGCGACGCGCCGTGGCTGACCACCGACGAGTTCATGAACGCGCTCGACGAGAACCTGGCCCGCAAGATCGCTGGCTGATCCAGCAGTACCGACAGCGGAGCCCGCCGGCACCAGCCGGCGGGCTCCGGCTTGTCTGGCAGGTGACACGCCTCCGGCGTCACCGCCCCCGGCGCGCCTCGTTGACCAGGGTGGACGAGATGCCAGTCGCGTCCACGGAAGGTTGACCGCGGTCGACCCGCTGCGTGCGTGCCGATCAGGCAGCCTTCCCGGCTGTGGCGTGCACAGCCAGCCGTCCCTTCCCTGCGGGGGGCCCTGTCCCGGGCCCCCCGCGCCCTGTTTCTCAGGGGTTAGGCGTTAGGAAGGGACCCTTCCTATGCACGAGGCGTTAACAGGGGGCCCTTCCTTCAGGCGGCGCGTAGCAGGTCGGCGGCCCGCTCGGGGGCGATGTCGTTGATGAAGACGCCCATCCCCGACTCGGAACCGGCCAGGTACTTCAGCTTGTCGGCGGCCCGCCGGATGCTGAACAGCTGCAGGTGCAGGTGCCCCAGCTCGCGGTCGATCCGGACGGGCGCCTGGTGCCACGCGGCGATGTAGGGCATCGGCATGTCGAACAGCCCGTCGAAGCGGCGCAGCAGGTCCAGGTAAAGCGGGCCGAAGGCCTCCCGCTCGTCGTCGTCAAGCGCCGGGATGTCCGGCACCACCCGGCGCGGCGCGACGTGCACCTCGAACGGCCATCGGGCCGCCGCCGGCACGAACGCCGTCCAGTGGTCGTTCTCGACGACCACGCGGTCACCTGTGGCGCGCTCGGCGGCCAGCACGTCGGCGTACAGGTTGCCCCCGTTGGTCCGCTCGGCGTGCCGGCGAGCCGCGGCCAGCAGCGCCCGGGTGCGCGGCGTCACGAAGGGGTACGCGTAGATCTGCCCGTGCGGGTGGTGCAGTGTGACACCGATCTCGACGCCCCGGTTCTCGAAGCAGAACACCTGCTCCACGCCGGGCAACTCACCGAGCACCTCGGTGCGGTCGGCGAGCGCGTCCAGGACGGTGCGGACCCGGCGCGGGGGGAGGCTGGCGAAGGACGCGTTGTGATCCGACGTGAAGCAGACCACCTCGCACCTGCCCAGCCCGGGCCGGACCGGCGTGAACGGGGTGATCTCGCCGGGCTCGTCGGCGACCCGGCCGCTCAGCGACGGGAACCGGTTCTCGAAGACCACCACGTCGTAGTCGGAGGCAGGGATCTCGGTCAGCCGGTCGCCCACCGACGGGTCCAGCGGGCACTCGTCGGCGGGCGGGAGGAAGGTGCGGGTCTGCCGGTGCACGGCGACTGCCACCCACTCGTCGGTAAGCGGGTCGTAGCGCAGCTGCGAGGCGGGCGGCGGTGGTGGCAGGTCCCGGCGGTCGGGCTGGTCGCGGACGGCGTCGTCGTTCTCGTCGAAATAGATCAGCTCCCGGCCGTCGGCCAGGTCGATCGCGGTGCGCTTCACTGCGCCGCCCCCTCACTCGTCGGCGTGCGCGTCGCGCGGCCCGCCCCCGTTGCCTTCACCATTACCAATTCGCCCACCTGTTCGCCGAGTGCCCGCCGTGCGGGCGGGGGCAACCGGTCGTCGCTCACCAGCACGTGCGCCGCTGCCAGTTCGACGATCGAGGAGATGCCCACGGTGCCCCACTTGGTGTGGTCGGCGAGCACCACGAGCCGGTCCGCCGCGGCCACCAGCGCCCTGTCGGTCTCCGCCTCCATGAGGTTCGGGGTGGTGAAGCCGGCCCGTTCGGTGATGCCGTGCACCCCGAGGAACAGCAGGTCCAGGTGCAGCGTCCGGATGGCGTCGACAGCGAGCGGCCCGACGAGGGCGTCCGAGGGCGTACGCACACCGCCGGTGAGCACCACCGTCTGATCGGATCGACCGGCGGCGTGCAGCACCTCGGCCACCGGCAGCGAATTGGTCACCACGGTCAGGCCGGGAACGTCCACCAGCCTGCGGGCCAGCTCGGCTGTCGTGGTGCCGGCGGACAGCGCGATCGCCGCACCCGGGCGGACCATCTTCGCCGCCCGGTCCGCGATCGCGGCCTTCTCCGCCAGTTGACGCACCGACTTGGCGCGGAAGCCCGGCTCGTCGGTCGAGCTGGGGCCGGTCGCGGTGGCGCCCCCGTGCACCTTTGCCAGTAGGCCGCGCTCGTCGAGCGCCTCCAGGTCACGCCGGATGGTCATGTCGGAGACGCCGAACTCGGTGGCCAGGTCACTCACCCGTACACCGCCGGCCGAGCGGACCCGCTCCAGGATGGCCGCCTGCCGCTGTTGAGCGAACATCTCGCGTTTCCTCCCCGGCGCCACGCACTCTCACGCGCTCGAACGTGTTCCAACAAAGACGAACACTAGCGCGTACGCCGAAGCGGTGGAAGGAAAGGGGGTGGCCGACGACTCAGGCGGACGGGATCTTGAGCTCCACCCAGCCGGTCTCGGTGAGGTGTTGCAGCACAGCCTCCACCGCGTCCGCCACGCTCAGGTCGGTGGTGTCGAGCACCAGATCGGCGTCGGTCGGCACCTCGTACGGGTCGTCGATGCCAGTCATCCCGGTGAGCAGGCCGGCCCGGGCGCGCGCGTACAGGCCCTTGCGGTCCCGCTGCTCACACACCTCCAGCGGCGTGGCGACGTGCACAAGCGTGAAGCCCGCCCCGGCGGCAAGCGCCATCTCCCGGGCGGTCGCCCGCGCAGCCGCGTACGGGGCGATCGGGCAGCAGATGCCCACCCCGCGATGCCGGGCGATCTCGGCCGCCACCCAGCCGATCCGCCGCACGTTGAGATCCCGGTCGGCCTTGCTGAAGCCGAGCCCGGCAGAGAGCTCCCGGCGCACCACGTCCCCGTCGAGCAGCGTCACCGTTCGGTCGCCGCTCTCCCGCAGCGCGTCCGCCAACCCCCGGGCGATCGTGGACTTGCCGGAGCCGGACAGGCCGGTCAGGAAGACCACAAGGCCCCGGTGCCGGCGCGGCGGCCGGGCACGAGCCAGCTCTTTCGCCACCGCCGGAGGGGTGTGCCACTCCGGCAGCGGGAAACCCCTGTCGAGCAGATCGTCGATCTCGCCCTGGGTCAGCGCCAGGCGGCGGTTACGCGGCGGGATGTCGTCCCGCCAGCGCCACTGCCCGTCCCGGTTGTCGTACGCCAACTCGCGGGGCACCAGCACCCGAAGCCCGGCGCCGGAGAGCATCTCCCCGGTGGAGAGCAGGTGGGTCACCCCGTACGCGGCGGAGACCCGGGCGCGCAGCAGGGCGTCGCTGATCTCCTCCCGCCGGTGCGACAGGGGCACCGCCACAAGGGTCGCCGGTGGCATCCGGTCCCGGGCGGCGAAGATCGTACGCACCAGCGCCTCCGGCGCGAGCCCACCGACACCGCCCTCACCGACCGGGATCATCACCAGCAGGTGCGCGGCCAGCGTACGTGCGGCGTGCGCGATCTGGGCCAGCTGCGGCCGGTGCAGTGGCCGATCGGCGATGACACCCAGCACCCGGCCCGGGGGCAGCAGCGCACGGACCTCCTCCGGGCTGCGGCGCAGCCGCTGGAACGGGCCGTGACCGCCGTCGCCGAGCCGTTGCACCTGACCGCCGACTCCGGCCACGCCCTCGCGGACCGACCACACGTCCACCACGTCCAGGGCGGCCGCCGGGGCGCCCTCGCCGTCGGTGAGCACAAGCGCCCGGCGGGCCGGGTCGCGCGGATCGAAGCCCTGCGCGAGCGCGCTCGGCACCTGGAGGGTCACCGGCACCTGCCACGGGGTGTCGTCGGCAAGGCGCCCACGACGGCTCACCGACACCAGGTCGGCGCGGGTCATGAAGCCGGTCAGGGGGGCGTACGCGCCGGTCAGCAGCAGCTCCAGATCCGCGAGCTCACCGGGACGCGGCGTGTACGCCGGCGCGTCCCGGAGCACCTCGTCGGGAAGCACCCAGCCGTTGCTCATCAACACCCCCACTCGGTGATCGGCACACAGTTTCGCAGCCCACCGCCGATCGGTCGAGGCCGCCACTCCACGACGCCGGGCGGGTCGGTCAGCGGCGGACCCTACGACCCACCGCAGACCGTAGCCGGTTCCAGACTTTCCGCTCGTCGCGGATGCGCGGACGGGCGCCGTCGGCACGACAGACGAAGATCAGCGGCAGCCGCGAGTCCTCCGTCCACCCGGCATTGGTGATCCGTGCCTTGATGAGCCAGCTGCCCCGGGTCCGGCCGCCGTTGAGGGACCGGAAGTCGATCGTGGTGGTGGCCCGGTGCACCAGGTGGATGGTCTCCCCGGCGGCCTGGTCACCGACCCGCTCGGTCTCGAAGGTCACCGGGAGGAAGATCTCGTCGCCGGTCTCCCGGCGGCGGGCGACCAGATCCAGCCGCGCCTTGCGGACCTGCTGGGTGGCGTCGAGGACCTCGGGGTCGATCTCGTCGACCGGGATCACCAGCACGTCCCGCTCGTCGTCGCTGCGGAAGCCGATCGGCTGGCCTCCGGAGCGCAGTTCGGCGGCGACGGTGACGGCGACGGCGTGCTCCTTGGGCCGGAGGTCGTCGATCCGGCTGTGCCCGGCGACGCCCGCCTCCCAGCGGGCCAGTCGGCGCAGGTCAGCGACCCGTCCCTGCCCGGCCAGGTAGGCCACGGCCCGTTGCAGGGGCGGCAGGCCGGCGGCCACACCGGGCGCGAACCGGTCCTGGATGATCTTCTGGACCTCCAGTGCGACCTGCTCCACCCAGTCCTCCGGGGCCTCCAACAGCCGCTTGCCACGTAGCCGGTTGGTCATCTCGTTGCGCAGCCACCGCCGGTGCAGCCGGTCACGCAGCGGACCCGGCTCGGTGTTGGCGTCCACGATGTCAAGCGCGTCCCGCACGCTCGCGAAGTAGCTCGACGGCTCCATCAGCGCCGCCGTGACGTTGCGGCTGTCGCCCCGCTGGGCGTGGTGGTAGCAGGTGTAGTCGGACAGCACGCAGGTGCGGCGCGACCTGAAGTAGGCCCGTACGACAAGCGAGTGGTCCTCGAGCCGCCGCTTGCCGCCCTCCGGGAACCGCAGCCCGTGCTCGAGCAGGAACGAACGACGGAACAGCTTGTGGCAGGTGAGGCTGTCGATGAGCGGGGCGTTGGACAGTGTGGCGTCGAAGCGGTTCTTGCGGAACAACTCCCGCGGCACACCACGTCCGTGCCCGGCCATCTTGCCGATCACCAGGTCCGCGTCGTACGTCTTCGCGCAGTCGTAGAGCCGCTCCAGCGCCTGGTCGGCGAACCAGTCGTCGTCGTCGGCGAAGAAGACGTACTCGCCGCGGGCGTGCTCGATGCCCACGTTGCGGGGACGCGACGGCCAACCCGAGTTCTCGATGTGCAGCACCCGGATGTGCTCGTGTGTGGCGGCCAGCCGATCCAACCGTTCGGCGGTGTCGTCGGTCGATCCGTCGTCGACGAAGACCGCCTCGAACTCGCCGGCGGGCAGCGACTGCCGCAGCAGCGACGACACCAGCTTCTCGATGTGCTGTCCGCTGTTGTAGGCAGGTACGACGACACTGACCTTGGGGGCGCCAGCCTCGACCATCACGATCCTCCCGCGTCGGCGGCCGAATGTCCGTCGGGACACCGTCCGGTGAACGGAATGTGAATCGTGCCATCCGGGATCGGCGATTTTCTCGGCGGGGTATCACGGCGTGCCCGGAGCGGCGCAAACGTCCCGTGTTCTCGCGACGGGACCTTAGGGGTCGGACTGTCGCGAGGATCAGGGGAGCACCGGGGGCGCGCCGGTGCCCCTCGGGGGCATCGACTCCATACGCTGACGTCGTGACACTGATCGCGACCCAGTCGCTCACCAAGACGTACGGAGGTCGGGTCACCGCACTCGCCGACCTCACCGTTGCCGTCGAGCCCGGGATCATCGGTCTGGTGGGCGCGAACGGCGCAGGCAAGTCCACCTTGATCAAGATCCTGCTCGGCCTGATCCCACCGACCAGCGGTCAGGTCTCGGTGCTCGGCATCGACCCGACCGCCGATCCGGCGGCGGTCCGTGCCCGCGTCGGTTACATGCCTGAGCACGACTGTCTCCCGCCGGACCTGTCCGCCGCCGAACTGGTGACGCACCTCGGCCGGATGAGTGGCCTACCCCGCACCACGGCCCGCGAACGCGCCTCCGAGGCGCTGCGCCACGTCGGGCTCTACGAGGAGCGCTACCGTCCGGTGGGCGGCTACTCCACAGGCATGAAGCAGCGGGTCAAGCTGGCCCAGGCGCTTGTGCACGACCCGGACCTGTTGCTGCTCGACGAGCCGACGAACGGGCTGGATCCCGCCGGCCGGGACGCCATGCTGGCGCTTGTGCACCGGATCGGCACCGAGTTCGGCATCTCCGTGCTGGTGTGCTCGCACCTGCTGGGCGAGGTCGAGCGGATCTGCGACACGCTTGTCGCCATCGACGGCGGCCGGCTGCTGCGCGCCGACCGCATCTCGGCGATGACCTCGGCCACCGACGTGCTCGCCGTCGAGGTCAGCGAGGGCACCGAGGAGTTGGCCGCCCGGCTGGCCGCACTCGACCTGCCGGTGGCGCGCGACGGGCGGCTGCTGCTCGTTCCGCTCGCCGACGACAGCACCTATGACCTGATCCTCGGTGCGGTCGCCGAGCTGGACCTGCCACTGCACCGACTGGACCAGCGCCGGCACCGGGTGGCCGAACTCTTCGCCACGAGGGAGCTCTCCCATGCCTGAGCAGTCATCCGCCGCCGTGCGGTCCACGCCCACAGGTGTCATCCACGACATCGGCTACCAGCGCTACACGGGGCCCCGGCTGGGCCGTCGGCACGTCTTCGGCGCGCTCTACGTGCACGGCCTGCGCACCACGTTCGGCTTCGGACGCAGCGTCAAGGCCAAGATCTTCCCGTGGCTCGTGGTCGGGATCGTCACACTGGTCGCCGTGGCCCTCGCGGCGGTACGCAGCCAGATCGGCGAGCCGGTCGCCACGTACGCCCAGTTCGCCGACTCGATGAGCTGGCTTGTCATCTTCTTCGTGGCGGTGGCCGCGCCGGAGCTGGTCTCGCGGGACCTGCGCAGCGGGGTGCTGCCGTTGTACTTCTCCCGGCCGCTGCCGCGCAACGACTACGCGCTCGCCAAGCTGCTGGCACTCGTCACGGCGCTGTGGCTGCTGCTGGGCGGGCCGCAGCTGGTGATGTTCCTCGGTGCGGCGTTCACCACCAAGGACGGCATGAGCGGGGTCTGGAACGAACTGCTCGACCTGCTTCCCGGGCTGCTCTACGCCGGGCTGTGGGCGGTGGTCTTCGCCTCGATCGGGCTCCTTGTCGCATCGCTGACCGGCAAGCGCGCGTTCGCCGCCGGAGGCGTGGTGGCGGTCTTCCTGATGACCACACCGATCGTGGGCACGCTGAGCATCCTGCCGTCGACGACTGCAAACGAACTGGCCGGCCTGGCCTCGCCCTCCACCCTCGTGCAGGGCGTCGGCATCTGGTCGCTCGGCGACCTGCTTGTCGAGAACGGCCAGGGCGGCGCGATGATCGGCGACTTCGGTCCGGTCTACGCCCTGGCCGCGGTGCTGCTGGTCGCCGGTGCGACCGCCCTCCTGCTGGCCCGCTACCGGAAGGTCGCATCCTGATGAGCACGCTGAGCCTGACCGGGGTGTCCCGGTGGTACGGCAACGTGGTCGCCGTCAACGACATCAGCATGGATCTCGGGCCGGGCGTCACCGGTCTGCTCGGCCCGAACGGCGCCGGCAAGACCACGCTGCTGCACATGATGGCCGGTTTCCTGTCCCCGTCGCGCGGCACTGTGACCCTCGACGACCAGCCGACCTGGCGTAACCCCGACGTGTACCGCCGGCTGGGCCTGGTAAGCGAGCGGGAGGCGGTGCAGAGCTTCCTCAGCGCGTACGAGTTCGTGCTGGCGAGCGCGAAGCTGCACCGGCTGCCCGACCCTGCGGCGGCGGCCCGCCGGGCCATCGACCTCGTGGAGTTGGAGTCGGCGCAGGACCGGCGGATCGGCACGTACTCCAAGGGCATGCGGCAGCGGGCCCGGGTGGCCGCCGCCATGGTGCACGACCCGCAGGTGCTGCTGCTCGACGAGCCGTTCAACGGCATGGACCCGCGCCAGCGGCTGCACATGATGGAGTTGCTGCACAAGCTGGGCGATGCCGGGCGGACCATCCTGTTCAGCTCGCACATCCTGGAGGAGGTCGAGCAGATCTCCGGCACGGTGCAGGTGATGGTGGCCGGTCGGCTTGCCGCCTCCGGTGACTTCCGCACCATCCGCCGGCTGATGACCAACCGTCCGCACGTGTTCGCGGTTCGCTCCACCGACGACCGGGCGTTGGCAGTGGCGCTCATCGCCGAGGAGTCGGTGAACGGTGTCGAACTGGACCGCACCGGGCTGACGGTGCGGGCCGGCGACTACGGGGCCTTCACCCGGGCGCTGCCCCGGATCGCGCTGACCCGGGGCATTCGGGTGCGCCAACTGGTGCCGTCGGATGAATCCCTGGAAAGCGTCTTCTCCTACCTCGTGGAGGCCTGACCGGTGAGTGCGAGGAGTGAACGAGCGCAGCGAGTGAGCCCCGCAGTCACGAACGAAAGAAGCTGAGATGTCGACAATTACCTGGATCACCGCGCGCGGGCTGTTCGGCCGGCGTCGGTTCCTGCTGCTGCTCCCGCTGCCACTTGTGCTGCTCGGTCTGGCAGTGCTCTGCCGCTCGCTTGGCGTCGACCCGGGCCAGTGGGGTCCGCCGGTGCTTGTCGGCCTCGGTCTGGCGGTCGTGCTGCCGGTCGTCGCGCTGATCATCGGCACCGGCGTGCTGGGTGCCGAGATCGACGACGGCACAGTGGTGCACATCCTGACCAAGCCGCTGCCGCGCTGGCAGATCGTTCTGCCGAAGCTCGCGGTGTCCGCCGGGGTCACAGCGGCCACAGTCGCGGTGCCGCTGTACGTCGCGGGCGTGCTCGCCGATTCGGTACGCCTCGGCCTGGCGCTGGCGGCCGCGGCGGCGCTCGGCGCGCTCGCGTACTCGGCGTTCTTCCTCGCGCTCAGCCTGGTCACCCGGCGGCCGGTGCTGCTCGGCCTGGTCTACGTGCTGATCTGGGAGGGGCTGCTGGGCAACTTCGTCAGCGGCACGAAGGTGCTCTCGATCCAGCAGTACGTGATCGCCCTGGCCGACCGGCTCGCACCCACCGGGCTGCTGGAGACCAGCGTGTCGGTGCCTGTGGCATCGGTGATGACCGCGTTGGTGAGCGTCGGCTTCACAGTGCTGGCCATCGACCGTCTGCGGTCGTTCAGCGTGGCCGGCGAGACGAGCTGAGGTCAGTGCGAGGCGGTGCTCCGGCCAGCCACCCCACGGCGGTAGGGCTGGCCGGATGGACCGGCCGGGTCACGCCGGGCGAGGCTGGTGGGCGTGATCGTCGAAGCGGAGCGGACGTCGTTGACTGAGCCGTACTCCCGGAGCAGCCGGCCCTGGCTGACCAGCCTGGCAGCCGCCGGGCTGGCCTGCGCCATCGTCACCACGGCGGCCCAGGGCATCGGCAAATTTCACTGGTGGGCGGTGTTCATCCTGATCCCGGCCGCGTTGATGGCAGCCAGCGGTGGGCCGCTGCTGGCCCGGGGCGGTGGTCGGGCCTTCGGCGGTTACATGCTCGCCTGCGTCGGTGGCCTCGTCTTCGCGGTGGGCGCGCTGCTGATGTTCGGGGTGATGGGGCTGGGCTGGCCCCTGCTGGTGGTGCTGCCCTGCCTGGCGGTCGCCGGCACCTACGGGTGGCGGGCGGCCGACCCGCTGGCCCGTGGCCTGCACCGGGCGGTGGCCCTGCTCGCGCTCACCGCCGTGCTGCTCGGTGTGACTCTGCAACTGATCCGGGTGGACCTGATCCGGCTGGAGACCGGCTGGTGGGGGGCGTTCCTGATGCTGGCCGGGGCCATCGTGCTGGGCAACGCGGGGGAGTTGACCAGGCACCGGATGCCGTACCGCCTCCAGGCGATCACCCTGCTGGTGGGGCCGGCGGTGATCGCGTTCCTGCTCGGGTTGCGCTTCCTGCGCGGCTGGTGAGCTGTTAGGAAGGGCCCCCTTTTATGCATCAGGCGTTAATAGGGGGCCCTTCCTTGCAGGTCAGAAGGCGCTGGCGATGACGAGTTCCGGAGTGCGGTCGGGCAGCAGGTCGAGCTTGCCGATCCGACCGGCCGCGCGCAGGTCGTCTGCGACAAGCGTGAGCTGCTCCAGCAGGTCGGCCGGGCCGAGCGCCTCGGCCAGCGGCACCTCCGCCTTCATCGACAGCTTCCGCTCCGACTTGGCCCGTCGCACCTGGCTCAACGCGTCACCGGCCAGCCGCAGCAGCGCCGGATCACCCGAACCTTCGATCGTCGACGCCACCTCGTACGTGGTGGGCCACGGCGCGCGGTGCACCGACCCGTACCGCCACCACGACCAGACCTCCTCGGTGACGTACGGCAGCACCGGGGCGAACAGGCGCAGTTGCACCGACAGCGCCGATGCCAGAGCCGCCCGTGCCGATTCGGCAGCCGCTCCCGTGCCGTACGCGCGCTCCTTCACCAACTCGATGTAGTCGTCGCAGAACCGCCAGAAGAACGCCTCGGTCGCCTGCAACGCGGCAGTGTGGTCGTACGCGTCGAAGGCGGCGCCCGCGGCGGTGACCACGGTGGCCAGTTCGGCGAGCATCGCCCGGTCCAGCGGGGCGGTCGCCGGGGTGCGCAACGCGTCCGCGGCACCGAGCCCGAGGGCGAACTTCGACGCGTTGAGCAGCTTGGTGGCCAGCCGTCGGCCGACCTTGATCTGCGCCGGGTCGAAGGCCAGGTCCATCCCGGGTTTGCCGCTGGCAGCCCAGTAGCGCACCGCGTCCGAGCCGTGCTGCTCCAGCAGCGCCAGCGGGGTGACCACGTTCCCCTTGGACTTGGCCATCTTCTTGCGGTCCGGGTCGAGGATCCAACCCGAGAGCACGGTGTCCCGCCACGGCAGCACCCCGTGCTCGAAGTGCGAGCGGACCACGCTGGAGAAGAGCCAGGTCCGGATGATCTCCTGCCCCTGCGGGCGGAGGTCCATCGGGAAGACCTGCGCGAACAGCTCCGGGTCGGTCTCCCAACCGCCGACGATCTGCGGGGTCAGCGACGATGTGGCCCAGGTGTCCAGCACGTCCGGGTCACCGACGAAACCGCCGGGCTGGCCGCGCTGTGACTCGTCGTAGCCGGGGGCCGGATCACTGGACGGGTCGACCGGCAGCGCCGACTCGTCCGGCGTGAGAGGGTGGGACCAGTCCGGCTCGCCAGCGTTGTCGAGCCGGTACCACACAGGCACCGGCACACCGAAGAAGCGTTGGCGGCTGACCAGCCAGTCCCCGGTGAGACCGCTCACCCAGTGGTCGTAGCGGTGCTTCATGTGCGCCGGCACCCAGCGCAGCTCCTCGCCCCGGGCCAGCAACGTCGCCCGCAGCTCAGCATCCCGGCCGCCGTTGCGCAGGTACCACTGCCGGGTCGACACGATCTCCAGCGGCCGGTCGCCGCGTTCGTAGAACTTCACCGGGTGCGTGATCGGGCGGGGCTCGCCGATGAGGTCACCCGCGTCGGCGAGCATCCCGACGATCTCCCGGCGGGCGCCGTTGACGGTCTGCCCGGCCAGCGCCGCGTACGGCTGCGCCGGCACACCGGCCGGCGGCTCGGGAAGCAGACGACCGTCCCGGCCGATCACCACACGGGTGTCCAACCGCAGCTCGCGCCACCACGTCACGTCGCTCAGGTCGCCGAACGTGCAGACCATGGCGACGCCGGTGCCCTTCGCGGGGTCGGCGAGCGGGTGGGCGTGCACCGGCACCTCGACGTCGAACAGCGGGCTTCGCACCGTACCGCCGACCAGTTCGGCGTACCGCTCGTCGTCGGGGTGGCAGACCAGCGCCACGCAGGCCGGCAGCAACTCGGGTCGGGTGGTGTCGATGAGCACCTCACGCCCGGCCGGGCCGGTGAACCGCAGCCGGTGGTAGGCGCCGGGGCGCTCCCGGTCCTCCAGCTCCGCCTGCGCGACGGCGGTGGCGAAGCCGACGTCCCACAGCGTCGGCGCCTCCGCCTGGTACGCCTCACCGCGCAGCAGGTTGCGCACGAACGCCCGCTGGCTCGTCGCGCGGGCCACGCGGCCGATCGTCGTGTACGTCAGCGACCAGTCCACCGAGAGGCCGAGCCGCCGCCACAGGGCCTCGAAGACCTGCTCGTCGGCGACTGTCAGCCGCTCGCACAACTCGATGAAGTTGCGCCGGGAGATGGGGGTGGGGTCGCGGCGTGCCGCGTCGTCGACAGGCGTCGCCGGTGGCCGCCACACCGGGTCGTACGGCAGCGCCGGATCGCAGCGCACCCCGTACACGTTCTGCACGCGACGCTCGGTGGGCAGCCCGTTGTCGTCCCAGCCCATCGGGTAGAAGACGGCCTTGCCGCGCATCCGCTGGTACCGCGCGACGGTGTCGGTGTGCGTGTACGAGAAGACGTGACCCATGTGCAGCTCGCCCGATACGGTGGGCGGCGGGGTGTCGATGGCGTACACGTCGGCGCGCTTCTTCGAGCGGTCGAACGCGTACGTGCCCTCCTCTTGCCAGCGGCGCGCCCAGCTCTCCTCGAGCCCGTCCAGACTCGGACGCTCGGGAACGCCGGCGCGGGTGGTCCTCGCCGTATCGGTCATCCTGCGATCGTAGGCACCGCGAGGGTGCCGGGCCACGTAGTTGCGCAGCACCGGGCTCAGACCAGCGAGTCGCGCCACTGCCGGTGCAGGGCCGCGTACCGGCCGCCGGCCGCGGCCAGCACGGCGGGTGGGCCGTCCTCGACGAGGCGTCCGCCGTCGAGGACGAGCACCCGGTCGGCAGTCTCCACTGTGGAGAGCCGATGTGCGATCACCAGGGCGGTCCGGTCCCGCAGGATGGTGCCGAGTGCCCGCTGCACGAGCCGTTCGGTCGGCACGTCAAGCGAGGACGTCGCCTCGTCCAGGATCAGCACTGTCGGGTCGGCCAGGAACGCCCGGGCGAACGCGACGAGCTGCCGCTGCCCGGCGGAGAGCCGACCGCCGCGCCTGTGCACCTGCGTGGCGTACCCGTCGGGAAGCGCGGCGATGAAGTCGTGCGCGCCGATGGCCTGCGCGGCGGCCTGGACCTCGGCGTCGTCGGCGTCCGGGCGGCCGAACCGGATGTTCTCGGCCACGGTGCCGCTGAACAGGTGGTTTTCCTGGGTGACAAGCACCACCGCGCGGCGCAGGTCGGCGTCGACCACCTCGCGCAGGTCGACACCGTCGAGGCGTACCGTGCCGGTGTCCGGGTCGTGGAACCGGGCGACCAGCTTGGCGATTGTCGACTTGCCCGCGCCGGTGGGCCCGATCAGCGCGACGGTCTGCCCGGCCGGCACTGTCAGATCCAACCCGTCGAGGATCGGGGTGCCTGCCAGGTAGCCGAACGAGACCGCCCGGAAGGTCAGCTCCCCCCGACCGCTGCCGGTCGGCAGCGGAACCGGCCGGATGGGCTCGGCGACGGCGGGCCGTTCGTCGAGCACCCCGGCCAGCTTCTCCAACGCGGCGGTGGCCGACTGGAGCGAGTTGTAGAACTGGCTCAGCTCCTGCATCGGCTCGAAGAAGCGGCGCAGGTACAGCAGGAACGCGGCGAGCACCCCGACCTCGGTGTGCCCGCCGAGCACCCGCCAGCCGCCGTAGCAGAGCACCACGGCGATCGTCACGTTGCCGATCAGCTTGATCGCCGGGGAGTACGTGGCGATCAGGCGGAACGCGTGCAGGCTGGAACGTCGGTAGTCGTCGCCGAGCGCCACGAAGATCCGCTGGTTGCGCGGCTCCCGGCGGAACGTCTGCACCGCACGGATGCCCCGCATGGACTCGACGAAGTGCACGATGACGAGCGCGACCGCCTCCCGGGTACGCCGGTACGCGCCGGCCGACGCCCGCGCGAACCAGCGGGACAGCACGAACAGGAACGGGAACGCGAACAGCGTCACCGCCGCCAGCGGCAGGTCCATCCAGAGCAGGATGGCGGCCACCGACAGGATCGACAGCGCGGCCAGCACCAGGCTGTCGATGCCGCCGTCGACGAGTTCGGCGATCGAGTCCAGATCGCTGGTCAGCCGGGAGACCATCCGGCCGGAGGTGTAGCGCTCGTGGAAGCCCACGGACAGCCGCAGGAAGTGCCCGAACACCCGCTGCCGCAGGTCAAGCAGGACGGCCTGGCCGATCCGGGCGGAGAGGGTCAGGAACCCACGCCGGGCCGCGTACTCGGTCACCGCGGCGACGGCGAACGCGGCGGCGACGGCGGCGAGCGGCCCGGCGTCCCCGGCCCGCAGCGGCGCGATGCCCCGGTCGATGCCGACCATCACCAGGTACGGCCCGGCCATCGCGGCGGCGTTCTGGGCCAGCAGCAGGCCGATCGCGGCGGCCAGCCGCCGCCGGTGCGGGCGGAGCAGGTCGGCCAGAAGTGCCCGACTGTGTCGGCGCAGCCGGGCCACCGCCTCGGGGGTGCTCTCCTCGGCCTGGCTGCGGTCGGCCTCCGGGTCGGTGGCCGTGCCGCGCCAGCGCGTCAGCTCCGGCTCCTGCTCCTGCTCTTGTTCCTCCGGCGGTGGGCCTGCCTGCTGCGGCACAGTCACGAGCGCACCAACCCCCACCCGTCGGAGGTGGGGGAACTGGACCCATCGCCTCCGCTCGGTGGTGGCTCGGCGGCGAGCAGCGCGCGGTACGCGGGTACTGTGGCCAGCAGTTCGGAATGCCGGCCGACAGCGACGATCCGGCCGCCGTCGAGCACTGCGACCCGGTCGGCAAGTGAGATCGTCGACGGCCGGTGCACCACAAGCAGCGCGGTGGTGGTGCGCAGGACCTGCCGCAGCGCCGCCTCGACAAGCGCCTCGGTGTGCACGTCCAGGGCGGACAGCGGGTCGTCGAGCACCAACAGTGCCGGCCGCCCCAGCACCGCCCGGGCCAACGCGAGCCGTTGGCGTTGACCGCCGGACAGCGACAGCCCCTGCTCACCCACCCGGGTGGCCAACCCCCACGGCAGGTCGTACGCGAAGTCGGCCTGGGCGAGCGCGAGGGCGGCGCGGACCTCGTCGTCGTCGGCGTCCGGGCGGCCCAGTGTGAGGTTCTCCCGCACCGACATGGAGAACAACGTGGGTTCCTCGAACGCCACCCCGACCAGTCGACGCAGCGAGGCCAGCCGGAGATCACGCAGGTCGTGCCCGTCCAGTGTGATCCGGCCGCCGGTCACCTCGTGCAGCCGGGGCACGAGGGAGAGCAACGTGCTCTTGCCGCTGCCGGTCGCGCCGACCAGTGCCAGCGTCTCGCCCGGCTCGATGGTCAGGTCGATCTCGCGCAGCACCGGCGCGGCGGTGCCCGGATAACAGAAGGCGACGCGTTCGAAGCGGAGCCTTCCGCGTACCGCGTCGCGGGACAACGTGAGCGCCTCGGGCGCGTCCACGATCTGCGGTGGGGTGTCCAGCACCTCCTGGATCCGGTCGGCGGCGGTCGCCGCCTCCTGACCGTTGGCGATGATCCAGCCCAGCGACTGCACCGGCCAGATGAGCATCAGCTGGAGGCTCGCGAACGCGACAAGCTCGCCGATGGTGAGCACACCCCGCGCGGCGGCGGCCGCCCCGGCCACCAGCACCACGCCGAGCGTCACGTTGGGCACCAGGTCGAGCAGCGCCGCGGTGTTGGCGAGCAGCCGGCCCTTGCCGACGCCCGTGTCGTGCAGGGTCCGGGCGCCGGCGGCGAAACGGGCGGCAAGTTCGGGCCCCCGGCCGTACGCCTTCATGGTGCGCAGACCCTGCGCGGTCTCCTCGACAAGCGTCGCCACATCGCCCTGCTGATCCTGCATCCGGCGGGACGCGGTGTGGTAGTGCCTGCCGAACCGTCGGGCGATCAGCAGCAGTGGCACCGCGCTGGCCGCGACAAGCAGCCCGAGCGCGGCGTGCAGGCGGATCAGCAGCAGCACCACCACCACGTAGGTGGCCAGGTTCAGCACCAGGAAGAACACACCGAACGAGAGGAACCGGCGAATCACCGACAGGTCGCTGGTGATCCGGGAGAGCAGTTGGCCGGACTGCCAGCGGTCGTGGAAGCTCGCCGGCAGCCGTTGCAGGTGGGCGTAGACGTCGGCGCGCAGAGTCGCCTCCATGCCCACCGCCGAGGACGACTGCACCCAGCGGCGGACGAAGATGAGCACCGCCTCGGCCACGCCGAGCAGCAGCGCCAGGCCACCGAGCTGGAGCAGCCCCGCGGGCTCGTGCCGGGCTATCGGCCCGTCCACCACCCGCTGCACCACAAGGGGTACGGCGATCCCGGCGGCAGTGCCCGCGAGCCCCGCGACAAGCAACCAGGCGAACTCGGCGGCGTACGGGCGCAGGTAGCGGCGCAGCCGCCAGAGGTTGTGCACGGAGTGGGTGCCCGAGGCGGCCCGGGCGGCCGGGTCGCCGTCGCTCTCCACAGGCACTACCCGACGGTAGCGTCAATATCTGTCGATGTTGCTGTCAGCTTGTTGTCAACCGCTGCTCGTGACCGAGCAGCCACCTCTTCACGTCGAGCCCCCAGCGGTAGCCACCGAGGCTGCCATCGGTGCGCAGGACCCGGTGACAGGGCACGAACAGCGCCGCCGCGTTACGGGCGCAGGCAGCCGCGGCTGCCCGTACCGCCGGTGGTCGGCCGGCCAGCGCCGCGTACCCGGTGTAGGTGACCGGGGTGCCGGCCGGGACTGACCGCAGCACCTGCCAGGCGTGGGCCATGAACACGCCTCCGGTGTGCTGCCGCACCGGGACGGCGTCGATGGCGGCGAGGTCACCGTCGAGGTAGGACCGGACGGCGGCGGTGACGGGCCCGAGGTCGGTGCGCTGCCGCAGCGGCGCGCGCAGGGTCGGGTGGATCAGGGGCAGCAGGGCCGCCGGGTCCGGTGTGAAGCCGGCCGCCAGGACGTCGCCGTCCGGGCCGGCGAGGATGCTCAATGGGCCGGTCGGCGTGCTCGTGATGGTGCTGTCGATGTTCATGCCGCTCTCCAGAGTCTGATCGTGGCGTAGGACCGCCAGGGCCGCCAGCGTTCGGCGTGCGCGTGGAGGGTGGTGTCGGGCAGGCCGAGTGCGGCGGCGCCGCGTCGGACCGCGAGGTCGGTGTCGAGCAGGACGTCCGGGTCGCCGAGGGCGCGCATGGCCAGGTAGTTCGCTGTCCACGGGCCAATGCCGGGCAGCGCGAGCAACTGCCGGACGGTTCCCTCCCGGTCACCTCCCGGCGCCAGGTCCACAGTCCCGTCGACAACCGCCCGAGCCAGAGCCCGCAGCGTCTCCCGCCGCCGAACAGGCATCCCAAACCCCGAATCCGGCACCCCCAGCACCTCCCCAGCGCCAAGAAACCCCCCACCCGGCCCCCCGCCCGCTCCCCCGCTCCGGTGATCATGAGGTTGGCGGGGGGTTTGATCTCCATCCGGCACGTCAACCTCATGATCATCGAGCGGGGACGGGGTGCCGGGCGGGGAAGGGGTGCCGGGCTGGGGGAGGGGAGGGCGGGCGGCGAGGAGGAGGCGGGTCAGGGTGGTGCGGGCGCTGGTGACCGAGACCTGCTGGCCGACGATGGCGCGTACGGCCATCTCGAAGCCGTCCACCGACCGGGGAACGCGGATGCCCGGCTCCGCCGCCACCACCGGGGCCAGCGCCGGGTCCGCCGCCAGTGTCCCGTCGACAGCTGTCGGGTCCGCGTCCAGGTCGAACAGGCGGCGGCAGCGGGCCACCGCCGGCGCCAGGTCACGCACGTCGGCCAGGCGCAGCGTCGCGGCCACGTACCCGTCGGTCGGGGTCAGCGCCACCTGACCGGTGCCGTGCGGCAACCGCAAACCCCTGTGGTACGTCCCGTCGCGCACCTCGTCCACCCCCGGCAGCGCCCGCACCGCCAGGAAGTCCAGGAGCGCCCGCGCGTGCAACGGCGGTCGGTACGCCAGTCGGAGCGTGATCGTTCCCGCCCCGGTCGCCACCTCGGGCCGGCCCCGGGCCGTGCGCAGGTCCGACGGCGCGCCCGCGTACACCTCTCGGATCGTGTCGTTGAACTGCCGCACACTGCCGAAGCCCGCGGCGAACGCGACCTCGGTCATTCCCAGGTCGGTCGTCTCGATCAGGATCCGGGCGGTCTGCGCCCGCTGCGCCCGGGCCAGCGCGAGCGGCCCGGCACCCATCTCGGCGCGCAGCATCCGGTGCAGGTGCCGCTCGGTGTAGCCGAGGCGGGCGGCCAACCCCGGTACGCCGTCGCGATCCACGACCCCGTCGGCGATCAGTCGCATCGCCCTACCGACCACGTCGGCGCGGACGTCCCATTCGGGGGAGCCGGGTGCGGCATCGGGTCGGCAGCGGCGACAGGCGCGCAGCCCCGCGCCCTGCGCCGCCGCTGCGGACGGAAAGAAACGGACGTTCTGTCGCTTGGGTGTGGTTGCCGGGCAGGACGGCCGGCAGTAGATGCCGGTGGACGTCACGCCGGTGTAGAACCAGCCGTCGAACCGCTGGTCACGGCTGTCCACGGCCCGGTAGCACCGCTCGAAGTCCATCTCCACGCCACCGATGATGCCCCGCCCGGATGGGCTTCGGCTGGCGGGAATCGGACCTGGCTGTGGACCAGGGGGAGCAGCGCCGTCGAGGAAGCGGTCCGGCCGGTCAGGCCCCGAGCGGTACTCGGCCTGACCGGCCGGGAATCAGCTCAGCGGGCTGGCTGCCCGGGCGCGTTCGCACTGGCGGTCGGAACCCCCGGCGGCGGAGGTTCCGCCGGGCGGCCCGGCGCACCGGGCGGGCTGCCGGGCGGTCCCGCCGGGCTGCCGGGCGGCGGCGGGGCCGGCGCGTCGGTCGGTCGACCCGAACTGGGTACGCCGGGCGCGGCGGGAACGTCAGTCGGTTTCGCGGTCGGAGGAGCCGGCACGCCGGGTGGCCCGGGTGCGGTGGGCGGCTCGGCAGCGGGGCCGGCCGGGCTGGGCGCGACGGGTCGCGGCTGGTCGGAGCCGGTCGCGGCGAGGGCGATGGGTGCCGCGATCAGGATGGCGGCCACGGTGCCCACCGCCCCCATCGTCACCGTGACGCGACGCCGCTGGCGTACCCGCCGTTCCGCTCGGCTCAACTGGTCATGCACGATCGGTGCCTCCTCAGCCAGGTCGGTGAGGGTGGAGCGGATGAGGTGCTCGAAGGGCTCGGTCATCGCCGTACCTCCAGCAGTTCGATCTCCGGTAGCAACTCCCGCAGTCGGGTGACCGCCCGGTGGGTACGGCTGCGCACAGTGCCCACCGAGCAGCCGAGCAGTTCGGCGACCCGGGCCTCGGGCAGGTCCTCGTAATAGCGCAGGACCACCACCGCCCGTTGGGCCGGCGGCAGGTGCCGCAGCGCGGCGCGCATCGCCAACCGCACGTCCGACCCACCGCTCGGGTCGGCGCCGACCGGCTCGTCCGCCGGGTTGAGCGGCGTCTCCCGCCACCGGCGCAGGCGCCGCCACCAGCTGATCTGCTGGCGGTACATCACCACGCGCAGGTACCCCTCGGGGTCGGTGTGGCGGATGGTCGCCCACTTCGGGATGGCTCGCGCCAGCGCCGACTGCAGGAGGTCCTCGGCTGCGTTCCGGTCCCCGGTCAACAGGTACGCGATCCGCATCAGCGCCGGAGTCCGGCTGCTGACGAACTCGGCCAGTCGGAGTCGTTCGTCCTCGTCCACAACCACCTCCCTTTCGTTGTCACCTCTACAGACGCCTCAGCTCGTCGCCGCTATCCACGTTCGACGGTGTTGTCCGTCCGAAAGTGTCGGTCGTGGCGGGTAACGTCCGGCCACCAACTCAAGAAGGGGTACGGCGATGGCGAGCGTGGCGGATCGGGCGGCGGCGTCGACACCTGGCGCTTTCCCGCCGCTGCCCCGGGCCGTCGTGCAGTCCTTCTACCGCCGGATGCGGGCCGTCGCGCCGGCCGCCGTCGGTGCCATCGAGCGGGACCGGGCCGCCGACCCCGAGCAGGCGTTCGCCGACACCGCTTGCGGCCGGCTGGTGCGGTCACTCGACGACGCGGGCCTCCGGGCACTCGGGATGTGGACACACCACTGGTGCATGCGTTTCTACGACGATGACACCCGGCCCGGTCGGCGGCTGGTCCGGGAGATCGCCACCCGACCGGGGCTGGGTTGGACGGCCGACGAGGTGCGCTGGATGCTGCGCGAGTCGGTGTGGGCCGGGCCGGCAGCCCCTGAGCGGTTCACGCTGCCCCGCGCCGCCGCCGCGCAACTACCCCCGACCGACCGGCCGCTGGACGAGTTGCCGCCGGGGCACTGGCCCGAGGGTGCGGTGCCCCGTCAGCGGCGGCCGAGCTGACGCCGCGCCAGCTCATCTCGCCGGCGTGGAGGGGCCGGCCTCTACATGGGTGCGCCCCCGGCCGTTCGGCGGCTGGGGCAGGATGGACGCGGCACCGCACCGACGGAAGGGACGCCCATGCCCGCAAGCGCACCGACGATCCTCGCCACAAGCATGGGTTTCAGCCGGGGAGACCGCGGTCCGCTGGATCTGCGTCCCGGCCCGGTCTTCGAGCTGGCCGCCGAGCTGGCCGAGGCCGGCCCGCAGCCACGGATCTGCTACCTCGGGCAGGCCGTCGGTGACCAGCCCACATCGCTGGCCGCCATCTACGGCGCGTTCGCCGACACCCGGTTCCGGCCGTCGCACCTGGCGCTGTTCCCGATGCCGAACGTCGACGACGTCCGCGCCCACCTGCTCGCCCAGGATGTGATCTGGGTCGGTGGTGGCAGTGTCGCCAACCTGGTGGCGGTGTGGCGGGTGCACGGCCTCGGCGAGATCCTGCACGAGTGCTGGCAGGCCGGCGTGGTGCTGGGCGGCGTGTCCGCCGGCTCGATCTGCTGGCATGTGGGCGGTGCCACCGACAGCTTCGGCCTGCGGCTGCGCGGCTTCACCGACGGGCTGGGCTGGCTGCCGTACGGCAACGGGGTGCACTACGACAGCGAGGCCCAGCGGCGACCGTTGATGCACGAGCTGGTCGGCAACGGGACGCTGCCGACCAGCCACTGCACGGATGACGGCGTCGGCCTGGTCTACCGGGGGACCGAGCTGGTCGAGGCGGTCGCCGACCGCGAGGGCGTCTCCGCGTACGAGGTGAGCCGTTCGACGGACGGCAGCGTCCAGGAGGCGGTCATCGCCCCACGCCTGATCGGCTGACAGCCTCGTCGACCATGATCGTCTGGCCGTACTGACGGCCGAATCGGAGCCGGCTGGACCCGCCTGGTCGGCACCGGCGTAAGCTGGCTCGTCGTGAGTCTCACCATCGGCATCGTCGGCCTGCCCAACGTCGGCAAGAGCACGCTTTTCAACGCGTTGACCAAGAACGACGTGCTGGCGGCGAACTACCCGTTCGCCACCATCGAGCCCAACGTCGGCGTGGTCGGGCTCCCCGACGAGCGGCTGGGCAAGCTGGCCGAGATCTTCTCCTCGCAGAAGGTGCTGCCCGCCCCGGTGTCGTTCGTCGACATCGCCGGCCTGGTGCGCGGCGCGTCGAAGGGGCAGGGCCGGGGCAACGCCTTCCTCGCCAACATCCGGGACGCCTCGGCGATCTGCCAGGTCGTCCGGGCCTTCTCCGACCCGAACGTGGTGCACGTCGACGGCAAGGTCTCCCCGGCCGACGACATCGAGACGATCAACACCGAGTTGATCCTCGCCGACCTCCAGACCCTCGACAAGGCGCTGCCGCGGTTGGAGAAGGAGGCCAAGCTCCGCAAGGACCGCCTGGCCGCCGTCGCCGCCGCGAAGGCTGCCATCGAGGTCCTCGACGGCGGCACGACCCTGTACTCCGGGGCCGCCGCTGCCAAGATCGAGCTGGAGCACCTGCGCGAGCTGCACCTGCTCACCACCAAGCCGTTCCTCTACGTCTTCAACGTCGACGAGGCCGAGCTGGCAAACGAGGCGTTCCTCGACGAACTGCGCGCCTTGGTCGCCCCCGCCGAGGCCGTCTTCATGGACGCCAAGATTGAATCTGAGCTGGTGGACCTGCCCGAGGACGAGGCCCGCGAGCTGCTGGAGTCGATCGGGCAGAACGAGCCCGGCCTCAACCAGCTCGTCCGGGTCGGCTTCCGCACCCTCGGCCTCCAGACGTACCTCACCGCAGGCCCCAAGGAAGCGCGCGCCTGGACCGTCCCGGTCGGCGCCACAGCGCCGGAGGCCGCAGGCGTCATCCACAGCGACTTCCAGCGCGGCTTCATCAAGGCCGAGGTGGTCTCCTACAACGACCTGGTCGAGCACGGATCGATGGCGGCGGCCAAGGCGGCGGGCAAGGTCCGCATCGAGGGCAAGGAGTACGTCATGCAGGACGGCGACGTGGTGGAGTTCCGCTTCAACGTCTAGTTCCGGTCCGACGTCTGCCTGATCCACGTCGCTTCTCGTGGCTGGTTCCTGCGGCTCACAATGTCGTGTGGAATCCGATCAGCAGTCCGATGACCGACTCGGCTATGCCCGCGACCGTGACTGGATCGCCTACGCGATCCATGAACTTCCAGTGGGCGTGCTGTGGGGGCCGGATGGCGCGACAGCGGAGCAGTGTGCGGAACTGCTGGACGGCTTAGACGAGTTCGCAACCGTCTGCGATCGCCTCGGATTGGGTGATCACGCGGAGTTCATCGAGAATTGCCGGTGGCACTTCGAGCACTATGCGCATTACCTGGGCCGCCGTCGTCATTTCGTGGACTACGGCACCTACGTTCGCGACCGGCACGGACCGATGAGCATCTCACCACCGCCGCCTCCGTACTGGTTGGGCAGCAGATAGATGCGCGGCGTCACGTGCTCGACGCCCGGCTGGGCTGAATCGCGTTGCCCACCCCGTCGAGCAGCCCCTACGGTGATCCGGTGATGATCCGTGACGCCGAGGACGCCGACTGGCCTGCGATCTACCCCTTTTTCAGCGAGATCGTCGCAGCGGGGCACACGTACGCCTACCCGGAGGATCTCACTCTGGACCAGGCTCGTGGGCTGTGGATGGAAGCTCCGCCGGGGCGTACCGTCGTCGCGGTTGATGGGTCGACAGTGCTTGGCAGCGCCAAGATGGGCCCCAACCGGCCCGGCCGTGGAGCCCACGTCGCGACCGCCAGCTTCATTGTCGATCCGGCGCACGCGGGCCGTGGCGTCGGTCGGCACCTGGGCCAGCACGTCGTCGACTGGGCGCGGCGCAGCGGATACCGCAGTATCCAGTTCAACGCTGTGGTCGAGACCAACGAGGTGGCCGTGCGACTGTGGCGGTCGCTGGGCTTCGAGGTGCTCGCCACCGTCCCCGAAGCGTTCGATCATCCAGAGCACGGCCTGGTGGGGCTGCATGTGATGTTCCTGGACCTGGCCAGCCCCGCAGAGTCGTGACGTCCGGCCGGATCCCGGACGCCCGTGTGCCTGCGACAGCAGACACACGGGCCGGGATGCCGTCCGGATTGCCCGTCGTTCGGATCAGGTCGGTTCGACAGGTAGCCACAGCTCGCAGGTCGCGGTGCTGAAGTCGTCCGCGCGCTCCACCATCGAAACGATCGACGGGCCGGGCCGCAGGCGCCACGGGTTGGACGGGAACCACTCGGTGGCCGTCGCGGCCCAGGTGCTCTGGAGCGTCTGCGGATAGGGCCCGGCGCTGCGGAATACCGCCCACCTGCCGGCCGGCACCTCGATGGCGTCGAGGTCGTCGGGGACCGGCGTGTCCAGGGACACCGCAACCCCGTGCAGGTACGTCAGTTCGCTGCCCTCGGTGGCGTCGGGGTCGACGTTGTCGCTGACCTGCAGTAGCCCTGCCGGGTCGGTGTCGCTGAGGGCCTTCAATTGGAGATGCGCCTCCATCGGCAGGCCGGAGATGTGCTGCTGGATGTGCGGATTGACGCCCTCGTGGATGAGCGGGACCCGAGCCGCGTATCCGGCGAGCCGGAACGCGGGGCGTTCCACGATACGAGTGTGCATGGGGATGCTCCCTTCGACTGTCAGGCGGAACCTGAGCTGCGGTTGTGTGCGAAGGGGACCTCCGTCGCGACGAACGTCACCGGGGCCGGCGCCATGGACCGCCCGGAACGCACGACCGAACGCCTCGGTCGAGCCGTACCCGTGCCGGACGGCGATGCTCAGCAGATCGCCGTCCCCCCGTACGACGTCGGCTGCGGCCACGGTCATGCGGCGTCGGCGCACGTACTCCGACAGGGGCATGCCAGCCAACGACGAGAACATCCGGCGCAGGTGGTATTCGGTGGTGCCGAGCGATTTGGCCAGTTCGTTGACGTCGACGTCATCGGTGAGGTGCTTCTCCACCAGATCGACAAGTCGATTGAGTGCCGCGATCACGAGACCTCCCTTCGACATCGAGCTTGGCTGAACGGACCCCGGCCCCGCCCGACCGTAGCGGCCCGATCCGATCAGATGCCCGAGGTGGCCAGCGAGCGGTCAGGGCGCCGTTCGACGGATGACCAGCAGGGCGATGTCGTCGTTGGGGTTCTCGGTGTCGAGGGTCGCCATGACGGCGGCGCAGACGGTCTCGGCAGGTTCGAGCGGAACGGCGGCCGCCAGCCGGCCGATGCCGGTGTCGATCGATTCGCCACGGCGTTCGACGAGCCCGTCGGTGTAGCAGACCAGGACCGCACCGGGCGGGAAGTCCACAGTCGTACTGCGCCGCTGCGGAATCCGGTGGCGGATGCCGAGCGGCGGGTCGACCCTGGCGGGAAGCAGGGCGGTGGGCTCCGAAGGCACGACCATCACGGGGCGCAGATGCCCCGCCAGGGAGACCTTGATCGTCGTACCGTCCGGGGAGATCATCGCGTACAGCGCGGTGCTGAGACTGCCGGTCTCGAAGTGGTTGACCTTGCGGTCGAGGAGGGTCAGCGCCTCGGCTGGATCGTGCGACACCAGGGCGTACGCGCGCAGCGCACTCCGGATCCGACCCATCACCACGGCCGACTGGAGTCCGTGCCCCGACACGTCACCGATGACCACTCCCAACCACCCCGACGGCAGGGGGAAGACGTCGTACCAGTCGCCGCCCACTCCGGAGACGTGACCGGGGACGTAGCGGGCGGCCATCTCCAGATTCGGCACCTTGGGCAGCTCCGTGGGGAGCAGGCTCCGTTGCAGAGCCAGGGCGGCGCTCTGGTCCAGGCTGTGCGCGCGGGCCTGGTTCGCCACGCCGATCCGGTCGGCGACGAGTTCGAGCAGCCGGACGTCGTCGGGTGCGAACCGGCGTGGCGTGAGAGTCCCTACGTGCAGGACGCCGATGAGATCACCGCGCGCGAAGATCGGCACACCGAGCAGGGACTTCACCCCGGTTTGCAGCAGGACCGGATTGATCACCTGCTCGGCGGTGACCTGCTCGATGATCACTGGTTGACGGGTCAGGGCGATCCGACCGGCGAAGCCCCGGCCAACGGAGACCCGGAATGCCTGCCGGACCTCCTCCTCCAGCCCTTTGGCGGCGGTCGCGACAAGCTGCCGGGCGTGGACGTCGAGAAGCAGGATGGCGGCGGTGTCGACGCGCAGCAGCTCGCGGACCCGGTCGAGCAGCTCGTCGAAGAGGTCGGCGGCGTCGAGCCGGGACAGCGTCGCATCGGTCACGGCCTCAATGCGGCGTAACCGCTCCGCGTCCGTGACTCCGCTGGTCGCAACCACCCGCTGATCCTAGCTGTGCAGTCCGCTGCTGCTGATCGCGCGCAGGTCAAGCTCGGACCTGGTGCAGCCGACGGCCGCTGAGGTGCGGCACCGGTCGGCGGCCGGGAACGAGCCGCGCGGATGGCCGCGACCCGGCTAAGATCGCCCGACTCGCCTTCGGCCTCACAACGGTCTGAGAAGGCCGGCCTGGGCTGCTACCGCTCGGCCCAGACGCCCAGCTCGTTGCCGCTGGGGTCGGTGAAGTGGAAGCGCCGCCCGCCGGGGAACTCGTACGGCCCGTTCACCACGTGACCGCCGGCGTCCTTGACGGCCTGCACGGACTGGTCCAGGTCTTTCGAGTAGAGCAGCACGAGCGGGCCGCCCGCCCGGACTTCCTTATCCACACGGAGGCCGCCCACCTCGGGTGCGGTTTCGCCGTGCGGGCTGCGGATGCCGGCGTATCCCGGCCCGTAGTCGTTGAACTGCCAGCCGAACGCGTCGGCGTAGAAGCGCTTGGCAATTTCGAGGTCGGTGACCGTGAACTCCACGTAGTCGATGGAGTGATGGCCGTGTGGCGTTGGCTCAGACATGCGCGAGATTGTGCGCCACCGGTATGACAGGTGCTTCACCGACACGGACCGCAGCGGGCAGGCACTGCTCATCACCTTCGACCTGGTGCCGAGTGGCGCGGGCACGCTCGTCCGGATGACCGAGACAGGGTTCCGTGAGCACCACGTCGTGAGCACCACCGTTCACGACGAACCGTGGTCGGCGATTGGCGACCCCATGCGGCGTACGATGATCGACATCCTGTTGTCCGACGGACCGGGCACTGCCACAACGTTGATCAGGGGTTACCCGTCACCCGCCCGGCTCAGTGGAGCTGCGGCGGCAGCCCTTTGCGGTCTACGACGGCCCGGACCTGCGCCTCCCACTTGAAGATCAGGTCGTTCCACTCAGGCGAGTCGAAGTAGTTCTCGGTCGACCCGTCGAGGTCGAACTCCGGCATGTACATGCCGACCACGCCCTTCTGGAGCAGACCCTCCTCAGGGACGTCCTTCTCGCGCAGGATCAGGATCGGTAGGCCGAGCTGGTACGCCATCGCCGGTTCGATGTGCGACCAGGGGCTGGTCAGCCAGGTGTCGTCCAGCCGGTAGCTCTTCAGGCCCGCGAGGTCGGTGCGGAAGTTGCCGCTGCCCGTCTCGATGTACGTCCGCCGCAGGGCGACGGTGATGAGCCCGTTCGACTCCAACATCAGCCGCCTGATCGCCTTCAACGGGGCATCCATGTCGTAGTCGGGGAGTGGCCTGCTGTCGGCAGTCCGACTGCCGGCAGAGGTGTAGACGGGCCGAGGCCGGACGACCTCGGAAGCAGCGTCGGGCACTGGTCCCGGTGACGACCGCACCATGATCGACAGGTTGGCAGGGCCCCCGCGTCAACGTTTGATCGATCGGCGGAGGGGCATGTGCTGCCGTGCGTATCGACATCAACGAGCCAAGGGCCGTCGAGCAGTTCTGGGAAGGGATGCACGATGTCGCAGCTGCCGCGGCACGGCACGGCACCAGGATGGCAACCTCTACGGGGCGCTGGTCAAGATCGGCAGATCGGCCCTGGCCCAGGGGGTCGAACTGATGCCGGCCGGTGGGCTGTTCCTGGTATGCCCGGTCTGCGATGCCGCGCCGGGCCAGCGCTGTATCAACGTGCCGGGCGAACCGCTGAACGGCGACATCCTGCACCGGCAGCGCGTCGATGTGGTGGAGAAGGTGATCGAGGGGCAAGCGGCGCTTCCCGCTCCGCTCGCCTGATCAACACGCGAGTGCTCCTGCCCGGCTCCCTCGGCCACCTGCGGAATCCAGCGCGGAAGGAAGGCCGGTCCTCGCGACCGCTGGCAAGGCCGGCTCCGGTTCCCTGACGGCGAGGCGTTGGTGCCTCCCGACGCTGTGGAACCGGAGCCGACCAACCGCCACTACTGCTTGCGGTAGACGGAGATGTGCGCCGGGCTGCTCGCGTCGAACGGCCGCCGGTGCCAGTCGGCGTACCGCTCGGTGAGCCGCAGCCCTGCCTGCTGGGCCATCTCGTCGATCTGGTGCGGCCAGGCGTACCGCATGGCGAACGGCTTCAGGTGCACACCGTCACCGTCGAACGTGATGGTCTGCCGGATGAACCGCTGCGCCGACCGGTCGTAGGAGTGCAGCCGGATCGTCGCCGAGTCCTCGGTGACGGCACGGACCCGCACCTGCTCGTCGGCGTCGAAGTCACGCGGGTCGGGCACGAACGTCTCGATCACGAACGCGCCGCCGGGTGACAGCACCCGGGCGACGTTGCGGAAGCAGTCCGCCTGCCGCTCGGCGTCGACCAGGTTGAACAGCGTGTTGAAGACCAGGTACGCGAGCCGGAACTCACCTGTCACCGGTACGTCCGCCATGTCGGCGACGACCACAGGGATCTGGTCGCCGCCGGGCTTGGCCCGCATCTGGGCGAGCATCTCCTCGGACGCCTCGATGCCTTGCACGGTCAGACCGCGCTCGGCCAGCGGCAGTGCGACCCGGCCGGTGCCGATCGCCAGTTCGAGGACCGGGCCGCCGTCGGCCAGGTCGGCCAGGAAGTCGACGGCGGGCATCGGGTCGGGGTTGGTGTCGCCGCTGTCGTAGTCGGCGGCCCACAGCCGGCCGAACAGGCCGGGATCGTCGAAGGCCGACATCAGCGGCCTCCGAGGTTGGTCAGGGCGTCACAGGTGCGCTGAGCAGGTCTGCTCACGAAGTCTCGATTCCTCAGGTCGGATGACGGTGGGTTCGGGGGACTTCGTCGTGTTGGGCATGTCGCTGCTCCCTTCCGGCGGCTGTCGAGTGAGGACACCAGAGACGGCAGGGGCCCGGCAAGGCAATTACGCCAGCCGGGCCCGGTAGTGCGCGTGGTCAGGAGATGTGGTGCAGGATCACGTTGTGTACGTGGTGGCTCTTCTGCGCGCCACGGAACTCCACCTCGTAGGTGTGCGTGCCGACGTGGATGGCTATCGCACCGGTGGAGAAGAACGACCCGCCCCAGGACTTGTTGCTGACCACGCTCACGCTGGTGATCTTCGAGTACGGGATGCTGGTGATCGCGAACCGCTTCCCGACGAAGGAACGGTCCTGGATGATCACCCGCCGATCGGTGAGCCCGATGAACCCGGTGCCGGTGCCCACGGCGTCGTAGACGGCGATGATCTGCTCGCCCTCGAGGAGTCCGCTCTCGATCTGCTGGACCTGCTCTTTGCGGTCGTACGCGATGTTCGCCATGCCTTCAAGGCTAGAAAACCGGCGCCAGCCGCCGTGGCGCGGTCAGGCTCAGGACTCGGTGACCGCCCGGTACGCGTCCTCGATGCGGGCGGCCAGCAGGACCTCGCCCTCGGTCAGAGGCTCGCCGTTGCCGTGCCCGACCCGGATCTGGGTGCTGTCGGACCGACGGCTGATCTCGGGGCGTAGGTGCAGTGCGTCCGCAACCACCTTCACCCGTTCTGTCAACGCCGCGTGTTGGGTATCGTCGATCACGAGGGTTCGCCGGATCTGTTCGCCCTCCCGCGTCCACCCGGATAACAGGGTCAACGCGTCGGACAGATAGTCGTGCTTGGCTCGGCTGTTGAACAACACCCGCATGACCGCACCCCCCAAGCGCCGTTGTCGGCTTGTGGCCAAATCGTCGCCATCCCGTGTCTTGTCGGTGCTCTCTAGTTTGTCCCCGCTCGTGGGAGGTGTCCACGCCCACACTTCCGGGTTCTGTTGGCCTTGCGGACGACGACGGCACCCAAACCGCCGATTGATCTGGCACCCTGGACGCCCGTGCAGACCGAACGGGCGAGTGGTGGCGGGCAGGGCGATCGACGGGACCTGAAAGTGATCGTCGGGGCGGCGATCATCCGGGACGGGCGGGTGCTCGCGTGCGCGCGTGCCGCCCCGCCGGAGGTGGCCGGCATGTGGGAATTCCCTGGTGGAAAGGTCGAACCGGGGGAGACCGAGACCGACGCGCTGATCCGGGAGTGCGTCGAGGAACTGGCCGTACGCGTCGAGATCGGCGACCGGGTCGGCCGCAACGTGCGGATGGCCCACGGTCGGTCGGTGCTGAAGGTGTACGCCGCGCGATTGGTGGGCGACGACGAGCCGCAGGCCCTGGAACACGAGGGGTTGCGCTGGCTGGCCGCCGACGAACTGGACTCGGTGACCTGGCTCCCCGCCGACGCACCGATCGTGACGGCCCTACGGCCCCTGCTCAAAACCCTGTAACGCCGCACGAAGGCTCCCCGGAGCCGGAGCCGGAGCCGGAGCCGGAGCCGGAGCCGCGGCGCGGAAGCGCAGGAGCGCGGTGGGCGCGGGCGGGCGCGCGGTGAGGGCGGAGTGCAGCGAGGGGCCGGCGGCTGTGCCGCCGGCCCCTCGCGTTGTCCGTTTAGTGCTTGTCCTGGTCCGGGTGGGCGAAGTTGAGCTCGTCCGGAGGCAGCGGGAAGGTCACGTCGTCGCCGAACGGCGACGGCGCGGCAGGCCTGTCGAACGTCAACTCGGTAAGCGGCAGCTTGCCCCGCTCGTCGACCGCTGGCGCGGTCGGGTGGGGCACCTCCCGGTGCCAGTTGACGCCGCTCTGCGCCTGCGCCTCGGCCTGCGGGTCGTGCGAGCCACCCGCGTGCGAGTGCACCCCGCCCCTTGCCGCGCCCGGCGACGTCGCCGAGCCCTGACGGGCGGTGGTCACGCTGGTCTGGGGCGTCTCGCCCCGACGGAAGATCTTGCTACCAAGCCACACAAGGGGATCGTACCTGCGGTCGACGACCCGTTCCTTCATGGGGATGATCCCATTGTCAGTGATCTTGATGTGCTCGGGGCAAACCTCCGTGCAGCACTTGGTGATGTTGCAGAAGCCGAGGCCCTGTTCGGCCTGTGCGTACTCCTTGCGGTCGGTCCGGGCGTCCAGCGGGTGCATGTCCAGTTCCGCTGCCCGGATGAAGTACCGCGGGCCGGAGAACGCCGGCTTGTTCTCGTCGTGGTCACGGATCACGTGGCAGACGGTCTGGCACAGGAAGCACTCGATGCACTTGCGGAACTCCTGCGAGCGCTCGACGTCGACCTGCTGCATCCGGTAGTCGCCCGGAGCGACGTCCGCCGGTGGGGCGAACGCCGGCGTCTCCCGCGCCTTCTCGTAGTTGAACGAGACGTCGGTGACCAGGTCCCGGATGATCGGGAAGGTGCGCAGCGGGGTGACGGTTACCGTCTCGGTCTCCTCGAAGGTCGACATCCGCGTCATGCAGCCCAGCCGCGGCTTGCCGTTGATCTCCATGGAGCAGGAGCCGCACTTGCCGGCCTTGCAGTTCCACCGGCAGGCCAGGTCGGGCGCGTCGGTGGCCTGCAGGCGGTGGATGACGTCGAGGACGACCTCGCCCTCGTTCACCTCGACCATGTAGTCCTGAAGGTCACCGCCGGACTCGTCGCCCCGCCAGATCCGGAACTGACGCTTCGCGCTCATCGGTTGTCCGCCTCTCCAGCGTCGGCGACGAGAGCGTCGAAGTCGGCGAGCTCCTCGTCGGTGAGGTACTTGGCCAGCTCCGCCCGGTCGAAGAGGCCGATCAGCTCCGGCCGCATCTTCGGCAGCGGCTTACGGGTCAGCTGTACGGTGTCGCCGTCCAGCGAGCAGACCAGGTTGACCTGCCGCCACTTCGGCTCCATCGCCGGGTAGTCCTCCCGGGTGTGCCCGCCGCGCGATTCCTGCCGCTCCAGCGCCGCCTTCGCGGTGCACTCCGAGACCACGAGCATGTTGCGCAGGTCCAGGGCCAGGTGCCAGCCCGGGTTGTAGCGCCGACCGCCGACCGCGCTCACCTTCGCCACCCGCTCGCGCAGCTCGGCCAGCCGTACGAGGGCGTCAGCCAGCTCACCCTCGCGACGGATGATGCCGACCAGATCCCCCATGACCGTCTGGAGGTCCTGCTGGAGGGTGTACGGGCTCTCGCCGGTGTCCCGCTGCAGCGGCGCGAGAGCGGTCTCCACAGCCGCCTCGACGGCGTCCACGGCGACCTTCGGCCGGGCGTCCAGCCCGTCGGCGTAACTGGCCGCGTGCCCACCGGCCCGCTTGCCGAAGACCAGCAGGTCGGACAGGGAGTTGCCGCCCAGCCGGTTGGAGCCGTGCATGCCACCGGAGACCTCACCGGCGGCGAACAGCCCGCGTACGTGGCCGAAGGCCGCACCCGAATCCGGGTCCACCTCGACGCCGCCCATCACGTAGTGACAGGTCGGACCGACCTCCATCGGCTCGGCCGTGATGTCGACGTCGGCCAGTTCCTTGAACTGGTGGTACATCGACGGCAGCCGTCGCCGGATCTCGTCGGCCGAACGCCGGCTCGCGATGTCCAGGAAGACGCCACCGGCGGGGGAGCCCCGACCGGCCTTGACCTCGCTGTTGATAGCGCGGGCCACCTCGTCGCGGGGCAGCAGCTCCGGGGGACGGCGGTTGTTGTCCGGGTCGGTGTACCAGCGGTCCGCCTCCTCCTCGGTCTCCGCGTACTGCTTGCGGAAGACGTCGGGGACGTAGTCGAACATGAACCGCTTGCCCTCGGAGTTCTTCAGCACGCCGCCGTCACCGCGGACCGACTCGGTGACCAGGATGCCCTTCACCGAGGGCGGCCAGACCATGCCGGTCGGGTGGAACTGGAGGAACTCCATGTTGATCAGAGTCGCCCCGGCGCGCAGCGCCAACGCGTGACCGTCGCCGGTGTACTCCCACGAGTTCGACGTGACCTTGTAGGAGCGCCCGACGCCGCCGGTCGCCAGCACCACGGCGGGCGCCTCGAAGAGGATGAACTCCCCGGACTCCCGGTAGTAGCCGAACGCGCCGGCGACCCGGTCACCGTCGAGCAGCAGCTCGGTGATCGTGGTCTCGGAGAAGACCTTGATACGCGCGTCGTACGAGCCGAACTCGCGCTTGTCTTCCTGCTGAAGCGAGACGATCTTCTGCTGGAGTGTGCGGATCAGCTCCAGGCCGGTGCGGTCGCCGACGTGCGCAAGGCGGGGGTACTCGTGGCCACCGAAGTTGCGCTGCGAGATCTTGCCGTCCTTGGTGCGGTCGAAGAGCGCGCCGTACGTCTCCAGCTCCCAGATGCGCTGCGGCGACTCCTTCGCGTGCAGCTCGGCCATCCGGAAGTTGTTGAGGAACTTGCCGCCGCGCATGGTGTCGCGGAAGTGCACCTGCCAGTTGTCCCGGCTGTTCACGTTGCCCATCGCGGCGGCGGCGCCGCCCTCGGCCATCACAGTGTGCGCCTTGCCGAAGAGCGACTTGGAGATGATCGCGGTCTTCTTGCCGGCGAGCCGGGCCTCGATCGCCGCGCGCAGACCGGCGCCGCCGGCCCCGATGACGACGACGTCGTAGTGGTGTCGTTCGATGCGAGTGGTAGTGGTCATGTCGGGGGCCCTTTAGTTGATGAACCGCAGGTCGGAGAACCAGCCGGCCGCCAGCGCCATGATGTAGAAGTCGGCCAGCGCCAGGGTGCCGAGGGTGATCCAGGCGAGCTGCATGTGCCGGACGTTCAACGCCGAGACGAACGTCCAGGCCTTGTAGCGCACCGGGTGCTTGGAGAAGTGCTTGAGCCGGCCACCGATGATGTGCCGGCAGGAATGGCAGGAGATGGTGTACGCCCAGAGCATCACCACGTTGCCCACCAGGATGATGTTGCCCAGGCCGAAGCCGAAGCCCTCGGGGGAGTGGAAGGCGAGGATCGCGTCCCAGGTGTTGATCAGCGAGATGATCGCGGCGGCGTAGAAGAAGTAGCGGTGCAGGTTCTGGCCGAGCAACGGGAAACGGGTCTCACCGCTGTACTCCTTGTGACCGTCCGGGACGGCGCAGGCCGGCGGCGACAGCCAGAACGACCGGTAGTAGGCCTTGCGGTAGTAGTAGCAGGTGAGCCGGAACAGCAGCAGGAACGGCAGCGTCAGTGCCGCGTCCGGGATGATCCACCAGCCGGGCAGGAACTGGCCGAAGTGCGAGGAGCCCTCGACGCACCGGTCCGTCACACAGGGGGAGTAGAACGGGGTCAGGTAGTGGTACTGGTCCACCCAGTACCACTTGTGCATGAAGACCCGGACCGTCGCGTACGCGACCCAGGCGCTGAGCCCGATCACGGTGATCAGCGGGGCGATCCACCATCGGTCGGTACGCAACGTCTTCGCCGCGATGGCGGCGCGTGCCCGCGCTCCCCGCGGCTTCGTTGCCGTTGAAGTCATTCGAGTCGTCTCCTCGGCGGGCCCGTACGGGCGGGCTGATCTATCTCCGGTCGGCACGCGGCCCGGCGAACCGCACCCGCTGCCACGTCATGCGCACACCAACGACCACGCCGGATGACCGGCGCAGCTAAGTGACACACGTTACGCCGATCTTTGCGGGCCGTCCGCGCAAGGGAGTGTCCCGTGTGTCTGGCCTGCGGAAAAGCCCTGGCACGCCGATCAATGGCTCGATGTTAAGAAGATCACTCTCCGCCCGGCTGATCAGCCCGAGGCGCCTCCCGTGAAGTGCCAGGACGCCAGTCGCACCGACGGGGCCGTCCACCACGTACCGTCCACCCGGTCCGGTTGACGCACGGGCCGCGCGCCGAGCCCCAGCACCGCGCCCGGACCGAGTGCCCTCGGGTACGACTCGGTGAACCTGAGGTCGCGTACCGCCCGTACGACAGTGCCGTCCTCGACGAGCCACACCCCGTTACGTGTCAACCCCGTGACGACAAGGCTCTTCGGGTCGAGGACACGCGTGTACCACAGGTCGGTGACCAGCAGCCCGCGTCGCATCCCGGCGACCAGCGCAGCGGTGTCGGTGTCGACGACCGCGCCGGCCGCCGTGCCAGTGGTGCTCCGACCCACAGCACTGGCCGGGCCGGCCGCGGCACCCGCGAGACGCAGGTTGCGGGCCATCGGGCCCCAGGTGGCACCGCCCGCGATCGCGTGCCCGGTGGACTCCGCACCAGCCTCGGCGGCCGTCCGCCGATCGTGGGCCACCGCCCGGGTCGTGCCCGCGTCCACCAGGGTCAGCGCCCGCCGGCCGGTGCCCTCCGCGTCGAACGGCAACCCCGACGCGCCCAGTGGATCGTCCACCACTGTCACCTGTTGATCGAACTGGGCAACCCCGGGCTCGGCGAACGACTGCCGCTCGGCGTACCGCTTGCCGTTGAAGCCGTACCAGGACAGGTTTTGCAGCAGGTCCGCCACGGCGGCCGGCTCGAAGACCACCTCGTAGTGCCCCGGCGGCAACTCGACCGGGTCGGCCGCCGCCCGCGCCTTCGCGGCGGCGTGCGCGCCCAACTCCGCGCCGTCCAGGTCGGCCAGCCGGTCCGCGCAGCGCCGCGCGACCCCGTCCGCGCCGTCGCGACGGGCGATGCCGTCCATCGCCGCCTCCACCGCGCGGCCGTACGCGGTGTGCCCCGCCGAGTTGGCGAACGCAGACGAGCGGTGCGCGGTACGGCAGTAACCCGCAGTGGTGAGGTCACCGGCGGCGGCAACGAACGCGCGTACCCGATCGGCACGCTCATCCGGCTCGGCGTGCGCGGTGGCCTCGTCGACAGGCGGAGCGTCCGGCACGGGTGCGGGCGGGGCCAGCCCTGGCCAGCCCGAATCGGGCGGGCAGAGCCGCGCCGCGGTCAGGGTGCGCTCCACCAGGGCCCGCAGCCCGTCGGCGGTGACCACGCTGCCGCTGCCGGCGGCCGTCCGGCCCTCGACGTGCAGCCGCAGCCGGACACCGACTGTGGATTCGGAGACGTTCTGGTGGATTGCCGAGTTGGCGAACCGGGTCAGCGCCAGGTCCGCGCGGGTCACGACCGCCTCGGCCTGAGCATCCGGTCCGCCGAGCCGCCGCACCAGCTCGACGACCTGCCCCGCCAGCTCGACCTCCGTCGACCCGCTCACGCTGAGCCACCTTTCGTTCGCGACTGCGGGGCTCGCAAACCCGGCTCACTCCTCGCGCTCACGCTGAGCCACCTTTCGTTCGCGACTGCGGGGCTCGCAAACCCGGCTCACTCCTCGCGCTCACGCTGACACCCCCACCCGGACGTTGCGGAAGCGCGCCGGCGCGGCCGGGTGACCGGTGTGCCCGGTCTGGCCGGGTTGGCCCTTGCCGCAGTTGGGCGTCCCCCAGGACACCGTCTCGCCGGAGAGCATGTCCATCGAACGCCAGAAGAGCGGGCCGATGCCCGTGTACGTGGGATTACGCAGCATCCGCCCCCGCCGACCCTTCTTGATCTCCCAGCCGACCTCGCAGCCGAACTGGAAGTTGAGCCGCTTGTCGTCGATCGACCAGGACCGGTTGAGGTCCATCAGCACCCCGTCGTCGGTAGCCGTGATGATCTCCTCCAGGGTGTGCGGGCCGGGTTCCAGGCCGACGTTCGTCATCCGCACCATCGGCAGCCGCGCCCACCCGTCGGCGCGTACGCTGCCGCCGTAGTCGAGGCCGGCCACGGCGGCCGAGTCCCGGCCGGCGAGCACCCCCACCCAGCGACCGTCGCGGACCGCGTCCCGCTTTACCGCCGGCGAGCCCTCGTCGTCGAAGCCGAAACTGCCCAGCGCGCCGGGGATGGTCGGGTCGATGGTGATGTTCATCAGCTCGGAGCCGTAGTGGAGCGAGCCGAGCTGGGCCAGATCCAGCCAGGACGTGCCGGCGAACGCGGCCTCCCAGCCGAGGATCCGGTCCAACTCGATGGCGTGCCCGACCGACTCGTGGATCTGCAGGGCCAACTGCTCGCCGCCGAGGATCAGGTCGGTCTCGCCGGCCGGGCAGGGCGGTGCGGTCAGCAACGCCCGGGACTCCTCGGCGATCTGCGCGGCGTGCGCCGCCAGGGCGAGCGACTCGACAAGCTCCCAGCCGGTGGTGCCGTACTGCCCCCGGTAGCTGGGCCAGGACCGTCGCTGCGTCTCGCCGTCGCCGATCGACGTGGCCGAGATGCCCCCGCCGCACTCACGGATCCGCTGGTCGATCCGGTGGCCCTCGCTGGACACGAACCACTTCGCGGTGTCCCAGATCTGGTAGAGCCCTTCGGCCAGGTCGGCGCCGTGCCCGACCATCGTGCGTGTCGCGTCGACAAGCAGGTCGCCCTTGTCCGACAGCGGCACGCCGAGCGGGTCGATCTGGCAGTCGGAGGCCCAGCTCGCGGTCACCGGCTGGCTCGGCACCAGGTCGACCGGCGGACCGGGCACCCGCGCGCTCGCTGCGGCCGTCCTGGCCGCGCGCCGGCCGGCGTCGCGGGCGGCGGCGTCCGACAGATCGGGTACGGCGTGAAAGCCCCAGCTCGACCCGACAAGCGCCCGGACGCCGAGGCCGATGCTCTCGTCCTGGGTCAGCTCCTCCACGTCGCCGTTGCGAGCCGTCATCGACTCGTAGCGGCGGTGCATCACCCGTGCGTCGGCGTAGCGGGCGCCGGCGTCGAGTGCGGCCTGCACGGCGGCGGTGGCCGCGTCGAACTCGGTCATGCGACCGACCCTAGGCCAGCCGACCGACAGCCGTCAGGGGAGCAGATCTTCCGGCCGGACGGTGGCCCACACCGGCTCCGCTAGCTCCAGAACCCCACGTGACCTTGACGCTACTGGCGTCGCCCGCGCCGTAGCCCTCCGCGCCCCGTAGCCCGATCCCGCCACGCCCCCGCCCTGTCCCGCTCCGCGGGCCGCCAGATCACGCAACATCCTTGTTGTCGTGGTGTCGGCGCGTCGGTGATGCCACTACATCCTGGTTCGAGCGTGACCCTTGACGGCGGTCGGGCTCCCAAGCCCTGTTCCCGGTCTCTCGGGGGAGGCGTTCGTCGTCAAGAATCGCGCAGCATCGGGGATGTTGCTGTCTCTCGGGTACTGGAGGCAGCAACATCGGGGAAGTTGCGTAGATCTTGGCGTGGGGCGCGATCAGGAGATGAATGGGCGTGGATGGCGAGGTGACGGGGCTGCGGGGCCGATGCCGACTCGTTACGCTCGGCCCCGCTGACAGGCGCTGGCGTCGTAGCTTATTTTCACCCTCGGGACTTGCCTGTAAGTTCTCTTCGTCACTGAGGGGAGGCGGCCGTGGACAAATCGGATCCGGCGCCGTCCGGGGGACCGGACGACCATCCCACCGTGCCGGCGCAGCGCGGCAACGAGGACGCCTACCTGCGGGTGAGTGACCTGCGGGTCCGGTTCGACACCTCCGACGGCGTGGTGCGCGCGGTCGACGGGGTGTCGTTCGCCGTCGAGCGTGGTCGCACCCTCGGCATCGTGGGCGAGTCCGGCTCCGGCAAGAGCGTCACGTCGCTTGCCATCCTCGGTCTGCACGACCCCAAGCGGACCACGATCACCGGGGAGATCTCCGTCGGCGGCCGGCAGGTGGTCGGCCTTGCCGACGAGGAGGTACGCCGGCTGCGCGGCCGGGACATGGCGATGATCTTCCAGGATCCGCTGTCGGCGCTGCACCCGTACTACACGGTGGGCCGGCAGATCGCCGAGGCGTACCGGGTGCATCACCCGAAGGCCAACCGACGCGAGGCCCGCCAGCGGGCTGTCGACATGCTGGAAAGGGTCGGCATCCCGCAGCCGGCACGGCGCTTCGACCAGTACCCGCACGAGTTCTCCGGCGGCATGCGGCAACGGGCGATGATCGCGATGTCCCTTGTCAACGACCCGGCGCTGCTGATCGCCGACGAACCGACCACCGCGCTGGACGTCACAGTGCAGGCGCAGATCCTGGACCTGCTCGCCGACCTCCAGGCCGAGTTCCAGTCGGCGATCATCCTGATCACCCACGATCTGGGCGTGGTCGGCCAGGTGGCCGACGAGGTGCTTGTCATGTACGGCGGGCGGGCCGTCGAGCACGGCAGCGTCGAGCAGGTGCTTCGCTCGCCGCAGCACCCGTACACCTGGGGGTTGCTCTCCAGCGTGCCGTCGCTGCACGGCGACGCGGACGCGGACCTGCTGCCCATCCCCGGCAACCCGCCCAGCCTGATCAACCTGCCGTCCGGCTGCGCCTTCCACCCGCGCTGCCGCTACGCGGACCGCAACGGCGACCGGTCCCGCACGGAGGTGCCCGAGTTCCTCCCGGCCGGCGCGGACGGCCATCTGGTCGCCTGCCACCTGAGCGCGCAGGAGCGCGCCGAGCGCTACGCCGAGGACGTCGCATCCGTGGGGGTGGCGCGATGAGCGAGGAACCGCTGCTGCGGGTCCGCGGCCTGACCAAGCACTTCCCGGTACGTCAGGGGCTGCGCTCCACCGGCCTGGTGCGGGCGGTCGACGGGCTCGACTTCGACGTGCGCCCGGGCGAGACGCTCGGCCTGGTGGGGGAGTCGGGCTGCGGCAAGACCACCACCGGCCGGATGATTGTGCGGCTGTTGGAGCCGACCTCCGGGACCATCGAGTTCGACGGACGGGACATCACCCACGCCAGGCGGCGCGAGCTGCGACCGTTGCGCCAGGAACTCCAGATCATCTTCCAGGACCCGTACGCCTCGCTGAACCCCCGGCACACAGTCGGGCGGATCGTGGCGATGCCGTTGCAGGTCAACGGGATCAAACCGCCGGGCGGGGTCAAGGCCCGGGTGCATGAGTTGCTGGAGCTTGTCGGGTTGAACCCGGAGCACTACAACAGGTACCCGCACGAGTTCTCCGGCGGTCAGCGCCAGCGCATCGGTATCGCCCGCGCGCTCGCCCTGCGGCCCAAGCTGATCGTCGCCGACGAGCCGGTCTCCGCGCTGGACGTCTCGATCCAGGCGCAGGTGGTCAACCTGCTGCGCGACCTGCAACGGGACCTCGGGCTGGCGTTCGTGTTCATCGCACACGACCTGGCCGTGGTGCGGCACTTCTGCCAGCGCGTCGCGGTGATGTACCTGGGCCGGATCGTGGAGATCGGCGATCGGGCCGACATCTACGAGCGCCCGCAGCACCCGTACACCAGGGCTCTGCTCTCGGCGATTCCGGACGTCACCCAGCTCGGCCCGGCGGGCCGGATCCGGCTGACCGGGGACGTGCCCACGCCGCTCGACCCGCCGTCGGGCTGCCGGTTCCGCACCCGGTGCTGGAAGGCGCAGGACGTCTGCGCCACCGAGGAGCCGGCGCTGGTGCCGCGCGACGGCGGCAACCAGGCCACCGCCTGTCACTTCCCGGAACCACCCGGCGCCGGTCCGGAGGCGGGGGCCGGCGTGGGCGTCGCGCAGGGGCGCGGGGCCGCAGCGAACGTCGAGGAGGTGTCGTCGTGAGCCTGTCGCCGGTGGAGGGTGTGGCGCTGGCCGAGATCGAGTCCGGCGCCGACCCGGGGGAGCCCGCGACGAAGGGCGTCGTCGGCCGTTCGCCCGGCCAGCTCGCCTGGCTGCGCTTGCGCCGGGACCGGACGGCAGTGGTCAGCGGCGGTCTGCTGATCTTCTTCATGCTGCTGGGGTTGGCCGCCCCGCTGATCGAGATGGCGTACGGGATCGGCCCGCGCGAGCAGTTCCAGAACCTGCTGGACGGCTTCGGGATGCCGCTGGGCTACGCCGGTGGGGTCAGCGGGGACCACTGGTTCGGCCTGGAGCCGGGGCTGGGCCGGGACATCTTCATCCGGCTGATCTACGGGCTGCGGACGTCGCTGTTCATCGCGTTCGCGGCGGCTCTGATCACCGCGACCATCGGGGTCGTGCTCGGTGCGCTCGCCGGCTACCTCGGCGGCTGGCTCGACGCGGTGATCAACTGGATCACGGACCTGACCCTGGCCATGCCGTTCCTGATCATCGCGCTGGCGCTGACCCCCACGATCACGCTGCGCTTCTACGGCGAGCGGGGGCAGGTGTCGGCGGCCTTCGGCGTGGGTGTGCTGATCGCCGTCTTCGCCATCTTCGGCTGGACCAGCACGGCCCGACTCGTACGCGGGCAGGTGATCGCGCTGCGCGAGCGGGAGTTCGTGGAGGCGGCCAAGGCCAGCGGGGCAGGGCTGGGGCACATCATCTTCCGGCAGCTCCTGCCGAACATCTGGGCGCCGATCCTGGTGTCGTTCTCCCTGGCCGTGCCGCAGTTCATCACCAGTGAGGCGGCGCTGTCGTTCATCGGCGTCGGGCTCAGTGACGAGACGCCGAGCTTCGGCCGGATGATCTACCGCAGTCTGGACTTCCTCCAGACCGACCCGGCGTACGTGTTCTTTCCGGGCATCACGATCTTCGCGCTGGTGTTCGCCTTCAACCTCTTCGGCGACGCGTTGCGTGACGCGCTCGACCCGAAGTCGTCCCGGTAGGGGTAACTCATGGCGCGATTTCTGATCAAGCGGCTCTTCTCCGCCGTGCTGACCCTGTTCGCGGTGAGCGTGCTGACGTTCCTGATGTTCTTCGCCCTGCCACGCGACCCGGTCACCAGCATCTGCTCGAAGAACTGCAACCCGGAGCGGCTGGAGCGGGTCCGCGACGACCTGGGTCTGAACGACCCGCTGATCAGCCAGTACGCCGGCTACATGAAGGGCATCTTCACCGGACGGGACCTGGGCAGCGCCCAGGGCGGCAGGTGCGACGCACCCTGCCTGGGCTGGTCGTACGTCACCAACGAGGCTGTCTCGGACACCATCGCCCGGGTGCTGCCGGTGACGCTGAGCATCGTGATCCCGGCGGCGATCCTCTGGCTGCTGCTCGGTGTCGGGCTGGGCATGGTGTCCGCGCTGCGTCGGGGCACCTGGCTGGACCGGGCCGCCATCGGCTTCTCGCTTACCGGCGCCTCGTTGCAGCTCTACTTCGTGGGCGCGGTGCTGCTGCTGGTGTTCGTCTACAACCTGCGGTGGCTACCGGTGCCCAGCTACACGTCGATCTTCGACAATCCGGCGAAGTGGGCCAGTGGGCTGGTGCTCGCCTGGGTGGCGCTGGCGTTCCTGTTCTCGGCCATCTACGCCCGGCTGTCGAGGGCGCAGATGCTTGAGACGCTGTCGGAGGACTTCGTCCGCACGGCACGGGCCAAGGGCCTTGCCAAACCCAAGGTGTACGGGCGGCACGCGCTCCGCGCGGCGATCACCCCTGTGGTGACCATCGCCGGGATGGACGTCGGCGGGGCGCTGGGCGGCACGGTGATCACCGAGACGACGTTCGGCATCCAGGGGCTGGGGCGTACGGCGGTGGACGCCGTCCGCTCCGGCGACCTGCCCACCATCATGGCCACCGTGCTGATCGCGGCCGTCTTCGTGGTGTTGGCGAACGTGCTGGTGGACCTGCTCTACGCGGCCATCGACCCCCGGGTACGACTGCGGTGACGGTCGGCTGCCCGCAGCGCCGCCCGATGGCGAAATTTATCGACAACTGTTACACAACTCGTAGGTTTTCTTCCTTACGATCCTCGGGACGTCGGCGGTTCTCGCCCCGACGAAACCGCACGGCACATGGGTGAAGGGGGTACTTCATGAGACCACGCGTGGTGGCTGCCGCAGGCGGCGCGATCGCTCTGGTTGTGGCATTGGGTGCGTGCTCGAAGAACACGGGCGAGGGCACCACTGTGGACACCGAGCGCAAGCAGACCGGGGTCATCGCGACCGACCCCAAGGACTCGCAGGGGCCGGCGGCCGAGGTCGAGGGCGCCGCGAAGGGCGGCACCTTCACCATCATCCGGGAGTCGCCGATCTCCCACCTGGACCCGCAGCGGACGTACTCGTTCGCCGGTCTGATGACCAACCCGCTCTTCGCCCGCTACCTGACCACCTGGAAGGACGACGGCAAGGGCGGCCTGGTCCTGGTGGGTGACCTTGCCGAGACCCCGGGCAAGAACGTCAACAACGACTGCAAGGTCTGGGAATTCAAGGTCAAGGACGGGGTGAAGTTCGAAGACGGCCGGCCGATCACCTCCAAGGAGATCGCGTACGGCATCGCCCGCTCCTTCGACCCGGACCTGTCCGGCGGCCCGACCTACATCCAGGAGTGGCTGGCCGACAGCCCGCAGTTCGACACCGCGTGGGACTTCAAGAAGAACAAGACGTCGCTGCCGCCGGGCCTGAGCACGCCGGATGACAAGACGCTGCGCTTCGAGTTCGCCAAGCCCCGCTGCGACCTGCCGTTCGCGGTCTCGCTGCCGACCACCGCGCCGCTGCCGCCGGACAAGGACACCGGCGTCGACCTGGACAAGCAGCCCTTCTCGTCGGGCCCCTACAAGGTCGCGAAGAACCAGGTAGGCGTGCAGATCACCCTGGACCGCAACCCCAACTGGGACCCGAACACCGACCCGGTCCGGCACCAGTACCCGGACCAGTTCGTCTGGACCTTCGGCCCCACCGCCGACGCCGCGAACAACCGGGTGATCGCCGACAACGGCGCCGACCAGAGCGCGCTCGCCTTCAACGGCGTACCCGCCTCGCTCGTCGCCAAGGCGGTCGGTGACGCGTCGCTGAAGTCGCGCAGCATCCTGTCGCCGACGCCGAGCGCCAACCAGCTCGTCATCAACAACCAGCGGGTCAAGGACCTGAAGATTCGCCAGGCGCTCAACTACGCCATCGACCGCGAGGGCATGATCAAGGCGCTCGGCGGGCAGACCGTCGCCGCGCCGCTGACCACGCTCATGCCGCCGGCCACCATCGGCTACAAGGCGTACGAGGCGTACCCGGCGGGCCCCAACGGTGACGTCGCCAAGGCCAAGGAACTGCTCGGCGGGCAGACGCCCGAGCTGGTCCTCGGTGTCGCCGACAACACCACCGAGCAGCAGCAGGGCGCCCAGCTCAAGGCCAACCTGGAGCGCGCCGGCTTCAAGATCACGCTGCGGAACATCTCGGACGACGCCAAGCTCGACGAGATCAAGAAGAAGGACAACCCCTGGGACCTGTACATCGGTAACTGGGCGGCGGACTGGCCCAGCGGCGCCTCGATCCTGCCGGTGCTCTACGACGGCCGCACCATCAAGGCCGCTGGCAACAGCAACCAGTCCTACTTCAACGACCCGACGATCAACGCCGAGATGGACCGCATCCTGGCGCTGGCCCCGGCCGAGCAGGGCCCGGAGTGGGCAAAGCTCGACGAGCGGATCATGAAGGAGCACGCGCCGGTGGTGCCGATGTACGTCGACGTGGCCTACTTCGTGCACGGGTCCAAGGCCGGCGGTGTCTTCGTCTCCAGCGTCTTCGGCTACCCGTCGTTCGTCAACGCGTACGTCAAGCCGTAAGTTCCCGCACCACAGCAAGGGTCCCCTCCCGACAACGTCGTCGGGAGGGGACCCTTGCTGTGAAGATGGCATTGTGAATGCGATCTACCCAGATGACGGCGACGGCGCCCAGGGGACCCCTGCGGAGGCCGTGCCCGGCCTGCGCCCCGAGACTGGCGATGCCACGTCGCTCACTCTCGACGTCGATGGAGAGACGTTCGCTCTCCGCCGAAACGAGTGCAACGGCACCGACTACACGTGGCTCAGCGGCCCGAACCCCGGCTACGGATTCGGAATGAGTCCGACTCTCGACCTGTCGCTCGACGAGCACAGGGAGAACATTCGCGACTTCCTGGCCATGGTCGACCCCGCCACCGGACGCATCGAGGACTGACACCGACCAGGCAGGGCAGATCTTGGACACTTACCGTCAAGCGATGACGGAAACTGTCCAAGATCCCGAATGGTCGGACCTGCCGGTCGTTCAACGGAACTTGCGGGCGGTCGATTCCAACCCCTCGCGGTAGGCGGCCCACCACGCCTCGTCGCGGTCGACCACGTTGTCGCCGGGCCGCCGCCAGCCGACCTGGCCATCGATTAGCTCACGCACGATGTCGGCGTGCCCGGCGTGCCGGTTCACCTCGGCGAGCATGCGCACGAGGATGTGGTGCAGGGTCACCGGTGTGTGGCCCCACCACCGCACCGAGCCGGGCGCGTCGATCGCAAGCGTGTCGATCGTCGCGTCCGCGTGCGCCCAGGCTCGATGCCACAGGCCGATGACATCGTCGCGGGACTCGTCCGCCGTGGCCCACATGTCCGCGTTCGGCTCGCCGTCCTCGTCCAGACCTGGGACGAACTCGGGAAGAGGCCTGTCGAACGTCTCACCGAAGTACCCGGCGGCCATCGCTGCCACGTGCTTTACCAGCCCGAGCAGGTTCGTGCCGGTCGGCACGAGCGGCCGCCGTACGTCGTACTCGGAAAGCTCGTCGAGCTTTCCGAGCAGCGCCTCGCGTGCCTCCCGTACAGATGGAGATTCGCCTTGGCGTCGAGGTCCGTCATGCCGCCCAGGATTGCATCCCCGCGATGCCTCCGTGTGCCCCGCGCGCAGTGGCATGGGCGGACGGTGGCGGGCCGGTCGGTCAGGCGAAAAAGTGATGCAGCGCCGCGGTCAGGTCGTCGGGGTTCTCCTCCGCGACGTGGTGTCCGGACTCGATCGGGTGGCCACGGAGATCGGTGGCCCACTGCCTCCAGATGGCGAGCGGATCACCGTACAGCTTCTCCATGTCGTCCTCCGTCGACCAGAGGAAAAGCGTCGGGCAGCCCACGGTGCGGCCGGCGTGCCGGTCGGCTTCCTCGTGCTCCCGGTCGACGCCGAGGCCGGCGCGGTAGTCCTCCAGCATCGCCCGGACGGTGGCGGGATCGTGAATGGCCTGCCGGAACTCCCTGTAGTTCTCGGCTCCCATGATCTCGGGCCGTGCCCTGCTCGCGTACCAGGCGTCGGGATCGGCGTTGATCACCCGCTCCGGCGTGTCCGGCTGAGCGAAGAAGAACCAGTGGTACCAGTCGCGGGCGAAAGTGGCGTCGCAGCGCGCGAGGGCCTCGCTGATGGGCACACCGTCGAGAACGACCAGGCGGTTGACCGCGTGGGGATGGTCCAGTGCCAGACGCAGCGCGACGTAGGCGCCGCGGTCGTGCCCGACGACGGAAAACGTCGGGTGGCCGAGGGCGTTCATAAGCCGGACCAGGTCCGCTGCCACGGCTCGCTTGGACTGCTGAGAGTGGTCGGAGAGGATCCGGGCCCTCCCCGACTGCCCGTAGCCGCGCATGTCCGGGCAGACGACTGTGAACCCGCGATCCACCAGTTGCGGCGCGACCCGATGCCACGTCGATCCGGTACGCGGATGCCCGTGGATGAGGAGGACCGGACGCCCTTGCCCCGCGTGCCGGACCCGAAGTTCCACTTCCCCGACGTCGATCCGCTCGTCCGCGAAGCCCTCGAACATGAGCGACAAGTGTCCAGCAGGCTCGTCAGGTAAACGTCGGAGCAGATCCTCCGACTCGGCCAGCTCGGCTCCACTCTGGCGAGGCAGGCGGTGATCCCGGATAGGTTCGTGCGGTGAGTGACCCGTTGCCAAGCGGAGGTATCCGGGTGTCGCCCGGTGACCTTCCGGCGCTCGAAGCCCGCTGGGCGGGGTGCTGGACGCCGCACGACGTCTGGCAGCGCCTGGCCGGCATCTCCGTGCCTTGGTTTGTGGCGGCGGGCTGGGCGCTTGACCTGTTCCGTGGTGAGCAGACCCGCGACCATCACGACATCGAGATCGGCGTGCCCGCCCGGCGGTTCCCGGAGATCCGCGAGCGCTTCGCCGAGTTCGCCGTCGATGCGGTCGGCGACGCCCGGATCTGGGAAGCGGCGACGCCGCAGGTGCTGAATGCCACCCGGCAGACGTGGCTGCGCGATCCGGCGACCGGACGCTACCTGCTTGACGTCTTCCGTGAGCCGCACGACGGCGACACGTGGATCTGCCGGAGAGACGAGACGATCAGGCTGCCCTACGCCGAGATCATCAGGCACACCGTGGACCGGATCCCCTACCTGGTACCCGAGCTCGTTCTTCTCTTCAAGGCCAAGCACGTACGCCCCAAGGACCAGGCCGACTTCGACGGCGCTCTCCCACTGCTGAGCCGTACCCGGCGTGAGACGCTGTCCAGGCTGTTGACGCGGGTACATCCGGGACACGCCTGGCTGGCAGCCTTGTCGACCCGTCCGTGACGAGGGCTGTCGTAGCCAGCGCCTAGCCTGTCGGGGTGAGCATGAACGGCAACTGGCTGCGGGTTTCCCCGGACGAACTGGAGCAGGCGAGGGCTGACCTCAACTGGGCCTACGAACTCGCCATTACGGAACGGGACGGCGACTCCGAGCGCTGGACCGGCACCGACAAAGCATGGAACGGGCTTGACTTCCTCCTCGATCGGCTGGGCTTCGAGATTCCACTGGTCCTCGGCGCGGAGAGCTTCGTGGAATTTCCCGACGTCGAACCCGACAGCGAGGAGATGTTCGACTTCCTGGAGAACCTCGAAGATGACTGGGGCTACGGGCCGCCCTCGTACCTGACACCGGCCCAGGTGGCGGCAGCGGCGTCGCAGTTGGCCGCGCTAACCGAAGACGACCTCGTCCGAGGCGTCGACCCGCAGGAGTTGAAACGGGCCGACGTCTACCCCGGGCCCTGGGAAAGCCCCGACGAACTCGCGTGGGCGGCCCACTATCTGCCCGACGTCCGGAGCTTCTTCGCGGCAGCCGCCCGAGATGGTGCCGCGGTGATCTGCTGGCTCGACTGAAGCCAATGTGAGCGTGGTCGAGGTCCGTTCCACGGACCGTGCGGGCTCGCGCCGCCACCACCAGAACGTCCATGTCCTTGCGCCGAAGCCGAAGCCGAAGCCGACCGAAACCGACCCGGACCGGCGGCGCGCCCGTGCCGGCCGCGCTTGGGTCGTGCCGCCCTGATCTACGGCGCGGGTTCGAGTACGACGACTGGGATCTGCCGGGCCGTCTTCTGCTCGTAGTCGGCGAAGCCTGGATACGCGGCCTTCTGCGCGTTCCAGATCCGTTCCCGCTCGTCCCCGGTGGCAACCCTGGCGACCAACTCGACGGTGTCCGTGCCGATCTCCGCGCGCACCTGGGGCTGGGCGAGCAGGTTGTGGTACCAGTCGGGACTTGTGGGCGCACCGCCCTTGGACGCGAACACGGCGTAGCCGCCGTCCACCTTCTGGTACATCATCGGGTTCACGCGAGTCTGGCCGCTCTTGGCGCCGACCGTGTGCAACAGCAGCAGCGGCGCGCCCGCGAAGTTGCCGCCGACCTGCCCACCGTTGGCCCGAAACTCTTCGATGACTTTGTCGTTCCAGCCGCTCATCGGTTCTCCTGCCCACGCGTCGACACTCGATCACGAATCCTGACAGTCTCGGCCAGAACGTGCCACCGCGCCGGCCACCCACTCCCGAGCCGACCACCCAAGATTCACGGCGGGGGCGAGCAGGACGGTTCACAGCAGATGGGTACGCAGGAAGTCCAGCTCCAGCGGCAGCAGTCGCTCGGCGGTGCCGTTCGCGGCCATGTGGGTGGCGCCGGTCAGCGGCAGTACGGCGTGCGGCCGGCCGGTGCTGAGCAGCGCCGCCGAGAGCCGCAACGTGTGCGCGGCCACCACGTTGTCGTCGGCCAGGCCGTGCACCAGCAGCAACGGGCGCGCCTGGTCCCGGCTGGTGACCGGTTCGGCGGCCAACTCGATGAGCGAGTGGTGCGCGTACACGTCCATGCCGTCCTCCGGCATCCCCAGATAACGCTCGGTGTACGCCGTGTCGTACAGCGCCCAGTCGGTCACCGGGGCGCCCGCGATCCCGCACTTGAACAGCTCGGGGTGGCGCAGCACCGCCAACCCGGCCAGCCAACCCCCGAACGACCAGCCGCGCACACCGACCCGGCTCAGGTCCAGGTCCGGGTGTTTGCCGGCGAGGGCTGTCAACGCGTCCACCTGGTCGGTAAGGATCACGTCGGCCACCCGCCGGTGGATCGCCTTCTCGAACGACGGGGCAACTCCCGGCGTACCCCGGTTGTCGATGGTGACCACAGCGAACCCGGCGTCGGCCCACCACTGCCGCTCCAGCCAGGCAGCGCGGGCGGCCACGACCTCCTGGTGGCCGGGGCCGCCGTAGACGTCCAGCAGCACCGGCAGCCGGCGGCCCGTCACGTGGTTGTCGGGGTAGAGCACCGCCGCCGGCAACCGCCGGTCGGTCACCCGCTCGAGCAGGGGCAGCGGAGAGTACGGCGGGTTGGCGGCCAGCGACAGCAGTTCGGCTACCTGCTGCCCGGCGCGGGACACCGTCCACCGCACCCCGGCGTGGTCCAGCGTCGCCGTCCCGACCACCAGCACGTCCCCGCCCACGGCCGCCGTGTGCCACCCCGAGTCGGTGGTGATCCGCCGGGCGTCCACTCCGCCGCCGATCGTGGTGCGGACCCGGAACAGGTGCCGCTCGCTCGGCTCGCCGTCGCTCGCCTCGACCAGCAGGTCGGCCGGACCGCTCTTCGCCGGCAGTCGACCCACCACCCGCCGCACGTACAGCGACGGTGGGGTGAGCAGGGTGCCGTCGGCGAACAGGCAGCGCGCGTCGTACCCGTCGTGGGCCAACTCTCCGCCGACCAGCACCCGGCCGTCCGGCAGGTGCGCCGGGGTGCCGGCGATCGGCTCCACCCAGCGCGGATCGGCCAGTTCGGCGTGCACCTGTGTCTCACCGGTACGCGGATCCACAGCGAGCACCAGCCCGTGCTGCTGCGAACGGCGCAGCACGGTGATCAGCGGACTGCCCTCGCCCCAACTGACCCCGGTCAGGTACGGGTAGGTCTCCCGGTCCCAGTGCACGTCGACCCAGCCGTCGTCAAGGTCAAGCAGATGCAGGCTGACCTCGGCGTTGGGCCCACCGGCACGGGGGTACGCGACGGCTGTCGGCGGGCTGCCCGGCTCGGCCGGGTCGTGCAGGTGCCAGCGCTCCAGCCGGGACTCGTCCACCCGGGCGGCGAGCACCATCCGACCGTCCGGCGCCCACCAGTAGCCTCGGTAACGACCGAACTCCTCGGCCGCGATGTGCTCGGCCAACCCCCAGCTCACCCCGGCGTCCTCGCCGGCCAGCAGGGTGTCGGTGCCGTCGGCCTCGATCACCCGCAGCTCACCTCGACGTACGCCCTCGGCCGCGTCGGTCACGTACGCCAGCCGCTGCCCGGTCGGATCCGGCCGGGGGTCGAGCACCGGGCCGACGGCTTCGACCTCGACCACGTCGCCGTGCACCAGATCGGCCCGGAACAACCGCCCGGCCAGCGCGAACACCGCCACCCGACCGGCGGCGTCAAGCGCGTACGAGCCGATGCCCGCGGCGGTGAGCCGCAGCCGCTCGCGCAGCGCCCGCTCACCGGGGGAGAGCGCCCGGACGTCACCGTCGGCGCCGAGCAGGGTCGCCGGGTCGGCCACCAGCCGCTCCTCGCCGGTCGCCACGTCCAGCAGCCAGAGCGCGTCCGCCGGATCCTCTGGCCCGGAGGAACGCAGGAAGATCACCCGGGAGCCGTCCTCGGCCACCGAGACCGCGCGTGGCGCGCCGTGGCTGAACCGGCGGGTGCGGGCGGCCAGTTCCGGAAAGTCCACAGGCCAAATCGTAGAGCCGCGCCGGGCGTGATGTGGCCGACCTGGGCGGACGCGTTGACGATGCCCCGATGGAACCGCCAGTTAGAGTGACCGCGTGACGACGCTGCCCGACCGCCGCCTGCTGCTGGTCCACGCGCACCCCGACGACGAGTCGATCGGCACCGGCTCGACGATGGCCCACTACGCCGAGGCCGGCGCACACGTCACGCTTGCGACCTGCACCCTCGGCGAGGAGGGCGAGATCCACGTACCGGCTCTGTCGCAGCTCGCCGCCGCCGAGGCCGACCAGTTGGGCGGCTACCGGATCGCCGAGCTGGCCGCGGCCTGCGCCGCGCTCGGCGTCACCGACCACCGCTTCCTCGGCGGCGCCGGCCGCTACCGCGACTCGGGCATGATGGGCCTCGCCACCAACGAGCACCCCCGCGCCTTCTGGCAGGCCGACCTGGACGAGGCCGCCGGGCACCTGGTGGAGATCATGCGGGAGGTACGCCCGCAGGTGCTGATCACGTACGACCCGAACGGCTTCTACGGCCACCCGGACCACATCCAGGCGCACCGGGTGGCGATGCGTGCTGTCGAACTGGCAGCCGCCGAGGGCTGCGCACCGCTGAAGGTCTACTGGACGGCCATGCCGCTGAGCGTGCTGGAAGCCGGCCTGACGCACTTCGCCGAGTCCTCCGACAACCCGTTCGCCAACATCAAGGATGCCGCCGAGCTGCCCTTCGGCACCCCTGACGACCAGATCGCCGCGCGGATCGACGGCACGGACCAGCACACCGCCAAGGAAGCGGCGATGCGGGCGCACGCCACCCAGATCCCGGCGACCTCGTGGCTCTACTCGATCGCCGGCAACTTCGGTGGCGAGTTCATGGGGGTGGAGTTCTTCACCCTCGCAGTCGGCGAAAAGGGTCCCGGCACCGGCCCGTACGGCTGGGAGGACGACCTGTTCGCCGGGCTGCCCGAGGAGGCCGGCCCGGATCGGTCGCCGGTCGCGGCAGCCGGCCTCCGGTGACCCTGCCCGCCGCCCCGATGCCGGTCGTGGAGGACCAGGAGACCCCGCCCGAGGCGGGGCCGCCGCCGCGACTGCTGGATCTGGGCCTGCGACTGACCGGCGGGATCGTCGCTGTGGTGGCCGGTGTGGTGACAGGTGTGCTGGAGTTGCTGCTCGCCACGTTCCGGATCGGCGGTCAGCTCGTCGGTGTCTCGGTGCTGCTCGCCATCGGCGCGAACATCGCGCTGAGCTGGTTCGCGTACGAGGCGGTCGGTCGCCGGTGGGCGGTGGCGCTGCCGGCCGTACCGTGGTTTGCCCTGATGGCGGTGGCAGCGGTCCGCACCAGCGAGGGCGACCTCCTGTTGGCTGGCGACAACTGGGTCGGCTTGGCCATGATCGTGGCTGGCGCGATGACCTTCGCCGTGATGGGCTTCCGGCAGATTCTCGCCCCACCGACCAGCCCTGGCGGCTGATGACGCCACCGGTGTGTGGGTGGTAGATATTCCTGCCAGGGAAGCGGCCCCATGACGGGGCGTACGGCAGGAGGTCGTCCGATGGACAGACGGTGGCGTGACGTCGGCGTGCTGGCGGGAGCGTTGTTCGCGGTCAACGTCGTCGCCCGACTGGTCACGCGGTTCGGTTTCGACGGCGACGACGCCGCAGCCGACCGGGTGTCGCTTGTGATGTTCCTGGTGATCGGTCTGGTCCTGGCCGTGGTCGCCTTCCGCTGGGGGTGCCGCAGGCCGCTGGGCGCCTGGGCGGGCGACGTCGTCGTCGTGGTGCTTGTGGCGATGGCGCTTACCGTGCTGGTCGGGCCGTTGCTCGTCGGCCACAATCCGTTCGCCGGTGGTGCTGGCACGTTCTTCGCCCAGATCTGGCTCTACCTGCTCGCGACCGGCGCCGGAACGCTTGTCGGCTACCTTGTCGCCACAGCTCTCGGTCGTGACTACCGTTCCCAGCAGCTCAAGCGGTTCGCCGAGGTCAAGGCCGCCAAGCCGCGCCGCGTCGTCCGCCGCTGACCCGCCGCGCGGTCGGAGTCAGTGCGGGGCCACCCGGGTCAGGTACGTGTGGTGCGTGGTGAACCCGAGGCGCCGGTAGAGCGCGACCGCCGCCGTGTTGCGCTGCTCCACCTGGAGGAACACGTGCGTCGCGCCGGCCGACGCCCCCCATTCGGCGAGTGCGTCGATCACCCGGCGGGCCAGCCCCTGCCGGCGTGCGGCAGGTAGCACCTCGATGAGGCTGAGGCCCAACCAGCGCCCCTGGCCGGTCACCGTGCCTCGGCCGATCGCCACGAGCGTGCCGTCGGCGTACACGTGGGCGAAGCGGACCTGGTCCACGGCGGTGAGCACGTGTCGGGCGGCGTCCGGCAGGCCGCCCTTGCGGCCTGCGGCGATGGCCAGCCACTCCTCGGTCGGCGCGGTCACCAACTCGACGACCGCGTCGCCCAGCCGACCGACGTCGCCAGCAGGCCCCTGGTCCGCGGGTGTGGCATCGAGCCTGCCGCCATCCGGCGTGGCGGCCGCACCGGACGTGTCGCCTTTTTCGGGGGCGGCGATGGATGGCAGGGGGAGTGGAGCGGTCTGGACGAGTGTCGGCGGGCGGGTGGTCCAGCCGCGGGCGTCCAGTTCGGCACCGACGGGCGCGGCGAGCGGCAGCGGCGTGTTGATGATCGCCGGTTGGCCCTGCTCGGCGTACCAGCGCTCGACCGCGTCCACGGCGGCGGGCAACGGGCGGTCCGGGTCGCCGATCGGCAGCGCGGAGTTGGCGCGGCCGGTCCAGCCCTCGGCGGAGCGCAGCAGCCATTCGCCGAGGCGGCTCCGGGTGGGCGCGGGCCAGGCTTCGTCGGCGGCCCGTTCGAGCGCCACCACCGACGCGGCGGTCGGCCGGCGGGTCGGCGGTACGCGCTTGGCCCGGTGCACCTGCGCCACCGGCACTCTCAGATTGCCCTTTGCGGTGGCAAGCGTGAGATGGGTCTCGCTCAACTCCACGAGCTCACCGAGGGCATCGGAGAATAGCGGGCGACCTTCGCGAACCCCCACAATCCGGCGGACCACGATACGGTGTCCCACATCCTGCTGTCGGAGCACGATCGACCCCCTCCCCGGCGAGATACTAGGCTCTTACCGTCGCGGGAGATCGCGGCGCGTCTTGCGGAGGAGAAGACCGGTGACCTACATCATCGCCGAGCCGTGCGTGGATGTGCTCGACAAGGCATGCATCGAGGAATGCCCGGTCGACTGCATTTACGAGGGCAACCGGATGCTCTACATCCACCCCGACGAGTGCGTCGACTGCGGTGCCTGTGAGCCTGTCTGCCCCGTGGAGGCGATCTTCTACGAGGACGACGTTCCGGAGCAGTGGAAGGACTACACGGGCGCCAACTACGAGTTCTTCGAGGACCTGGGCTCGCCCGGGGGCGCTTCGAAGATCGGCAAGGTGGAGAAGGACGCCACGTTCGTCGCCGCGCAGCCGCCGCGCGGCGAGGGCCACTGAACCGGCCCGCGCCGGTCTCGTCGCGGCTGCCCGAGTTCACCTGGGACACCCTGGACGCCGCGGCCACCCTGGCCGCGGCGCATCCGGAGGGTCTGATCAACCTCTCCATGGGTACGCCTGTCGACCCGGTGCCCGAGGTGATCAGGCAGGCGCTCGCTGACGCGTCCGATGCTCCCGGCTACCCGCTGACCGCCGGCACTCCGGTGCTGCGTGACGCCATCGCGGCCTGGGTCGCCCGCGCCTGTGGCGCCGGGGTCGACGGGCTCGGCGTGTTGCCGACCATCGGCTCCAAGGAGCTGGTCGCCTGGCTGCCCACACTGCTGGGCATCGGCCCGGGCGACGTGGTCGTGGTGCCGTCGATCGCGTACCCCACCTACGAGGACGGGGCGCGGCTGGCAGGTGCCACGGTGGTCCGCGCCGACTCGCTCACCGCTGTCGGGCCGACCTCCCGCGTCCGGTTGGTGTGGGTCAACTCGCCGGGCAACCCGACCGGGCAGGTGCTGCCCGCGGCGCACCTGCGCAAGGTTGTCGACTGGGCCCGTGAGCGCGGCGCGGTGGTCGCCAGCGACGAGTGCTACCTGCCGCTGGGCTGGTCCGCCGAGCCGGTCTCGGTGCTGTCCCCGCAGGTCTGCGGCGGTGACTACGCCGGGGTGCTCGCCGTGCACTCGCTGTCCAAGCGGTCAAACCTCGCCGGCTACCGGGCCGGGTTCGTGGCCGGTGACCCGGCGCTCGTCGCCGAGCTGTTGAAGGTCCGCAAACACGCCGGGATGATCGTGCCCGCGCCGGTGCAGGCCGCCATGGTGGCCGCCCTGAGGGACGAGCAGCATGCCGCCGAGCAGCGCGAGCGCTACCGAGCGCGACGTGAGGTGCTGACCGACGCGTTCACCGGCGCCGGCTTCACGATCGAGCACTCGGAGGCCGGCCTCTACCTCTGGCTCACCCGTGACGAGGACTGCTGGGCGACCGTCGACTGGCTGGCCCGGCGCGGCATCCTGGTCGCGGCCGGCGTCTTCTACGGTCCCACCGCCCAGCGGTACGTCCGGGTGGCGCTCACCGAGTCCGACGAGCACGTCGCCGCTGTCGCCGACCGGCTCCGGGCCTGATTCCGGGCGGCCGGCGATGACCGACGGCACGACCGGGCGGTACGCCGGAGTGCGGGCGGCGGTGCTCGGCACCGGCCTGATCGGCGGTTCGGTGTTGCTGCGCCTCGCCGACGCCGGCTTGGACGTCGCCGGCTGGGACCCGGATCCGGCGACGCGGGAACGGGCCCGGGAACGCGGCTTGAATGCCCCGGCCACTGTCGAGCAGGCCGTCGCCGGTCGGGACGTGGTATTCCTCTGCGGCCCGCTGCCCACATTGCCCCGCACGCTGGCACAGGTCGCCGAGCTGACCGCGCCGGACTGCGTGTTGACCGACGTCGGTAGCACCAAGGCAGAGGTGGCCGAGGCGGCCGGCAGTCTCGGGCTCACCGACCGGTTCGTCCCCGGGCACCCGATGGCCGGCGCCGAGTCCGCTGGCCTGACAGCCGCCTCAACGACGCTCCTCGCTGGCGCAGCCTGGGTGCTCTGTCCGGCGACGGGCGCCGCGACGCTCGCCTTCCGCTTGTTGACCGGGCTGCTTGTGGAGGTGTTCGGTGCCCGGGTGGTGCCGATGTCCGCGCCGGAGCACGACTCGGTTGCCGCTCTCGCCTCGCACGTGCCGCACCTGCTTGCCGGTGCGCTTGCCGGGGCAGTCCAGCGGTCGCCGCTGCGGGACGCGGTGCTGGCGCTTGCTGCGGGCAGCTTCACCGACGGCACCCGGGTCGCCGGCACGCCTGCCGAGCGGACAGCGAACATGCTGCTCGGCAACCGCGACCGGGTGCTGCAAGAGTTGGCCGCTGTGCGCGTACTCCTTGACGAGCTGGCCGCCGCGCTGTGGGCCGGCGACGCGACGGCCCTGACCGGCGGGTACGCGGAGGCGCGGGCGGCCCGGTCGGCGCTGCGCGGCCGCCGGTTCGTCGAGCTGGAGCAGGCTTTCCCGGCCGATGGGGACCATGCCGTCGAGGTGGCCTGGCTGTGCGGACTGGGCGCGGCGGGCGGGCACCTGACCGGCTGCCGGATCGACTCGGGTGCCGTCTCCTACACCGCGTGGCGGCCGGCGGCTGACTAGGCTGACAGTCATGGCGACGGACGGCCCGGTGGTGCAGGTACGCGGCGAGGCACACCAGGAGGTGCCGCCCGAGCTGGCCCGTTTCGCTGTCACCGCGACGGCCCGCGACAAGGACCGGGAGGCGACGCTGGCCCGGCTGGCCGAGCGTGCCGCCGCAGTGCGGGTGCTGCTGGACGGCGCGGAGCCGGCGGTGGCCCGGCGGGAGACCGGCGACCTGCGGGTGCGGCCGGAGACCCGACGCTCGGGCGAGCGCGTGGTGGCCTGGCACGGCAGCGTCACCACCACTGTCACGGTCACGGACTTCACCGCGCTGGGTGAGCTGATGCTCCGCCTGGCCGATCAGGACCAGGTCGAGGTGGTCGGGCCCTGGTGGGAGCTGCGCCCGGACAGCCCCGCGTACCGCGCGGCGCGGCACGCCGCGATAAGTGACGCGCTGCTGCGCGCCAGGGAGTACGCCGAGGCGCTCGGGGCCCGGGTCACCGCGTTGATCGAGCTGGCCGACACCGGCCCGGCGGACCGGCCGATGTTCGCCCGCGCGGCGTTCGAGGTCGGTGGCGGTGGCGGTGTGCCCGACCTGGAGCTGGACCCGCAGCCGCAGACAGTGCAGGCGGCAGTGCAGGCGCGGTTCACGATCAGCGAACCGGTGCTGGGCTGATGACCCCGGCGCGGGTTCTGGCCTTCGACGAGCTTGTGGCACGGGCGCGGGGCCTGGCCGACGCCGGTCCGCGTCAGCTGCTCGGCATCACCGGTGCGCCCGGTGCCGGCAAGTCCACGCTCGCCGAGCGGATCGTCGCCGAGATCGGGCCGAGCGCCCGGCTCGTGCCGATGGACGGCTTCCACCTGGCGCAGGCGCAGTTGGTCCGGCTGGGCCGCGCCGACCGCAAGGGCGCGGTCGACACGTTCGACGCCAACGGCTACGTCTCGCTGCTGCGCCGGCTGCACCGCCTGGAGCCGACTTCGGTGTACGCGCCGGAGTTCCGCCGTGAGCTGGAGGAACCGGTGGCGGGGTCGATCGAGGTGCCGCCATCGGTCCGCCTGGTGGTGACCGAGGGCAACTATCTGCTGTTGCCGGACTTTCCGTGGCAGGAGGTCCGGTCGCTGCTGCACGAGGTGTGGTTCCTCGACCTGGACGCCGAGCTGCGCCTGCGCCGGTTGACGGCCCGGCACGAGGCGTTCGGGCGTTCGCCGGAGGAGGCGCGGGCCTGGGCGTTGGGCAGCGACGAGACCAACGCTGCCCTGATCACCCCCACTGCCGACAGTGCCGACCTGGTGGTCCGCCTGTCTGAGCAGCCTGCGGCCTGATTGCCGGCACCGGCTGTCAGGTCAGTTCGCGTACCTGTCGTGCCGGGTTGCCGACGGCTACCACGTTCGCCGGTAGGTCACGTGTGACCACCGCACCTGCGCCGACGACGGTGTTCGCGCCGATCGTCACTCCGGCCAGCACGATCGCGCCACCACCGAGCCATACGTTGTCCCCGATGGTGATCGGCTTGGCGGCCTCCCACTTGTCACGCCGTGGTCCGGGTTCCACCGGGTGGGTGGGGGTGAGCAGTTGGACGTTCGGGCCGACCTGGACGTCGGCGCCGAGGGTGATCGGGGCGACGTCGAGGAAGACCGACTGGTAGTTGACGAAGCTGCGGGGGCCGATCCGGATCTGCCAGCCGTAGTCGCAGTAGAACGGCGGCCGGATCCAGGTGTCCTCGCCGACCTCGCCCAGCAGTTCACGCAGCGCCGCGAGACGCGCCTGCGGGTCGGCTGCGGGACTTGTGTTGAAGCGTTCCATGAGCAGGGCGGCCCGGTCCCGGTCGGCGACGATCTCCGGGTCGTCGGCGAGGTAGGGCTCACCGGCGAGCATGCGGTCCTTCATGGAGGTCACCGCTCGATCATGCCGTCCCTGGTGCGCGGCCATTGTTCAGATCGTCATATTCAGGACTTCCTTCTGCATACTCGGTATGCAATTCTGATGACCGTCAATGCGTCTCCCGTGGTAATGACGTTCCACCGAGGAGGATCCGTTGCATCACGCAAGAAGATTTGCCGCTCTCGGCCTCGTGTCCGTGCTGGCGCTCTCCGCGCCGGTCCCCGCCTCCGCCGCCTCCAGCGCCGTGCCCGGTACGCCGGACAGAGCGGGCCTGTCAGCCCGCCCGGCCGCCCCGGGTGCGCCAAACGCCGACCGATCGGCCACCGTCACATTGATCACCGGTGACCGGGTGACAGTCACCGGGTCCGGCGCCGCCGTCCGACCGGGCGCCGGCCGGGAGGACGTACGGTTCCTCGTTCGACGCGAGCGCGGCCACCTGTCGGTGACGCCGCAGGACGCGTTGCCACTGCTGCGCGCAGGCCGGGTCGACCCGCGACTCTTCGACGTCACCGAGCTGGTCGAGGCGGGCTACGACGACGTCCACCGGGACACCCTGCCGCTGCTCGTCTCGTACGGCTCGGCGGGCACCGCCCGAAGTGCCGCAGGCGCCCTGCCCGGCGTCCGGGTGACCCGCGACCTGCCGGCGATCCGAGGCGCGGCCCTGAGCACCGGCAAGTCCTCCCTCGGCGCGGTCTGGGCGACGATCACCAGCGGCCCCAGCGCGGCCCGGCTCGACGCGGCGGGGGGCGTCGAGCGGATCTGGTTGGACGGTCGCCGTCGGGTGACCCTCGACCACAGCGTGCCGCAGATCGGTGCGCCCGCCGCGTGGGCGGCCGGGCTCACCGGCAAGGGCGTGTCAGTGGCCGTGCTGGACACCGGCGTCGACGCGACCCATCCGGACCTGGCCGGCAAGGTGGCCGAGGCGCGCAACTTCAGCGAGGTCACCGACGGTCGGGACACGGTCGGCCATGGCACCCACGTGGCCTCGACCATCGCCGGCACCGGAGCGGCCTCCGACGGCAAGTACCGGGGCGTGGCACCGGACGCGACGCTGCTCGACGGCAAGGTCTGCGAGGACTCCGGGTGCTCCGAGTCGGCGATCCTCGCCGGGATGCAGTGGGCAGCGGTGGAGAAGAAGGCCTCCGTGATCAACATGAGCCTCGGCGGCTGGGACACCCCGGAGGTCGACCCGCTGGAGGAGGCGGTGCAGACCCTTACCACGCAGACCGGCGCCCTTTTCGTCACCGCCGCAGGCAACAGCGGCGCGGACGGCTCGGTCGGCTCCCCGGCCAGCGCAGACGCCGCGCTCGCCGTGGGCGCGGTGGACCGCGACGACGAGTTGGCCGGCTTCTCCAGCCGGGGCCCTCGTGTCGGGGACGACGCGATCAAGCCCGACATCACGGCCCCAGGCGTCGACATCGTCGCCGCACGAGCCGCCAACGGTGTGATCGGCGACCCGGTGGGGGAGCGCTACGTCGCGATCTCCGGCACCTCAATGGCCACCCCGCACGTGGCCGGGTCGGCGGCGCTGCTGGCCCAGCGGCATCCGGGCTGGCGGGCCGACCGGCTCAAGGCGACACTGATGGCCGCCGCCAAGCCGCACCCGACGCAGACCGCCTACGAGCAGGGCGCCGGTCGCGTCGACGTCGCTCACGCGATCACCCAACTGGTCAGCACCGACCCGGTGAGTGTCTCGTTCGGGCGCGCCCTCTGGCCGCACGGCGACGACGCCCCGATCACCCGCACTGTGACCTGGCGCAACGACGGCCCCGGCCCGGTCACCCTGGACCTGAGCGTCGAGGGCGCGGGCCCCGACGAGCGGGCGTTTCCGGCCGGCATGTTCCAGCTCGGCGCGAGCCAGCTAACAGTGCCGGCGGGCGGCACCACCGCGACCACTGTCACAGCGGACACGCGGCTCGGCGACGTCGACGGCTACTGGACCGGACGGATCGTGGCCCGCTCCGGCGCGACGGTAGCTGTCACGCCGCTGGCAGTGCACCGGGAGGTGGAGAGCTACACGCTTACGGTGGAGCACCTGAACCGCGCCGGTGAGCAAACGGCGGACTACTCCACGCTCCTGGTCGGGTTGGCTGGCTTCGGCTTCTGGGACGTCTACGGCACCGACGGGGTGGCCACGGTACGGCTGCCCAAGGGGAAGTACGGCCTGAACAGCCTGGTCTTCGAGGCCGGGCCGGACGATGAGCCGGCCGGGCTGTCCATGCTGGCGCAGCCCGAGCTGACTGTGGAACGCGATACGCGGATCACCGTCGACGCCCGCCGCACGAAGCCGGTCCGGATGACAATCCCGGAACGGGGCGCCACCCCGGAGCTGATCGATGTCAGCACGGTCTTCACCGCCGACGACGACAGTTCGTACGGCATCGGGCTCTGGACGGACACCTTCACCGGCCTGACCACCGGCCAGATCGGCAAGCCGGTCTCCGCGGACCGGTTCGTGGCAACCGTCAGCAGTCAATGGATCAAGCCGGGCACAGCGCCCAGCCCTTACCTGTACGCGCTGGCCGAGGCGATCCCGGGCCGGATGCCCACCGGCTTCGTCCGGAACTACGCGCGGCGGAACCTTGCCACAGTCGTGCACCGGTTCCGGGGCGGCTACCCGGGGCTGGAGGCCGAACGGCTGGTGCTGCCCGATGTGGGGTACAACACGGGCGGCTCCGCGCTTGTCCTACCCACAGCCGTACCGGGTCAGCGGGTCGAGCACTACAACACCCGGGGCGTGAAGTGGGAGTCCGAGATCGGCTTCGGGACGCGGGACGAGGACGGCTGGCTGAACCTGAAGGCGCTGCTCTCCTCCACACCCACCGCGTACCGGGCCGGGCGGACCGTCGGAGAGGACTGGAATCAGGCGCCGTACGGGCCGTCGTTCCCGGCCCCACACTGGCCCGAGCAGAGCGTCACCAGGACCGGTGACACCATCCTGGTCTGGCTGCCGATGTTCAGTGACGCCGCCGGGCATGCGGGCGGGTCGCTCACCGACAGCGAGCGAACCGTCCTCTGGCGCAACGGGAAACTTGTCGGCGAGAGCGAGTACGCCGGCTACGGCGAGTTCGCAGTGCCGCCGGGTGCGGCGGACTACCGACTCAGCGCGTCGGCTACGCGTAGCTTCACCGACCTGAGCACCGCTGTGGAGTCCAGCTGGACCTTCCGGTCGCGGCATGTGGCAGGTGAAGTGCCGGTGCGGTTGCCGCTGATGGCGGTGCGCTTCGCGCCTCCGCTGCGGGTCGACAACAGCGCTCCGGCCGGGCGAAGCTTCGTCGTCCCGGTGCGGGTGGAGCCGCAGCCCGGCGCGCCGGCCGCCCGGGTGCGGAAGCTGACAGTCGACGTCTCCTACGACGGTGGCAAGACCTGGCAGGCCGCCCAGGTCCGTAAGGGCGGGCAGGGCTGGACGGCCACCGTCCGGCATCCCGCCGGGCCCGGGTACGCGTCCCTGCGGGCCACCGCCCGGGACGCCGCCGGCAACACGGTGACCCAACAGATCATCCAGGCGTACCGGTTGCGCTGACGCGTACCCTCGCCGGGTCCGTGGTCGTGGGCCACGGACCCGGCGGGTACGTCAGTCGTTGGCGTGCAGGGCGGCGTTGAGCTCGATGCCCCGGCCGGTGCGCGGGCGGGCCTCCAGCGCGCCGGTCACCGAGTTGCGCCAGAACAGCAGGCCGTTGACGCCGGACAGCTCGCGGGCCTTCACCACCCGACCGTCCGGGAGGGTGATCTTGGATGCGGCCGTGATGTAGCAGCCCGCCTCCACCACGCAGTCGTCGCCGAGGGAGATGCCGACCCCGGCGTTCGCGCCGATCAGGCTCCGCTCGCCGATGCTCACCTTGTCGGTGCCGCCACCGGAGAGCGTGCCCATGATCGAGGCGCCGCCTCCGACGTCGGAACCGTCACCGACAAGCACGCCCTGCACGATCCGGCCCTCCACCATCGAGGTGCCCACGGTGCCGGCGTTGAAGTTGACGAAGCCCTCGTGCATCACAGTGGTGCCGGCGGCCAGGTGCGCGCCGAGCCGGACCCGGTCCGCGTCGGCGATCCGCACCCCCGACGGCACCACGTAGTCGGTCATCCGGGGGAACTTGTCCACCCCGTACACCGCCAGGTGGCGACCGGCGGCCCGCTCGATCACCCGCAGCTCGTCCACCCGCTCCGGCGGGCACGGCCCGGCGGACGTCCAGGCCACGTTCGCCAGCTTGCCGAAGATGCCGTCGAGGTTGAGCTGGTTGGGTCGCACCAGGCGGTGGGAGAGCAGGTGCAACCGGAGGTACGCGTCGGGGGCGTCCTTGATCGGGTCGTCCAGCGAGCCGATCACGGTGACCACCTGCACGGTACGCAGACCGGGCAGCGGGCGGTCCCCGAGCGCTGCCGGGGGCAGGTCGAGCACGTCCGACTGGTCCTCACCGGCGACCAGCGGCAGCTCACCCAGGCCCAGCTTGCCGGTCGGGTACCAGGTGTCGAGCACCTGCTCGTCTGCTGTCACCGTGGCCAGGCCGATGCCCCAGGCGGAATCTGCGGACGTCACTGTTTCACCTCTCGGTCGCGGCCGGGTCGGCCTCTGCGCACGACTGCGGGCGCTCACGCTCGCCCCGGTGGCCCGTAAGCTCGCTCTTCGCGCCGACAGACCTGAAGGTACCGTGCGAACCATGGAGAACCCGCTGACCCCCGAGGTCCTCGCCGATCCGGTGCAGCTGACCCGCGTACTGGTCGACATCGAGTCCGTGTCCCTCAACGAGAAGGCGATCGCCGACTTCGTCGAAGAGGTGCTGCGGGGCGTACCGCACCTGTCCACCCACCGGCACGGCAACACCGTGATGGCGCGTACCGACCTCGGTCGATCGCAGCGCATCGTGCTGGCCGGCCATCTGGACACGGTGCCGCTGAACAACAACTTCCCGTCGACCATGCGCGGCGACCTGATGTACGGCTGCGGCACCTCCGACATGAAGTCCGGCGTCGCGTACGCGCTGCACCTGGCCGTGACGCTGCCCGACCCGCGCTACGACGTGACGTACTTCTTCTACGAGGCCGAGGAGATCGAGTCCCGGTACAACGGGCTGAACCTTGTCGCCCAAGCGTTCCCCGAGTGGCTGGAGGCAGACTTCGCGGTGCTGCTGGAGCCGACGTACGGGATCGTCGAGGCGGGCTGCCAGGGCACCATGCGGTCGGTGGTCACCACGACCGGCGTACGCGCCCACTCGGCGCGCTCCTGGCACGGGGTGAACGCCATCCACGCCGCCGCCGAGGTGTTGCAGCGGCTCCAGGCGTACGAGGCGCGTCGGGTCACCATCGACGGCTGCGACTACCGCGAGGGCATGAACGCGGTGCGGATCAAGGGCGGGGTGGCCGGCAACGTGGTGCCGGACCACTGCGAGATCGAGGTCAACTACCGGTTCGCGCCGGATCGCACCCCCGCCGAGGCGGAGGCGCACCTGCGTGAGGTCTTCACCGGCTTCGAGGTGACAGTCACCGACATGGCACCCGGTGCCCTGCCCGGGTTGGACGCAGCCCCGGCGAAGGAGTTCCTGGCCTCTGTCGGTGCGGCGCCGATCGGCAAACTCGGCTGGACGGACGTGGCGCGGTTCGCGGCAATGGGGATCCCCGCGCTGAACTTCGGCCCCGGCGACCCCAACCTCGCCCACCATCCGGACGAGCACGTCGAGATCAGCAAGATCCGCGACGGTGCCGCGACCCTGCACCGCTGGCTCGCCTCGGCCTGACCGGGCCGCACCCGCTCCCGGTGATCAAGAGGTTCGCGTCAGCCTGGCCCGTTGTCGGCGGCGCGAACCTCTTGATCGGCTCCGGTGGTGGCGGGCGACAGGACAGGGTCCAGCTGGCGGGCGCGGCGACGCTCGGCCACCACGTCTCGGATCCGTCGCTGCATCTGTCGACGGATCCGGATCATCTCGCTGTTGCTGATCACGCTGTCTCCTCCCCCGAAGGCGCGCGCCGGGGCATACCCGGTATGTGAATAGTAAGACGTGCGGGGAAGTCAAATAGTTGCCCATGATCGAGAAGTTTTTCTCGGCGTCCCCGCCCCGCGTCCCCGGCGGGTGCGGCTCCACTACGGTTGCTGCATGAGTCAGAGCAAGGGGCGGGAGGCCGGCCGCGGTCCAGGTCAGGAGCGGCATCGGGGTGCGGTGACGTTGCGTCGAGGGGCGATCCCGACGAGCACCGCCGATCAGCGGCTGCTGGATTCGCGCAGCCGGGGCGACTGGAAGACCAGGGACGCCTGGCGCGCGCTGCGCATCCTCTCCGAGTTCGTCGAGGGTTTCGACACCCTCGCCGACCTGCCGCCCGCGGTGAGCGTCTTCGGCTCCGCACGCAGCAGCCCCGACAGCGCCGAATGCCAGCTCGCCGAGGAGGTGGGCGCCGCGCTGGCCCGCGCCGGCTATGCGGTGATCACCGGAGGCGGGCCGGGCGTGATGGAGGCAGCCAACCGGGGCGCCAGCGAGGCCGGCGGCCTCTCCGTCGGGCTCGGCATCGAGCTGCCGTTCGAGCAGGGCCTCAACGACTGGGTCGACCTGGCCATCGACTTCCGTTACTTCTTCGCCCGCAAGACGATGTTCGTCAAGTACGCCCAGGCGTTCGTCGTGCTGCCCGGCGGCTTCGGCACCATGGACGAGCTGTTCGAGGCGCTCACCCTGGTGCAGACCGGCAAGGTCACCCGGTTCCCGGTCGTGCTGATGGGCGTCGCCTACTGGCAGGGCCTGATCGACTGGCTGCGCGACACAATGGCGGCCGACGGCAAGATCGGGCCGGTCGACCTGGACCTGATCTGCCTCACCGACGACGTCAACGCGGCGGTCCGGCACATCGTCGAGGCCGAGGCGGCGCTCTCGGTGGAGCAGGAGGCGGTCCGCGAGGAGGCCGTCGCGCGTACCGGCGCTGACCAGCAGGCCGCCGCCGCGGAGTCGACAGCCGCGCAGTCCGCCGCCGACGGGCCCGGGGAGGGTTGATGGCGGCTATCTGCGTCTTCTGCGCCTCGTCGCGGACCCTTGACCAGCGCTGGCTGGACCTGGCCACCGAGACCGGCGCGGAGCTGGCCCGGCGTGGCCACACGCTTGTCAGCGGCGGCGGCCGTGTCGGCATGATGGGCGCCCTGGTCGACGGCGCCCGAGCCGCCGGAGGGCGCACCGTGGGCGTGATCCCGCAGGCGCTTGTCGATCTGGAGGTCGCCGACCTGGCCTCGGACGAGCTGCTGGTGACCGACTCGATGGCCAGCCGCAAGACCGTCATGATCGACAAGTCGGACGCGTTTCTGGCCCTGCCCGGCGGGCTGGGCACCATGGACGAGTTGTTCGAGGTGTGGACCACAGCGACTCTCGCCCTGCACCGTAAGCCGATGGTGCTTGTCGACACCGACGGCTTCTACGGCCCGCTGCTGGCCTGGCTCGACGCGATCACCGACCAGCAGTTCCTCAAGCCCGGTGGCCGCGACCTCCTGACGGTGACCCCCACCGTCCCGGAAGCCCTGAACACCCTAGAAGCGCACCTGCTCTGACCCCGCCCCCCGTTCCGCCCCGCCCCCCGTTCCGCCCCGCACGGCGTTCCGCCCGACTGCGTTGATCATGAGGTTGGCCGCGCCGTTGTCGGCGTGTCGCTCCGCTAACTTCATGATCGCCGGTAGTAGGTGAGGTGGTGGTTGGGTGGTGTGGGTGGGTGTCGCATGGGCGTGATGGGATGAGCTGATGCAGGCGTACCGGTTGGTGCGGCGGTCCGGTGGGCCGGCGCCGGGGGGCGAGGTCGCGCCGGCCAGCGGCGTTGTGCCCGCCGGCGGCGGTGCGTCCGCGGACCATGCCGTCTCCAAGGGCAACGCCGTGTCCGAGGTGGAGATCGGCGGCGCCGCGCGGGCCACCGAGGCCGTCGAAGCGGAGCGGGCCGTCGGAGGGCTCAGGCGGCAGGTCGATCCCGTGCAGGCGGAGGTCATCGGGCACACCGACGGGCCGATGCTGGTGCTCGGCGGTCCCGGCACCGGCAAGACCAGCACCCTCGTCGAGGCGGTCGCCGCCCGGGTGACCGAGGGCGTCGATCCGGAGCGGATCCTCGTCCTGACCTTCGGTCGCCGAGGTGCTACCGAGCTGCGCCAACGCATCGAGGCCCGGGTCGCGCAGGACGGCCACCGGGTGCTGCGCGAGCCGCTGGTGCGCACCTTCCCGGCGTACGCCTTCGGGCTGCTCCGCCGCGCCGCGGCCGAACGAGGCGAGCCGTCGCCCCGGCTGCTTACCGGCCCCGAGCAGGATCTGATCATCCGTGAGCTGCTGGACGTGGTGGGCGAGGAGCCCGACGACGACCCGGTCGGCTGGCCCACCGATCTGCGCCCGGCCCTGCGGACCCGGGCCTTCGCGGGTCAGTTGCGCGACCTGCTCATGCGCGCCGCCGAGCGCGGTGTCGGGCCCGTCGAGTTGGCCCGGCTCGGCGAGAAACTCGGCCGCGGCGACTGGCCGGCCGCCGCGCGCTTCCTGCGGGAGTACGTCGCCGTGCTCGCGTTGCGCGACGTCAGCAACCGGGGCTCCATCGCGTACGACCCGGCGGAACTGGTCCGCGCGGCCACCGGGCTGCTCCGCGACGACGAGGACCTGCTGGCCGCCGAGCGCCGCCGACTCGCCCACGTGTACGTCGACGAGCTGGCCGACACCGACCCCGCCCAGCTCGAACTGCTGTCGGTGATCGCCGGCGGCGGCACCTCGCTTGTCGCCTTCGCCGACCCGGATTCCTCCACGTACGCCTTCCGAGGTGCCGACCCGGCCGGGGTGAGCACCTTTCCGCACCGATTCCGCACCGCCTCCGGTGCGCCGGCCGCGCAGGTGCTGCTGACCACGTCGTACCGGGCCGGGCCGGGCCTGCTCGCCGCGATCGCCCGGCTGGGTCGCCGGCTGCGCGGTCCCGCAGCCCACCGCCGGCTGCGTCCCCTGCCGGATGCACCGACCGGGGTGGTCGAGGTGCACACGTTCCGTTCGGCGACAAGTGAGGCAGCCTGGTTGGCGCACGCGCTGCGCTCCGCCCACCTGCTCGACGGTGTGCCGTGGTCGCGGATGGCGGTGCTTGTGCGTTCCACAGCGTTGCAGTTGCCGACCCTGCAACGGGCGCTGCACGCGGCCGGCGTACCGACGGTGGTGCACGGCGAGGACCTGCCGTTGCACCTGCAACCGGCGGTGGCGCCGCTGCTGCTCCTGCTGCGCTGCGCGCTGGAGCCGGAGCGGCTGGACGAGGAGGCGGCGGTAGCGCTGCTGCACTCGCCGCTGGGCGGCGCGGATCCGCTGGCCGAGCGGCGGTTGCGACAGGGCCTGCGCGCGATGGCGCTCGCCGGTGGTGACAGGCGTCCGTCCGGGGAGTTGATCGTCGAGGCGCTGAGTGACCCGGCGGAGCTGGCCGGCATCGACCGGCGGTGGGCGGAGCCGGCCCAGGCGGTTGCCGGGCTGCTCGCCACCGCTCGCGATGCGGCCGCCCGGCCCGGCGCGACCGCCGAGACGGTGCTGTGGGCCGTCTGGCACGGCAGCGGGTTGGCCGAGCGCTGGGCGGGCGCCATCGGCCAGGGGCGGCCCGAGGCGGGTGAGGGGGACCTGGCACGGCGGCGTCGCGCCGAGGCGGCCGATCGGGACCTCGACGCCGTGCTTGTGCTGTTCGATGCGGCGGCCCGCTTCACCGACCGGCTGCCCGGCGCCCGTACCGAGGTCTTCCTCGACCACGTGCTCGCCCAGGACCTCCCGGCGGACACCATCGCGCCGACCGCTGACAGGGGCGCGGCTGTCCGGTTGCTCACCGCGCACGCCGCGAAGGGCCTGGAATGGGACCTGGTCGCGGTTGCCGGTGTGCAGGAGGGCATCTGGCCGGACCTGCGCCTGCGAGGCAGCCTGCTCGGTTCGGAACGGCTTGTCGACGTGCTCGCCGGTCGGTTCGTCGGGGGCGCCCGCGTGGCGAACATGGTGGGACAGACGTCGGCGCTGCTGGACGAGGAACGTCGACTGTTCCACGTCGCGATCAGCCGGGCACGGCACCGACTGCTGGTCAGCGCGGTGGCCTCGGCGGCGGTCGGCGGGGACGACCACGAGGAGCAGCCGAGCCGGTTCCTCCACGAGCTGCTTCCGGCCGCGCCGCCGACCTCGCCCGACGGTTCCGGACCGACCGACCCGCCCACGACGCCCGGCCCCCGCACCGGCCCGCCTACCGCTGGTCCGATCGGGGGCGGCAATCCGCAAGGCGCGCCCGGCAACGGCGGCGAGAGCGGCACGCCCGGCAAGGAGGGCGCGTCTGGCAAGGAGGGCGCGTCTGGCAACGGCGGCGCGCCCGGCAAGGACGGCAAGGACGGCGCGGCCGGCAACGTCGGCGCGCCCGGCAAGGACGGCGCGGCCGGCAACGGCGGCGCGAGCGGCGCCTCTGGCGCGGACGGCGAGAGCGGTGACGGTGGGGACGACGGGCCGGATCGGCCGGGTGCGCTGCCGGTGACCCGTCCGCCCCGGGCGCTCACACTGCCGGCGCTGGTCGCGGAACTGCGTACCGCAATCACCGACCCCGCCGCCCCGGCGGGCCGGCGGCGCGCGGCGGCGGCCGAGCTGGCGCGGCTCGCCGCCGCGGGCGTGCCGGGCGCGCACCCCGACGACTGGTGGGGGCTGCGCGCGCTCTCCGACGACCGGCCGCTTGTCGACGAGGGCGAACCGGTCCGGGTCACCCCGTCGGCCATGGAGAGCGCGTTGCGGTGCAGCCTGCGGTGGCTGCTGGAACGGCACGGCGGCAGCGGCCCGACAAGCACGGCGCAGGGGGTGGGCAACCTGGTGCACGCCGCCGCGATGCTTGCCGAGGACGCCAGCGCCGACCGGGGGGCGTTGCTCGACTACGTGGCGGCCCGGTTCGACGCGATCGAGTTGGCCGCCCGGTGGATGGCCGGCCCGGAGCGCGAGCGTGCCGAGGCCATGGTCGACAAGTTGCTGCGCTGGCTGGCCACCAACCCGCGTCGGCTGCTCGCCATCGAGCACGAGTTCGCGGTGCGCCTGGATGATCCGCACCGGCCCGTGGAGCTGACCGGCCGGGTCGACAGGTTGGAGGTCGACGAGGACGGGCGGCTCGTGGTGATTGACCTCAAGACCGGCAAGTCGACAGCTGTCACCGGCACCGAGTTGGCCGAGCATCCGCAGCTCGGCGCCTACCAGGCGGCGGTGGAGGCGGGGGCGTTCGCCGAGTTCGGTGACGAGTCCGGTGGCGCTGCGCTGGTGCAGCTCGGCACCTCGGCGAAGGACGCCCGGGAGCAGAACCAGCCGGCGGCGGGCGAGGGTCCGGCGGCCGGCTGGGCGACGGCGCTGGTCCGGCGGACCGCCGATACGATGGCAGCCGCCACGTTCGCCGCGGTGGCCAACTCGAAGTGCCGGGTCTGCCCGGTACGCACCAGCTGCCCGGTGTCGGGGCAGGGGCGCCAGGTCGTCGAGCCTCCGACGGTCCGGCGCGGCCGTGAGGGCGAGGAGTGAGCCGGTGTTGCGAGCCTCGCAGTCGCGAACCGAGCTGGCACCGTGAGCGCGAGGAGTGAGCCGGTGTTGCGAGCCCCGCAGTCGCGAACAGAGCTAGCCCAGTGAGTCAGCCGACCCTGTTCGGGGCCGGTCCGGCGCCGACGCCGCGGCTTGCCGACTCCGGCCCTCGGTACACCCCGGTGGAGCTGGCGAAACTGCTGCGGTTGCCGGCGCCCACCCGGGAGCAGGCCGCGATCATCGCCGCCCCGGTGGAACCGTTGCTCGTGGTCGCGGGGGCGGGGTCGGGCAAGACCGAGACGATGGCAGCGCGGGTGGTCTGGCTGGTGGCCAACTCGTACGTGCGGCCGGAGCAGATTCTCGGGTTGACGTTCACCCGTAAGGCGGCCGGGGAGCTTGCCCATCGGGTGCGTACCCGGCTCGACCAGTTGATCCGGCGGCTCGGGCGGCAGGGGCGCGATCCGCTTGACGATCCGCTCGCCGGTGAGCCGACCGTCTCCACGTACCACTCGTACGCCGGGCGGATCGTCACCGAGCACGGGTTGCGGGCCGGCTACGAGCCGTCCACGCGGCTGCTGACCGAGGCGTCCCGCTGGCAGTTGGTCGACCTGCTGGTGCGCAACTACGACGGCGACATGTCCGAGGTGGACCGGATGCCGAGCACCATCACCGACGCGGTGTTGGCGCTCGCCGGGGAACTGGACGAGCATCTTGTCGCCCCGGACCAGTTGGCCGCCTGGACGGGTCGGTTCTTCGCGGAGGTGCAGTCCCGACCGGGTCGGGTCTACGCGGATGTGCGCAAGGCGCTCGCCCTCCAGCAGACCCGGCTGCGTCTGCTGCCGCTGGTGCGGGCGTACGCGCGGCGCAAGGACGACTTCGAGGCGATGGACTTCGCCGACCAGTTGGCCCGGGCGGCCCGGGTGGCCCGGGATCACCCGGCGGTGGGCGAGATCGAGCGGGACCGGTTCCGGGTGGTGCTGCTCGACGAATACCAGGACACGAGCCACGCGCAGGTGGTGCTTCTCAACGCGCTGTTCGGCGGTGGGCATCCGGTGACCGCCGTGGGTGACCCGTGCCAGTCGATCTACGGCTGGCGGGGGGCCAGCGCCGGCACCCTGGACCGGTTTCCCACCGAGTTCGCCACTGCCGACGGCGAGCCGGCCGTGGCGTTGGGGCTCACCACGAGTTGGCGTAACCGTCCGGAGATCCTGCGGGTGGCGAACGCGCTCTCCACTCCGCTGCGGGCGGCCGGCGCGCGGGTGCCGGAGTTGCGGTCCGCGCTCACCGTCCGCGACCCGATCCCGCACCGCAGCCCCGGAGGGGCGGCCGGCGGCACCGTGCACTGCGCGCTGCTGCCGACGTACGCCGACGAGGCGGCGTGGATCGCCGACAGTGTGCTCGCCGCGTGGCGGGGCGCGGCGCGGATGCCGGGCGCCGCCCCCGAGCACATCCCGGTGGTGCAGCGGCCGACCACGGCGGTGCTGGTCCGGGTCCGCAGCCAGATCCCGGCGATCGAGTCGGCGTTGCGCGAGCGTGGCCTGCCGGTGGAGGTGGTGGGCCTGGGTGGCCTGCTGGACACCCCCGAGGTGCGGGACGTGGTGTGCACGTTGCGGGTGCTTGCCGATCCGACCGACGGGGCGGCGCTGTTGCGGCTGCTCACCGGCGCGCGGTGGCGGATCGGGCCGCGTGACCTTGTGGCGTTGCACCGGCGGGCGAGGGCGATCGCCAGGGCTCGGCGTCAGGTGGCCGCCGACGAGAACTCCGAGATCAGCCCTGACCTGCTGGACGAGGCGACCCTCGTGGAGGCGCTGGCCGACCTCGGGCCGGCGCAGGCGTACTCGGCTGAGGGCTTCGCGCGGCTGCGCGCGTACGGCCGGGAGTTGGCGCTGTTGCGGTACCGGCTGGACCAGGCACTGCCGGATCTGATCGCGGACATCGAGCGGACAATCGGCCTGGATGTGGAGGTCGCGGTGCGGGCCGGCCGGGACGGCGCCGGCGATGCCGGCCTGGCCCGGGGCCACCTGGACGCGCTCGGCGACGTTGCTGCCCGGTTCAGCGGGGAGACGCCCGGTGCGACACTGTCCGGCTTCCTGTCCTACCTGGCCGCCGCCGAGGACGAGGAGCGTGGTCTCGCCCCGGGTGAGGTCGAGGTGGTGGACGGCGCGGTGCAGGTGGTGACGGCGCACGCCGCGAAGGGTCTGGAGTGGGACGTGGTGGCGGTGGCCGGGCTGTGCCGTGGGCTGTGGCCCGGGCCGGTGCGCAACTCCGACCACTGGTTGGGCGGGTTGGGTGTGTTGCCGTTCCCGCTGCGGGGCGATGCCGACGGGTTGCCCGAGTTGGCGCTCGACGAGGCGGCTGATCAGCGGGCGGTGGCCCGGGCGCTTACCGACTTCACCGACGCGTGGCGGGCGCACGACGAGCGGGAGGAGCGCCGGCTGACGTATGTGGCGGTGACCCGGCCGCGCCGGCTGCTGCTCTGCTCCGGGTACTGGTGGGGGGAGGGGACGAAGCGCCCGCGCGGCCCGTCGGTCTTCCTGACCGAGGTGTACGACACATGCCTGGACGGCGGCCCGGGGCATCTGGTCGACGCGTGGGCACCGGAGCCGACGCCGGACGCCACGAACCCGACGGCCGAGGTGGTGCTGCGTGCGGAGTGGCCGGCCGATCCGCTGGGTCGGCGCCGGCCGGAGTTGGCCGAGGCGGCGGGGTTGGTCCGCAGGTTGATGTCCGACGGCCCGGCGGAGGTGGTGGTCGCCGGTGGGCCTGACGATCCGGAGGTGGCGCGCTGGCGGCGTGAGGCGGATCTGTTGCTGGCCGAGCGGGCCGAGCTGACCCGCCTGTCGGGGGCGGTGGAGGTGGCTCTACCCGGGCAGTTGAGCGTCACCCAGTTGGTGGCGTTGCGCCGTGACCCGGCGGCGCTGGCCCGTACGCTGCGCCGTCCGGTGCCGAGCGAGCCCAACCCGTACGCCCGCCGGGGCACCGCCTTCCACGCCTGGCTGGAGCAGCGTTTCGGCGCCGACCGGCTGCTCGACCTGGACGAGCTTCCCGGCGCGGCGGACGCGGACGCGGCACCGGATGAGGCGCTGGCCGAGCTGCAGGAGCGGTTCCTGGCCAGCGAGTGGGCCGACCGGGTGCCGGTGGAGGTGGAGGTGCCGTTCGCCACGGTGATCGCCGGCGTGGTGGTGCGGGGGCGGATGGACGCGGTCTTCGCCCGCCCGGGTGGCCGGTTCGACGTTGTCGACTGGAAGACCGGCGCGCAGCCCGCGGGGCCGGCGGCGGAGGTGGCAGCGGTGCAGTTGGCCGTGTACCGGCTGGCGTGGGCGGAGTTGGCGGGTGTGCCAGTCGATCGGGTGGGCGCGGCCTTCCACTACGTGCGGGACGGGGCGACAGTCCGGCCGGCCGACCTGCTCGACGTGACCGGGCTCACCGCCCTGATCGCCCAGTTGCCAGAGAATTCCGCCCAAGATTGACTCCTGCCCGGAGATCCATGGTAGGTTGAACACGTTGCAGTTTTGGTTACCAGAGACTCTGTGTGCGCCTGGCGGGAATTGTGGCCCCAGGCGCTCTTTGTTGTGTCCGGAGTTCTCCGGGCGGGGCGACCAGAAGCGACAGGCGATTCGCGCATTCCCGCGCGGAGCGCTCCTCTTCGGACCGGCAACAAGTGCGGGTCCGACGTTCCGTCAAGGAGACGAAACACATGGCTATTGGCACCGTGAAGTGGTTCAACGCTGACAAGGGCTTCGGCTTCATCACCCCGGACGGCGGCGGCGCTGACGTCTTCGCCCACTTCTCGGCGATCCAGTCCTCCGGCTACCGGAGCCTGGACGAGAACCAGCGGGTCGAGTTCGAGGTGACCCAGGGCCAGAAGGGCCCGCAGGCGGAGAACATCCGCCCGCTCTGATCTTCGGATCGGTCGGTATTACCCGTCGCGCCCTCCGGGTGTGACGGCGACGGGACCGGCCCGCCCCGCTGTCGACCTGCCTACGCAGGCGGCGGCCCGGCGGCGGGCCGGCCCGTACCCAATCGGTTCGTGCTTGTGAGTCCTGGCGGCCTTTTCCGCTGGTGACAGCGCCGACTTCGGCGCCCTCCCTCGACACGTGCCGCGTCGAGGAAGGCTTCTGCGTGACCACAGTTATTCCGTCCTTTGCCCACACCGGTCTGGCTCCGGCGCTGTTGAGCGCGCTGACCGCACAGGGCATCAACGAGCCGTTCCCGATCCAGTCGGCCACGCTGCCCGACTCGCTCGCCGGCCGGGACGTGCTCGGACGGGGCCGCACCGGCTCCGGTAAGACTCTCGCCTTCGGGCTTCCGCTGCTCTCGCGTACCGCCGGCCAGAAGGCCCGGCCGGGTCGCCCGCTTGTCCTGGTGCTGGTGCCGACCCGCGAGCTGGCACAGCAGGTGACCACCGCGCTGGCCCCGTACGCCCGCGCCGTCGGGCTGCGCTGTGCCACAGTCGTGGGTGGCCTGTCGTTGCAGCGCCAGGCGGACGCTCTGCGCGCCGGCGCCGAGGTGGTAGTGGCGACCCCCGGCCGGCTGCACGATCTGATCAACCGCGGTGACGCCCGGCTCGACCAGGTCGAGATCACCGTGTTGGACGAGGCCGACCAGATGGCCGACATGGGCTTCCTGCCGCAGGTGACCAAGCTGCTGGAGCAGGTCGCGCCGCAGGGGCAGCGGATGCTCTTCTCCGCCACTCTGGACGGCGGCGTGGACCGCCTGGTCCGCCGCTTCCTGAGCAACCCGGTGACCCACTCGGTCGACCCGGGCACCGCCACGGTCACCGCGATGACCCACCACGTGCTGCACGTCGACGCGATCGACAAGCCCGACGCGCTGACCCGGATCGCCGCCCGCGAGGGCCGCACCATCCTGTTCATGGGGACCAAGCACCGCGCCGACAGGCTCGCCCGCCAGTTGCTCTCCAAGGGGGTACGCGCGGCCGCGCTGCACGGCGGCAAGTCCCAGCCGCAGCGCACCCGGATCCTGGAGCAGTTCCGCAACGGCCAGGTGACAGCTCTCGTCGCCACGGACGTGGCGGCCCGGGGCATCCACGTCGACGGCCTCGACATGGTGGTCAATGTGGACCCGCCGACCGAGGCCAAGGACTACCTGCACCGGGGTGGACGGACGGCTCGGGCCGGTGAGTCCGGTTCGGTGGTCACCCTGGTCCTGCCCGAGCAGCGGCGGGACGTGTCCCGGCTGATGGCGACCGCCGGCATCCGGCCCCAGTCGGTCCAGGTACGCCCCGGCGACGAGGCGTTGGTACGGGTGACCGGGGCGCGTGAGCCCTCCGGCGTGCCGGTGACCATCGTGGCCCCGCCGGTGGCTGTTGGTCGGGGCCGCGGCTCCGCTGGTCCGGTCGCCGATGGCTCCGCCCGGCCGGCCCACCGCGCGTCGGGTCGGTCCCGCCGGCCGCGTCGCCCCCGTACCGTCTGATCTTCTCGACCCCTGACCGACCCGTCCCGCTTCGGCGGGGCGGGTCGGTTTCGTCTGCGGTCCCCACGCGGGGCCGGGGTCTTGTCCGTGCCCGGTGCCGGCAGTCGGCTTGCGGCACTCGGGGGGAGACGGCTGGTCCCTGGTGACAGCCTTTGCTCTGCTTCAACCGACGCAACGGGCACTGTCCGGATAGCGGACACCAACTGGTGCGTGGATTGAAGCAGAGCAAAGGCTGCAAGCAGGTGCCCGACCGGCCCTGGGGTTGGTGCCGTCAACGCGGCCGTCATCGCCGTCATCGCCGTCACCGTCGACACCCCCGACCCGCGAGCGCGATCTGGCTGTTCGGCTGAGTCGGTAATCAGCCCCGGTTGGGTCGGCTGGCCGACTGTTTTCCGGCCTGATGTGGTCAAAACTGACCATCGGGGGGACGCCGGGCGGGGGGCCCGGCGCGGAAGGGGTGGCCATGGCGGGCGAAGCCGGCTCGGGGACGCTGCGGGAACTGACCCTGGTGGTCGCGGTCGCGCTCGCCGGGTTGCTGCTCGCCATGGTTGCGGCCTTCACGCCCTGGCATGCCACCCCGGCGGGCAACGCTCCCGCCGGTCTGGTGGAGCTGCACAGCCCCGGCGACCTGGGTTCTGACCCGACGGTCCCGCACGTGGGCTGAGCAGCAACCGGCCGACCGGTGCCGGCGGAGGGGCAGGCCCGGTCGAATCGGTACGAGGTGTGGTCGGGCCGGCGGGGCACCGGCCCGACCACACCGCCTCCCCAGTGGAATGCCGGATCAGGCGGTCACGAAGCGGTGGGCGCCCGGTCGGTCGATTCGCGATCGAGCAGATCGGCGAGGGTGGTGCTGTCGACGACCGTGGCGATCGCCCCGTGCACGGCAAGCCAGACGTCGGTGAGCCCGGCGGCCACCCCGTGGTAGCCGGCCCGCTCGGCGGGCAGCCCTCGTACCGTGGTCAGCGATCCGCCGACCGCGCGCAGCACGTCGCCGACGGTGATGTCCTCGGGTGGCCGGGTCAGCGCGTACCCGCCGTCGGCACCGCGATGACTGTGCAGCAGGCCAGCCCTTCGCAGGTCGAGCAGGATGCCCTGGAGGAAGCTGAGCGGGATCCCCTGCACCTCGGCCAGGCTGGCCGCCTTCACCAACTCGCCTCCGTCACCACCGCTGCCCGCGTCGCCGCCGCCGTGAACGGCGGCGGCGACAGCGAGCATGGCCCGGAGCGCGTAGTCGCTGCGCGCGGAGACGTACACGTCACTGACCAGCCTGATCCAGTACGCCCCAGCGTCGACGGATCGACTTGTCCGCAGCCCCGAACGCCGCGTCCACCACCAGGCCGAGCACCAGAATGACGATCATCGTGGAGAGCAGCCAGGGCGCGTCGGACAGTTCGCGCGAGTAGGTGAGCTGGGCACCGAGCGAGGTCTGCGAGATGCCGACCACGAGCAGTTCGCCGGCCATCAGACTTCGCCACGAGAACGCCCAGCCCTGCTTGAGACCCGCGACGATCGCCGGCAGCGCGGCCGGCGCGATCACGTACCGGTAGAGGTTGAGCCCGCGGGCTCCCAGGTTGCGGCCGGCGCGCAGCAGTAGCGGCGGCACGTAGTCCACACCGGAGATGACCCCGTTGGCGATTGACGGCGCGGCGCCGAGCACCACCACGAAGAAGATCGCCTTCTCGCTCAGCTCGAACAGCAGGATGGCAAGCGGGAACCAGGCGATCGACGGCATGGTCTGCAACGCGGTGATCATCGAGCCGATGGCAGCCCGGAGGACCTTGGACCGGGCCACCGCCAGACCCACAAGCAGACCGACGGCGACGGAGAAGATGTACCCGAGGGCGGCCCGTCGCAGCGTGGTGACCAGGCCCTCCCAGAGCTGCGGGCCCTGGGCCTGGTTGAGCAGTTCGCGGCCGACGACAAGTGGGCCGGGCAGCGAGTACGGCGGCTTCCAACCCGACCAGACCACCAGCTGCCAGGCAGCGATGACGATGGCAAGCGCGGCCAGCTTGGGCCAGGTGGCAGCCCAGAGCCGGTTACCCCGGGAGACCTCCTTCTCCCGACCGGCGATCTCCAGCGCGTCCAGCCCGGAGATCTGCGCGTCGGTCCGCGCCGTGCTGGTCAGGGTGTCATTGGCCATGGCGGCCCACCTCCGTACGGAGCCGTTCGGTGACGTCGGCGGCGATGGCGGCGACCTCGGGGGAGTCGATCCGCCGTGGCCGCGGGATGTTCACCTCGGTGGAGTAGATGATCCGGCCGGGGCGGCTGGAGAGCAGGATGATCCGGTCGGCAAGCCGGGCTGCCTCGCGGACGTTGTGCGTGACGAACAGCACCGACAGGTGGCGTTCGGACCAGATGCGTTCCAGCTCGTCGTGCAGAATGTCCCGGGTCATCGCGTCCAGCGCGCCGAACGGCTCGTCCATGAGCAGCACCGGGGTGTCCAGGGCCAGGGTGCGGGCAAGCGCGACCCGTTGCCGCATGCCGCCGGACAGCTCGTGTGGCCGCTTGCGGCCGAACTCGCCAAGGTGCACGGTGCGCAGCAACTCGGCCACCCGCTCGCGTCGCTGCGCCCGGGGCAGGCCGCGCAGTTTCAGCGGCATCTCGACGTTTGCGTCGACGGTCAGCCAGGGAAAGAGCGCCGGCTCCTGGAACATCAGCCCGGGATGGGCGTCGCCGGCCAGGTCGATCTGCCCGGCGGTGGGCCGGTCCAGGCCGGCCACCAGGTTCAGCAGGGTGCTCTTGCCGCAGCCGGAGGCGCCGACCAGGCAGACGAACTCGCCCGGCGCGACGTCCAGGGACACCCCGTCGAGAGCCAGTACGGCGCTCTCCCCGCGTCCGTACACCTTTGTCACGCCGGAGAGCGCGACCGAGGTGGTCGCGCTTCCCGGCGTCGTCGTGGTCGACGTCATGGCTGGACGACCTCGGGCTTGCCCTGCGCCTTGAGCGCGTTGTTGAGGTACGTCAGGTCGTAGAGGCCGTCGAGGCTCACCGGGTCGGTCAGCTTGACCTCGACGGCGTGGTCGAGCCCGGCCTTGAGCGAGGAGGGGATGGGGTCGTTCGTGAACTCCAACGTCGGCCACGCCTGCTTGATCAGCTTCGGGTCCAGCGGCTTGCCGGTGATCTTGCCGATCGCCTCGGAGATGGCCTGCTGGGCCTCGTCCGGCTTGGTGTTGACGAACTCGTTCGCGGCGACCTGGCCCTCGACCAGCTTCTGCACGACGTCCGGGTGCGCCTTGAGGAACTTCGTGCTGACCAGGAGGTTGGTGATGACGAACTTCTTGTCCGGCCACAGGTCGCGCTCGTCGACGAGCACCTTGCCACCGGCGTTGATCAGACGGGAGACGAACGGCTCGGGCACCCAGGCGCCGTCGATGGCGCCGCTGGTGAAGGTCTCCACCGTCTGGGCGTTCTCCTGCGGGACGATCTTGACGTCGCCGCCGCCCTCCTTGGTGGTCGTCAGCCCCTGCTGCTTGAGCCAGTAGCGGACCGCCACGTCCTGGGTGTTGCCCAGCTGCGGGGTGGAGATCTTCTTGCCCTTGAGGTCCTGCGGGCCGTTGATGCCCGGCTTGACCACCAGCGCCACGCCTCCGGAGGCAGCACCGGAGATGACCCGGACCGCCTCGCCCTTGGACTTGGAGAACGCGTTCACTGTGGGGTTCGGGCCGATGTATGTCGCGTCGAGCGCGCCGGAGAAGATGGCCTCGATGGCGGCCGGGCCGGCGTTGAAGGTCTTCGACTCCAGCTTCACGTCGGCGCCGAGCTTCTCGGCGAAGATGCCCTTCTCGACACCGACCACCGCCGGTGCGTGCGTGATGTTGGGGAAGTAGCCGAGCCGGAGGGTCACCGGGCCGGAGCTGCCGCCCGCGCCCTCGCTGTCGTCGCCGCACGCGGCGGTGCTGCCCAGGGCGGCCGCGCCGACGGCGGCGAGGGTGGCCAGGGTGACCATCCGGCGCAGGGGGAGGCGTCTCATCGTCCATCCAATCCGCAGTATTCCTACTTAGTTGGTAGGAAGAGTGGGCCAGGCCCGCGCCAGCGTCAAGGCCCATCCACATGTCGGGAAGGGGCGTCTCGGTTATGTCGGCATTTCCTACCAGCTTGGTGGGACTGGCTGCCCTGCGCGATGGTCGCGCAGGTGCTGCCCGCGTCGCCGACTGGTGGTGGCTCCCCGCAGGTCGCCCGTGGTGGCAGTGCCGGCGCGCTAGGGTCGACCACGTGGCGCGGAGATCCAGAATTCCAGCGACGAAATATCCCGTCGAGCGGTTCACCCTCGACAACGGCCTGCGGGTGGTCCTCACGCCCGATCGCAGTGCCCCGGTGATCGGGGTGGCGGTGGTCTACGACGTCGGCATCCGATCCGAACCGGAAGGGCGCACCGGCTTCGCTCACCTCTTCGAACACCTGATGTTCCAGGGCTCGGAGAACCTCGAGAAGCTTGCCCACTTCCGGCACGTACAGGGCGCCGGGGGCACCTTCAACGGCTCCACCCACCTGGACTACACCGACTACTTCGAGACGCTGCCGAGCAACGCGCTGGAGCGCGCGCTGTTCCTGGAGGCGGACCGGATGCGCGGCCCCCGGCTGACCGAGGAGAACCTGCGCAACCAGGTCGACGTGGTCAAGGAGGAGATCCGGGTCAACGTTCTCAGCCGCCCGTACGGTGGCTTTCCCTGGCTGACCCTGCCGCCTGTCATGTTCGACACGTTCCCCAACGCGCACGACGGTTACGGCTCCTTCGACGACCTGGAGTCGGCCACCGTCGCCGACGCTGAAGACTTCTTCCGCCGCTACTACGCCTGCGGTAACGCGGTGTTGGCGGTCAGCGGCGACATCGACGTCACCGAGGCGACCGAGCTGATCACCCGGCACTTCGGCGACGTACCGGCACGTCCGGCACCGGTCCGGCCCGACTTCGCCGAGCCCGACCTGACCGCCGAGCGGCGCACCTCGTACACCGATGCCCTGGCACCCCTGCCGGCGGTCGCTGGCGCCTGGCGGGTACCCGACCCGATCACCGACTTCGCCGGCTACCTGCCGTACGTGGTGCTGGCCGAGGTGCTCACCGACGGTGACGCCTCACGGCTGGTCGAGCGGCTGGTCCAGCGGGACCGCTCGGTGACCGGCCTCAGCGGCTACCTCGGCTTCATGGGTGACCCGTTCGACGTGCGGGACCCGACAGCGCTGCTGCTTCAGGCGCACCTGCCGCCCGGGGGTGACGTCGACAAGGTGCTGCGCACCGTCGACGAGGAACTGGACCGGCTGGCCACCGACGGGCTGACCGACGGCGAGCTGGCCCGGACCCAGGCCCGGATGGCGACCCACCTGCTGCGCGACACCGACGCGGTGCTCGGCCGGGCGTTGCAGATGGCAGTGCTCGAACAGCAACGTGGCGAACCGGGTCTGCTCAACGACCTGCCCCGCCTGGTCGGCGACGTGACCGAGGAGCAGGTCCGGGCCGCCGCGGCAACCCTGCGTCCGGAGCGGCGTGCCACGATCGAGGTAATTCCCGGAGGTGCCCGGTGAGCGCGAGGAGTGAGCCGGTTTTGCGAGCCCCGCAGTCGCGAACGAAGGTGGTCCGATGAGCGTCACCGTGTCGGCTGGGCCGCGTGCGCTGCCGGCGCTCGGCCCCACGCGCAAGCTCAAGGTGCCGAAGCAGTCCGAGCGCACCCTGGGCAACGGGCTGACCGTGATCGCCGTACGCCGGCCGGCGGTGCCGCTGGTCGAGCTGCGGCTCTGGGTGCCGTTCGGCCGGGTCAACGTGGCGCGTGGCGCGATGCTCTCGCAGACGATGCTCTCCGGCACCGAGTCGATGACAAGCGTGCAGATCGCCGCCGAGTTGCAGAAGGTGGGCGCCGGGCTTTCCGCGGGTGTCGATCCGGACCGGCTGATGCTCTCGGGTGCCGGCCTGGTCACCGGGCTGGACCGGATGCTGGAGCTGCTGGCCGAGGTGTTGACCGGTGCCAGCTATCCCAGCGACGAGGTGGCGACCGAGCGGGATCGGCTGATCGACCGGATCCAGGTCGCGCAGAGCCAGCCGACGCACCTGGTTCGGGAGGCGTTGCTGAAGCGGATCTACGGGCGGCATCCGTACGCGGCGCAGACCCCGGACCCGGGTCAGATCCGCGCGGTGCGGCCGGCGGCGCTGCGTACCCTGCACGCCGAGCGGGTGCATCCGGCCGGCGCGCAGTTGGTGGTGGTCGGTGACGTACAGCCGGAGAGGGCTCTGGACGCCGTCGAGCGGGCGCTCGGCGGTTGGGGAGGTGCCGGGCGTACGGCGACCCTGCCGGCAATTCCGCGGCTGGAGCCGGGGCCGCTGCTGCTTGTCGACAGGCCCGGCTCGGTGCAGTCCTCGTTGCGGGTGGCGCTGCCGGCGGTGCCGCGCACCGACCCGGACCACGCTGCTCTGCAACTGGCCAACCTGGTCTTCGGTGGTTACTTCTCCTCCCGGTGGGTGGAGAACATCCGCGAGGACAAGGGCTACACGTACGGCCCGCACTCGGTGATCGAGCATTCGGTGGCCGGCTCGGTGCTGGTCGCCGCCGCCGAGGTGGCCACTGAGGTGACCGGCCCGGCGCTGCTGGAGACGACGTACGAGTTGGGTCGGTTGGCGTCGCTTCCGCCGAAGCCGGAGGAGTTGGAGCAGGCCCGGCAGTACGCGCTGGGCACCCTTCAGCTCGGTATGTCCACCCAGGCCGGGTTGGCGGCGTTGACGAGCGCGTACGCCGGTAACGGCCTGCGTCTGGAGTTCCTCGCCGAGTACGCGGCCCGGCTGGCGGCGGCGACCGTCGACGACGTGGCGCGGGTCGCGGCCCACCACCTCGCGCCGTCCCGGGCGGCGGTCGTGGTGCTCGGCGACGCGGAGCGGGTGGCCGACGGGCTGGCCGCGTTGACGCCGGTGCGGGTCGAGCCGGTGCAGCCGTGAGCCGTCCGGTCTCGCCGGCTGGGGCGGGCGCGTCGTGAGCGGGGAGACGGTGCCGCCGCTGGCCCGGTCCACCTTGGATCGGGTGGCGCACCGGCGGGGCGACTCGCTGTGGCTTACCGACGCGTGGCTGCGCGGCCGGGTGCTGCTGCTCGACTCGGCCGAAGGGCAGACGCTGGCCCGTACCGACGTGTCACCTCCGGCTCTTGTGCTGTTCGGCGCGGACGACGCGCCGGCCGGCTCCGAGGCGACCGCGATGTTCCTCGGCGTCGAGCCGGACGGGGTGCCGGTCTTCGCGGTGGACACGCCGCTGCCGGCGCTGCCGGGGACCAGGGCGGTCAACCTGCGGGAGGTGGGTCACCTGCTGGCCGACCGGGAGGCGGGGATCTTCACGACGGCGCTCGCGCTTGTCAACTGGCACAACCGGCACGGTTATTCGCCGGCGACCGGGGCGCCGACCGCGATGGACGAGGCCGGTTGGTCCCGGGTGGACCGTAACGGGGGGCGGATCTGGCCGCGTACCGATCCGGCGATGATCGTTCTGGTGCACGACGGTGTGACCGGACCGGACGGCCGTTGCCTGCTCGGTAACAACGCCGGTTGGGCGGGCACCCCGGGTGGTCGGCGTTACTCCTGTCTGGCCGGTTACGTCGAGCCGGGGGAGTCCGCGGAGGCCGCCGTGCTGCGCGAGGTCCGCGAGGAGGTGAGCATCACCGTCGACCGGATCGTGTACGTCGGCAGCCAGGCCTGGCCGTTCCCCGGCTCGCTGATGCTGGGCTTCCTGGCCGTCGCGGATCCTGCGGAACCGGTGCGGGTGGACCCGTCCGAGATCGCGTACGCCAGGTGGTTCTCCCGTGCCGAGATCGGGGCGGCGTTGGCCGGTCGGTCGGTGGACGTGGGTGACGGGGCCAGGCTGATGCTGCCGCCGCCGTCGTCGATCGCGCTGTTCCTCATCCATCGCTGGCTGGATGGCTGGGTGGACGCCGGCGCATGAGTGCGGTCCCGGCCCGTGGCCGCCGTTGCCGCGGCGGTCACGGGCCGGGAACACGGGCCGCCGTGGTCGATCAGGGCGGGTAACGCGGCGGGGGAGCCGGTCCGACCACGGCGGACGTCTGGGTCAGGTGCCGGTGAGGCCTGGCCGGCGTCGGAGGACGGGCCGTGGCTCGCTGAGCGGCAGGACCTTGACCCGTTGCTTGCCGGCGCGGACTGCGCCGACAGTGGACAGGGCCCGGGCCAGCAGCAGTGCGGCGTCGCGGTCCTCGGCGTGCACGATCTGTCGGCGCGGCTCGGGCGTGGTCGTCTCGTCGCGGAGTCGGTGGCCGTCTGCCCAGGCCGCGGCGATGTCCCCGTCGGCGACGGTGCGGATGTCGGTGCGAACGATCAGGAAACGCATGGGGGTCTCCGGATGAACCGCGACGAATGAGCGGTGTGGAAGTTCCACCTTCACCGGTCATGCTACGCCGGGTAGTCATCCCAGCAAGTGAAACGCGCCTATTGATTTCGAGTCATCCGATCGGTGGATGCCTGGTCAGCGGGTCGACGCGGGTAGAGCGACGGGGCCGCCGGCGAACTGCCGACGGCCCCGCTTCTGGTTGACGGCTCAGTTCAGATCGAACTGGCCCGTCTTGGTTCCGGCGATGAAGCCGAGCCATCCGGCCCGGTTGAACAGCAGCACCGGGCCACCCCGGTCCTTGCTGTCGCGTAGCGCGACCGCCGATGGTCCGGTGCCCAGCGGGGCGACCTCCACGCAGTTGGAGGTCTGGCTGCGCGTGCTGGTACGCCAGGGCGCGTCCGCCAACGAGTCGGCGGAGATGGACGGCGTGTTGTGGATGTCGTTCATGGTTCTGCTCCTGATGTGAACCGATCCGATGGGACGAGTGGTGCCGCACGCCCCGACGGAGGTCCCCTGGTTCACAGTTCCGTCAGCCGCCCCGAAGCGCGGCGACGTTGAACCGGCGCCGTTGCCGGGCCGAACGCCACTGTGGATGGGGGCGTCGTCTCGGTCACCCGTCCTGTCGCCTCGATCAGCCAGGAGAGGGTGTCCGAGGCGTCAAGTGCCGCCGTGCATAGCCACTCGAACACCACTTTATAGCGATTTAGCGTGTTCACCTCGGTCGACATGACGTCGGTGAACCCCCCTTCGATGGCCAATGTCTCCGGATCGAGTGGATCGGCGAACCGGTAGAGGGAGAACGCGGTCGGCGGAAGGTACCAATCGCCGATCTGGGTGTCCCGAAGTAGCACGTGCAGCGTCACGTTCGGCAGAAGGGCCAGCTCACACAACTGGACCAGTTGGTCGTGCAGCACCTCCGGTGGACCGGCCCGCCGGCCGAGGGCAGCCTCCTCCAACACGGCTGTGTAGCGCGGCGCGTGCGGCTCCCGGGTCAGCAGCGACTGGCGGGCCAACCGTGCCTGCACCTCGGTATCCGGCTCGTCGCCGGGCTTCGGCTCACCGGCGCTCTCGGCCACCTGGCGGGCCGAGACGATCCGGACCTGCGCGTACCCGGCGGTCTGCAACAGGCCGGGCACCAGCACCGGGTTGTACTCGGAGATCTCCGCGCAGCCCGCCTCCAGCTCGGCCCAACTGCGCTGCTGCTGAGTCATCACCGGGAAGTTCTTCAGCCAACCCCGCATGTCGCCGGCCTCGCCAGCGATCCCGAGCAGCTCATCGTGCAGCGCCGCGTCGGCACCGTAGAGGTCGAGCAGCACGGCGACGTCCTGGGGGTCCGGTCGACTGCGACCGTTCTCCAACCGGGACAGTTTGGACGCGGACGCCCAACCGATCCTCTCGATGACCTGGTCACCGGTGAAGCCCGCGGCCTCGCGCAGGCGACGTAGCTCTAGGCCCAACCTGCGGCGACGCATGATCGGGCTGGGTGCGGCAGGAGGCACAGTGTCCTCTTTCCCGTCGACCGCCGCAGACGCGACGGTAACTGTATGAAATTCGCCCCCCACGGTCAGTATGGACGGCGCGACCGGCGTCGGAGGTTCCGGCGGGGGCGTGTCTTGCGAAAAATGGACCGTGGGTACGCCGTGACGACGGCGAACCCCGCGGTCGCGGCCCCGTCGACCCCGCCCACCCCAGGGCACGCCATCCCCGCCGGAGGGATCCCATGCGCACCGTCCTGCGCCGACCCGACTTTCGCCTGCTCTTCGCTGGTCTGCTTGCCAGCATGACCGCCGAGTCGATCCTGTTGCTCGCACTCGCGATCTGGGTCAAGGATCTGACTGGCTCCAGCGGGCTGGCCGGCGGCACCATCTTCGCCGTCGTCGCCCCCATGACGTTGGCGCCACTTGTCGGCTGGGTCGTCGACAGGTACCCCCGCCGCCCCTTCTTCGTGGCCGCCAACCTGGCCACCGCAGCGTTGCTCACCCCGTTGTTCACGGTCCGGGACGCCGGCGACATCTGGCTCGTCTACCTGGTCGCAGCCCTGTACGGCCTCTCCTCGATCACGCTCGGCGCGGCGCTCAGCGGGCTCATCCGGCAACTGGTGCCTGTGGAGCTGCTGGCCGAGGCGAACGGCGCGCTGCAGACCGTACGCCAGGGGCTTCGGCTTGTCGGCCCGCTTGTCGGCGCGGCGCTCTACGCCGCGTTCGGCGGGTGGGCGCTGGCCGGGATCGGCATGATCGGCTTCGTCACGGCCGCGGCAGTGGTGACGGCGGTGCCCAGCCCGCAGCCGACGACGCCGGCCGTGCGGCTGCGCTGGCCCGCCGAACTGGGTGCCGGCCTGCGGCACCTGGCCGGTGTGGCGGCCCTGCGCCGGGCCCTGCTCGGCTACGGGCTGGGGTCGCTTGTGATGGGCTTCAGCGAGTCGCTGATCTTCGCCTACGTCGACCAGGGGCTGGGCCGCAACGCCGCCTTCGTGGGCGTGCTGGTCACCGTGCAGGGCGTGGGCGGGCTGCTCGGCGGGCTCTGCTCACCGGCGCTGGTCCGCCGGCTCGGCGAGGTCGGCACGCTGGCCGCCGGCGTCGCCTTCTTCTCCCCGGCCGCGCTCGCGCTCGCGTACCCCGATCTGCGGCTCGCCTTCGTGGCGGTGCTGCTGGCCGGCGTCTCGCTCCCGCTGACGATGGTGGGGCTGCACACACTTATCCAACGGCGTACCCCGCCGGTGCTCGTCGGTCGGGTCGCCGCAGCCACCCAGGCGGTGGTCAGCGGCCCGCAGGCGCTCTCCATCGGCGCTGGCGCGCTGCTCGTCGGTGTCCTGGACTACCGGGCGCTGTTCGCGCTCGTCGGGGTGGCCACCTTCGCGGCCGGCGCCTACCTCTGGCGGGGCCGGCACCTGAGCCCGCCGGCCGGGGGCCGCCCGCTCCGGCCGCCCACAGCGCCGACGAGCCCGTCCATTCCGGCGCAGCGCCGCCCGGCCGAGGTGGAGATCGACAAGCCGATGACGACGGGCACCCCTCGGGCGCCCCGGCGGTGACCGACCCCGGACGCGACGAACGGCCGCCCGCGTGCGGGCGGCCGTTCGTCGAAGGTGACCCAGACCGTCAGGCGGTGAGAGTCGCCAGGTGCTGCTTGACCTGGGTGATCGAGGGGTTGGTGAGGGCGCTGCCGTCGGCGAAACGCAGCGTCGGCACCGTCTGGTTGCCGCCGTTGACGCCCATCACGAACTCCGCGGCCTTCGGGTCCTGCTCGATGTCGACCACCTCGTACCCGATGCCCTCCCGGTCGAGCTGCGACTTCAGCCGGTGGCAGTAGCCGCACCAGGGGGTTGAATACATCGTCAGCATGGTCGGATCCTCCAACTCCTCCGGCCGCGGCTTGCGGATCAAGCCGAGGCTGTCCGCTACAACGTTCGGAGGAGCTGAGATGATTCCTGGTTGTGGTGGTTCACTCAGCGTCGGAACGCGTACTCGCCGGGCTGGACCCTGAGCAACGCTCCGCCGTGACCGCACCCGCCGGCCCGGTCTGCATCCTCGCCGGAGCCGGCACCGGCAAGACCCGGGCGATCACCTCCCGGATCGCCCACCGGGCGCTCTCCGGCGAGATCTCCCCCCGGCACGTGCTCGCCGTCACCTTCACCGCCCGCGCCGCAGCCGAAATGCGACACCGTCTCACTCTGCTCGGGGCTCAAGGTGTCCAGGCGCGGACGTTCCACGCCGCGGCGCTGCGCCAGGTGCGCTACTTCGCCCCCCGCCTGCTGGCCGGGCGTGCCATGCCCGAACTGCTGGACAGCAAGGTACGGCTCGTCACCCTCGCCGCCGCCCGGGTCGGCCTGCGTACCGACCGGGCCGCCGCACGGGACCTGGCCGGCGAGATCGAGTGGGCGAAATCGTCGCTTGTCGAGCCTGCGGACTACGTGGTGTCGGCCGCCCGCGCGCTGCGCGACACCCCGCACGAGCCGGCGAAGGTCGCCGACGTGTTCACCGCGTACGAGCAGCTCAAACGCGCCAACGGGGTGATCGACTTCGAGGACATGCTGCGCGCCGCGGTGTGGGGCATCGAGGAGCACCCGGACGTCGGCGAGCAGGTCCGCGGCCAGTACCGGCACTTCGTGGTCGACGAGTACCAGGACGTCAACCCGCTCCAGCAGCGGCTGCTGGACGCCTGGCTCGGCGGCCGCAACGACCTCACAGTGGTCGGCGACGCCAGCCAGACGATCTACTCGTTTACCGGCGCGACCTCGGCGTACCTTGTCGACTTCCCACGCAAGCACCGGGGCGCCACAGTGGTCCGGCTCGTCCGCGACTACCGCTCCACCCCGCAGGTGGTGGGGCTGGCCAACGCGGTGATCTCGCAGGCCCGTGGCACCGAGGCGCGCCTGCGGCTGGAGCTGAGCGGGCAGCGCCCCGCAGGCCCCGAACCCGACCTGCGGATCTTCACCGACGAGCCTGCCGAGGCCAACGCGGTGGCAGCCCGCTGCCGAGCGCTCATCGACGCGGGCACGCCGGCGAAGGAGATCGCCGTGCTGTTCCGGATCAACGCGCAGTCCGAGGCGTACGAGAAGGCGCTCACCGAGGCCGCTGTGCCGTACGTGGTGCAGGGCGCCGAGCGCTTCTTCGAGCGGACCGAGGTCCGCCAGGCGATGGTCGCGCTGCGTGCCGCCACCCGCTCGATCCCGGGGGAGACCCCACTGCCGGCCGCCGTCGTCGAGGCGCTCACCGCTGTCGGCTGGGCTCCGGACGCGCCCCCGGCCGGCGGCGCCGCCCGCGAGCGCTGGGAGGCACTGGCCGCGCTGGTCCAGCTCGCCGAGGAGTACGCGGCCACCCCCGAACTCGTGCCGATCGGCGAGGCGGCGTCGGTGGAGCGGCCGGTCACGCTCACCGACTTCACCGAGGAACTGGCCCGCCGGGCCGCCCAGCAGCACGTACCGACTGTGGACGGGGTCACCCTCGCCTCCCTGCACTCGGCCAAGGGGCTTGAGTGGGACGCCGTCTTCCTTGTCGGCCTCGCCGAGGGCACCCTTCCCACCGCGTACGCCAAGACCGTCGAGCAGGTCGAGGAGGAACGCCGACTGCTCTACGTCGGGATCACCCGGGCGCGGGAGTGGCTCTGGCTGTCGTACGCCGCCGCCCGCTCGCCCGGAGGCCGGGCCCGACGGCCGTCGCGTTTCCTGCCCCAGCTCGACCGCTCCGGCGGCACCGAGCGGGCAGCTCCCGGCACCGGCCCGGCACGCCGCACCGAGCGCCGCCGGACGCAGATCATGTCCTGCCGGATCTGTGGCGCCACGCTGCTCGCCGGCCCGGACCGCAAGCTGGGTCGCTGCCCCACCTGCCCGTCCGACATCGACGATGAGCTGCACGAACGGCTACGCGAGTGGCGGCAGCGGGTGGCCGGCACGCAGAAGGTCCCGGCGTACGTGGTCTTCACCGACGCCACGCTTATCGCGCTGGCCGAGCGGCGTCCCGGCCGTCCGGAGGAGTTGATCGCCATCGCCGGCATCGGCCCTCGCAAATTGGGCCTGTACGGCGAGTCGGTGCTGGCGCTGGTGGGGGGCGAGAGTGTGGACGATGTCTGCCCGGAGAAAACTTTCGAAATCTCGTCGTAAATTCGTTTGCCCTCGCCCTGTGGCGAGGAATAGCCTCAGGACACACCACGCGAGCGGCGCCATTCCGGCTGCTCACCGGGGTTGGTCCAGTCGATCGAGGAACGTGAGGGAGGTGGCCACCGTGGAGATCTTCACCTATGAGCGTCCGACGGCGATGCCGTCTGTCCACGCTCCGCTGTCGGCTGTCTGGGTGGCCCTCCCGGCCACGCGACCGTCGGTTCCGCAGGTGCACCAGGTTCAGGTCGAACTGAACCTGACCGTTGCACCGGCCACCGGAATCGAGGGGACCAGTGGCATCACGGGCATGGGCATCCAGGGCGCCAAGAAGCGCACGGATCTCCGCGGCGTTCCACCTCGAGGCAGACCGGTCTGACCATCAGACACCGGCTCACCTCGAGGCCGCGGAACCCGCTTACCGGGATCCGCGGCCTAGTTTTTTGCCCCGCCGAAGTACGTCGGAATGCGATCCACGAGATCGAAGTGAGAGAGAGGTGACCGGGCGATGAGTCTGGCGTTGGCCCCCGTCGACGTGAGCGTCGACATGGAGGCGAACCTGCCCTGCCGGAAGTTCGACCCCGACCTGTGGTTCTCCGACTCGCCTGCCGAGCTCGAGCTGGCCAAGTCGCTCTGCGGGGACTGCCCGCTGCGCGTCGAGTGCCTCGCCGGGGCGGTCGAGCGAGCGGAGCCGTGGGGCGTCTGGGGCGGCGAGATCTTCGAGCGTGGCGCGGTCGTCCCGCGCAAGCGGCCCCGTGGCCGTCCGCGCAAGGAGGACGTCGCTCGTGACGCCGCGCTCCGGGTCGAGGCCGAGGCGCGCTTGGAGGCCAGTGGGCTGTCCGAGGCGCGTGGCGCGGTCCGGCTGGCAGCCTGACAACTTCCCGAATCCGTACCAACTACGCCGGTGCCACACCGGCAGTTAGAGAGACGACGATGTTGAACGTTCCGAACGGAGCCTTTGAGATGCAACTACTCCACGAAGCGTTGTCCCGGGCTCGAATGCGCCGGCCTCAGGCCGGTCGTACCACCACGAGCACTGAGGCAACCCGTTCCGCCCGTACCGTCGCCATGAACAGCCGCAACCGTTCGGCACGCGACCTGGGCGTTCTCTAGTACCACCCCATGCGGAAGGGCGGGTGCCGGTCGGCACCCGCCCTTCGTGACGTTCAGGCCACGGGGGCGAAGCCGGGCAGCCACCGCTCCAGGATGCCCCGGTACGGGGCCTTCGCCTCCAACTGGCACAGCACGCCGATCGACCCGAGTGTCACCCGGTGGATGAGCAGGTACGACGGCGGCAGGTTGAGCTGGCGGCTCAACTGGTAGGTGGGGGAGCGGGGGCTGGCCAGTCGCGCCGCCTCGGCCCGCAGCCAGGCCCTGGTGAACCGGAACCCGTCGGCGGCGATGGGCTCCAGCATCGGGCGGAGGAAGTCGAGGACGCCCTCGGCGTCGATCTCGTCGTCGGCGCCGATGAACCCCTCGGACCGAAGCCCTTCGACGACCCCGTCGGCGTCGCCGCGCAGCGCCCGCCCGGCGATGCGACCGATCGGCTCCGGCGTTCCCTCCGGCATCCGGGCCACAGCACCGAAGTCGATCACTCCGAGGCGGCCGTCGGGTAGCAGCCGGAAGTTGCCCGGGTGCGGGTCGGCATGCAGCAGACCCGCCCGCTGCGGCGCGGAGAGGTGCAGCGTGGCCATCAGCCGGCCGGCCTCGTCCCGCTGCTCCTCGGAGCCCTCCCGGATGATGTCGGCAAGCGGGGTGCCGGTCACCCATTCGGTGACAAGCACCCGGGGCGACGCGGAGATCACCTCCGGGATGAAGATCTCCGGGTCGTCGGCGTACGCGGCGGAGAAGGCGCGCTGCGACTCGGCTTCCAGCTCGTAGTCCAGTTCCTCGGTGATCCGCTCGCGCAACTCGACAAGGAGCGGCTTGACGTCCAGGCCGGGCTGGATGGCCCGGAACATGCCGCCGAGACGGGAGAGCTGCTTGAGGTCGGCGAGCAGCGCGTCACCAGCCCCCGGATATTGGATCTTGACGGCCACGTCGCGGCTGTTCGGCTCGCCCGACGGGTCGAGCCCCGGCTCACGCCACCGCGCCCGGTGCACCTGGCCGATGCTTGCCGCCGCGGCCGGAGTGTCGTTGAACTCGACGAACCGATCGCGCCAGTCCGGGCCGAGCTGCTCGGCAAGCACCTTGTGCACGCTTGCCGCCGGCAGTGGCGGCGCCGCCTCCTGGAGCTTGGTCAACGCCTGCCGGTAGGGCGCGGCGATCTCTTCGGGCAGCGCCGCCTCGAAGACCGACAGCGCCTGGCCGAACTTCATCGCACCGCCCTTGAGCTGGCCCAACACGCTGAAAAGCTGCTCGGCGGTGCGCTGCTGGATCTCTGCGGAGATCACGTCGGAGGCGATCCCGGTGACGCGCTTTCCCATGCCGAGAACGGTCCGACCGGCGAAGCCGAGCGGCAGGGCGGCGAGTTTGGCGGTCCGGGACACGGCCCGGCGCGGGATGTCGGTCACCCGGCCATTGTTACCGACCGGAGGGCTCCGCTGCTGCTCTGCGGCCGGGCTGGTGCCGACACCCGGCTCCGTGAGCACCCGCACGCCGGGTGTGGCGGCCAGCTGCGGCGGCGAAAGCGACACGCGTCGGTGACCTCCATGGCGCCACCCAGCGTCTCCGGGCTGCCGCCGTCGAGATGCGCCAGCGCCTCGGTCAACGCGTACCCGATGGCTGTGAGCAGGGTGCCGGTCGTGCCGGCGGCGACCGGCTCGGCCGCGGCGAGCTGGGCGGCGAGTCGCGGCCACGCCGGGTCACGGTCTGTCCGGTGCAGCTCGATGCAGTGCAGGCAGGGTCCGGCGGGTGGGCGGACCAGGGGGCCGATGACCGGTACGCCCTCGCGGACGGTGACAAGCAGGTGCGGCTGACGGCGCTGGGCGAGGCCGGCGGCGAGGAGCGCGGGCGGACGGTCCGCGCCGAGCTGGATCACCAGGTCCGCCCGAGGGCTCCGGAGCGGGTGGGTGCCGGTGCCCGGGGCGACGTTGTCGATGGCGGCCCGCACCGCCCGGGCCAGCGGTGCACCCAGGTCGGTCGCCGGGATGCCGGTGCCGACCAGGTCGATCGGGCGGACCGGGCCGGTGAGGTCCGGGATCACCCGGCCGACGCCGGACTGGGCCAGCGCGACCGCGAGCGGCCCGCCGAGTGCTCCGGCCCCGGTGAGCAGCACCCGGGCCGCTCGCCGTCGCCGCAGGATCTGCGCGGGAGTTCCGGGCAGTCTGGCCGCGACCAGGGCCAACGCCCCGGCTTCGGCGGCGAGCCGGGCACGGGCCGGCCCGGCGAGGTCGCGGGGGAGGAGGCTGTGCGCGGGCACCAGGAGGCCCGCCGCACGCAGGGCGTCGAGCAGGGTACGGGCGTCGGCGGCGGTGACCCGGGCTGCGCTCGCCTGGGTCAGCACGGCGCGTTCGCTGCGGGTGCCGTCCAGGAGATCGAGCAGGTGGGCGGCGCGCGGGTTGGCCAGCTCCAGCAGCACGGCGAGACCGGTGTCGATGCCGAGTTGCAGTGTGTGCCGGTCCCGCCAGAGGCGGCTGAGGCCGGGGAGCAGCATCGGTCGGGGCAGTGCGGTACGACTCATGATGACGAATCGTGACCGAGCCCGTGCGCAGGGTCGATCGTTATCCACAGATGGCCGGAGCTGTATCCAGCGCTGTCCACAGGGTCTGCCGGGTTATCCACAACCCGGCGGTAACCGTGTCGGTCACCCGACAGAGGGACCTGCCGGGCCGGCAACGGGGGGCGGGGTGACCGCTCGGCCACCCCGCCCCCCATTGACCCGTACGGTCAGACCTTCGCCTTGCCCAGGATGCGGTTCACTGTTGTCCCGCATACCGGACATTTTCCTTTTGCCATGTTCATACCGGTCTTCGAGACCTCCACGTGCCCCTCGAAGTCCCGCTTCTCCTTGCACTTCACGCAGTAACCGTTGTAGCTCTGGGCCTGGTCGGCCACGGTGCCCCTCCTCGTCTCGTCCGCCGGTCGATGTCGTCCCGGCGGGTGCCCCGGCGGCGGGCCACGCGGGGCGGCCGGCGCTGGGTCTCATTCCGCAGCCACCCTCGTGACCGCTGGTCCGCGGACCCTACCCAGGTCTGGGCGGTTCCATGTCAGCTGTGCATCGACCTGTGAGCAAGTCGACGTCGAGAGTGTGCATGGCGAATTAGGTCGGATAAGTGAGTTTGGCGGGGACACGCCGACGAACCGTCACAGACACCCGTGCGAGTACCCCGAAGGTGATCATCTAGGGTGGTGCGGACGTACGGCTGCCAGCGGCGTTCACCATGGGTGACGAGGCGCACTAGTGGCGGCCCGGCCAAGAAATTTTCGGGACGCCAAGCGGCCAATCGCCACTTTCTGGGCGCGTGTCGGGTGGTTGACCCTTGCGGACCCCTGGTCAGTACGCATTAGCTTTCCCTCGTGACACGTAGCCGAGGCTGCGCGGGCCAGTGATGGCGGGGACGCGTAAGCCGGTCGTCGAGGTGCGGCGCAGCCAGCGCCGGCGACGCACGGTGTCCGCGTACCGGGACGGTGAGCGGGTCGTCGTCCTCATCCCGGACCAGTTCTCCCGGGCCGAGGAGAGCGAGTGGGTCGACCGGATGCTTGCCCGGCTCGCGGCACGCGAAGGTCGACTGGCCCGCTCCGACGCCGAGCTGGTGGCCCGGGCCACCCGCCTGATCGGCCTCTACCTCACCGGGTACGGCGACAAGGCGGTGCCCCTCAGCGTCCGGTGGGTCACCAACCAGAACGGCCGCTGGGGCTCCTGCACACCCGCCGATCGCAGCATCCGGATCTCCCACCGCGTGCAGGACATGCCCGAATGGGTGATCGACTACGTGCTGCTGCACGAGCTTGCCCACCTCATCGTGCCCAGCCACAACGCCCGCTTCTGGGCGCTCGTCGGCCGCTACCCCAAGGCCGAACGAGCCCGCGGCTACCTCGAAGGCGTAGCCGCCGCCTCCTGCGCCCCGGTCCCCACCTGACCGGTCGACCCTCGCGCCGTCGTACGGTGAGCTGCGATCGTCTCGATCCACTCGGCTTCCTTGAAACCGGGGTATCCCCGGGTGGCGGACACCCCGATTTCAAGGAAGGCGAGTCGATCAGCCCCGCAGACCTCGGATCAGGCGCGCCGGGGTGAGGCGACGGGGCTGGGGCGGAGGGATATGGTCTGGGCATGGCGCGGCGGGTTGTGGTGGCGTTGCTCGGTCCGGTCCACTGGTCGCCGCCCGGCATCGACCGGCAAGACTGGCGGGCGGCGCTCGCCGAGGACGTCATCGACCTGATCGCCACCCTCAACGAGGTGGACGTCGCAGTCGCGGTCACCCCCGCCGACCGGGCCTTGGCTGACGCGCTGGTCTGGCCCGGCACCACGGTCTACGAGGTGGCCGAGCCGACGCCGAACGCGGTGTTCGCCGCCTTGGGCGGCTACGACCAGGCGGCCGTGCTCGCCAGCGACGTGCCCGACCTGCCGGCGTTGACGGTCGGCAAGTTGCTGCGCCCGCTCACCACCCGGTCGGTCGCGGTGGCTCCGGTCGAGGGCGGCGGCCCGGGTCTGCTCGGGGTCGCCGCGCGGCTGCCGGCACCGGGCTGGCTGCGCCCGCTGGACCTGGACACAGCGACCCCGACAGACGCCCGGGCCGGCGCACCCCGACCGGGGGAGGTCGCCGTCACCGCCGGCTGGCGACGACTGCGCGGCCCGGCCGACCTGGCCACGTTGGACCCGGCCTTCGAAGGCTGGGAAGCCACCCGCGCCCTGCTCTCGGGCGCCGGCCGGCCAACCTGACGACCCACGCGCCTTGCTTCCGGATGTCGGCGGGCGCGCCTGACGAGCCCGTTCGGCGGTCGGCCGGATCAATCGGTTACATCCGGTCGGCAATGTCCGAGACCTTCACGGTGACCTGTCGACAAATGAGCCGGGCGCCCGCCGTTGAGCGGCGCGGGCGCCCGGACATCTGGGCTCTGACTGTCAGCGCTTGGTGTCGTCGCCGTCGTCGGTGTCGTTGCCGTCATCGAGCTGGCCCGGGGCCTGCTCCTTCGCGCCACCGGGTGCGGTGAAGTCGAAGTTGTCCAGCTCGCTCAGGTCCATGTCGTTCATCGCGAAGGCCACCGGGTCGGCGAAGTCGTCGTCGGACGGGAGCAGGTCCGGGTGGCCCCAGACGGCGTCCCGGCCCTCGATGCCGCGGTGCTCGGTGAGCGCGGCCCAGAGGGCTGCCGCCTCGCGCAGTCGGCGGGGGCGCAGTTCCAGACCGACGAGCGCGGCGAAGGTCTGCTCGGCGGGACCGCCCGCGGCGCGGCGGCGCCGGAACGCCTCGCCCAGCCGGACGACGTTGGGCAGCCGGTCGCTGGCGGCGCTGTCGACCACGTGGCACACCCAGCCCTCGACCAGGGCAAGCGCGGTCTCCAACCGGGCCAGCGAGGCCTTCTGCGCCGGGCTGTCCTCCGGGGTGAAAATGCCCTCCAGGGCGATCGCCTGCATCGACTCCGGGTCGGTCGGGTCGACCCGGCCCATCGCCTCCTCGATCGCCTCCCGGTTGACCCGGATGCCCGAGGCGTACATCTCGACGGCGGTGAGCACGTGCCCACGCAGCCACGGGACGTGCTGGAACAGCCGCTGGTGGGCGGCTTCGCGCAGCGCCACGTAGAGGCGTACCTCGTCTTCGGGCAGCTCCAGGCCCTCGCCGTACGCGCGGATGTTGGCCGGGATCAGCGCGGCCGTGCCCGCCGGGCCGAGCGGCAGCCCGATGTCGCCGGCGGAGAGCACCTCCGCGGCGAGCGAGCCGAGGGCCTGCCCCAACTGGCCGCCGAAGAGCGCGCCACCGAGGGTCGCGACCATCGACTGCATGGGGCCGAGCTGGGCGCGCGCCTCCGGTGGCACCAGGTCGCCCATCGCGCCGACCATCCGGCTGGCCACCGGGTCGCAGAGCTTGCGCCACACGTCGAGCGTCTTGAAGATCCACTCATTGCGGTTCCAGGCCACCGGGGTCTGGATGCCCGTCGGCCACGACGACGCCGGCTCCAACCACAGGTCGGCCAGGCGCAACGCCTCCTCGACAGCGTTGCGCTCGTACGGCGACACTGCCGGGTCACCGGCGGCGGCGAGTTGGCTGGCTGCTACCTGCCGAGCCAGGTCCCAGTTGACCGGCCCGCTGCCCGGCGCGGAGAGCAGGTGCTGCAACTGCGACATGAACTGCTGCATCTGCGCGGGATCGTTGGGGTCTGGTGGTTGCCCACCCGGGAGCGCGAAACCGAACGGAATATCAGGCACGACGTCTACGGTACGCGGGCCGAGCCCCAGGTAGCCGCCGCTGGCGTTGCGCTGAGGGCGAAGTCGCGTGGCGCATCGGTCAGGCCGGCCCCGGGCGATCGGTACGCTCTGGCGCATGAGACGTCGTGGCCTGACGGTCCTGCTCGGTGCCCTGTTCACCGCTCTGTTGAGCATCGGGGTGCTGCGGGTGCCGATCCCGTACGTGGTGCTCGGCCCCGGCCCGACGGTCAACACCCTCGGTACGGCCGACGGTAAGGAGGTCATCCAGATCACCGGGCGGGAGACCTCGACGTCGGCCGGGCAGCTGCGGCTGACGACGGTGGGGGTGCAGCCAACGGTGCGGCTGCGATCGGCGATCGCCGGCTGGTTCTCCGACGACGAGGCGGTGGTGCCGCGCGAGCTGGTGTATCCGCCGGGGGAGTCGACGGAGCAGGTCGAGCAGCGCAACGCCGAGGACTTCAAGGTGTCGCAGACAAGCGCCGAGACCGCCGCGCTGCGCGAGCTGGGTTTCTCGGTGCAGGTGGTGGTCAAGACGGTGGCCGCGGACGGCCCGTCCGCCGGTCTGCTGAAGGTCGGCGACATCGTCACGTCCGTCGACGGTCAGCCGGTGCCGGTGGCCGCGAAGCTCACCGAGATGGTCCGGGCCAAGCCGGCCGGTACGGCCCTGACGATCGGCTACACCCGTGACGGCGTACCGGCCACCGCGAAGGTGACAAGCCGTGAGCAGGACGGTCGGCCGAGGATCGGTGTCGAGATCGACCAGCAGCAACCGCACCCGTTCACGCTCAGCATCGACCTGGGAGACATCGGCGGTCCGAGTGCCGGCCTGATGTTCGCCCTGGGCATCGTGGACAAGCTGACGCCGGCGGACCTGACCGGCGGCAAGGTCATCGCCGGCACCGGCACCATCGACGACGAGGGCACCGTCGGCCCGATCGGCGGGATCGCCCAGAAGCTTGTCGGCGCGAAGCGTGCCGGGGCCAAGGCGTTCCTCGTTCCGGCGGACAACTGCGCCGAGGCGGTCCGCAATCCGCAGCCCGATCTGCCGCTTCTGAGGGTGGGTTCCCTCACCGAGGCGATGACCGCGCTGGAGACGCTGCGTGCCGGAGGCCAGCCGACCCGCTGCTGACGCTCGTGACCGTGTCCCGACACGTTCAGGAACACCCCGTACTCTGGGTGCCTGGTCGGAGCCGATCACATCGAGCGTGCGGAGCCAAACAGTGGTAATGCGTAGCAGCAGCCCCCTACCGAAGATGAGTAGGCGCGGACGCGTCACCATCGCCGTCCTGGTGGGGGTGTTCGTGCTCTTCACCCTGCTGGGCTGGGGCGTCCAGGCCTGGACGGACTGGCTCTGGTTCGAGGAGGTGCGCTACACCGAGGTCTTCACGGGTGTGTTGTTCACCCGGCTGCTGCTCTTCCTCGCCATCGGTCTCGGTATGGCCGCCATCGTCGGCGGCAACCTGTGGCTGGCCCACCGGCTGCGCCCGCGGCTGCGTCCGCACTCGGTCGAGCAGGCCGCCCTGGAACGCTACCGCATGGTGCTCAGTCCGCGCCTCGGCACCTGGATCGCGCTGGCCGCCGTGGTGGTCGGCCTCTTCGCCGGCCTGTCGGCGCAGAGCCGGTGGAACCAGTGGCTGCTCTTCCGCAACGGTGGCGACTTCGGGATCAAGGACCCGGAGTTCGGGGTGGACATCGGCTTCTACGTCTTCCAACTGCCGTTCTGGCGTTATCTGCTCGGCGTCGGCTTCACCGCTGTGGTGTTGGCTCTGATCGGCGCGTTGGCGGTGCACTACCTCTTCGGCGGGGTCCGCCTCCAGGGTGTCGGGGACCGGATGACGAACGCCGCCCGCGCTCACCTGAGCAGCCTGGTGGCGGCCTTCGTGCTGCTCAAGGCCGTCGCGTACGTGCTGGACCGGCGGGCGATGCTGCTGGAGTACAACGAGGGCGCGAAGCTGTACGGCGCCGGCTACGCCGATGTCAACGCGCTGCTGCCGGCGAAGGAGATCCTGGCGTACATCTCGATCGTGGTGGCCATCGCGATCATCGTGTTCTCCAACGCCTGGATGCGGAACCTGGTGTGGCCGGGCATCTCGCTCGCCCTGCTCGGTGTCTCCGCCGTGGCGATCGGCGGCATCTACCCCTGGGCGGTGCAGACCTTCGAGGTCAAGCCGAGCGCCAAGGACAAGGAAGCGCCGTACATCCAGCGCAGCATCGACGCGACCCGGGCGGCGTTCGGGTTGGCGGCTACCGAGACCACGCCGTACGCGGCGAACAACCTCACCCCACCGGCGAACCTGGCCACCGACACCTCCGTCGTGTCGAACGTGCGGCTGCTCGACCCGCAGTTGGTCAGTGAGACGTACACCCAGTTGCAGCAGGTGCGTGGCTTCTACGACTTCGGCCCCAAGCTGGACATCGACCGCTACGGGGTGAACGGGAAGGTCTCGGACTACGTGGTCGGCGTCCGGGAGATCAACTACGGCGAGCTGACCGACCAGCAGAACACCTGGATCAACAGGCACACCGTCTACACCCACGGGTTCGGACTGGTGGCGGCCCCGGCCAACCAGGTGGTCTGCGGTGGGCAGCCGTTCTTCGTCTCGGGCTTCCTGGGCGAGCGCACCCAGGAGGCGTGCTCCTCGCAGACCGAGCAGATCCCGGCCAAGCAGCCGCGCATCTACTACGGCGAGCGGATGGCTGCCGGCGACTACGCGATCGTCGGTCAGTCCGACCCGAACAAGAAGGCCGAGTTCGACCGGCCGGTCGGTGAGGGCGGCGGCGAGTCCTACACGTACACCGGTGAGGGTGGCGTCAAGATCGGTTCCTTCCCCCGGCGGCTGTTGTACGCCATCAAGGAGCAGGAGACGAACTTCCTGCTCTCCGAGGCGGTCAACGAGGACTCCAAGCTGCTCTACGTGCGTAACCCGCGGGACCGGGTGGAGAAGGTCGCGCCGTTCCTCACCCTGGACGGCGACCCGTACCCGGCGGTGGTGGACGGTCGGGTGCAGTGGATCGTCGACGGCTACACCACGGCGGCCACCTACCCGTACGCAGAGCGCGTCAACCTGCAGACGGAGACCACCGACGAGCTGACCAACCGGGGCACCTTCCAGCTGGCCCGGGAGAACGTCAACTACATGCGCAACTCGGTGAAGGCCACCGTCGACGCGTACGACGGCACAGTGAAGCTCTACGAGTACGACGACACCGACCCGGTGCTCAAGGCGTGGAACAAGGCGTTCGGCGGTGACCTGGTGTTGCCGAAGGCGGACATCCCGGTCGAGTTGAGCGAGCACCTGCGCTACCCGGCGGACATGTTCAAGGTGCAGCGCAACCTGCTCACCAAGTTCCACGTGACGAACCCGGGCGACTTCTACTCCGCGCAGGACTTCTGGCAGGTGCCGAACGTGCCGGACGCTCCGGACAGCGGCCAGAAGCAGCCGCCGTACTACCTGTTCACCCAGTTCCCCGGGCAGGAGAGCCCGCGGTTCCAGCTCACCTCCGCGGTCACTCCGAACGGCAGGCAGAACCTCGCGGCACTGATCTCGGGGTCGTACGTCGACGGCAAGCCCCGGCTGGAGGTCCTGGAGTTGCCGGACCAGACCCGGATCTCCGGTCCGGTGCAGGTCCACCAGCAGATGACGAACAACGCAAACATCCGTCAGCAGCTCAACCTGCTCTCCAGCAACCAGGCGCAGGTCCAGTACGGCAACCTGCTCTCGCTGCCCTTCGCCGACGGCATGCTCTACGTCGAGCCGGTCTACGTGAAGAGCAACCAGCAGGACGCGTACCCGCTGTTGCAGAAGGTGCTGCTCTCCTACGGTGACGGCGGCTCCTTCGTGGCGCTGGCCGACAACATCAACGACGGCATCAAGCAGTTGGTCGAGCAGGGCAAGCGGGCTGGGCAGGCGACACCGCCGCCGACCACCGGAGGCAACCCGACGACGCCGACGACGCCCACGCCGACGACGCCGCCTCCGAGCGGTGGTGAAGCGCCGCCGCTGACCGGTGATCTGGCAACCGCCGCGGAGCGGGTGCAGACCGCCATCACCGAGGTCCGGGCCGCGCAGACGTCCGGCGACTTCGAGCGGTACGGTCGCGCGCTCAAGGCGCTGGACGAGGCGCTCACCGCCTTCCAGCAGGCACAGCAGGCCGCCAACCCGGCCGGTACGCCGGCGCCGAGCGGCGGCGCGGCGCCGCCGTCACCGACCGGCAGCCCGGGTACGGGCGGCTGACCGCAGCCACCCGGAAAGCACCTCACGGAGCCCTCGCCATCCTCCTGATGGCGGGGGCTCCGCCGTGTCGGTACGGGGTGCGCAGGACGTCGATGGCTGACAAAGCCGCAGGTCAGAGGGGTCGAGGGCGGCGGTATCGGAGTCGCTTTGCGGTGCCCCGGGTCGGTGCGCTACGGTTAGTGAACCGACG